>NZ_JAHXLB010000030.1:0-7039 GCF_021062735.1 Helicobacter pylori | reverse complement strand
ACATCAAAACGGCACAACAGGCTGCATAAAATATCAATATTTTGTTTCGCTATATGGAAACAAAATATTATCTTTGCAACACTAAAAAACTTTATATGGAAGCAAAATCAAGATTCAAGGTCAAATTATCCAACGAAGCCCAAGAGTTTTTAGACGGATTGCCCAACAAGGTACGTGAGAAGATCATTAGCAATATTCGTAAATCCACCTTTGTACTTGATCCAGATTTATTCAAGAAATTGGATGATACGGATATTTGGGAATTCAGAACGTTCTATAACAAAACCAAGTACAGGCTTCTTGCTTTTTGGGATAAGGACGATAAGATAAACACTCTGGTAATCGCAACACATGGGTTTATCAAGAAAACCCAAAAGACACCTCCCAAAGAAATAGCCAAAGCCGAAGAGATTAGAAAAGATTATTTTAATTCAAAAAGATAAAGCGTATGGAAGCAAAGAAATTTTATACACTCGAAGAAATCGAGGATAAATACATCGGAGAAAAAGGTACTCCCAAACGTGATGCCTACGAAGAAGAACTTAACTCTTTTTTGATAGGTGAAGCCATTAAACAAGCTCGCCAATCAAAGAACTTAACCCAAGAGGAATTAGGTAATCTGATAGGAGTGCAACGGGCTCAAATCTCCCGAATTGAAAACGGTAAGAATTTAACCTTTTCCACCATTGCAAGAGTTTTTAAGGCTATGGGGATAAGTGCTAAACTTGAAATCGGAAGCATGGGTAAAGTTGCGTTATGGTAACTAACTATACAACAAAAAGTTACATTAAATCCGGGATGCGTTTTCGCTCCCGGAAACTTCTCGTTTTATACATTAAAAGTCATATTTATACAAAATTTAACACGCCAAAAAATCTTCCTAATCCGTTGCACTTGGCTTTACTTGTTTCCACTCTCTCCCATTCTCCGGAAATTCGTCGTATCAAAAAACACGCTGAAAAGTGGAGCGAAGCGACCTCTATAAACCAAAAAAGAAACACTCCATTGCTTTACGGTAATTTTTAGTTTCTTTTTAGTTACTTTTACGGCATAGCATAACACATTGTGCTGTAATATCTTACAAAGGTCATCTACGACAAATTTCCGAGCATCTACGACAAATTTCCGAGCATCTACGACAAATTTCCGAAAAAAACGGTTATCTACGACAAATATTCTACGCCATATATTTGTTTTTGTCGTAGATAAATATTTCCTTTGCGAAAAGCATTAAAGTCATGGAGAAGAAAGACAAGAAACAGAGGGATATAGTCCTGTCGCAAGACAATGCGCTGACTACCGCACGCTACAAGTTCGACCTTATCGAAAAACGTGCCCTATACTCCATTATACGAAATATCCGGGCGCAATACATCGAGAACGAGAACGGCAGACGGGACTTATTCGATGATCTGATTATCACCATACACGAGGAAGAACTAAAGAAATGCGGTGACAATACCAAGATGCAAAACATCTACGATGCGCTAAAACGGCTTAGAAATCGCGATATAGAGATTAACAACGAAAAAATGTGGCTAAGTATCGGTTTTGTCAATTACGTCAAGCATATCAAAAATAAATCGTATTTTGAGGTGCAAGTTTCCAAAGAGGTACTACCCTATTACGTGGAACTCGCCCAAAACTTCACGAGTTACTCCATGACGGTAGCAATCGCACTCAAAAGCACATTCTCGCAAAGGTTTTACGAACTGTGCTGCCAATACCGAAACGCCGGGTTCTTTTTCTACACAGTCGAAAAGCTTCGGGAAATGTTCATGTTGGAAAAGAAATACAAACGGGGATGCGATTTCAAAAGGCGTGTACTTGACGATCCGCAAAAGGAACTCCGGGAGTTGTACAATGCCGGACAATGCGATTTATACTTCGAGTTCGAGCCAAAGAGCTACAAAGGCAAGGAAGTTACCGAATACAAATTCTACGTTTACACAAGGCAAACCGAACAACAAAAGCTATTGGAATACGAAAGCGCAAAACAGGCGATCATCTACATAACAACCACTATTTCGAGGTTCTCTAAAAGTGACAAAGGATATGTTAAGCGTGTAGTGAACGCCGTACAGTTACACCCGGAAATAGCCGTACAGGTGGCACAAAAGATACAAAAGAAGTTTGAGCAATATATAGACAAGCCAGCCAAACAGATAGGGGCTATCATCCGGGTTTGCTTAATGGAAGATTTTGGTATAGAATAAAAAACATACAAGTATGAAAACAGGTGATAAAGTTATCGTACCAGCCGAAATAAACGGCTATGGCAGAGATTTACGGGCAATAGTTACAGAGATAGAGAAGTTCGCCGGGGCAATATTCGTAACAGTGATATTCACCGAACCATGTCCGGAAGCCTGCGGAAGAAGGGGGGGTGTTTACCATGACTTCCAGCTAATAGCAAGGTGATTTATTTTGCTATAATCGCAATAAATTGCAATAATATCTGTGATAAATTGCTATAATAATACTTATAACTACCTTTGCAACAGAATATAGCATTTTACAGCAATGGAGAAAGGACAGGAAAGCAAGCAAAAGAGGAAAACACCGCTTACCACCATAGCGATAAGCCAAGAGTACGCCAAAAAATTAGACGAGTATTTAAACGGTACGGGTATAACTCGCAAAGAATTTGTCGAGTTGTCCGTTGATTATTTCCAAAGAACCGGGTTCGACCTCCGGGGTGAAGCTTTTGACCTCTCCCCATTAGAAAAGGTTGCCGGGCGGCTGGAACAATCCGCAAAGATCATGGAACGACACAACGAGGGGACGGAAGCGGTGCACCTGCTTCTCCAAGCTGTCCGGGAACAGACCGCCAAGCAACTCCCAGCGCCGGAACTGATCGCCCATGCTGCCGAAGAAAAAGCAAAGGCAGAAGCCAAAAGCGAAGAACAAGAAAGGGAGATTGCCCGGCTGCGCTCCGAAAACTCCGCTTTGCTGGAATACAAGGAAAAGGCGCACCGGGAACTGTGCCGGGTGCGTGACGAGCAAAAGACTTTCGGAAAAATACATGTAAACACTGAATTAGATGTATAAAACTAATAAACATTACTTTGTCTATCCCTAAAAACAAATACACATGTTCAAACCAACTTCTTTTGCGGAATAATAAGGCAAGGTCACTATCGCCACATGCTCTTTGTAACATTCGGATTTCTTAAATATCTTAGGATACAACCAATAAGCCAGTTTCGTGCTCAAAACACCAATACAAGCCCCTGCTACCACATCATTGAGGTAATGCCTGTCATTGTATATTCTCAAGTATCCCGTAATTGCTGCTATCGCATACCCTGCATAACCAATCCATGGCGACACATCCCTATATTCCCGGTAAAGAAATTCAGCTCCCATAAATGCCGTAGCAGTATGACCGGATGGAAAAGAATTTCGAGTATTACTATCCGGTCTTTTCTCTTTAAACGAATATTTCATCGTATTGACAATCATTCCCATAGTTGCATAAGACATTGCCAAAATTATTGTCCTGCCTTTAAAGCTATGCTTCCCTTTCACACCTGCAAGGTTTAACCCATAAACTGCGACCATTGGCGAATATTGCATATAATCATCAAACTTGATTTTATTTCTTCCTTTGGCAGAAAGGAGATCCTGCACATTCTCCCTCTGTTCTGTAAACCAGCCATCACAGACAAACAAAGCTGCTGTACCTATCCCCATGACAGGAACTAACACCTCTTTAAATTTCAATTGATACACTTCATCTAAAACAGGTTTCGGTAATTCCTTATACAAACTATCCTTCACTCCATTTTGCGCCCATATATGGGTAAAAGAAAACATGAAAATCCCTATCGCCAATAAAGATTCTCTCGTAAAAAAATATTTTTTCATCTACGCTTTTGTTGTGCGAACTATAATTCGATACGGGCACAACAAACAAATACCCCAAAGCGTAAAAAAAAGAAGCGTGGGCTTCCTTATCAACACTCTGAGGTATTTGGCGTAACCCGTATAGACGATAAGTTCCACCCACGCATAGCGCAGGCGTTCACAGAACTTATTCGTGTCTATACATCATCTAATCGCCAAATTTTCAGAGTATACCGAATAATAGTAAACGCTATTAATTATATGTTTATGTTATATCTTTAGTATTTCATGCTTTTACCATTGCCTTAATCTTTTAAATAAATACTTAATCCAATTTTGAGGCTGCAAAGATAGCGAAATATATTGAATATTAATATTTTGCCAGTCCTTCCATTTTCATAAACCCATATTTTTGCTATTATACTAAATCAAGAAGTACAGAGCGAATACTTAATACAACGGTAACAGAATGACAAAACGGACACCCCACCAAAGAGCAACATTTTTTTCTTTTTTCCTAAACACCTGCCAGCGAAGCACAGAGTATTTGTCAAGGGCGAAGGGTAAAAAATACCGCACGAGCGAAGCGAGCACAGGAGATTTTTTACCCGGAGAGTGAAACGTCCCTTGACAAATGCGGCGTGCGTAGCTACCTTTGTGCCGGAAAATAGAAAAATTACCAACTGCCCATGCCAAAACCTCTGCTCTTTTTGGGCTTCTGCCGGAGTTCCAAATCTTCCTCCTGCTGCTTCTTGGGAGTGGGCTGCTCGATGTCGGGTGTTTTCTCCACCTGTCGGATTTTTGACATCTCCGGCTCCTGCCGGGTTTGAAGCTCCGTTTTGAGATTGTCCCATTTCTCCTTTCTGATGCGCTGCGCACGCTCCACCTGTCGGGCAATTTCTGCCGGGTTGCCGTTCTTGACGGCGTTAAGGTAGTCGAAACTTTCCTCCGGCTCCCGGTCAAACCCCATTCGCCGATCAAAAGAGCTTTCACACTTCCGGAAAAAATCCGTCCGGTCAAAACTTCCCTTCACGTTGCCGCAGTTCTTCTTTCCGGTGTGGTTCGTTTTAGGGCTTAACTTCCTGGTGTTGCTCCGGTCTTTCCGGCTGACGATGATATGTGCGTGCATATCACTGTCACTGTCACCGTCCCGGTTGAAGTGGATCTTTGCGTAATATTCCACATCATCGCTTCTCAAGCCTTTTCCGAAGCCCTCCGCATAGTTTCTCATCACATCCTGTCGTATGTACCGCCGTAAGGCTTCCGCACGCTCCTGCGGAGTTCCGCCCATGCAGCGCAGCTCCTTCTCTGAAGGGCTGACAGTGATAACATAGAACTTTGCGTCAGTCCGGCTTAACTTAGCCTTGTTGTTGTCTATCTTGAATGTGACCTCCCTTGCGCTCACGTAGTCCCGGAACTGGTTGAAGAATGGCTGCACCTCCTCCCCTTTCTTCATCCTCTCCAAATCCTCATGCTGGAGATAGTTCGTCACCGCAACACAACTGCCTGTATTGGCATATGTGCCGTTACCGCTTCCCTGTATCTTCACGTTCATATCTTTTCCCTTTTGTTCTTCTCGTTCTTGTACAAGGCTTTTATATCATCGAAAAGCCCGGCTTTTCCTTTCGCATCGATATAGCTTGCGATATAGGAGAAGATCTTCTCCTGCCTTTGCGTCACAGCGTCCAGCCTTGCATAAATGGCTTGTTGGTTCTTCAGAAGCATATCCCTCGACTGACCGACTGCCTTTTCCGCCCGGTCCAAAGCCTGCTCCCTTATCCCGGCAAGGCTTGCAAGGTCACGCATGAATAGGTCATTGTCTTTTTGGTATTGGCTGAACTTTTTTTCCGTAAGTATCGAGTCCATGCTCATGGTCACCCTCATACTTGTACTGCCCATGGCTTCACAAGCCGGACGCAAGAAATCCTGCTCCTGCTTCCGGATGAACGCTATCACCTGATCACAGCGTTTGATAAGTTTCTGCATTTCCTTTGCCGGACTCTCATGCTCAACCGGGTTGATGCCATACTTCTCGAAGTACTCCAGCGCACAGGAAAGGAACTCTTTCTTTGATACATTATTGGACTTTGCCAGCCTATCAAGCCGGGCAAACGTTTTTCGGTCAATGGTGACAGAAGTGGTGGTTTCCTTATCCATACAATTGCGGTTTTAATTGCTGTTTATATTATTAAATCTCTGATTTCCAAAGGTATGATTTTAACCACAATTTCAAACTAATTGCGGTTAAAAAACTTAAACGGCTGATATTCAGCCGTAACCCCGTAGGGCAAGAGGAAAAAACAGGGCTTGCCCGGTTTCCTCTTGCTGTTCTATCGAACACCCTCCCCAGCGCGAAATCGCAAAGGGGACGGGGAGAGATAGAACCTATCCCACACACGTGAACACCCACGAAAACCGCACACCCAGTACACAACAGAATTACCCAACAAAACCGCACAACAGATTGCGTCCGGAACACCACACAAAAACTCATCGGTCGGGGAGCGCCGCACGGCAAGGGGGTGTACCAACACTCCCGACGAGTGCAGCCGTTTGCAGTGCAAATCAGTGTGCGGTTTTACTTGGATATCCGATATAAAATACCTAACTTTGATTCCGTAACGAAATCAAACAAAACAGACCTATGGAAAAGGAACCAGGAAAAAAGACCGGGAAAGGTGGAGCCAGAGAAGGTTCCGGAAGAAAGGCTGTGTCCGGCATGTACACCAAGACCATGAGAGTGCCTACAGTAATGGAAGAAGAAGTACTCTGCCTGATCGATATGTATTCGAACTGGCTGAAGTCCGGGAAAATGGAAAAGGGTATGGCAAGGCGCACCACTCCGGAACAGAGAAAAAGAGCTATCCGGTCAATACAGGAGATACTCGAGTATGAGAAGCAGAGCCAGAAAGTACACAAACAGGAAGAAGAGGACAAACGGCAGCTGTCCTTGTTCTGAACAAAAGCATAAAACAAAAGTCAGCAGAACTTCAAAAACAAAACAAGTTCTGCTGACTTTCTAAAATAGTTATGTTATTTCTTCTTCTTTCCAAACAATTCCGAATGACTGCCAAGCCTAACCAGCTTTACGACTTCATCATCGATCCATATCAAAAGAAAATCATTTTCTACGTGACATTCCATGTGACCTGCATAATCACCTGAAAGCATATGAGGTTTAAACTCTTTT
>NZ_JAHXLB010000003.1:0-133300 GCF_021062735.1 Helicobacter pylori | reverse complement strand
GAGAGAGAGAGAGAGAGAGTAAAAGGGTTTTTTTCATGTTTTCTCCTTTTTAGATTGAATTGAATATTAGGGATTTCATACATTAAAATACATTTGCATTAGAATGCATTTGCAATGTATTTGGAGTATTATAGCATAAAGCGTTTTTTTTTTTTTGTCATTTTCTTAAAAATTTTGTCATTTTTTTGATTTTGACGCTTTTTGTGTGGTGTTAGCCCATAAAAAGGCTTTTAGCATTTTTTAAGAGTGGATAGTAAAGGGCTTGACTTTGCCATAACCCCTCTAAAAAGCGGTCTTTTTGGGGCGTTCGCCCCTTATGAGTGAGAAAGTTTATTTCTTGTGAGCGAAATCGTGTGGGTTGCCTTTACCCCCAACATAAGCGATTTTATCGCCTAAAATGTCATAAGCTTGGCCAAAGCCTTTCACGAAACGCCCTTCTTTGAAATCCAATGCGATCAAATGGAAATCTTGCATGGTGCGAATGGTTTTAATGCCCCCAGCTCCGCCGGTTTTTTCAATGAAAGAATCAAACGCTTTGTCAAACTCTGCCCCTCTTTCAATAAAACGAGCGTTGGTTTTATAACGCAAGCGTTTTCTCAAAATAGCTGATTTAGCCTTGCTTTCATCTTCTAAAAACATCACTTCCACATTGTGGGGGTTGTGTTTAAGGCCGGCAAAATGTTCAGCCACTTCGCTCACATAAATATAGTATTGTTTGCCATCGCTCATTAAAGGCGCATAAGAGCATACCACATGCCCATTAGGGTGTAAGGTCGCTAAACAAACAGAATCAAAGCCTTCTTTAAAGGCTTTAACTTCTTCTTCCACGCCTTTTAAATCATGGGTTTTTTCTATGCTTTGACACAATTCAATGATAGCGTTTTTGTAGTCTTTAGGGTCTTTGACTTCGTGGTTAAATTCAATCCTTAAGGTTTGATTGTTGTTATAACCAATCACAACGCCTTGAGAATCCACGCTTTTAAAGGCGACATTTTCAGCGTGATGGACTTGCCCGAATTTTTTCAACAAACCTTTCATGTCTTCTACATGGTGAGCGTTCATGTGCTCTATAATACGATTAAGCAAAATATTCTCCTTATTTTTTGAAAATAAGGGGAATGTTATAACAAAAAATTAAATATTAGCTTAATCTTTAGCGGAAATTTTGGTTTTTATCTCTATGCCTAAAAGCTTGAAAGCGTTGCTTAAACTCAAGCTCACCATCAAACAAATCTTTAAAAGCTCTTTAGCTTTAGGGGTGTTTAAAATCTTGCCAGCGTTATAGAAGTGGTGGAATTCTGAAGCGAGGGTTTTTGCGTATTCGCACATTTTTTGCAAGCCGTATTCTTCAAAAGAAGATTCAATGATTTTAGGCAAGCTTAAAGCGCTAAAAAGTAGGTATTTTTCTTCAGTGTTTAAATTGGTTAAAGGGGTTTGTAAAATTTCTTCTTTAGAAAAAGGCGATTTTTCTAGCATGGTGTGGATGCGCGAATTAGCGTAATGGATATAGTAAATAGGGTTTGAGCTGTCTTGCTTTTTTAAGGTATTGACATCAAATTCTAAATGCGTGTCAAGCCGTTTGCTTAAAAAAATAAACCTTAAAGCGTCCTTACCCACATCATCAACCACATCTTTAATCAAAATAAAATTACCCGCTCTTTTACTCATCTTGTAAGGCTCGTTATCTTTGAGCAAGCGCACCATTTGAGCGAGTAAGACTTCAAGTTTGTTGGAATCATAGCCCAAAAACTCAAGGCTGGCTTTCACTCTAGCGATATAGCCGTGGTGGTCTGCCCCCCAAATGTTGATATATTTGGTGTAGTTTTGCTTGAATTTTTCATCATGATAGACAATATCGCCGGCTAAATAAGTGCAGCTCTTATCTTCTTTAATGAGCACCCGATCGCTTTCATCTTGGTAGAGTGAAGATTTGAGCCAAATTTTAGAATCCTTTTCATAAAGGGCGTTCGCTTTTTCTAATCGTTCAAACACCGCATCTTTATGTTTAAAAATTTCTTTTTCGCTCGCATAGGAATCAAAATGAATGCCTAAAGCGTCTAAATTATCCTTAATTTCTAAAAGCATTAAATCTTTAGCGTAGCCGCTTAAAACTCCAATGATAGTCTCTTCGTTTTCTTTAAAAAGGCTTGGCTCTAAATCGTTACTCGCCTTTTTGGCGATCTCAATGATGTATTCGCCTTTGTAAAAGACTTCCGGATAAGTTACGCTTTCTTTTAAAACATGCTCTCTGTAAGCGAGCCATACAGAAAGCCCTAGCAAGCGGATTTGAGATCCCATGTCATTGACATAATATTCGCACAAAACTTCATGCCCTAAAAAGCGAGCGATTTTAGCCAAACTATCGCCAAACACCGCCCCTCTAGCATGCCCTATGTGTAAAGGCCCTGTGGGGTTAGCGCTCACAAATTCTAAAAAGATTTTTTGAGAACGCTCGCTTTTAATTTGAGAGCCAAATCGTTCTTTTAATTCTAAAGCCTTTTGGGTGAAACGCTCTAAAAAATCTAAAGAAAGCGTGAAATTGATATAGCCCTTACAAGCCACTACGCTGTCAAAAAGCCCTTGAGTTTTTTCGTGCGTGCTGATTTTAAGGGCTAACTCTTCAGCGATAACTAAGGGCGATTTTTTAAAAACTTTGGCGAGATTGAAAGCAATGGGCGTAGCGTAATGCCCATGCTCTCTGTCTTTAGGGTATTCAATAATGACTTCTTCTTCTAAAATCTCTTCTAAAACGCCCTTAATGAGAGTGTGCATGTTTAACTCTCTTGTTTGCTTTTAATCTCGCTGCTCTCATGCACCTTGGTTTGTGCTGCTTGAGCGTCTAGGGTTTTTGGCTCGTTTTTAGCCTCTTCTTCATCGTCTTTCACGGCTTTTTTGAAATTTTTAATCCCACTGCCTAAACCCTTAGCCAACTCTGGGATCTTTTTAGCCCCAAATAACAACACAATCACTAATAAAACAATGACCCAATGCCATATGCTTGTGAATCCGCCCATATTCTACTCCTTAAACTATTGGTTGGTTTTTTCTTGAATTATAGCTTTTTTAAAAAATAATTGATAGGTTTTATAAGGATTCGTTTTTCCAAGCCTTGCATATTTTTTCAAAATTAAACGCTTTTAAGCGATGGACTAAAGTTTTTGCGATGCTTAAGATGATTTCTTTGGATTTTTCTAAATCTTCATTGATGATGAGGTAATCAAAGCTCTCCAAGCACTGCATTTCTTTATAAGCGTTGATCAAGCGTTTTTCTATCGTCTCTTTAGAATCCGTCCCCCTTAAAAGCAAGCGCTCTTTTAAAATCTCTTGGTTTTTGGTGCTAATAAACACAGAGCATGCGTTGGGGTAATGCTTTTTAAGAATCTCATGCCCTTGCACATCAATATCAAAAATGACGATTTTGCCCTCTTTTAAGGCTTTTTCTACAGGGATTTTAGAAGTGCCATAATAGTGGTTATGCACGATCGCCCATTCTAAAAACTGCCCTTTTTCTATGCCTTGTTTGAATTCTTCTTCGCTGACAAAATTGTAATGCAAGCCATCAACTTCGCCCTCTCTGGGTTTTCGTGTGGTGGTGGAAAGGGAAAAATGGGTTTTGGGGATTTTTTCTTGCAAATACTTTGTAAGGGTGCTTTTACCCGCTCCGCTAGGGCCTGAAAGGATGAGTAAATTAAAATCATTATGCATCAGGTTTTTTATCCTCTAAAGTGATTTTAATGCTTAAGGTCTTGTTTTCTAAAAGGCTTTTTAAGGACTCTTGATTGAGGCTTTTTAATAAATCCTGCAAATTCAAGCGCAATTCTAGGGGGCTGGAAGTTTTATCGCTTTCTTCTTTTTCTTGCGGGGTTTCTTGCGGGGTTTTTATAACGCTCTCTTTAGGGGTTTCTGTGTCGTTCTCATTATTAGGAGTTTTTGCAACGGCTTCATTTAAAAAGGGCAATTCTTCCCCCATCGCTTTAGCCATCACCGGCTCAGGAATGTCTTCAATGCTTTCGTAATGGTCTTCTTGGGGCGTTTCATCTTGGGCTTTTTGGATTTCTTTTTCTTGTAAATTTTGCACGCTTTCTTGCGTGTTTTCATCTTTGGGGGTTTCTTTTTCTTGGGTTTGTGGCGTTTCTTTTTCTTGCGGTGTTTCTACATCTTGTGGGGTTTCTGCGATTTCTTGTTTTTCTAACTCGTGTGCTTGGGTTTCTTGGAGAGCTTCTGCACTTTCTTGCGTTTTTTCTTTAGGAATTTCTAACTCGTGTGCTTGGGCTTTTTCGGTAACAACTTCTTGGATTTCTTTATCTTGTGGAATTTCTGCGCTTTCTTGCGTTTCTTTTTTATCCTCGTTAGAGTTTTCTTGGATTTCTTTAACTAATTCTTGCATGGCCTCTAATTCTTGCGCGCTTGGGGAATCTTGTGTTTCTTCTTGTTTTTCCTCCTTATTTTCTTGTGTTTCTTCTTTGATTGGCTCTTGTTCTTGCGTTTCTTCTTTGATCTCTTCCTTAACTTCTTCTTGCGTTTCTTCTTTAGGGATTTCTAATTTTTCTTGCGTTTCCAACTCTTTAGAAACTTCTTCATCTTTGGGAGTTTCATCACCCTCTTGCGTTTCATCATCTTTAGGCTTTTCTTCTTTTTGGGGCGTTTCTTTAATCTCTTCTTTTTCTTCTTGCGCATCTAAAGTGGGGAGTAGTTGCTCTTCATTGTTAGGCTCTTCTTTGGCTAGGGCTTCTAAATCGCCTAAACTTTCTAATTCGTCCCAATTGGTTTCTAAAACTTCTTGAGTTGGGTCTAAATTCTGGCTAGGCTCTAGCTCGTTTATGTTAGAACCAAGCTTTTTTTGAAGGATTTTTAAAATCTCAGTGGGTAAAAAAGGTTTTTTCATTTTCATCTCAAAGCCCTCTAAGAAGGGCTGCATTTCATTGCCCTTTTTATACATGCACACGCTGTTTTTATTTTGAGAGATGGTTTCTTTTAATTCTAGCCAATCCACTTGGTCTAGTTTTTCCAAACATTCATCATCGGCTATCAAAATCCATTCTGGATCTTTTTTAAGGTGCGCGGATAACTCTTGATAGTGGTTAAAATTTTCCATAGGCAATTCCAATTTCTTAGAGACACTCTCAAGCAGCTTTGTGATCATGGGGTTTTGGTTGAATAGAATCATTTTCATTTTAGGGACTCCTTATTTGATAAGAAACGCTTCTTTAAGCCTATCAATTTTTATCGCTTTTTTTAAATCTTTTATTATAATCAAAAAACCACTTGGTTGGTTGTTTTTATCATGAGTGTAATTTAAAATAAGGATCATTTGATGTTCAACAAGTTTAAAAAAATCGTTGGCGTGGGTGTGTTAGTGGGCTGTTTAGGGGTTTTGCAAGCTAAAAACAGCTTATTTGTCTTACCTTATGAGCAAAGAGACGCTTTGAATGCTTTAGTTTCTGGTATTAGCAGTGCTAGAGAGAGCGTGAAAATCGCTATTTATAGTTTCACGCACAGAGATATTGCAAGAGCCATTAAAAGCGTAGCGAGTAGGGGGATCAAGGTGCAAATCATTTATGATTATGAAAGCAATCATAATAACAAGCAATCCACTATTGGCTATTTAGACAAATACCCTAACACGAAAGTGTGCTTATTGAAAGGGCTTAAGGCTAAAAACGGGAATTATTACGGCATCATGCACCAAAAAGTAGCGATCATTGATGATAAGATCGTGTTTTTAGGCTCAGCGAATTGGAGCAAAAACGCTTTTGAAAACAATTACGAAGTGCTTTTAAAAACCGATGACACAGAGACAATTCTCAAAGCCAAGAGTTATTATCAAAAGATGTTAGGGAGTTGCGTTGGGTTTTAAAGCCTTTTAGAAGTGGTAATTATACCCCACATAAAAGGCAAAGACCCTACGCATTTGAACCTTGAGCGCATCAGTGGTGTAGTATTTGTTATTAATGGTGGGGAATTTAAAACCGATTTCAAATTCATGTTCATCTACAAATAAAGCCTTGAGGCCAAAGTTAAAGAGGAATTGAAAAGAAGTGTTATCAACCGCACTGCTGTTAGTGATGCCTAACAATTCCTGCCCTTTACTGCCAATATACCAGCTATTCCCAGCAATCGCAATCCCCCCAAAAACGCCAATATCCACGCTAATATCATCTTGATAGAAACTCCCTTGGAAGAAATTCCACACCGCATCCACGCCCACGCCATAAGTGATCATGTTATTGCCACCATAATAGCCTTTAGGGTATCTCATGCCATAGCCTTGCCAGTCTAAAAAAGCGAAATAGCGCAAGCCCAAGATTTTATCCGGATGGAAAAAGTGGTTATAGCCCATGACTAAGCCAATCCCATTAGATCCCATGTTGGTGAGCTTTTTAACGCTATTAACGCTGGTTATGATATTGGTGTAACCGGTTTGATAGTTAGTGACTTCTCTAACTTCATGGATATTAGTCATTAAATTGATAGAACCTGTTTGGTAATTGAATCCCATATACAAATTTTTTGTCCAAGAAGGTGCTGCGCTTTCTTCTTTAGCTGCTAAGGCGTGTGTTAGCAAGCTTGTGCCAACTAACATTTTTAACAAGGTTCTCAATTTTATCTCCTGCATAGTAAGTTTCATTATAAAGATCTAAATTTTACAATAACTTACTCAAAATTAAGCATTTATTCTTTATAAGAGAGTATAATTTAGGGCTTAAAATAACTCAAAAGTAAGGCTAGTGGATGAAAAAAGCGCTTTATTTAGGGGCTGTTGCGTTTAGCGTTATATTTAGCATGGCATCAGCCAATGAGCCAAAAATTGATTTTAACCCTCCTAATTATGTAGAAGAAACCCCCTCTAAAGAATTTATCCCTGAATTGAACAAGTTGGGGAGTTTGTTTGGGCAGGGTGAGCGCCCCTTATTTGCGGACAGGAGGGCGATGAAGCCTAACGATTTGATCACAATCATTGTCTCTGAAAAAGCGAGCGCGAATTATTCTAGTTCTAAAGATTATAAAAGCGCTTCAGGGGGTAATTCCACGCCCCCAAGACTCACTTATAACGGGCTAGATGAAAAAAAGAAAAAAGAAGCGGAGTATTTGGACGATAAGAATAATTACAATTTCACTAAATCCAGCAATAACACGAATTTTAAAGGCGGTGGCTCGCAAAAAAAGAGCGAAGATTTAGAGATTGTGTTGAGCGCTCGCATCATTAAGGTGCTAGAAAACGGGAATTATTTCATCTATGGGAATAAGGAAGTGCTAGTGGATGGGGAAAAGCAAATCCTCAAGGTGAGTGGGGTGATCCGTCCTTATGATATTGAAAGGAATAACACCATCCAATCCAAGTTTTTAGCTGACGCTAAGATTGAATACACGAATTTAGGGCATTTGAGCGATTCCAATAAAAAGAAATTCGCTGCTGATGCGATGGAAACCCAAATGCCTTATTAATAAAGAGCAAAGCCTAGCATGAGAGCGATCGCTATTGTTTTAGCCAGAAGTTCTAGTAAAAGGATCAAGAATAAAAATATTATTGATTTTTTCAATAAACCCATGCTCGCTTACCCTATTGAAGCGGCGCTAAATTCCAAGCTCTTTGAAAAGGTGTTTATCTCTAGCGATAGCATGGAGTATGTGAATTTAGCTAAAAATTATGGGGCGAGTTTTTTGAATTTGCGCCCTAAAATTTTAGCGGACGATAGAGCTACGACTTTAGAGGTGATGGCCTATCACATGAAAGAATTAGAATTAAAAGATGAAGATATTGCGTGTTGTTTGTATGGCGCTTCAGTATTTTTACAAGAAAAGCATTTAAGAAACGCTTTTGAGGCTTTAAAAGAAAATACGGATTATGTTTTCACATGCTCTCCCTTTAGCGCTTCGCCCTATCGTTCTTTTAGCCTTGAAAACGGCGTTCAAATGGCTTTTAAAGAGCATTCAAACACGCGCACACAAGATTTAAAAACGCTCTATCATGACGCAGGGTTGCTTTATATGGGGAAAGCTCAAGCCTTTAAAGAAATGCGGCCTATTTTTAGTCAAAATTCTATCGCTTTAGAATTATCGCCCTTAGAAGTCCAAGATATTGACACTTTAGAAGATTTAGAATTAGCCAAGATCAAATACAGCCGTTTAAAAAACGCATGCCAGTAAAAATTTTGTGCGATTGTTTTTTAACAAGCGGTTTAGGGCATGTGAGGCGTTGTGAAAAAATCCTTTCTTTTATAGAAAAATTAGGGGTTAAAGCGGATCTTTATTTACACCAGCAAAATAATATAAGCGCTTTTTTAGAGGGCGTTGGCAATGATGATTTTTTGATTACGGACAGCTATTGTTTAAATTCAAGGGATTTTTATCTTTTAAAAGAAAAAGCCAAAAGCCTTATGGTCATAGAAGATAAAGAGCATGCTAAGGGGTTTTACCCTAAAAACACCAAGATCCTAAATTTCACGCTGAACGCTTTAAAACACTACCATTATTTATCAAAAGATTATCGGTATTATTTGGGGGTGGGGTTTTACCCTATTGATATTCGCTTTGTCTATGAGCGCCCTATTAATACAGAAAATAAAGAAGTGCTAATCACTCTAGGGGGGAGCGAGCAAAAAACGCTCAAAGAGATAGTCAAAATTTTAGAAAATAAGGGCATGCATTTGCATATCATTTCACCTTATATCCCCAAAAATCCTCCCAAAAACACGCATTATTACAGCCCTTTAAGCCCTTTAGAGTTCAGTTCTTTGATGAAATTTTGCGCTTGCGCCATTAGCGCTGCAGGCCAAACCCTCTATGAATTAGCCCTTTCTCAAACGCCCTCTCTTATCATTCCCATTGCTTCTAATCAAATCCTTCAAAGCCAAGAATTTGAAAATTCAGGCATCTTCAAACAAACGAGTTTAAAAACTTTAGCTAGAGATTTTGAAAATTTACAAATTCAAAAAAACCAAGCCTGGGCAAAAACCCTGGCCTTTGGGAGTGAGCTAGATGGCGCATTAAGGGAGTTTTTAGAGATTTGAAAAAAAATTATTCTTATGGAAATATCCAAGCGATTGATTTTATCCATTTAAACGATGAAGAAAAGCTGTTGGTTTTAGAGTTTCGTAACCACCCAAACACTGCCTTATGGATGTATAGCACTTTTATTTCTTTAAAAACGCATTTGCAATTCATAGAAGATTTAAAAAACTCGCCCAACCACCGCTATTTTTTGTTTAAAGAAGAGGGCGTTTATTTAGGGGTTGGCTCTATCACTAAAATCAATTTTTTTCATAAGCATGGGTATTTGGGGATTTATAAAAACCCTTTTTTGAAAAATGGGGGAGAAACTATTTTAAAAGCTTTAGAATGCATCGCTTTTGAAGAGTTCCAGTTAAATTCTTTGCACTTAGAAGTGATGGAAAACAATTTCAAAGCGATCGCTTTTTATGAAAAAAACCATTATGAGTTAGAGGGGCGTTTGAAAGGCTTTATCTCTAAAGAAAAGGAATTTATAGATGTTCTTTTGTATTACAAGGATAAGAAAGGATATAACGATCAATTCTCTCTAAAACTTTAGGGCAAATTTCTAGTTTTAAATCCAATACGCTTAAAGGCAAGTTGCAATCTTGTAATTTGACGAGATCTTTTGAAGTAACCAATAAGGAAGTGGCGTTATTTTGATAAAACTCTTTTTCTAAAAGCTCCAAATCAAAAAGGGCATGGTCTTTAAAATACAATTTTTTAACCACTTCTTTAGGTAAAAACGCATCAAGCCTGCTAGGATTAGCGATAGCCGTTACTAAAAGCATGCGTTTGGTGGGGCGAGAAATAGAGGTTATTCTTTGATAATCCTTATCTTCGGTAATGACTAAATGGGCTTCTTTATAGCTTTTGATGCTTTCTCTATACAACCCGCTAGGCAAACAAAAAGGGTAGTAGGGGGGGACTTTAGGCTTTAAAAGCAAATTGAATTGGTTGAAATTAAACCTAAAACCATCGTCTAAAAACACGATCTTTGCCCCTAATTCAAGGGCTTTTAAAACGCCTAGCTCTCTTTTTTCGCTCACAATCACGCTCGCTTGTTTTAAATTTAAGGCTAAAAGATAAGCTTCATCGCCTGCTGTTTGTTGAGGAACTAAAATGTTTCCTTTAACGCTCACCACCACTAAGCCTTTAGAATCCCGTTGGTACCCCCTAGAGACAACCGCCACTTCTTGGTATCTTGGAGCGGTTTCTAAAATAAAGGGCGTTTTACCGCTTCCCCCAGCGATCAAATTACCGATGCTGATAAGGGGGATTTTAAAATCATGTTTTTTAGCGGTTTTTCGTTTAAGGGTGGCGATGCCTTGATAGATTAAAGAAAAAGGATAGAGCGCGAAAATCAACCCCTTTTGTAGGAGAGTTGGGTCATAAAAATAGCGTTCTAAAAAGGGTTTATCGCTTTTCATTTAGGGTTAAATCGTTTGGCGATGGCGGGTAATTCTAATTTAAAAGCGTTTTTTTGGATACGGCTTATGATATTTTTCACTAAAATTTCATCATAGCCTAATTGAGTGAGTGCTTCTGCATCAATGGGTTTTGTTTGAAACAACGCTTCAATATCCTTTAATAAAGGATCGATCACGCTATAAGGATAGCCCAAATCTTTTTCATCACTTTGGCCTACAAATAAATCCGCGCTAGGGGGCTTGTTTAAAATCTTTTTAGGGATATTTAAATAATAAGCGAGTTCATAAACTTCGGTTTTAAATAATTCCCCAATCGGGTTAATCGCACACGCCAAATCCCCAAATAAAGTGCCATAGCCTAGCATTCTTTCGCTTTTATTGCTCGTGCCAATGACTAAAGAATCGCTTTTTAAAGAATAATCGTATAAAAATGCCATGCGCAATCTTGCGCAAAAATTCCCCTTCCTAGTGAGGCTTGCGTCTTTAAAATGAGAATCAAAGATGGCGTCATAGGGAGCGATAGAATATTCTGTATAAGGGATAGAAAATTTTTCGCACAAATCTAAAGCGTCTGTTTTACTTTCTGGCATAGAGGCTGAAGAGGGCATTAAAAGGGCATGAGCGTTTTCTTTAAAAACTTTTTGGCATAGCACCCCAACGACCGCGCTATCTAGCCCCCCGCTCAGCCCGTAAACGACTTTTTTAAAGCCTCGTTTTTGCGCTTCTTTTTCTAAAAAATCGCATAAATAAGCGATGAGTTTTTGGTAATCTTTTTGCATGCCTTAAATTATAATAGAAAAAACGCATCGTTTAAGTGAAAAATTAGCTTTTCTTGCTATAATCATCGTCTCACTTCTTTAAAATCTTTAAAAGTGCTCGTAGCTCAGCTGAATAGAGCAACAGGTTGCGGTCCTGTAGGTCGGGGGTTTGAATCCCTCCGAGCACACCATTTTTTAACATTCTGCATGTTTTTAAACATTATCGCTCTCATTATGGTAAAATAAATACTTGCTTAAACACGCTAGGAGATTTGATTTTGGCATTACCCGTTTATTATGATAAAGACATTGATTTAGGCGTTATCCAATCCTTACAAGTGGGCATTATCGGCTATGGCGCGCAAGGAGAAGCCCAAGCGCTCAATTTGAGGGACTCTAAAGTAAAAGTGCGTATTGGTTTGTATCAAGGGAGTTTGAGCGTTTCAAAAGCAAAGGCAGAGGGTTTTGAGGTGCTAGAAGTCAAAGAGCTAGTCCAAAATTCTGATGTGATCATGGCACTTCTTCCGGACGAATTGCATAAGGAAGTGTTAGAAAAAGAAGTGATCCCTTTTTTAAAAGAGGGGCAAATTGTGGGCTTTGCCCATGGTTTTAGCGTGCATTTCAATCAGGTTGTTCTTCCAAAAGGCGTGGGTGCGATTTTAGTCGCGCCAAAAGGGCCTGGGAGCGCTTTAAGAGAAGAATACCTTAAAAATAGGGGCTTATACCATTTAATCGCCATAGAGCAAGAAAGCTCAAAAAATAACGCTAAAGCGGTGGCTTTAAGTTATGCTAAAGCGATGGGTGGAGGGAGAATGGGGGTTTTAGAAACGAGCTTTAAAGAAGAATGCGAGAGCGATTTATTCGGCGAGCAAGCGGTTTTGTGCGGAGGGTTAGAAGCGATTGTAAGAATGGGGTTTGAAACTTTAATTAAGGCAGGATACCCTGAAGAATTAGCCTATTTTGAATGCGTGCATGAAGTGAAATTGGTGGCAGATTTATTGCATCATAAGGGGGTAGAGGGCTTAAGGAAACACATTTCTAACACCGCTGAATTTGGGGCGATTAAAAATAGAGAGCCTATGGGAAATCTGTTAGAAAAACGCATGCAAAAAATCTTAAAAAAGATTCAAAACGGCTCATTCGCTAAGGATTTTTTACTAGAAAAGAGCTTGAATTATCCTAGGTTAAACACAGAGAGGAAAGCCCTTAAAGAAACTAAAATAGAACAAATTGGGGAAATCTTACGCGCCCCATTCAATCATAAAAAATAAATCATTAAAAGGAATCATATGGCAATAGTAGTTACTATCACTTCAGGTAAGGGGGGCGTGGGTAAAAGCACCACCACGGCTAATTTAGCGATCGGCTTGGCTGAGAGCGGTAAAAAAGTCGTAGCGGTTGATTTTGACATAGGTCTTAGGAACTTGGATATGATTTTAGGCTTAGAAAACCGCATTGTTTATGATGTGGTGGATGTGATGGAAAAAAATTGCAACCTTTCGCAGGCTTTGATCACGGATAAAAAGACTAAAAACCTTTCTTTTTTAGCGGCTTCACAAAGCAAAGATAAAAATATTTTAGATAAGGAAAAAGTAGCGATTTTAATCAACGCTTTAAGGGCGGATTTTGACTATATTTTGATTGACTCACCGGCTGGGATTGAAAGCGGTTTTGAGCATGCGATTTTGCATGCAGACATGGCGTTAGTGGTGGTAACGCCGGAGGTAAGCTCTTTAAGGGATAGCGACAGAGTGATTGGCATTATTGATGCGAAGTCTAATCGGGCTAAAAAGGGCATGGAGGTGCATAAGCATTTGATAATCAATCGCTTAAAACCCGAATTAGTGGCAAATGGCGAAATGATTTCCATAGAAGAAGTGCTTAAGATTTTATGCCTGCCTTTAATTGGGATCATTCCTGAAGACAGCCATATTATTTCAGCGACCAATAAGGGCGAGCCGGTGATTCGCACGGATTGCGAGAGCGCGAAAGCTTACCAACGCATCACCAGAAGGATTTTAGGCGAAAAAGTGGAATATGTGGAATTTAAGGCTAAAAGAGGCTTTTTTAGCACGTTAAAAGGGATATTTTCATGAGTTTGTTTGATTTTTTTAAAAACAAAGGGAGCGCGACCACTGCGACAGATCGATTAAAATTGATTTTAGCTAAAGAACGCACTTTAAATTTACCCTACATGGAAGAAATGCGTAAAGAAATCATTGCCGTTATTCAAAAATACACTAAATCTTCAGACATCCATTTCAAAACCCTTGACAGCAACCAGAGCGTGGAAACGATTGAAGTAGAGATCATACTGCCTAAATAGTTTGAAATGAAAAGTAATTTCCAATACAGTGCACTAGAAAATATCCCTAAAGCCTTTGACATTCTCAAAGACCCCCCTAAAAAACTCTATTGTGTGGGCGATACCAAGCTTTTAGAAGCGCCTTTAAAAGTGGCTATCATCGGCACAAGAAGACCCACCCCTTATAGCAAGCAACACACGATCACTCTAGCCAGAGAGCTTGCTAAAAATGGCACGGTTATTGTGAGCGGGGGAGCGTTAGGCGTGGATATTATCGCTCAAGAAAACGCCTTGCCAACAACGATCATGCTTTCGCCTTGCAGTTTGGATTTCATCTATCCTACGAACAACCATAAAGTGATTCAAGAAATTGCGCAAAACGGCTTGATTTTAAGCGAATATGAAAAAGACTTCATGCCCATTAAAGGCTCTTTTTTAGCCAGAAACCGCCTGGTGATCGCTTTAAGCGATGCGGTGATTATCCCCCAAGCGGATTTACAAAGCGGCTCTATGAGTAGCGCGAGATTAGCCCAAAAATACCAAAAACCCTTGTTTGTTTTACCCCAACGCTTGAATGAGAGCGATGGCACTAATGAGCTTTTAGAAAAAGGGCAGGCTCAAGGGATATTTAATATTCAAAATTTTATAAACACCCTTTTAAAAGACTACCATTTAAAAGAAATGCCTGAAATGAAAGATGAATTTTTGGAATATTGCGCCAAAAACCCGAGCTATGAAGAGGCGTATCTCAAATTTGGGGATAAGCTTTTAGAATACGAGCTGTTGGGTAAGATCAAACGCATCAATCATCTCGTGGTGTTAGCATGATTTTAGCATGCGATGTGGGGTTAAAACGCATTGGCATCGCTGTGCTTTTAAACGGCGTTGTCTTGCCTTTAGAAGCGATTTTACGCCACAACAGAAATCAGGCCTCTAGGGATTTAAGCGATTTGTTGAGGGAAAAAAACATTCAGGTGCTAGTGGTGGGCAAGCCCAATGAAAGCTATGCGGATACGAACGCACGCATTGAGCATTTTATCAAGCTTGTAGATTTTAAGGGCGAAATCGTTTTTATTAATGAAGATAATTCTAGCATAGAAGCTTATGACAATTTAGAGCATTTGGGTAGGAAAAATAAGCGACTCGCTATTAAAGACGGCCGGTTAGACTCTTTGAGCGCTTGCAGGATCTTGGAGCACTATTGCCAGCAGGTTTTAAAAAATCATTAGGGATAAATTCTCATTTAAAAATACCCCCTATCCCTTAAGAGAATGAGTTTTATTATAAAAATTGAAGTTTAAAAACCCCATTTGTGAAATTAAAAGGTTCTAGTCATCAATATTTGATTATAATAAAGTCTAAATTTTTTAATAAAAGGGAGAGCGTCATGCTAGAAAGTTTCAAAAAAGCGATTTTTAGGGCTTTGTGTTTGTGCTGTGTGTTGATTGGGGGGGGTTAATGGCAGAGCCAAACCCTGAAGAGCTTGTTGATTTGGGTATGCTGAGTTATGACAAGCAAGATTTTTCTAAAGCTAGGAAGTATTTTGAAAAGGCATGCGATTTGAAATATGGTAGGGGTTGTAATAATTTAGGGGTGCTTTATAGAGATGGTCAAGGGGTGGAAAAAAACTTAATAAAAGCCGCTTACTTTTACTCTAAAGCATGCGATTTGAATATTGGTGATGGGTGTAAGAATTTAGGGGTGTTATATACTACTGGTCGAGGCGTAGAAAAGGACTCAACAAAAGCCGCTCAATTCTGTTCTAAAGCATGCAATTTGAATAATAGTTGGGGGTGTGGTTTTTTAGGTTTTCTATATGAATATGGTCAAGGGGTGGAAAAAGACTTAATAAAAGCCGCTTACTTTTATTCTAAAGCTTGCAAATTAGGGGAACAAAAGGCATGCGAGTCGCTCAAAGAATTGAGATAAGGGACAAAAAACATGCGATAGCCTCACCTAGAAACTATCCCACAAAAGCCCTATTTTATGGGGTTAAGAGCATCGCCAAAATGCCCCCTATTCTTTTAAGAAGACATTTTACTAGAGAGTTTTAATCTTTTTTTGGTATTCTTTTAGGGGTCATTAGTCTTAAAAACTTTTTAAAAACGGATAATAATGAAGATCATGCATCAAGTCAAGGATTTTTTAGATTTTTGCAAACAAACGATCCACAAAAATTCTAATGAAGCGTTTCAAAAAACCAAACGAGTGCTTTTTAAAGAAAAATCTCAAAAAATCAGGGAGCAAGCGGTTAAAATCGTAGAAAAACGCTTGGCAAAAGAGGGCATGCAACTGAGCGATTTTAATGAAGAAGAATTAAAAATCATGTTTGAAGCCGAAGAAAAAAGGTTGTTAGAGCAAATCCACGCTAAAGAATTGAAAGAAAAGCAAGAAAAAACCACCAAGCATTTTAAAGAAGTTTGGGAAAAGGGCGACAATGAACAAGAAAAATAGCGTAATTTCTGGTTTAATGAATTTTTTTAGCGAAAAGAATGAACGCTGGCTATTAGCCCATAGGCACACGAGAGGGTTTGTGATTGTGGCGTGGCTTTTTCGGTTTAAAAGCATTGCGTTTTCTATTCTGATCACTTTGTTGGTGATTTGGGTGGATATTTGGGTGTATAGCGATGTGCGTCAGTTTTTATTAGACACTTCTAGCTCGTTTGTTTGGCTTTTAATCGCTTTGTTGATCAAATGGGGCGTGATTGTTATAAGTGTGCGCAAATGCTACCAATTCAGCCAAAAAATGTTTGCACTCATTCAAAGAAAAAGGCAAATCAGAGAGAATTTAAAAAACCGCTCCAATCGCAAAGACGCTAAAAATTTTGAAAAACTCTCCAACATCGCTGAAGAAATCATTTCAAAAAAACAAGAAGAGTCCCACCACAAAGAAGATTCTAATGATGAAAACCATAAAGACAAGCTTTCTAGTATTACTGAAGAAATGATTCTTAAAAAACAAGAGGAATTGAAAGCTAGAAAGGATAAGGGGGATTAAAAAAAGCATATAAAAAATCTTAATCAAAACCCCCCCAAAAAGAAAATAATCAAAAAATAATCAAAAAATAATCAAAAAATAATCAATAAAAGCAATCAGGGGATAATCAATAAAAAAGGGATCAATCTTTTAAAAACGGCATGAATCGTTTGGGCATGGGGGAGGTGATCTCATAGATCGCCCCCTTAAATTCAAACCCCAAACGAAACGCATGGAGCATGAGTAATGGGGCGTTGTTTTCACGCTTCAATTGAAGGTATCCTCTCGCTTCTTCATCAGCCACCCCATAAAGCCCCTCGCCCACGATCCTATGCCCCACGCTGCTCAAATGCAAGCGGATCTGGTGCGTACGCCCGGTGAGTGGGGTGATTTTGAGTAAGCTTATATCCAAAAAAGAGTTATAGCTTAAAGGCTCAACAAGCGTGATTGAAGGCTTGCCTAAAGGAGAAATTTTAGATCGAATGCGCAAGTCTTTTTGAATGTTTTGTGGCGTTAGAATGGGTTTGTCTATGACGATACTTTTATCAACCAACCCATGCACTAGCGCTAAATAAGTTTTTTTTACTTTTTTTTGCATGAAAAGCGCTTTTAAATCCTTAGCGCTTTGTAAGGTTTTACCCGCTAAAACTAACCCGCTCGTTTCATAGTCCAGTCTGTGGGCTGGGTGGGCGTTTTTGCTAAAATGCGATTGGATACAATCTAATAAGCTTTCATGGTAAAAATAGCCTTTAGGGTGGGTATAGACTTGAGCGGGTTTGTCAAACACGCCAAAATCTTTGGTCTCAAAAACAAGCGCTTGAGTTTTTTCATTAGGCTTGAAATGAATCAAGCGAACGACCCCTTGAATCATTTGAGATTTACGCACGGCTTGTTGGTTATGTTTTAGGCGTTGTTTGTCAAGGTGTCGTTGGGCTTCTTTTAAAGAGCATTTTAAAACATCGCGCACAAAAAACAAGGCTTTGGTGGGTTTTAAAATTTCAAATTCTTCTTCAACAAAAGGCACTACAACAAACTTTTAACAAACATTTTAGGCTCATTAGAATACTCATCTAATTCCACGCTAAAAATCGCACTCACCTTTTCGCCTGCTTTCAAAAACCGCTCAGTGTTAAAATAAATAGCCTCTTTGACGCATTCTTTATCCTTAAAACGCAAAACCTGGTGGCTTTCTTTAATGATTTTTTCTTCTATGACTTCTAAATTTTGTGCTTGAAAGAGCGGCTCTGGGTTTTCTTGCCCATAAGGTTCGCCCGCTTCTATAATCTCTAAAAGCTCTCTGTCAATGTCTTTTAATTTGAGCGTTAAAGGGGGTTCTGTTTTACAAAAAGGTAAGACTTTAAAATCAAAATTTTCTAAAGTTTCAAAGAGCGAGATGATATTGTTTTTTCCAACGCTCAACCCGCAAGCTTGCCTATGCCCTCCATAGCCGAGCAACAAAGAAGAAACCCCATTCAAAGCGTCAATCAAATCAATATTTTGAGAGCTACGAGCGCTCCCTTTATACACCCCTTCTTTAAAGGTAAAAACCAGGCTTGGCTTTTGAGTGGCTTCCACTAATTTTGAAGCCACGATCCCCAGCACGCCCTCATGCCAATTGTCCTTAAAAGCGACGATGATTTTTTCTCCAACCATCGCATGCTTAAAGGCTTCTTCAAAAACCTGCTGTTGGATCATTTTACGCTTCAAATTGCATGCTTTCAAGCGTTCATACAAAAAATAGCCATCTTGAAAATTACTCGCGCTTAAAAAATCTAAAGCCATTTTCGCGTCTTGCATGCGCCCTGCGGAGTTGATTAAGGGGGCGATACTAAAAGAAATATCGCTCGCTTTTAAAGAGCGTTTTCTAAAAACTTCTCTTTGGCGCAAAAACCCCATCGCCCCTAAGGATTCTTTTTGCAAAAAATACAAGGCTTTAGAAACTAAAAAGCGGTTAAAAAAAGTCAAAGGCATCATATCAGCAATAGTCGCCACACCCGCTAAGCACAGCAACTCGCTAGAATGGCTTTTTTCTTTTCCTAAAAGCTGATGGATCCCATAGCATAAATAAAACGCCACTAACGCCCCGCACA
Source organism: Helicobacter pylori (assembly GCF_021062735.1). Lineage (GTDB taxonomy): Bacteria > Campylobacterota > Campylobacteria > Campylobacterales > Helicobacteraceae > Helicobacter > Helicobacter pylori_DN. Next base: position 114,749 of record NZ_JAHXLB010000003.1, on the reverse strand, counting down.
CTTCCTTTTGGATAAAATCACAATCCGGTTGCTTGGGGTTGATCACCGCATAAGCGTCTGGGACTTCATCATGGTGTAAGCAATGGTGATCTGTGATGATAAGGGTGTAATTTTTTTCTTTGCAAAATCGCGCGGCTTCAAAAGCGTTAATCCCGTTATCCACCGTGATGATTAAAGGGGCGTGGTGTTTTTCTAAAAATTTTTTAGAAATCCCATAGCCATCAATGAAGCGATTAGGGATTGCAATGCGGACATGCTTATAATTCAGGCTTTCAAAGAATTTTGCCATGATAGTAGAGCTAATCACGCCGTCAGCGTCATAATCGCCCACCACTAAAATTTCTGTGTTTGCACGCATGGCTTCTATGATTTTGAGTGCGGCTTTTTTCAAGTCTTTGAATAAAAAGGGGCTAGGAAACCCTTTTTCATTATAAGCGATAGAGACCACTCGCTCTTTGATTTGAGCTTTAAGCTTTTGTTTCATTTGTTAGATTAGGATTTAGAAAGAGCACTCTTAATGAAATCCAAAATAATAGGGTTAGGGCTTTGCAACCTGGAGGTGAATTCCGGGTGGAATTGCACCCCCACAAAGAACGGGTGATCTTCTAACTCAATCGCTTCAATCAAATGATTCGCTCCAAAACCCACCACTTTCAAGCCCTTATTTTCCCACTCTTGGCGGTATTTGGGGTTGATTTCATAACGATGGCGGTGTCTTTCTTTAATGCTAGGCTTTTTATAAGCTTTTTCTAACAAACTATTTGGCACGATTTCGCATTCGTATTCCCCTAATCGCATGGTGCCTCCTAAAGGCGAATTATAGGTGCGCACCTGTTTTTGGTGGTTTTGATCCATAAAATCTCCAATCAAATACACCACAGGGTATTCGCAGCGTTGGTTAAACTCCGTAGAGTTAGCCCCTTTTAAACCCAAAACATTGCGACAAAATTCAACGATCGCTAATTGCATGCCCAAACAAATCCCTAAAAAGGGGAGTTTTTCTAACCTAGCTCTTTGAATGGCGCAAATTTTGCCCTCAATCCCCCTTTCTCCAAAGCCTCCAGGCACTAAAATCGCATCAACGCCCTCTAAATTAGTCTTTTCATTAAAATTCTCGCTATCTAGCCATTCAATATTGACTTGCGCATCCAAATGCGCGCCCGCATGGATTAAGGCTTCAATCAAGGATTTATAAGATTCTTTTAAACTTAAATACTTGCCCACAAAACCAATTTTGACTTTGTGTTTAGGAGCGATAATCTTTTCTACTAAAGTGTTCCAAGCCGCCATTTTGGGGTGTAGTTTATTCAAATTAAAGCGTCTGGCAATGGGGGTTAAAATGCCTTCTTGCAAGAAAAGAATGGGGCATGCGTAAATGCTTTTAGTGTCTGTGGCGACAATCACGCTGTCTTGTTCCACATCGCAACTCAAAGCGATTTTATTTTTCAATTCTTTATCCAAAGGCTTAGGCGATCGCGCCAAAATGATTTGAGGGGTTACGCCAAGACGCCTTAATTCTTGGACGGAATGTTGCGTGGGTTTGGTTTTTAATTCGTTAGTGGTTTGGATATAGGGGATCAAGGTTACATGCACATTGATGACTTTTTCATTCCCTAATTCCAATTTAAGCTGGCGGATCGCTTCCAAATAAAACATGCCCTCCATATCGCCCACGGTTCCGCCCACTTCCACGATTAAAAAATCCAACCCCTTAGCCGCGCTTTTAATGCGCCTTTTGATTTCATCGGTTACATGGGGGACGATTTGAATGGTTTTGCCTAAATATTCCCCTTTCCTTTCCTTTTCTATCACGCTTGAAAAAATCTGTCCGGTAGTGAAATTATTCAACCTTGTTAAATTCCTGTTCAAAAAGCGTTCATAATGCCCTATGTCTAAATCCGTTTCAGCGCCATCGCTAGTTACAAACACTTCCCCATGCTCTAAAGGGCTCATGGTGCCTGGATCAATATTGATATAAGGGTCAATCTTCAAAATAGAAACCTGGTAATTGCAATGCTGCAAAAGCGTAGCGATTGAAGAAGATGAAATCCCTTTCCCTAGAGAGCTTAACACGCCCCCTGTAACGAATATAAATTTGGCTCTATCCATAAGTTATTGCGTTCCTTTGATTTTTACTTCTCACATTGTAGTCTAAAAAGGGTTAAAAAGCTTTAAAAGAGGGCAAAAATTAAAGCGATTTCAAAAAAAAAAAAAAAAAACAATTTCAGTTTCTTATTAGCTAGGTTTGATTAAAATGAAAAGCTTTTATGTGTTTAAACTTCATTGTCTTAAAACTTTTAAGAGCAATTTTAAAGTTCGTTGGCGTATAATATCCATTTTGAATGAACTACTAAAAAGGTTTTAAATAATGGCTGAAAATTCTTTCAAAAATGTTTCCACACAACCCAAAGCATTTTTTTTATTACCAGTGAAAACCCTGTTTCTTTTAGGAGGCGTTTTTAGTGCGTTTTTTATCCTTATTGCTGGCTTAGTTTTTTTTGATTACACTAATTCAATGGATAATGCCATTTTTAGCTTGATGCGTTCAAATTCTTCTAACCCTATTTTAGATCAAACGCTCCAACGCATTGTTTTTTTAGGCTCTTTTCAATTCGTGTTGCCTTTGAGCTTGTTAGTGGGGGTGTTTTTAAGCCTGTATCGCAGAAACTTAGCGCTTGGGGTGTGGTTTGTGCTGAGCGTGGTTATATTTGAAGCTCTTTTAGAATCTTTAAAACACCTTTTTACGCATTTTGTTCAATGGCTTTCGCACAGCGCTAATTTCCCTAACGCTACTGCGCTTTCTTTAATGCTATTTTATGGGTTGCTTGTTTTATTGATACCCCACTTGATCACGCATCAAATATTTCAAAACATTCTTTCTTGTAGTTTGCTTGGTTTGATTCTTTTAATAGACTTAGCGCTGATTGTTTTAGGGGTGTCTTTTAGCAGTGTTTTAGGAGGGTTTTGTTTAGGGGCGTTAGGGGCTTGTTTTTCCATAGGGATTTATTTGAGCGTGTTTCAAAAGATCTAAGCGAACGGCTTAAAAGAATGAAAATTTTATCAAGGTTTTAATATTGGATTTAAAGGTATTATTGCAACGGATTGTTGATTTTTTCATCAAGCTCAATAAAAAGCAAAAAATCGCCCTAATCGCAGCTGGGGTTTTAATCACCGCTTTGCTTGTGTTTTTATTGCTCTATCCCTTTAAAGAAAAAGACTACGCGCAAGGGGGTTATGGGGTTTTATTTGAAGGCTTAGACTCTAGCGATAACGCTTTAATCTTACAGCACCTCCAGCAAAACCAAATCCCTTATAAAGTCTCCAAAGATGACACCATTCTTATCCCTAAAGATAAAGTGTATGAAGAAAGGATCACTCTGGCTTCTCAAGGGATCCCTAAAACGAGTAAAGTGGGCTTTGAAATCTTTGACACTAAAGACTTTGGGGCGACTGATTTTGATCAAAATATCAAACTCATTCGCGCCATTGAGGGCGAATTGTCGCGCACGATTGAAAGTTTAAACCCCATTCTTAAAGCCAATGTGCATATTGCAATCCCTAAAGACAGCGTGTTTGTGGCTAAAGAAGTCCCTCCTAGCGCTTCGGTGATGCTCAAACTCAAGCCTGACATGAAGCTTTCACCCACTCAAATTTTAGGGATTAAAAATTTAATCGCTGCAGCTGTGCCTAAACTCACGATAGAAAATGTGAAAATCGTGAATGAAAACGGCGAATCAATAGGCGAGGGCGATATACTAGAAAACTCCAAAGAATTAGCCCTAGAGCAATTGCATTACAAACAAAATTTTGAAAACATTTTAGAAAATAAGATTGTCAATATCTTAGCCCCTATTGTGGGGGGTAAAAACAAGGTGGTCGCAAGGGTCAATGCGGAGTTTGATTTCAGCCAAAAGAAAAGCACTAAAGAGACTTTTGATCCCAATAATGTTGTAAGGAGCGAGCAAAATTTAGAAGAAAAAAAAGAAGGTGCTTCTAAAAAACAAGTCGGCGGCGTGCCGGGGGTTGTGAGCAATATCGGGCCTGTGCAAGGATTGAAAGACAATAAAGAGCCAGAAAAATACGAAAAGTCTCAAAACACGACCAATTATGAAGTGGGTAAAACCATTAGCGAGATTAAGGGCGAGTTTGGCACTTTAGTGCGTTTGAATGCGGCGGTTGTGGTGGATGGCAAGTATAAAATCGCGCTTAAAGATGGGGCAAACACTTTAGAATACGAGCCTTTGAGCGATGAATCGCTTCAAAAAATCAACGCTCTAGTGAAACAAGCCATTGGCTATAACCAAAATAGAGGCGATGATGTGGCGGTGAGTAATTTTGAGTTTAACCCTATGGCGCCTGTGATTGATAACGCTACTTTGAGCGAAAAAATCATGCACAAAACTCAAAAAATCTTAGGCTCATTCACGCCTTTAATCAAGTATGTTTTGGTGTTTATAGTGTTATTTATTTTCTATAAAAAAGTGATTGTGCCTTTCAGCGAACGCATGCTAGAAGTGGTGCCTGATGAAGATAAGGAAGTGAAATCCATGTTTGAAGAAATGGATGAAGAAGAAGATGAGTTGAACAAACTGGGCGATTTGAGGAAAAAAGTAGAAGATCAATTAGGGCTTAATGCAACCTTTAGCGAAGAAGAAGTAAGATACGAAATTATTTTAGAAAAAATTAGGGGGACCCTTAAAGAGCGTCCTGATGAAATCGCCACGCTCTTTAAACTCCTAATCAAAGATGAAATCTCTTCAGACAGCGCGAAAGGTTAAAAAAGGTTAAAAATGGCAACCAAGCTTACCCCCAAACAAAAGGCTCAATTAGACGAACTTTCCATGAGTGAAAAAATCGCTATTTTACTCATTCAAGTGGGCGAAGACACCACAGGCGAGATTTTAAGGCATTTAGACATTGACTCTATTACAGAGATTTCTAAGCAAATCGTGCAATTAAACGGCACGGACAAGCAAATCGGTGCGGCGGTTTTAGAGGAATTTTTTGCGATTTTTCAGTCTAACCAATACATCAATACCGGCGGTTTAGAATACGCTAGAGAGCTTTTAACCAGGACTTTAGGGAGCGAAGAAGCCAGAAAAGTGATGGACAAACTCACTAAAAGCTTGCAAACGCAAAAAAACTTCGCTTATTTAGGCAAAATCAAGCCCCAACAACTCGCTGATTTCATCATTAACGAACACCCTCAAACCATTGCCTTGATTTTAGCCCACATGGAAGCCCCTAATGCGGCTGAGACTTTGAGCTATTTCCCTGATGAAATGAAAGCTGAGATTTCTATTAGAATGGCGAATTTAGGCGAAATATCGCCCCAAGTGGTTAAAAGGGTTTCCACGGTGTTGGAAAACAAACTAGAATCGCTCACTAGCTATAAAATTGAAGTGGGTGGCTTGAGAGCGGTGGCTGAAATCTTTAACCGCTTAGGCCAAAAGAGCGCTAAAACCACGCTCGCTCGCATTGAAAGCGTGGATAACAAACTCGCCGGTGCGATTAAAGAAATGATGTTCACTTTTGAAGACATAGCCAAACTAGACAATTTCGCTATCAGAGAGATTTTAAAAGTAGCGGATAAAAAAGATTTGTCTTTGGCACTAAAAACTTCTACCCAAGATTTAACCGATAAATTCTTAAACAACATGAGCAGTCGGGCAGCAGAGCAGTTTGTAGAAGAAATGCAATATTTAGGGGCAGTCAAAATCAAAGATGTGGATGTAGCCCAAAGGAAAATCATTGAAATCGTGCAGAGCTTGCAAGAAAAAGGCGTGATCCAAACCGGTGAAGAGGAAGATGTCATTGAATAGCCGTAAAAACTTGATCCAAAAAGACCATTTGAATAAGCATGACATTCAAAAATACGAATTTAAGAGCATGGCAAACTTACCCCCTAAAACTAATCCTAATGGCGCGTCTTTAGAAACGCCTAGCCCGCAAGAGCCTTTGGAAAAAAAAGCGATAGAAAACGATTTGATTGATTGCTTATTGAAAAAAACCGATGAGCTTTCAAGCCATTTAGTGAAATTGCAAATGCAATTTGAAAAAGCCCAAGAAGAGAGCAAAGTTTTGATTGAAAACGCTAAAAACGATGGCTATAAAATCGGCTTTAAAGAGGGCGAAGAAAAAATGCGTAACGAGCTCACTCATAGCGTGAATGAAGAAAAAAACCAGCTTTTGCATGCGATCAGCGCTTTAGATGAAAAAATGAAAAAATCAGAAGATCATTTAATGGCTTTAGAAAAGGAACTGAGTGCGATTGCGATAGATATAGCTAAAGAAGTGATCCTTAAAGAAGTGGAAGACAACAGCCAAAAAGTGGCCCTAGCTTTGGCTGAAGAGCTTTTAAAAAATGTTTTAGACGCAACGGATATTCATTTAAAAGTCAATCCCTTGGATTACCCTTATTTAAACGAGCGTTTGCAAAACGCTTCTAAAATCAAATTAGAGAGCAATGAGGCTATTTCTAAGGGAGGCGTTATGATCACTAGCTCTAACGGGAGTCTTGATGGGAATTTAATGGAGCGCTTTAAAACGCTCAAAGAAAGCGTGTTGGAAAATTTTAAGGTGTGATTTTGCAAAATAAAACTTTTGATTTAAACCCTAATGATATTGCAGGCTTGGAGTTGGTGTGTCAAACGCTGCGCAGTCGTATTTTAGAAGTGGTGAGCGCTAATGGGGGGCATTTAAGCTCTTCTTTAGGGGCTGTGGAGCTGATTGTAAGCATGCATGCCTTATTTGATTGCCAAAAAAACCCTTTTATTTTTGACACTTCGCACCAAGCTTACGCTCATAAGCTCTTAACCGGGCGTTTTGAAAGCTTTAGCACTCTAAGGCAATTTAAAGGTTTGAGCGGCTTTACTAAACCCAGCGAGAGCGCATACGATTATTTCATTGCCGGGCATAGCTCCACTTCGGTGTCTATAGGCGTGGGGGTGGCTAAAGCTTTTTGTTTGAAACAAGCGCTAGGCATGCCTATAGCTTTATTAGGCGATGGAAGCATTAGTGCAGGGATTTTTTATGAAGCCTTAAACGAATTGGGCGATAGGAAATACCCCATGATCATGATTTTGAACGATAATGAAATGAGTATCAGCACGCCTATTGGAGCTTTGTCTAAAGCCCTTAGCCAGCTGATGAAAGGCCCGTTTTACCAGTCTTTCCGCTCTAAAGTGAAAAAAATCTTAAACACCTTACCTGAAAGCGTGAATTACTTAGCGAGTCGCTTTGAAGAATCTTTCAAGCTCATCACCCCGGGCGTGTTTTTTGAAGAATTAGGCATTAACTATATAGGGCCTATTAATGGGCATGATTTGAGCGCGATTATTGAGACCTTGAAATTAGCCAAAGAGCTTAAAGAACCGGTGCTAATCCATGCGCAAACCTTAAAAGGCAAAGGCTATAAGATCGCTGAAGGGCGCTATGAAAAATGGCATGGGGTGGGGCCTTTTGATTTGGATACCGGCTTGTCTAAAAAATCCAAAAGCGCGATTTTATCGCCCACTGAAGCGTATTCTAACACCCTTTTAGAATTGGCCAAGAAAGATGAAAAAATCGTAGGCGTAACCGCAGCGATGCCTAGCGGCACAGGATTAGACAAACTCATTGACGCTTACCCTTTGCGCTTTTTTGATGTCGCTATCGCTGAACAACACGCCCTAACTTCTAGCAGCGCTATGGCTAAAGAGGGGTTTAAACCTTTTGTGAGTATCTATTCTACTTTTTTGCAAAGGGCTTATGATTCCATTGTGCATGACGCTTGCATTTCTAGCCTACCGATTAAATTGGCCATTGATAGGGCTGGGATTGTGGGCGAAGATGGCGAGACGCACCAAGGGCTTTTAGACGTGTCGTATTTGCGCTCTATCCCTAACATGGTCATTTTTGCCCCACGAGATAATGAGACTTTAAAAAACGCCGTGCGTTTTGCTAATGAGCATGATTCAAGCCCTTGCGCGTTCCGCTACCCTAGGGGGTCGTTTGCACTAAAAGAGGGGGTTTTTGAGCCTAGCGGTTTTGTTTTGGGGCAAAGCGAATTGTTGAAAAAAGAGGGCGAAATTTTACTCATTGGCTATGGTAATGGCGTGGGGCGGGCGCATTTGGTCCAACTGGCTTTAAAGGAAAAAAACATAGAATGCGCGCTTTTGGATCTCAGGTTTTTAAAGCCCTTAGATCCAAATTTAAGCGCAATCATTGCCCCTTATCAAAAGCTCTATGTTTTTAGCGATAATTACAAGCTTGGGGGGGTGGCTAGCGCGATTTTAGAGTTTTTGAGCGAACAAAATATTTTAAAGCCTGTTAAAAGCTTTGAAATCATTGATGAATTTATCATGCATGGGAACACCGCTTTAGTGGAAAAATCCTTAGGCTTAGACACAGAGAGTTTGACTGAGGCTATTTTAAAAGATTTAGGACAAGAGAGATGAAAACAAAAGCGCCAATGAAGAATATCCGCAATTTTTCCATTATCGCTCACATTGACCATGGTAAAAGCACTTTAGCGGATTGTTTGATTTCTGAATGCAACGCTATCAGTAATAGAGAGATGAAGAGCCAAGTGATGGACACGATGGATATTGAAAAAGAAAGAGGCATTACGATTAAGGCTCAAAGCGTGCGCTTGAATTACACTTTTAAGGGGGAGGATTATGTTTTAAACCTCATTGACACCCCAGGGCATGTGGATTTTAGCTATGAAGTGTCGCGCTCTTTGTGTTCATGCGAAGGGGCGTTATTGGTGGTGGATGCCACTCAAGGCGTGGAAGCGCAAACCATCGCCAACACTTATATCGCTTTAGATAACAATTTAGAGATTTTACCGGTGATCAATAAAATTGATTTGCCTAATGCGAATGTTTTAGAGGTCAAACAGGATATAGAAGACACGATAGGGATTGATTGCTCTGGCGCTAATGAAGTGAGCGCTAAAGCTAAGCTTGGCATTAAAGATTTGTTAGAAAAAATCATTACAACCATTCCTGCCCCTAGCGGTGATTTTAACGCTCCCTTAAAAGCGCTCATTTATGATTCATGGTTTGACAATTATTTAGGGGCGTTAGCACTAGTGCGTATCATGGATGGGAGCATCAACACCGAACAAGAAATTTTAGTGATGGGAACAGGTAAAAAACATGGCGTTTTAGGGCTATACTACCCTAACCCTTTGAAAAAAATCCCCACCAAAAGTTTAGAATGCGGCGAGATTGGCATTGTGAGTTTGGGGCTAAAAAGCGTTACTGATATTGCGGTGGGTGATACGCTCACAGACGCTAAAAACCATACCCCTAAACCCATTGAAGGCTTTATGCCGGCTAAACCCTTTGTTTTTGCGGGGCTTTACCCTATAGAAACGGACCGGTTTGAAGATTTAAGAGAAGCGTTATTGAAACTCCAGCTTAACGATTGCGCTTTAAATTTTGAGCCTGAAAGCTCGGTAGCACTTGGCTTTGGCTTTAGGGTGGGCTTTTTAGGGTTATTGCACATGGAAGTGATTAAAGAAAGGCTGGAAAGGGAATTTGGCCTTAACTTAATCGCTACCGCTCCCACGGTGGTGTATGAAGTGCATTTGACGGATAATAGCATCAAATATGTCCAAAACCCTAGCGAATTGCCCCCTGAAAATTGTATCGCTTGCATCAAAGAGCCTTTTGTGAGGGCGACGATCATCACGCCGAGTGAATTTTTGGGTAATTTAATGCAGTTATTGAACAATAAAAGAGGCATTCAAGAAAAAATGGAATATTTAAACCAGTCTCGTGTCATGCTCACTTATTCCTTGCCGAGCAATGAAATTGTGATGGATTTTTATGACAAGCTCAAATCTTGCACGAAAGGGTATGCGAGCTTTGATTATGAGCCTATAGAAAACAGAGAGGCTCATTTAGTGAAGTTAGATGTGAGGGTGGCAGGCGATGTGGTGGATGCGCTTTCTATCATTATAGATAAAAATAAGGCGTATGAAAAGGGGCGAGCTTTAGTGGAAACGATGAAAGAGCTTATCCCAAGACAGCTTTTTGAAGTCGCTATCCAAGCGAGCGTGGGGAATAAAATCATCGCCAGAGAGACGATTAAATCTGTCGGTAAGAATGTAACGGCTAAGTGCTATGGGGGCGATATTACACGAAAAAGAAAACTCTTAGAAAAGCAAAAAGAGGGCAAGAAACGCATGAAAGCTATCGGTAAAGTGGAGCTTCCCCAAGAAGCGTTTTTAGCGATATTAAAGATTGATTAGGGCGTTTAGCTTCTATGGCAAAACATAAGAACTATGAAATTTTAAATCTCATAGGCTATGCTTTGGCAAAATTTGATAATGACTTTATTAAAGAATTTGGTTTTTCTACTAAAAATACTTTTTTTGAATATTGCGTCCAAATTGGCCTAGCTGACACGACTGGCGTTATCAAAAATCGCATGGATTTATTTGATTATTTTTTTCCTAACAAACGCAAAGGCTGGTGGCAAAAAGGCAATGCCTATATCCATAGAAAATTATGGATTGATAGCTTGTTTAAAGATGAAGACGCTAAAGGTTTTAGCCATATTGTGAAATTATTTTTACAAGAACAATATGGCATTCAACTAGACATTACCCCTAACGCTTACCTTAAAACCCGCTATAAAAGCATGCAAGAAACAGGCTTAGAGGCAGAGTTATATTTTTTAAACCACTATAAAAATATAGAAGTGTTTTCTTGTGGGAGTTTAAAAGACATGCGTCTTTTTGGCGATGGGTATGACTTCTATATTCAAACCAACAAGCAGGCGTTTTTAGTGGAAGTTAAGGGGATTAGAGAAAAGCAAGGGACATTGAGATTGACTCAAAAAGAATACGATCAAGCGCAAACTTATAGCCATGATTATGTGCTTGTAGTGGTATTGAATTTGAGTAAGAAACCCTATCTTTTATCTGTTGTTAATCCTTTAGAGCGTTTAGAGTTTAAGGCATGCGAGAGAAAGCAAAAAAGCATTTTAGAATACCACTTAGTAGGGCAAATAAAATAACTTTGAATTTTACAGGAGGCTATAGGAGTGGGGTTCAAATTGATAGGAATGCCCCTAAACGCACTTACAAATACACCAAAAAAGATTGCGATTTGATTTTAGGGATAGACACTCGCACGAGCGAATGCTATATTATCCCTATTGAAGACACACAAGAATGGGGCAACACAAAGAGCTTGTCGCAACTCCAACACTATAAAGAGAATTGGCAAATTTTGATTGACTTGGCGTTGGAGTAAGAATATAAAACTACATTCACAAACAAGAAAAAAGATTTCTTTAGATATAGTGTTGGTTATGCCAAAAAGATAAAATCAAATTGGACTTAAAAAATAAAAGCTCTCGCTCACACACCGCCTATACCAGCGCTTTAAAGAATGACTTGCTCTTACACCCTAATTTAGTGGAAGCAGAAAGAAATTTTTTACAAGCTTTTGGAATGGCTCTATCTTAAAATGAACGCTAACAATCAAGTGGGTAATCAAAAAACTTGATTGGGGCGATAAAAACATTAAGGAAACTAGAAACCATTGGGACACTCCCTAATCATTACAGAGACGGCATTAACTGTAGCGTCCTTAATGGGATGTCCTACCACAAACGAGCTTAAAACACAAGAGCCATAACAAGAAAAATGGGGGCGTTGCTTACAGAATACCACAATAAAGAGCGTTTTTAAACAACAAACGAAATAATTAAAAATTGAATTATTGTTGAGTAGCTAGCGGCTATAAAGAGAAGCTTGCGTTACCGTCTACTTTGCAAGCGATTACAAAAGAAAAGGCATTTAATTCTTTAAACTCTTTTAAAACTAATCTTATATAAAAAAGATTAACAAGGCTTTTAAAAAGCGTCATTAGGGAGTTAAGGTATCGTAAAAACCCTCCTATGGATTTTAAAATCGCCAAAAGTTTAAGCTTTTGTAGCGAGTTTGTTGATCGCTTCAGCGTTCATGTCATCTTGATGGGTTTTTAGCACTTTAGAATACATGTCCAAAAAGCGGTTGATTTCAATTAAAGTGCTCATCTCACGCACCGCATTGACATTGCTTTTTTCTAGCATGTATTGCCTTAACGCGCCAGAGTCAGAGACTTGATGAATGCCTTCGCCCTGATAAGTATAAAGGTTTTGCCCTATTTTTTTAAGGTTTTTAGGTTCGCTAAAACTCACTAAAGCTAACGCGCCCGCTTGAATTTGGGCTTCATTATCCCTAAAAGTGATTCCGCCATTTTGATTAACTTCAATTTCAGCGTCAGGCATGAGCATGATCCCTCCTTTTTCGTTCAATCCAGAGCGTGAAAGCACCTTAAAGCCATTAAGAGTAACTAAAAAGCCGTCTTTATCAACGCTGAAATGCCCGTCTCTAGTATAGGCGACGCCCTCATTAGTTTGTATTGCAAAATAGAGGTTAGGGCTTGTTAGGGCAAAATCTAGGGGGTTATGCGTTTCTTCAAACGCGCCAAGGCTTCTATCCGTATAGATTTCTGATAAAATAGGCACACGATTGAGATTGCGGTTTAAATACTTCGCGCTCGCTTTGGTTTGATCTTCTAAGGGCAGTTGCTCTCGGTATTGTTGGTAAAGCCTTAAAAAATCGCCTGTAATCGCATCGTCTCTTTTAAAGCCATTGGTGTTTAAATTAGCTAAATTATTAGAAGTTAAATCCAAGCGGTTAAATTGTGTCGCCATAGCTCCCGTGGCCGCATAATACCCATTTTGCATGCAAGAATCCTTTTAAAAGAAAAAATTATAGCAAAAATTAAATAAAGATTTATTCCAAATAGGTTTTTTTAGGGAATATGATAACCATAACCATAAAGATAACAATACTAAACATGACATAGCCCACAAACCCCCATTCAAAACCATGTTGTTTGAATTGCAACGCTACATAACTCGCACTCCCTCCAAAAAGCGCATTCGCAATCGCATAGGCTAAACCCACGCCAAGCGCTCGCACATGTTCAGGGAATAATTCCGCTTTAACAACCCCAGCAATGCAAGTGTAAAAACTCATCGCGCTCAATGCAAGCATTTCATAAAATAGGGCTTCATACACGCCACTAGCATGCTTGATGCCATAAAAGACAACGGGCGTTATAATAAGCCCTGCGATAGCAAAAACCATCAGCATTTGGGTGCGCTTGATTTTATCAGCCAGCATTCCGCACAAGGGTTGTAAGAAGATAAAATAAGAGAGCGCTAAAAGCATGATAAAACTGCTTTCTTTAGGGCTGAATGATGAGCTGTTGGTTAAAAAGATTTTTAAATACACCGTAAAAGTATAAAAACACAAACTCCCTCCCATAGTTAGCCCAAAGACGATCATTAAGGCTTTTTTATGGTTGAGTAATTCCTTCAAACTGCCTCTTTGGGTTTTTTCTTTAATAGTGGTTTTAAAAGTTGTTTGACCATCCATAGTTTCTTCCATGATATTTCTTAAAAAGAGCGAGAGCAAGGCTAATATACCCCCTAAAGCGAATAAATAACGCCAAGCAAACGCGCTGATTTGCTCATGCGTGTAGATATTTTCAACGATAAAGAGTGAAAAAATAGCTAAGAGTTGCCCTCCCACTAAAGTTGCATATTGAAAAGAACCATAAAAACCTTTTTTGCCGTTCTTGCCTAATTCAGAGAGGTAAGTAGCGACCACGCCATATTCTCCTCCCACGCTAAAGCCTTGTAAAAGCCTGGCTAATAATAAAAACAAGAACGCCCATTCCCCTACGATTTCTTTAGTGGGGAGCAATGCGAGCAAAAAAGAGCCTAGCGCCATAAGGATAACGGAATACACCATAGAAGTTTTACGCCCCTTTTTATCCCCCAATTTACCAAAAAACAAACTCCCCAAAGGGCGCATGAAAAACCCTAGCATGAAAACTAAAAAAGCTGAGATTAGCGCTAAAGTGGGGTCATTAGTGTGGGTAAATTCCTTAGCAAAATAAGGCGCTAAGAAGGCATAAGTGTAAAAGTCATACCATTCTACTAAATTACCTGAACTAGCGGCTAAAAGGGATCTTAAGGGTTTTTTGGTGGCGGGTTGGGTTTGGGGGTTCATGGCTATCCTTGAATACGAAATTTTTAGGTAATTTTACTAGGAGTTAGGGAAACCACAGATAATATTTGATTAATAGATGAAAGGTTGGTATCGTTTGTATCATTGAGAAAAGTTTTTTAAAAATTAAAAATAATGTTTGCTAATATCCAATGAAAACAAAGCCTAAAAGTTTTGCAAAATCTCTCTGTTGCCTTTGGCGTTTCTTGGGGATAAAAAGCCTTGAGCTTCTAATTCGTCCGTAATGGTAGCGGCTTGGTTGTAGCCGATTTTTAATTGGCGTTGTAAAAAACTCGTAGAAGTGATCTTTTTTTCTAAAATCACCGCTTTGGCCCTTTCTAAAATGTCATCGCCTTGATAGTTAGGGGTGTCTAAAGGCATGCGCGATTCTTCTAGCAAAAAATCTTTATCGTATTCCACTTCTTTTTGGGCTTTAATAAAATCCACGATTTTTTTGATTTCATCTTCAGTGGCAAAGGGGGCATGCAAGCGCACTAACCCGTTTGTTCCTGGGGGGGTAAAGAGCATATCGCCCCTTCCTAGCAAGCTTTGCGCCCCATCGGTGTCTAAAATCACTTTAGAATCAATCTTAGTGCCTACCCTAAAACTCACCCTTGAAGGCAAGTTGGTTTTAATCAAGCCGGTTACAACATCCACGCTTGGGCGTTGGGTCGCTACAATGAGGTGCAAGCCGCTCGCGCGCCCCATTTGAGCGATCCTAGCGATAGGAAACTCCGCTTCTTTGCCTCCTGTCATCATCAAATCCGCTAATTCATCAATCACCACAATCAAATAGGGGAACGCTTCAACGCCATTATTTTCCGCCTGCTCGTTATAAGAATCAATGGTTTTAACCTTGTATTCGCTCATTAAAGAATATCGGCGCTCCATTTCTTTAGCCACGCTTTGTAAAGCCCCGATAGCTTTTTTAGGGTCGGTGATAATGGGCGTGAGTAAATGAGGGATGTCCGCATAAATGCTAAATTCTACCATTTTGGGATCGATCATCACTAATTTGAGCTGATCGGGGGGGTTTTTATAAAGTAAGGATAAGATCATCGCATTCACGCCCACGCTCTTACCGCTTCCTGTCGTGCCGGCGATGAGCAAGTGGGGGAGCTTTTTTAAATCCGTGATGAAAGGGTTACCCACAATGTCTTTGCCTAAAGCTAGAGTTAAGGGCGAGCTGGATTTTTGAAACAATTCGCTCTCTAAAATTTCTCTTAAATAAATAATTTGGCTTTGGCTGTTAGGGATTTCAATGCCAACGACATCTTTACCCTTAATAGGGGCTTGAATGCGAATGGATTCAGCGCATAAAGTCATCGCTAAATCATCGCTCAAGCCTAAAATGCGACTCACCTTAACATTAGGGGCTGGGCGGAATTCAAAAGTGGTTACAATAGGGCCTGAATAAGTGCGGATAATATCGCCATCAATTTTAAAGGTGCGCAGTTTGCTCAATAAATCCTGGATTTTTTGGTCAATCTCGTTTTCATCTAAAGAAGTGTCTTTCAAACAAAGCGCATTCAATAATTGCGTTGCGGGAAGCTCATAATCTTTGGGTTTTTCTACTTCGCCATAATCCAATCCGTCTAATATCTCTTTATTTTCGCTCAATTCTTTAACCATAACGGGTTTTTTAGCGCTAGTGGGGGTTAGTGGGCTAAAGTTTGGAGCGTTCTCTGTTTCTCTTTTTTCTTCTTTGAGATTTTCTTTTATCGTTTCTTCTATCATTTCTTTTTGCGCGTTTTCTTGTAGGCTTTCTTCTTTTTTTGGGTGGTTTGGGGCTTTGTGTTTTTCTGTGTTGTTGTCATTTTCTGTGTTGGGTGCAAGTGTGGGCATGATGGGTTTGGGCGTGGCAGGTTTGGACATAGTAGGAGCAAGAGTTTCTTTTGTAGGCGTGGGTTCTCTTTCTTTAGTTTCTTGTTTAATTTCTTTTAAAGTGGGGTTAGTGGGGTTAGAAAAATCATCAAATCGGTTTTTTTTAGGGTAAATGGTGTAATGGGTAGGGGGGTGGGAGGAGATTTGGACTAAGCCTTCTTGCGGCTCTAGAGCGTTTAAAGTCGTGTTATAGGGGGTAGGGATCGCTAAAAACGATTCTTCGTTAGGGGTTTTGTGATTTTCATCAATAGGGTTTTCTTTGCGGTTTTCTTTATCGTTTTTGGTTTCTTTTTTTTGAATATCTGATAGGGTGTTTTCAAAACTCTCTTTTTTTGGGCTAAAATTAGGGCTAAAGGCTTGTAAGCATTGTTTATAAACCTCTTTTAAAAGGTTTTGCGTTTTGTTCATATAAGGATAAAAAACGCTTTTAGGGGGCAGTTTGAATAAAATCAAATAAGAAATAACTACCATAAGCATTATAAGCGCATAAAGCCCAAAGTCCCCTATAAAAGGGCGTAAAAACAAACGCGCGCTGTTACCGATTTCCCCTTGATCCAACAGACTAGATTGCAAAAAAAGCAAAGATAAAATGCCTAATAGATGCCCTAAAGTTTTTTCTAAAACGATTTCTGTAAAAGGGTTTTTAGTCTTGTATAAAAGGAATAAAACCCACGCTAAATAGGGTAAATTAACCAATGAAAGATACCCAAAATATTTTTTATTGATTGCGGCAAACCACACCCCAAAACGCCCCACTAAACCGCTATTACCTAGCCATGAAGATAGGGTTAAAAACGCTAATAAAACCCCTATGATTAAAGCTAAATAAAGTTTTTTAGATTTCATCGGTTGCACATGTCTTTAAAAGAGCAATATTCACAATCTTTAGCCTCTAAAGTTTTTTCAAAATCAATTTCTTGTTTGAGCTTGGGGATAAGAGAAAATTCCAAATGATCCATTTTAGCCTGCAAAGTAAGCTCGTCTTCTTCTACTAGTTCGCCCTTTCTTAAATCATAAAAAAAGGCTTTTATAGGCCCTTTGTAACCCAGATTTTTAAGGGCAAACGCATAGATGGCCATTTGATAATCAGCACTTATTTGAGCGATTTCTATGGGGCTTAAGCCTTCTCTTTGTGTTTTACTCATGTTGTCTAATTTCAACTCGCTTTTGAATTTGTAATCCAATAAAATCATCTCATTGTCAGCCGTTTTGTCAATCCTGTCTATACGCCCTTTAAACACAACGCCTTGAATGGTCGTTTCAAAGCTTTTTTCAAGATCAAGGATTTTGATTTTTGCCTTAAAGCGTTCTTTTTCTTTAAGATAAAAAGCCTGGATTTTTTTGAGCGCTATAAGAGTGTCTAAACGCTCTTTAGGGGTAATGTTTTCTCTTGTTTCTAAGAGCTGAATGAGCCTTTCTTCTAATGCATAGGGGTTTTTATCCTTTTCATAAGCTTCTTTTAAAAATTCATGGAGCAAACTGCCTATAGTGCTATTATTTTCATCTTTAGGGCTTTCTTTGAATCGCTTAATGTAGTGGTAGTAAAAACGGCGTTTGCAAGTTAAAAAAGCGTTCAATGAGCTAGCGCTAAAGCTAAAATCTTTAGGGATAGTGGCTTGGATTTCTTCTTCTTGGTAGTCTTTTAAAGGGGTTGATTCAAAAAGCGTGTAAGCGTCTTTGATAGGCTCTATATGCAAATTTAATTCTAAAAGCATGTTAGAAACTTTTGAAGTTTCGCTCTCTATATAAGAAAGTGCCATTTCTTTAGAGTTTTTAAAGAGCTGGTAGTAATAATGTTTTTGCAAATTTTTCTTATCTAATAAAGTGGGGAGGTTGAGCGATTTTCTTAAAGCAGAGTTCAAAAACAAATCGCAATCTTTAAGGCTTGGCACGCAAGTTTCATTGAAATCCACAATAACGATTTTATCAAATTGCATGCCCCTTGTCTCTAAAGTGTCCATGACTCGTATTTTGCCCCCGCTAGAATCGTCTAAGCGGAAATTGGCTTCAAATTCTTGCAAATACAAATGCAACAAATCTTTAAGGCTGTAGTTTTTAAGCGTGTCTTTTAAAAGATGATACTGGTGCATGATTTGAGAATGCGCTTCTTTCAAGGGTGCTTTTTCTTTAGAACTTTGTTGTTCTAAAAGCGGGAGCGTGAGGTTTTCCAAATCCAATAAAGGCGATGCGCTCAAACCAAAACCGCTCGTTTCCAAATCTTCTAAGATTTTGACAAGCTCTGTATAATAAGGGCTGTTTTTAGCCCCTAATCCCATCGCAAAATTCAAATTGTTGTTTTTGTCTAAGAGTTTTAAAAAAGGTAAAAAATCCGCATTAGGCGTGATGATCGCCATTTTATTAGGGTCGTTATCTTTTTGCAAATACTCTTCTATGGTTTGTAAAACTAAAGCACCTTGTTTTAAATAACTGGAGTTAGCATAAAGTTTTGGCTTTATTTTTTGGCGCTTGGGCGTTTGGGAGAGGATCTTTTGGGTTTTAAAATCAATACAATAATCGCAATCTGTCTCTAATTTGAGATTCAAAAATTCCAAAAATTTTTGGTTGTATTTATCGCAAGATAGATGTAAAGTGATAGGCACTAACTCGGCTACTTCTAACAGGCATTGCCTTTCAAAAACGCTCATAAAGCCGTCTAAATGCCATTCAATGGAGGAAAAATGCTCAAAAAATTCTTTTAAAATGGTGGGCTTTTCTTGCATGATTTTGTCATAAAAGCCTAATTCTTCTAGCTTTTTAATATAGCGGTTATAAATCATTTCTAAGACTTCTAAATGCTTTTCATAATCCAAGTAAATGTCTTTAGAAGAAAGCTCATTGAGTTTGATACAAGCAGAGCTTAACTCATCAAACAAATCAAACAAAAAAGAAGTGCTTTCCAAATACCCCAAAAAGCTGTTTTCAAAAAGTAAAAGCCCTTCAAGAATGGATTTTTTTTCTTTAGCGATAGCTTTAATAGTGTCTATCATTAAAATTTGGCGCACGCTGTTAGGGATTTTCTTTTTATTAGGGATGTAAAAAGCCTGTTCAAAAAAATTCCCCATGCTCATTGCGTTAGGCAAAAACCCTTCGCCTTGCTCTAAATAAAAATGTTTTAAACGCCTGGTGGAGCTAAAAACAAATAGGGGGGTTTTTTCTAAAAAAAGTTTTTCTAAGTTCATGCGTGGAGTAATCTTTTAGCTTGAGCGGTGATGTTTTCAACGCTAAAGCCAAATTTTTCAAAGAGTTTATCGCCCTTTGCTGAGCTCCCAAAAGAATCCATGCCAATGATTTTATCCGCAAAACGATACCACTCTATCGCACGGCTCGCTTCAATCACTAAAACCTTACCCTTAAAGAGTTCTTTAAGATAGTTTTCATCTTGCTCTATCAATAAATCAAAGCAAGGTGCACTCACCACTTGAGTGGGGATATTTTCTCGCTCTAAAATCTTAGTGCTCTCTAAAGCTAAAGAGACCTCGCTCCCGCTCGCAACAAGCGTGATAATGGGATCTTTAGAGTGGTGTTTAACATACGCCCCTTTTAAAACCTGCTCTTTAGAAACCTCATCAAGCACGGGCAAATTCTGGCGCGATAAAATAAGAGCGCTAGGAGCGTTCAAACTTAACGCTATTTGCATGCAAGCCGTATTTTCAAAAGCATCGCTAGGCCTGAAAGTGTAGAAATTGGGCAAAGCGCGTAAATGGCTCAATTGCTCTATGGGTTGGTGCGTCGCCCCATCTTCGCCCACGCCAATGCTGTCATGCGTAAAGATAAAAAGGGCTTTTAGTTTCATTAAAGCGCTCAAACGAATGCTAGGCATCAAGTAATCGCTAAACACAAAAAAGGTCGCGCAAAAAGGCACAAACAAGCCATACGCTGCTAAAGCGTTAGTGATAGCCCCCATGGCATGCTCTCTGATCCCAAAATGCAAGTTTTGCCCTAAAGGGAAATCGCCAGAGTGTTTTAATTGCGTGTTATTAGAGGGGGCTAAATCCGCGCTCCCCCCTAAAAAGCCCTCGCATTCTTTAGCGATAGCGTTTAAAATCATGCCGTTACTCACTCTCGTGGCTAGAGATTCGCCTTTTTTGAAAACGGGGTAATTGATGGCACTAAAATCAAAATTCTTTAACACATGGATCTTTTCTTTTGCTTTAGGGCTTAAGGATTTTTCCCATAAGGCTTCTAAACTAACGCCCCTAACTTTCACTTCTTCAAAATGCATTTTGTTTTTTGGGCTAATGATAAAGCTTTCATCAGGGTTGATTTGAGCGTTTTCTTTGGATTGTTTTAACACTTCTTTATTTAAGGGTGAGCCATGCGTTTTTTCACTCCCCTCTAAGCCAATAGCCCCCTTACCAATAATCGTATGAGCGATTAAAAGCGTGGGTTTGGTGGATTTTTTGGCTTCTTCTAAAGCGTTATGAATCGCTTGATAGTCATGCCCATCGCATTCTAGAACTTCCCAATTTTGCGCCAAAAAACGCATCTTAACCTGTTCGCTAAAACTAATATTAATAGCGCCTTCAATGCTGATCTGGTTGCTGTCATAAATCACAATGAGGTTGTTTAGGTTGAGGTGCCCGGCTAAAGAAGCGCTCTCATAACTAATGCCTTCTTGCAAATCCCCATCCCCACACAAGCAATAGATTTTATGAGAAATGGCTTCTTTGTCTAAAAGGTTTTGAGCGTATTGACTCGCCATGCTAAAGCCCACAGCGTTAGCAAAACCTTGCCCCAAAGGCCCGGTCGTGATCTCAATGCCTTCGGTGTGGTGCAATTCGGGGTGTCCTGGGGTTTTAGAGTGTAATTGCCTGAAACATTTTAAATCTTCTAGGCTCAAATCAAAGCCCCACAAATGCAACAAACTATACGCTAACGCGCTCGCATGCCCTCCGCTAAAAACCAGCCTGTCTCTGTTGAGCCATTTAGGGTTGGTGGGGTTTAGGTTTAAGTGCAAGCTTAAAACCACCATCACATCAGCTAGTCCCAAGCACACGCCCGGATGCCCGCTATTAGCCCTATCTATCATGTCCGCACACAAAAAGCGTAGCGTGTTGGCCATGCTTTTTAATCGTTCTAAGTCAGCGTTACTCAATTGCATCAAATTTTTCCATTTTTAAGGTTTTTAAAAGCCATTTTAACACAAATTATCTCAAAATCTCTTTGGCTCTTAAGATGTCTTGTTGGATCTGATTTTTAAGCTCTTTTAACGAAGAAAAGCGCATGTTGTCTCGTATTTTTTGAACCAAACGCAAAGCGATTTCTTTAGGCGGGTTTTCTATGATGGTATCAAGGACATGGCATTCTATGGCGAAGTTTTGATCCGTGCTTAAGCGGTTGCCTATAAAACTCACGCTTTTTTGATAAATTGGATCTTTTATTTTCACTAAACTCGCATACACCCCAAAACTAGGGAGGATAAAATCTTTAGTTTTGATATTTAAAGTAGGCGCTAATTCTTTATGCCCTAAGCCTTGATCGCTAATGACTTCCCCGCACACTTCATAAGGCCTGCCTAAGAGCTTGTTAGCCAAAGATAAGTCGCCATGACTTAAGGCTAGTTTGATGGTTTTAGAATGCACGCTAATCTCTTTTATTTTCACTTCAGGCACAATAATGGTTTTTTCAAAACGCTCTTTTAAAAATAAAGCGTCATTTTGCCTCTCATGCCCAAACCTAAAATCATAGCCCACGACCAGGCGTTCTAAATGGGGGAATTTCTTTTTTAAAAGATCTAAAAATTCTAAAGCGTTTAATGGCGAAATCTCTTCTAAATACACAAAAAATAAAGGCATGCCCACGAGTTTAGCGCGGTATTTTAGGGGGGTTAAATAGCCTTTAGTGTAATGTTTTTTTTCTATGATTAAAAGGGCTTTGGGATCTTTTAATTCCTTAAAAAGGGCTTGATGCCCTAGATGCAAGCCATCAAATTTACCGATAGCCAGGCTTTTAATTTTAGGCTCGCTTGAAATGGATAAAAAATTCAACATTCCCGTTTTTCCCTTTCACTAAGCTTTCTTGGATCTTTAAGATTTGAAAATCCTTTGTTTTTAAATGGTTTTTAAAGTTTTCTAAAGCGTTTAAAATGGCTTCTTTATCCACCACCACCCCCTTTTTATTGCGTTTTGTCGCTCTGCCCACTTCAAATTGCGGTTTGAAAAGTGTTAAAAATTCATCGCTTAAAGGCAAAATCGCTTCTAAAATACAATATAAGGAAATAAAGCTCACATCACAAAGCGCTAAATCAATTTTTTCTGGCGTTTTAAACCCTCTAATATCGCATTCTTCATAACATTCTATGCGCTTGTCTTGTTTCAAACTTTCATCTAATTGCATTTTCCCCACATCCACGCAAAGCACCTTTTTAGCCCCTTTTAAAAGAGCCACTTCACTAAAGCCCCCTTTGCTCGCTCCCACATCTAAAACCACCTTTTTTTTAAAATCCACGAAATGGGTTTCTAAAAAAGCCACTAATTTTTCCCCAGCCCTGCTAACGAATAGATTTGTAGCGATGAGTTCAATCTTATCGCTCTCCCTCACCATAAAAGAGGGTTTAGAAACCACCATTTTATTGACTAAAACCTGATTTTTTAAAACCAACGCTTTAGCTTTTTCTCTGCTATTCACTAAATGCTGGTTGAATAAAGCGTAATCTAAGCGCATTAAAATTGAGGTAAGGGGACTTGATAAGCGAAATTAAAAACAATCTTGCCTAAACTATAGGCATCAAGCTCTAGTTTGGCTTCTTGCACCGCTAAATAATCCAATTTGTCAAAAGCGAGTAAAAAGGCTCTGCTCCAGCGATTCGTGGTTTCTAAAATGCCATCAAATTCATCTTTTGTGATTTCTCGCACCCATAAAGGCTCTTTTCCTATAGGTTTTGTGCCAAAAAGTTCATAAGAAATATAGCCATCATCAATCCAATCGTTATTTTGCGTGAAAATCTCCACTAAAAAATACTCATGGTCATAGTAAGTGCCGCTATCCACATCGTTTAAATGCGTAGCGATAGCCGTGATGATAGGCACATTATTTTGGGTGATTTCGCCTTTTCTGCTGGCTTGGATCTTTTTTTCTAAAATGAGATCCGGCGTGTAAGTGTCTTCATTAAAATTGCTCACACACCCTAAACAAAAGAATAAAAACACCAGAAGCGTTGAGAGATTTTTCAAGCCCATTCCTTGCTAAAACCCATGCCATTTTTAGCTAAAATAAAGTCTATATTATAACTAAAAGGGGGTTTTATGCCAAAAAAATGCCGACACTTGCTCCAAACCAGCGATTTAAGCCTGGATGAAATCAAGCTTTTATTAAAAAAAGCGAGCGTTTATGCGAACGATTTTAACGCCGTATCTTTAGAAACAAAAGAAAAAATGCAAAATAAAATCATCGTGGCTTTATTTTTTGAAAATTCCACCCGAACGGTGTCTAGTTTTGAAATCGCAAGCTTGAGGTTGGGGGCAAAAATCGTGAAATTAAACATGCAAACAAGCTCCGCTTCAAAGGGTGAAACTCTAACAGACACTTTCAAAAATATCCATGCCATGCAGCCTGATGTTATCATCACACGGCATGCTTTTTCAAGCGCACCTTTTAAATTAGCCGAATTTTCACAATGCCCCTTGATTAACGCAGGAAGCGGCGTAAGCGCTCATCCTACCCAAGCGTTATTAGACTTGCTCACCCTTTATCAGCATTTTGGCAGTTTAGAAAATTTAAAAGGGAAAAAAATCGCTTTCATAGGCGATGTGAAAAATTCCAGAGTGGCTAATAGCAACATTAAATTGCTCCAAAGACTAGGGCTTGAGATCATGCTGTGCGCTCCAAGCTCCATGCTCCCTACCACTTCTTTAAAAACGACGCATAACGTTGAAGAAGCGATAGCATTTGCTGACATCTTAATGAGTTTGAGGACTCAAACCGAACGGCACAACGCACCCATTTTTGCGAGCTTGAAAGATTACGGCAACGCTTATTGCATCACCCAAAAACGCCTAGAGGCTCACGCTAAAAATAAAGAGATCATTATTTTACACCCAGGCCCGGTGCATAGGGATATTGATATAGAAAGCACGGTGTTAGAAGACAAGCGTTCTAAAGTCTTAGAGCAAGTCAAAAATGGCGTGGCAATGCGCATGGCGGTGTTGGAGTTTTTGCTATTAGATTGATTGTCAAACTTAAAAAATGCTTTTTGGCATTTTTTTAAAAAATGGGTTTGGTTGTAAAACGGCACAAAAATCCTACTTTGATTAAATTTTGATTTAATTTCTCTCATTTTATGATGAAACTAAAAAAATTTCGTTATAATCTAGAATAGTTGAGTTAATTAAAAGTAAATAAATAGCTTGATTATACTTCTTTGTTTTTAGATCAGTTAAGAATTGTAGTCTTTAAGATGTATTGGCTATTAAAAGGAAAAAAATGAAAAATAGCGCGCCTTTAAAGAATCAAGTTTTTTGTGGGTTATATGTTTTAAGTTTGAGCGCTTCTTTGCAAGCGTTTGATTATAAAATTGAAGTTTTAGCGGAGTCCTTTTCTAAAGTTGGCTTTAATAAAAAAAAGATTGATATTTCTAGGGGGATTTATCCTACAGAGACTTTTGTAACCGCTGTAGGTCAGGGCAATATTTATGCGGATTTTTTATCTAAAAGCCTTAAAGATCAAGGGCATGTTTTAGAGGGAAAAGTCGGCGGCACGCTAGGAGGGGTCGCTTATGATAGCACGAAATTCAATCAAGGTGGATCGGTTATTTATAACTACATCGGTTATTGGGATGGCTATTTAGGGGGTAAAAGAGCCTTGCTTGATGGCACGAGTATCCATGAATGCGCGCTTGGTTCTGATGGCAAGGTGATTGATTCTATAGCGTGCGGGAACGCTAGGGCTAATAAAATCCGCCGTAATTACTTGATGAATAACGCTTTTTTAGAATACCGCTATAAAGATATTTTTTTAGCTAAAGGAGGGCGTTATCAATCTAGTGCTCCTTACATGAGCTCTTACACGCAAGGTTTTGAAATCAGCGCTAAAGTCAAGGATAAAAATGAGGGGAGTCATAAATTATGGTGGTTTAGCTCATGGGGTAGGGCGTTCGCTTATGGGGAGTGGATTTATGATTTTTACTCTCCAAGAACCGTGATTAAAAACGGGCGCACTTTGAATTATGGTATCCATTTAGTGGATTACACTTATGAAAGAAAAGGGGTTAGCGTTAGCCCTTTTTTCCAATTTTCGCCCGGGACTTATTATAGCCCTGGGGTGGTTGTAGGCTATGATAGTAACCCTAATTTTGATGGCGTGGGCTTTAGATCAGAAACAAAAGCTTATATTTTGCTCCCTGTCCATGCCCCCTTAAAAAGGGATACTTATCGTTACGCTATAAAAGCAGGCACCGCCGGGCAAAGCTTGCTCATTAGGCAACGGTTTGATTACAATGAATTTAATTTCGGGGGAGCGTTTTATAAAGTATGGAAAAACGCAAACGCTTACATCGGCACGACAGGAAACCCCTTAGGCATTGATTTTTGGACCAATAGCGTTTATGATATAGGGCAAGCCTTAAGCCATGTGGTAACCGCTGATGCCATCTCTGGCTGGGTTTTTGGTGGGGGCGTGCATAAAAAGTGGCTGTGGGGGACTTTATGGCGTTGGACTAGCGGCACTTTAGCCAATGAAGCGAGCGCGGCTGTTAATGTGGGCTATAAGATCAGTAAGAGTTTGACAGCGAGCGTGAAGTTAGAATATTTGGGCGTGATGACGCATTCAGGCTTTACGGTAGGGAGTTACAGACCCACGCCCGGCTCTAAAGCGCTTTATTCAGACAGGAGCCATTTGATGACAACCCTTAGCGCTAAATTCTAATCAATCGCTTTAAGCTGTTTATTAAAGCGTTAAAAATCCCCTAATAAAAACACTATAATACAAGTTTAATCAAATCCAAAGGTTAAGCATTTGAAACTCTTTTTCAGGCGTTATTCTAAATACCTTAAAGAGCATTATAAAAGTTTTATAGTGGTTTTATTTTCTTCTTTAGTGGTGGCTTTAAGCACGGCTTGGGGGACTTATTTAGTCAAGCCCACTTTAGATGAAATTTTTATCAATAAAGACACTCACATGCTCAAAATCCTGCCTTTTTTAGTGATTTTGGCGTATTTGGGTAAGAGTGGGGGCATGTATTTAGGCACTTATTTCACCAACTTTATTGGGCTTGATATTGTCAAAAAAATACGCAACACCATGTTAGAAAGCCTTCTCAAAATGGAAATGGATTTTTTTAACAGAACTAAAAAGGGCGAATTGATCGCAAGAATCACCAATGATATAGGTTTGATCAGAGCGAGTTTGTCCAATTACCTTTCAGAGAGCATAAGAGAGGGGCTAACGATTGTCGGGTTAGTGGGGGTGGTGATCTATCAAAGCCCTAAATTAGCGTTAGTGGGGCTAGTGATCATGCCCCTAGCCGCCATTCCTATCAGTAAAATCATTCGTAAGGTTAAAAAACTCGCTAAATCCCACCAAGAGAGTAACGCCAAAATCACCGCTCGTTTGAGTGAAGTCTTTAACAATGTGGAAGCGATTAAAATCTCTAATGGCGAAAAATTAGAGCATAAGGCTTTTGTGAAAGAAAATGAAGCGTTTTTTAAAATCGGCATCAAAAACATCGCCGTGGCTGAAATTTCTTCGCCTTTAATGGAGTTTTTAGGCTCTATCGCTATAGCGCTAGTGATTTATTTAGGGGGGAATGAAGTGATTAGGGGCCATATTAGCGTGGGAGCGTTTTTTTCTTTCATCACGGCCCTTTTTATGCTCTATACGCCGATCAAACGCCTAACTAGGATCGTTTCTAATTTTCAAGAAGCCTTTGTCGCTAGCGACAGGATCCATGAGATTTTAGAAAGAGAGCCGGCTATTGTTGATGGGGAATTAACGCTAGATGACGCTATACACACCATAGAATTTAAAAAGGTATGGCTGGCTTATACGCCAGACAATCAAGAGCGTTATGTTTTAAGCGATATTAGTTTGAAGTTCCAACAAAATGAAATCATCGCTTTAAAAGGCGAAAGCGGGAGCGGTAAAAGCTCATTAGTGAATCTGATCTTACGCCTTTATGAGCCAAGCCAGGGCGAAATTTTCATCAATGATCAAAAAATAGAAAGCATCACTCAAAAATCCTTGAGAGAAAAGATTAGCGTTGTCACTCAAAGGGTGTTTATTTTTAATGGGAGCGTGGCTGAAAATGTGGCGTATGGCTTGGAAATTGATGAGGTAAAAATCAAAGAATGCCTAAAAAAAGCTCAAGCCTTAGATTTTGTGGAAAAAATGCCTCATGGGATAGAGAGTGTTTTAGATGAATTTGGCGCTAATCTTAGCGGCGGCCAACGCCAAAGAATCGCCATTGCAAGAGCTTTGTATAAAGACGCTCAAGTTTTAATCTTTGATGAAGCCACTTCCGCTTTAGACAATCACACAGAAGAGAGCGTCAAACAAAGCATTTTAGAATTGAAACAAAACCGCTTGATCGTTCTCATCTCGCACAACCCAAGCACGCTTAAATTAGCCACCAAGCATGTGAAATTAGAGCATGGGCGTTTGATAGAATGCTAAGGGTTTTAAGCGTTGGTATTGCTTTTATTTTACTAGGGTGTCAGTTTTTCAACAAAACGACTCTCCATTTAAAATATAAAGATTATCCCAAAAACAGCCCTTTAAAAACCGCTTCCACTTTAACCCCCCCTAAAATCTTTTTTAACGCCCAGTTTGTGCCGCCTTTTTACCAAAAAGAATTTAAAAAAGCACTCACCCAACAAATCGCTTATTTTTTAAAAGATAAAAGCGCTTTTACCCTCAATGTTTCAGGCAATGTTTTTTTTTCTTTTGAAGAGAGTCCTAAAGATTTAAAAGCCATTAAAGAAAGGCTTAAAAAGACGATTGAGCCTAACGCTGACCCAAAATCCGTCATGCGTTTTTTAAATCTTCAAGCGAGCTTGATTTTAGAATGCATCCCGCAAACCACTTGCCCGTTTGACACCCTTTTAATCCCCACCGCTTTCAGCGTGCCTGTTTATTACGCTAATCGTTTGGGCGATAACCCCTCTCTTTTTTCCCAAGAGGACAAATCCTATCATAACGCTTTGATCAAAGCCCTTAATAAGGCTTACTATTCTCTTATGGAGGGTTTAGAAAAGCGTTTGAACGCTATAGAAAATGCCGAGTGGCTTTAAGGCATGAAAAAGATTGTATTTTTTATTTTTGTCATTTTGTTTTCGGTAGGGATTTATTTAGCTTGGCATGTTGTATTGGAAAAAGCCTTAGAATTGAAATTAGTAACCTCAGCTAATGATTTGCTTTTAAAATTGTTGTCAATTCTTGGCGTTTTTTCCATGTTAGTGCTTTTTCAAGGCGTTATCTCTTCGTATAAGAAGCGCCAACTCAAACGCATTTTGCAAAAAATAGACGCCATGAACGGCTTTGAATTTGAAGAATATTCTAAAATCTTTTTCACTTCAAAGGGTTTTGAAGTTACAATCACTCAAAAAAGCGGCGATTATGGAGCGGATTTGATTGTAGAAAAAGATGGCGTCAAATGGGCGGTTCAAGCTAAACGCTACTCGCATAAAGTTTCGCCCAAAGCTATTCAGGAGGTGGTCTCTTCTAAAGCTTACTACGCTTGCGAAAAAGCTTGCGTGATCACCAACAGCTATTTCACGCAGGCCGCTCAAAAACTGGCTCAAGCTAACGAAGTGCTTTTGATTGATAGAGACGAATGGGTCAGGTTTTTGGGTGGGAAAAACGAATCCAAATAGAATAATTTATATAATGCTTTTATTTTTATGATTTCTTATTTATTTCCTATTAAATTTTTTCGTAATCGCATGCGTTATAATATGAAAATTTAGCATCAATTTCTGTTTGGATAAAGGGGTTCAATGATTCAGTCTGTTCGCATTAAAAATTTTAAGACTTTTAAGGACACTCAAATTGATGGTTTTACCAAACTCAACATTATTACTGGTGGGAACAATGTGGGTAAATCTAATTTGCTAGAAGCGTTGTATTGTTTAGTGGGAAAATCCATGCACCCATGCACTAATATAACGGAAGTTTATGACAATATACACAAAGAGCCTTTAACAACAGAATCAAAGAACTTGATGTTTTATGGTTTGGACACTAAGGAAGAAATACAAATTGTTACAACTTTAGACAACAATCAAACCTTAGACTTGCAAATAAAATTCATAGCCAGTGAAAACCAAAAGGTAATAGAGTCGCAAATAATACCTACAGCAGAACAAACTCAAATGTCTTCTCAGCTTAATTTCACTCTTAAAAAAAATAATGAGGAAATTTATAACGATCACTTAAATATTGATAAATTTCCTAATCAGTCAGGCTACAATAGGCAATTTAAGAATTTTGATCCTAATCAATTGCAAAAACTTTTACCCTTTGAAAGCGCTGTCATAATACCTAGCGATTATAGGCAAGTTCATATGATTCAAGCGGTGAGTAAAATTTGCAGTAACAACCAATTAGAAGAAGAATTAAATAAACATCTTAGCCAATTTGATGACAATATCCAATCTATTAGCTTTAACACCAATAACCAACTCAAATTAAAAGTGAGAAATGTCAAAGAAAAACTCCCACTATCTGCATTTGGCGATGGTTTGAAGAAATATTTGCACATTGTAAGCGCTTTTATGGCTGATAACGCAAAAACGATTTATATTGATGAAGTAGAAAATGGCTTGCATTTTTCTCGCATGAGATTATTGTTAAAAAATATTATTGATTTTATCAATAATAATAAAGATGGTAATTTGCAAGTGTTTATGACTACCCACAACCAAGAATTTATAGAAATTTTAGATCAAGTTATCAGAGAAAAGGATTTTGCGCATCAAACTAAGTTGTTTTGTCTTAAGCAAGACGATCAATATGTTATTCCAAGAACTTATTATGGAGAAAATTTAGAATATTATTTTGAAAATGAAGAGAATCTTTTTGGCTAAAGCATCATACTAAGATTAGGATCATTCAATGGCAGATAAAGAAATACTGATTTTTGTAGAAGGTCCAAGCGATAAGGTGTTTTTAGAAGCTTATCTGTATTTTCTAGAAGATATTCCAATTAAAAATTTTAAGGTGAAAGATGTAACAGGAAAAGATAACCTATCTAAACGATTGCTTGAAATTGAAAAATACGATAAAACACTTATCATTTTTGATGCCGATAAAGACTATGAGAGTAATAAAAAAGAGATTTTATCAAAAACACAACAAAAGATTACAGAAGAACAAATTTTTTATTCCCTAACAATCAAGATGATGGCGATTTAGAAACCCTATTATTAGAAATTGCTAAACACGATGAATTTCTTAAATGTTTTGAAGGATACTTAGAATGCATTAAAAGTAAAGAACATTATAAACCGATTAAAAACATCAGCAAAAGTAAGTGGTATGCCTATTTAGAAGTGTTTGAACTACAAAATTTTTTCAAAGATAAGCGGAATAAAAATGACAAGAAGAATGAAGAAAAGATTATTATTGATGATAAAGGTAAAATAAGGAAAGAATATAAAGAAGAATATGAAAAACTAAAAGAAGTGATTGATTTTAACTCAAATTCTCTCATTCCCCTTAAAGATTTTCTAGGGCAATTCGCAAAATAATCAAAAAACAAAACTTAAGATTTTCTAATTTAACAAAATATATTACAATCATTCAAAAAATATTATTTTTACAAAAAGGTGCGTTGTGAAATTGTGGTTTCCTTATTTTTTAGCGATTGTGTTCTTGCATGCATTGGGTTTAGCGTTGCTCTTTATGGCTAATAACGCTTCGTTTTATGCGGCGGCGTCTATGGCTTACATGCTAGGGGCAAAGCATGCCTTTGATGCGGATCACATCGCTTGCATAGACAACACCATTAGAAAGCTCACCCAACAAGGCAAAAACGCCTATGGCGTGGGGTTTTACTTTTCTATGGGGCATTCAAGCGTGGTGATTTTAATGACTATTATCAGCGCGTTTGCAATCGCTTGGGCTAAAGAGCATACGCCGATGCTAGAAGAAATAGGGGGGGTAGTGGGGACTTTAGTTTCTGGGCTTTTCTTGCTCATTATAGGGCTATTGAATGCGATTATTCTCTTGGATTTATTAAAAATATTCAAAAAATCGCACTCTAATGAAAGCCTAAGCCGGCAACAAAATGAAGAGATTGAACGGCTTTTAACGAGTAGGGGCTTACTTAATCGCTTTTTTAAGCCCTTGTTTAATTTCGTCTCCAAGTCGTGGCATATTTATCCTGTGGGTTTTCTTTTTGGGCTAGGCTTTGATACCGCTAGTGAAGTCGCACTCTTGGCCCTTTCTAGCAGCGCGATTAAAGTGAGTGTGGTGGGCATGCTTTCTTTACCCATTCTTTTTGCCGCTGGCATGAGTTTGTTTGACACATTAGATGGGGCGTTCATGCTCAAGGCGTATGATTGGGCGTTCAAAACCCCTTTAAGGAAAATCTACTACAACATCTCCATCACCGCTTTAAGCGTGTTTATCGCGCTTTTTATTGGGTTGATTGAGCTTTTTCAAGTCGTTAGCGAGAAACTCCATTTAAAATTTGAAAACCGCCTTTTAAACACCTTACAAAGCCTGGAATTTACAGATTTAGGTTATTACTTGGTGGGCTTATTCGTGATAGCGTTTTTAGGCTCATTCTTCTTATGGAAAATCAAATTTTCTAAACTAGAAGGCTAGATTTTAAGCCCTCAAATCATCGCTCAACAAATCTTTAAGGCTTTTATTTGAAAAACTTGGCATAAAAGCTTTAGGGTTTGAAAGGCTTTCGCTCAAATAACTTAATAATTCTTTAATTTCGTTTAATTTTTCTTCCAAATAAGCTTGAAATCCGCCCACATTTTCCAATAAATTCAAAGGATTAGCCACAATCATGGAAAAAACTTCATCGTTAATGGCAATGTTGAGCTGAGTGTCAAACAAAGGGGAGGCTAAAAACTGGCAATTTTCTACAATTTCTCGCAACTCTTGTTTAATGATAGAAGCTTGCAAAGCGTCTTTATCTTCTAAACCCATGCTCTTATTGAAAAGCTTTTTGCAAGCGATTTGCAAGACTTGTAACGCTCCAACGCTCTCGTTTATATTTTTCATGTCCCTACTGAATTTAGCGATTTGTTGGGATTTTTCTATCGCATTGGTTTTAAAATCGCTTGTTTCAACATCGCCCAAATGCTTTTGAAGAGTTTTTAAAATATCCATAAAAAACCTTTTAAATAGAATTGATCATTCACAAGCATTTTTCGTTCCTTTTTTATGGAAACTTTAAAAAACACCCTTAAAAAGGTTTTTAGGTATAATTAGCGATCTTTTAGTTTTAAATAGTAGAGAGATTGGATGAAAAAAATATGGCTTTTGGTGTGGGGCTTGTATTCTTGGGTGTTTGTGCATGCGATAGAAACGATAGAAAAAGCCCCTACAAATGTAGAAGACAGAGACAAAGCCCCCCATTTGTTGCTTTTAGCAGGGATTCAAGGCGATGAGCCTGGAGGGTTTAATGCAACTAATTTGTTTTTAATGCACTATAGCGTTTTAAAAGGCTTGGTGGAAGTGGTTCCCGTATTGAATAAGCCTTCCATGTTAAGAAATCATAGGGGCTTGTATGGGGATATGAACCGCAAATTTGCTACTTTAGATAAAAAAGACCCCGAATACCCCACTATCCAAGAAATCAAATCCTTGATTGCAAAACCCAATATAGACGCCGTCTTGCACTTGCATGATGGTGGTGGGTATTATCGCCCTATTTATATTGATGCGACGCTCAATCCTAAGCGTTGGGGGAATTGCTTTATTATTGATCAAGATGAAGTTAAGGGGGCGAAATTCCCTAATTTGCTTGCTTTTGCAAACAATACGATTGAGAGCATCAACGCCCATTTATTGCACCCCATTGAGGAGTATCATTTAAAAAACACGCGCACTGCGCAAGGCGATACAGAAATGCAAAAAGCCCTAACTTTTTATGCGATCAATCAAAAAAAGAGCGCTTTTGCCAATGAAGCCAGCAAAGAACTCCCTTTAGCATCAAGGGTGTTTTACCACTTGCAAGCCATTGAGGGCTTACTCAATCAGCTCAATATCCCTTTTAAGCGCGATTTTGAGCTTAACCCTAACAGCGTGCATGCCCTAATCAATGATAAAAGCTTGTGGGCAAAAATCAGCTCTCTGCCTAAAATGCCCCTTTTTAACTTGCGCCCTAAACTCAATCATTTCCCCTTGCCCCACAACACTAAAATCCCGCAAATCCCCATAGAGAGCAACGCTTACATTGTGGGGTTAGTCAAAAATAAACAAGAAGTGTTTTTAAAATATGGTAACAAGCTTATGACACGATTATCGCCCTTTTATATAGAGTTTGATCATTCTTTAGAAGAAGTGAAAATGCGGCTTGACAATAACGATAAAATGGTTAAAATAGGGAGCGTGGTTGAAGTGAAAGAGAGTTTTTATATCCATGCTATGGATAATATCCGCGCGAATGTGATTGGCTTTAGCGTTTCTAATGAAAATAAGCCTAATGAAGCGGGTTATACGATTAGATTTAAAGATTTTCAAAAACGCTTTTCATTGGACAAGCAAGAAAGGATCTATCGCATAGAATTTTACAAAAATGATGCGTTTAGCGGGATGATCTTGGTGAAATTTGTGTAGGGATGGATAAACCTTACCAAAAGAGCTTATAGTGTTTTAAGGCAACGCATGACATAACATGACAACCGCCAATAAAGGATAGTGATGCCAGACATTAGAAATCTTTATTTATCATTACCTGACTTAACAAAGAGGCTATGCAAAATAAGCAGAAGACTTTATATCATGCGTTCATCTTATTCTTTTTTAGCAAGGGAATATTGTGTTTTAGAAAGAATGCATGAGATAATCCAAAAGGGCATGGATGGCTTAACACAGCGATTAGACAATGACTTAAAGGATGATTGCTCTCGCGTTCTTGTCCCTATTGAATACATACAGGGCTTATGCCTTGTTGGCAACATGAAACCTGATGAGCTATGCATATTGTTTGTTAAAATCTTTGAACTTATTCGCTCATCATTCAAAAGCCATTTATCTCTCGACTCCCTTTCTTTGATTGGTGGTGTAATCAGCGGCTTGAACAAGCAGATCCGTATGTATAAAAAATTGGAGTAAGAAAATGGGGAAATACGATAATTTTTTCTCTTATGGTTATGATAAATCACCATTGAAGGGCGTGAAAACACCCAAACAAAGCATTAAAAGACCAACAACCCTTTTGAATGTTGCGTTTTTTAACCCAATACTTCTATATCACACACCTTTATTATATTACTTCTTGCCCTGCATCTAATAAAGCTTCTTTGATCAAATCCTGTGTCGCTGGAGCTTCAAATTCCACAACCACGCTCTTTTTTTCCACGCTCACATCAATAAAATTCACGCCTTCAATTTCGCCCACAAATTTTTCAATTTTATCCACGCAATGGCTGCAAGTAATGCTTGGCACTTGAAAAGTTGCTTTCATTCAATGATCCTTAATTTTAAAATTCCTTAGTCTTTGGGAGTTTAAGACCACACTCACAGAGCTTAAACTCATCGCTAAACCCGCAATCGCCGGGCTTAACATGATATTAGCCTTATAAAGAACCCCGCAAGCTAAAGGGATAAACACGCTATTATAACAAAAAGCCCAAAACAAATTTTCTTTGATATTTTTAATGGTCGCCTGGCTTAATTTAATCGCGCTATAAACCGATTTAATATCGTTATTAAAGCTCACAATATCTGCTGCTTGCACGCTCACATCGCTCCCTTTAGCCATCACTACCGCCACATCGCTCATAGCAAGGCTAGGAGCGTCATTCAAGCCATCGCCCACCATCATCACGATCTGCCCTTTTTCCTTAAGCTCTTTAATCTTGTTGAGCTTGTCTTGTGGTTTAGCGTTGCTGATATAACCATCAATCCCTAATTCAAGCGTGCATTTTTTGACATTCTCTCTATTGTCCCCACTTAAAAGAAAAGTGTTAATGCCTAATTTTTTGATTTGAGCGATATGTTCTTTCACGCCTTTTTTGGGCAAATCTTCTAAAACAAACACCCCTAAAAGCTCGTCTTCTTTTTCACTAATCGCTCTACCCACAAACACTAAAATCCCATTTTCTTGAATTTCTAGCGTGTTAATAGGGTTAAAAAACTCGCTGTTACCTACTTTAATGGTCTCTTTAGCGCCCTGATAATCTGTTTTAGCACTAATGCCAAAGCCTATTTTCACTTTAACCCCGCTCATTTCTTTTAAGGGAGCGTTACGCTCTTTGGCGTATTCTACAATCCCTTTAGCGATGACATGTTCGCTGCTCTTTTCAATACTGCCCGCTAAACTCAATAACTCTAATAATTCTATCTTAGAATGGACGCTTTTAACGACAGGCTTGCCGTTAGTGAGCGTGCCGGTTTTATCAAAAACGATCGTATTGACTAGCCTTGCTTTTTCTAAACTTTTAGCGTCTTTAAAAAATAATCCTAAAGAACTCGCTTTCTGGTTCGCTACTAAAATGCTCATAGGCGTAGCCAATCCTAAGGCACAAGGGCAAGAAATCACTAAAACCGATACAAACACTTCTAAAGCGATTCCAAAATTCCACCAAAAATCGGGTTTAGGCGCGATGATGAGCCACACCACAAACGCTAAAATAGCGATAGCGATCACGCTTGGCACAAACACGCTTGAAACCTTATCCGCTAAGCGAGAAATCTCTGCCTTTGAGCTTTGAGCGTTATGGATCATTTCTACAATTTGAGACAAGGTGCTGTTTTTGTTATTTTGCGTGGCTTTCATTAAAAAACTCGTGTGGCTATTGAATGTCCCTGAAAAGACTTTATCGCCGACTTTTTTATAAACCGGTAACGCTTCGCCACTTAACATGCTCTCATCTAATTCCCCTTCGCCCTCTATGATTTCACCATCTACTGCAATCGCGCTTCCAGGGAGGACTTTCAAAATATCCCCCACCACAATGCTATCCACTAAAACTTCAATCTGTTGGTTATTTTGCATTTTAAGGGCGGTTTTTGGGGCGTTTTTCATCAAGGCTTGCATAGCGTCTAAAGCTTTGTCTTTAGAAACATTTTCAATGCGTTTGCCCACCATCACAAACATTAAAATCACGCACACGCTTTCAAAATAATAATGCCCATAAGACCACTGATTTGTATAAACGAAATACAATTGCCACAGGCTTGAAATTAAGGCAGCGCTTGTGCCTAGGGCAATAAGGCTGCTCATGTTAGGTTGTCTGTGCCATAAGGCTTTAAACCCTTGAATGTAAAAATCCCTCCCTAAATGCATGACAATGAGCGTGCCTATAAGCTGTAAGCAAGCGTTTAAAAAATTACTATGATTATTAATCGTAAGCAAGCGTTCAGGTAAAAGGCTAGGAATAAGCATCGCCCCCATAGAAAGATACACCACAAAAAGCGTGAAAACAACCGCCAACGCTAATTTAACATTAGGGTTAAAAAATCCTTTTTTTTCTTTTGTCAGGTTTTTTTTAGGGCTATAGCCCAGCTTTTCAATGAGCTTGAAAATTTCGTCTAAATTGGTTTGGTTTTCGTCAAATTCAATGTTAGCGCTCTTATTTAAAAGGCTCACTTCTATTTTTTTCACAAAACTCTTACGCCCCAAAGAGCGTTCAATCCCACTAGAACACGCCGTGCAAGTCATTCCCTCTATGTAAAAAGATTCTTTCATGCGCTCTTATTTTTATTAAAAATAATTTTTACCATTAAAAAGAGCCACCGAATGATGCCATAAATCAAATACAACCCCATAAACACGCTTAAAGCTTCTAAAGGACGCACAAACACTAACGATAAAAAAATCAACACTAAGATGAAAAGCTTGAGATTCCATTTGACTTTTTTAAAATTAGGGTAGCGGATATTGCTCACCATAAGCACCCCCAATAAGACAATGAAGCCTAAAAATAACTTTTCTGTATTTCCTTCTAAAAAATGGTATTTGTTATCCAATAATACACAAAGCACCACCAATACCGCCGCAGCAGGAATAGGGATGCCGATGAAAGAATAGGGGTCGCTTGTGTTGGTGCTGATATTGAATCGCGCCAATCGTATCGCTCCAAAAATCACAAACAACGCGCTCACCGCCATGCCTATGCGCCCAAAGTTATACCCCACATAAAAGTAAGTGATTAAGCTTGGGGCCACCCCAAAAGCGACCACATCAGCCAGGGAGTCAAATTCAATACCAAATTTGCTAGTGGTGTTGGTAAGCCTTGCGACACGCCCATCAAGCCCGTCTAAAATAAGGCTCGCTACCACTAACCAGCACGCCATGACAAATTGATAACTGGAAGCGTAAAAAATACTCATCATGCCTAAAAAAATACTGCTAGCGGTGAAAAGATTAGGGAAAAGATAGAGAGGGTTAATAGGCATTAGAGACTCTTTTTAACTTGGCTTTTAGAATGGGAATAAAAACGATTTTAAAATCCATTATGGAAATAAAAATCTCACAAGCGTTAAAAAACTTACAAGAAAAGAGCGTTAGAGAAAACGCTTTATAACGCTGTTGATAAGCATGAGTTTTTAGAAAACAAAATCTAAAAAAAAACTTTAAACAAACAGAATGTTTATAATAAGGCTTTAAACCCTTATCAAAAATCCGTTTGTAAGCTCGCACTCTTAACTCGCTTGCTCTTCTAAAGGGATCAAACGGCTTTCTAAATTGTTGGCAACTTCGTATTCGCTGATGATTTCACGCACCCTTTCGCCTGTAATGACTTCTTTGTCAAACAATTCTTTGACCATGATTTCAATCGCTTCTCTATAGTCGCTTAAGGTTTGTTTGACATGCTTATAGCGTTCTTCTAGCAAGTTTTTAATGAAAAGATCCATTTCTTCTGCGGTCTTTTCGCTAAATTCCCTACTGCTTCCATAACCACCTCCTAAAAAGGCGTTCCGCTGTTTTTCTAACACCATAAGCCCACTGACACTGCTCATGCCGTAGTAACTCACCATGCCTTTAATAATATCAGTCGCTCTTTCTAAATCGTTGCTCGCACCGGTAGAAATTTCTTCCAAAAAGACATCTTCAGCCGCTCTCCCGCCTAAAAGCACATCAATTTCAGCGATGAGTTCGTGTTTTTGCATCAAGTATTTGTTTTCTTCAGGCGTGTTAAGGGTGTAGCCTAAAGCCGCCATTCCCCTTGGAATGATAGAGACTTTATTCACCCTAGCGCTCCCTTTAGTCATTTCAGAAATCACGGCATGCCCGCTTTCATGGTAGGCGACGATTTTCTTTTCCTTAGGACTGATGCGCCTACTTTTCTTTTCTAACCCTGCAATCCCCCTTTCAACCGCTTCTTTTAAATGCTGTTGCCTGACTTCTTTTTGGTTGTTTCTTCCTGCTAAAAGCGCGGCTTCATTGATGATATTCGCTAAATCCGCTCCTGCAAGCCCTGCGGTGAGCTTGGCGACTTCTTGCAAATTCACATCATTAGCGAGTTTCACGCCTTTAATATGCACTTTTAAGATTTCTACCCTGCCATTAAAATCAGGCTTATCCACTAAAACCTGCCTGTCAAAACGCCCTGGACGCATTAAGGCCGGGTCTAAGATTTCAGGGCGGTTCGTTGCGGCTAAGACAATTACAGGTGCATTTTCGCTCCCAAAGCCATCCATTTCGGCTAAGAGCTGGTTTAAGGTTTGCTCTCTTTCATCGTTACCGCTCACCACGCCTCCAGCCGCTCGGCTTTTACCTATGGCATCAATTTCATCAATAAAAATGATGCTAGGGGCTTGTTTTTTAGCGGTTTCAAACAGATCCCTAACCCTGCTTGCCCCTAAGCCCACAAACATTTCAATGAAACTGCTCCCTCCCATAGAGAAAAACGGCACATGCGCTTCGCCGGCTACCGCTTTTGCTAAAAGGGTTTTACCGGTTCCTGGAGGCCCTACTAACAGCACGCCTTTAGGGATTTTAGCCCCTAAATTAGCGTATCGTTCGGGGTATTTTAAGAAATCTACGATTTCTACCACCTCTTCTTTGGCTTCTTCATTGCCCGCCATGTCATTAAAACGCACATTAGGTTTTTCAGCGTTAATGAGTTTTTTCGTGCTCCCCATGCCAAAAATACCCCCACCCATATTTTTTTGCATGCGGTTTGCCATAAACATCCATAACCCTAAAATCACTAAAATAGGCATGAGCCACCCTAACATGTCCGTAAAAAAGTTAGACTCGCTAAAACCAGAATAATTGATTTTCTTCTCGTCTAACAAAGGCACTAAGGTCAAATCAGGCACTCGTTTAGCGATATAAATCA
The DNA here is from genome assembly GCF_021062735.1 of Helicobacter pylori. Taxonomy (GTDB): domain Bacteria; phylum Campylobacterota; class Campylobacteria; order Campylobacterales; family Helicobacteraceae; genus Helicobacter; species Helicobacter pylori_DN. The sequence continues at coordinate 75,389 of NZ_JAHXLB010000003.1, read as the reverse complement.
CACGATTGTTGCCCTCTTTATGGCTGGCTTTGATCAAAGTTTGACCGATACTCACATTTTCCACTTCATTATTGCTGATGAGCTGTTTGATTTCATGGTAGCTCACATTTTTAGTGCTAGAAGCTAAGAAATTGTCCGAAAAACTGCCATCAGAATTGAAAGAGCGCAGAAAAAAAATGAGTAAAATCCCTCCAAGAACCGCAAGGATAATGGGACTTTGAAAAAAAGGTTTTTTAGGTTCGTTCGTTGGTTTCATTATAATCCTTAATTTATTGATTGTTTTTTAAGCAATTTTAGAGCGACCCATTCGTTACGCTGTCGTTGCTCTAAAACCTCAAATCCATTATAATAGATCTGTAAAACAGAGTTTAAATGGGTTTCTAAAATCCCTGATAAAATAAGAGTGTGGTTACAAAGCCGCACAAATTCACTATACAAACTCTTAATCACATCAGCGACAATGTTCGCCACAATAATATCAAAACGCCCTTTAATTTTTTGCGTAGAGCCATGAATGACTTTATCTTGCGCTAATAGGGGTATTTGATTCAAGCTAAAATTTTTTAGGGTTTCTTCAACGGCTAAACTATCCGTATCGCAAGCTACTAAAGCACTAACGCCTTGTTTTTTTAAGGCGATGCTTAAAATCCCGCTCCCACAGCCCACATCTAGAGCGTTTTTGCGTTTTAAATCAAGGTTAGAGAGCAATTCCAAACACATAGAAGTGCTTTCATGATGGCCTGATCCAAAGGCAAGAGCCGGATCAATCATTATGCTATCATCTGTAGCGACATGGCTTGGTTTTTGATGCCAACTAGGGTGTATGTAAAATTGGGCGCATTGCACCGGCAAAATAGCTTGTTTGTAGGCTTCTAGCCAATCTTTTGAAGCCAAATTGCGTGAAAGGTAGAAAAAATCAAACTCACTTTGCAGGTTTTGTTTTAAATTCAAACAAAACGCTTCTAATACTGGAATGAGTGAGTTATTCAAATTCTCTTCAGAGCGTAAAATAACGAAATTTTTGAGATGTGGGGGTTTTTCTTTTAAATTTTCTTTTAAATCTTTTTTTAGGGGGTCATGAGTGGCGAAATAATGCCAACTGGATTGGCTTATAAACTCAACGGTTTCTTTATCGTCAAACGCTTTTAAATTCTCTAGGCTCGATTCTTCTAAGGCTAGATGCGTGGTGTCTAAAAGAAAGCTCTCAAAAAGCTCTCGCTCCTTAGGGAAGATAAAGAAAAACTCATAATACATTGGCTTTAACACTCAATCGTTTGTCCCTAAAACAACCTCTAATTTTTCTTTCAAAACTTGGGGGGTAAAAGGTTTCACAATGTAGTTGTTCACGCCCGCTTTCAAAGCCGTAATGACTTCGGCCTTACCGCCCTCTGTGGTGATCATAATAATAGGGATTTCTTTAAAACGGCTGTCCGCACGCACCTTTTTAACGAGATCCAAGCCGTTCATTTCAGGCATGTTCCAATCTGTAATAAGCACCTTAGTGTCCGCATTAGCGTCTAGTTTCTCCCAAGCTTCCACCCCATGCTCAGCTTCTAAAACATCTTCATAGCCTAAGCGTGAAAGTGTATTTTTAATAATTCTTCTCATAGTTGAGCTATCATCTACTACTAGTAATTTCAAAGCGCTTCTCCTTTTAAGATTGCATTTAAATTAGGCTCTTTTTAAACAGCCAAAGCGTCTCTAACGCCTTATAATAATAAATCATTCCAAATAATAGCATGTTTTGATTAAAATTACCTTGACCGACAATAATCATTGGCTAAATGGAGCGTTCAATGAGCGTTCTCATTTGTAAAAAAATTCAGTTTGTTTGCTATCATAATAGTTTAAAAGTAATAAAATAACTTTTGAGCGCGATAAAGGGTCATTGGATGGTTTGAAAAAAGAAAGACAAGGATTTTACAAGTAAGTGTATTATTTAAGAATTTTAATACTGGGTATAAGTTTTTTAAATATTTTAAATGCTGAAAATTTGAGTTATATGTCTTCTTCTTATCAAATAGGCACGGTGTTTATGCGCCCTTTAAACACTAACAAGCTTTTACAAGGGGCTTCAATCCTTCAAGGCTATGAAGTGAATCCTAAAAACGATTGGGCTTATTCTAGGTATTATTTCTTTATAGATTATGGTAATGTGCTTTTTAATAATGACTCTACTTTGCAAGCGAACATGTTCACTTATGGGGTGGGAGGGGATTTCATGGTCGCCTACGCTAAAAACCCTATCAACCGCTGGGCTTTTTTCTTTGGCTTGCAACTGGCCGCCAATACATGGATACTCAACAATAAAGTCAAAGATTTGGTGGTGAATACTTGGGATTCATTAAAAGATTTCAATTTTCACAACACTTATTTTAGGGCTATCGGGAAATTTGGGGTGCAGTTTCGCACGATCGTTTTGTATCATAAGGTGGATGTGGAAATTGGCATGAAAATCTTTCTAACCCCTGAAAGGCGCAGCTTGTTTGAAAGGAGCTTTTTGTTTTTTATTTCGCATTCGTGGCATTTTTAAATGGCGGAGAGAGAGGGATTCGAACCCTCGAAGGCTTGCACCTTACACGCGTTCCAGGCGTGCTCCTTCAACCACTCGGACATCTCCCCTTAAAAGGGGCTTATTATAACTAAGATTTGTTTAAAAAGGGCTTATTTTAAAAGGAGTGAATCTTTAGAAATCACGCCATCTATTTGATTTTTAGCGCAAATTTCCCACAATTCTGTATCGTTTAAATCCATAGAAAACAAGATTTTGCTATCTAATAAGTAATTAGTGGCGTGTTGTTGGGCGAGTATGGCTTGCTTAATATCCTTAAAAATACAATAGAGCGGTTTGAAAGCGTTGAATAAAAAAAAGGCGTCCGTTTCTATCTTGTGCGATAAAAAGATCACGCTAAAATTGACGCTATTTTCACAGCAATACTTAGCTAATTCCAAATTTTTTGGGTGTGCTTCAAAACACACTATATCGTTATTGGTGCTGGAATGAACAGCATCGGTGTTTTTAATGAAAACAAAACGAGTGCTAGGGATTAAAGGGTGTCCTAAAATAAGCATATTTACCCCTTATTATTCAAACAAGTTTCACTGCAATAGGCTACCGCCCCGCTGTAAATAGCGTCTTTGCTAGAGACATAGGTTTGGCATTTAGAGCATATAATCATGTGATCTTCTAATTCTTTAGGGGTTTGTTGCGTGTAAGAGTGGTTGTCTTTAAGGGGTTTTTGCCTCAAAAACAAACGCCATAAAACCCACACAATAATGAGCAAGGGGATTAAAATTCTTAACATAAACTTTCCTTTGATTTGTAAAAATAAACTCGTTTTTGATGCACAAAGCATTCAGTGTCTTTAAAAGCGATTTCATCTTTTAACTGCTCGCCTTTATAGAATAAAAAATACCCCTTATCTTTTAGGAAGCGTTGGCTTTTTTCTATCAAAAAAGAAGAGCTAGCGACCGCTCTAGAAGTGATCAAATCCACTTGTAAAAGATTTTGATAATCTTCTAAACGCTTTTTAATAATTTCAATGTTTTTTAAAGGCAAAACGCTTTTAAGGTAGTTTAAAAAAGCCGCTCTTTTTATTCTTGGCTCTAAAAGAATGAATTGCGTTTCCGGTTTTTCAAGGGCTAAAGGGATAGCAGGAAGTCCCGCCCCGCTCCCAATATCCAAGCAGCTTTTAAAATCTTTGACAAATTCTAAGGGCTTTAGAGCGTCTGTGATCTGGGGTTCTAACTCGCTTAAATTTTTCGCGCCGCTCAAGTTGTGCGTTTGATTCCATTCTAAAAGGATGCGCGCATAATCTTGCAATAAGGGGTTCATAAAATCAGCATCCCATCGCCATAAGAATAAAAACGATACTTCTTTTCTATGGCTATTTTGTAGATTTCTTTGGTTTTTTCTAAGCCTATCATCGCGCTTACAAGCATTAAAAGGCTTGATTTAGGCAAATGGAAATTAGTGAGCAAATAATTAACATGCAAAATAGGATTAGCAAGATGCAAGAAAATATCGCATTCAAACGATTCTTGATTAGGGTTTTTTAAGCGTTTGAAATATTCCACGCTCCTTAAAGCGGTCGTGCCGATGCATAAAATCTCTTGGGATTCTTGCAAAATTTCTTGGCTCTTTTTAGGAATATGCAAAACTTCTGTATGGATTTGATGCTCTCTAATATCCTTAGTTTCTACGCCAAGAAAAGTCCCAGCCCCCACATGCAAGGTCAAAAAAGCGTGCTTGAAATCTTTCAATAATTTTTCTAAGCCGTGTTGAGAAAAATGCAATGACGCTGTAGGGGCAGCCACCGCGCCGGTGTGTTTAGCGAACACGCTCTGGTATTCATGTGCATCCAAACTTTCATCGGCTCTTTTAATATAAGGGGGTAAGGGCATATGCCCGTATTGCTCTAAAAGCTTTAAGATATTTTCTTGATTTAAGGGGGTTTGATTGTCATAAAAAGCGATCAAGCGTTGGCCGTTATGGAGTAATTCCAAAACTTCAGCGTAATAATTTTCATCAAAAAAGATTTTATCCCCCACTTTGATCTTACCCTTGATTTGAGTTAGGGCGGTATTGTCTTTAAAAAAGCGGTGGAAAAACACTTCGGTCGTTTTTGATGGCAAAAAGGCATGCTTAGATCCAAAAAGCCTGGCCTTCATCACTTTGGTGTCGTTTAACACCACAAGGGCGTTTTTAGGGAAAAAATCTAAAACATGCTCAAAAGTGGTGTGCGTGATTGTTTGCGAACGCCTTTCATAGACGAGCAATTTAGCCTTTTCTTTGGGCAAAACGGGGTAGCTTGCGATCAATTCCTTAGGCAAATGATAATCATAGCTTTCTAGATCAAATTCTTTCAACTAATTCTCTTTGGTGTCATTTTCGTTATTATTTTCGTTATCTTTGGGAGCCGGATTGACCATTTTGGCGATTAAAATAGAAAGCCCATAAAGCCCCACTAAAGGCAATGCCATAAAGATTTGACTCACCACATCAGGGGGAGTGATAATGGCTGCTACAATAAAAATCACTACAATAGCGTATTTGAAATACGCTTTCAAACTCGCATCAGTAATCAAGCCCACTTTAGCTAAAAAATACGCCAAAACAGGCAATTCAAACGCCACGCCAAAGCCTAAAATCAAGCGCATGAAAAAGCTCACATAACTGGATGCAGAAATATTAGCCGCAAACACATCGCTCCCGAAAGTAGCTAAGTATTCAATGATGAAAGGGAACACCACATAATAAGAAAACGCCGCCCCCATTAAAAACATGCCGCTCCCAAAAAACACAAAAGGCAAAATCACTTTTTTTTCATTCTTGTAAAGCCCTGGAGCGATAAAGAGCCACAATTGCCAAAAAATAATGGGCATGGAAATGACGATAGCGGCTGAAAAACTGATTTTAACCGCTACCATGACCCCCTCAATAGGGGAGAGCTGAATGAGTGTGCCTTTATAAGAATTTTTAACAAATTCAAAAATATTTTTCCAAAAATGAAAGCACCCCAAAAACGCCACTAAAATCGTTCCTACAGAAACCATCAAACGCTTTCTTAATTCCTGTAAATGCGGTTTTAAATCTTCAAACATGCTCTTTTTCTTTGTTGTGTTCTTTAGCGTTGTTATCGGTTGTTAATTGGACTTCTTTAGGAGGTTCATCGCTTGAAATTTCTTCATTTAAGGCTTCTTCATTGGAAACTTCTTCATTGGAGTGGTTAGGGGGTGCGTTGTTTTCTAGGCTTTGTTTGTAATCTTGCATCAAATCCTGAATGCTTTTAATCTCCTTTTCTGCAGTTATTTTAGCGTCTTCTAATTCTTCAATCTTAACGCCTTTAAGACTCTCCACTTTGTTTTCAAAGAGTTTTTGATACTCTAGAGTTTCTTTTTTGATTTCTTCAATATTGATTTCTTTATCTAAAGTGTCCTTAGCGTCATTGAGCGTTTTTTTAACCGCACGAAAAAACTTCACTATATCCACGACAGCCTGGGGGAATTTTTCTGGCCCTAAAAAAATAATCGCCACAATCAACACCACAAGGATTTCAAAAAAGCCCATGCCAAACATAATAATCTACTTTCACACCCTTAAAATTTTATCGTTATTGTAGTGTAATTTTCTTTCTAAACAAGATTAAAATAAAGTTTGAGACTTTAAAGTGGGGATTTTTAAAAGTGCATGGGTTTTAGGCGTGGCGATTCTGCCTTTAGCGGTGCGCTCTAAATAACCATTAGCGAGTAAAAAAGGCTCAATCACGTCTTCAATCGTGCCCTCATCTTCTCTCATGGATGCTGCAATCGTGTTCAAACCCACCGGCCGTCCTTGAGCGTTAGCCAACAAAGACAAATACGCCAAATCCGCTTCATCAAAGCCTAATTCATTCACGCCTAATTCATTCAAAGCATGCAAAGTGATGTTTAAATCCATCAAGCTTGAATTTTTGACTAACGCAAAATCGCGCACCCTTTTTAAAAGCCTTAAAGCGATCCTTGGCGTGCCTCTGCTCCTTTTAGCGATTTCATCAGCGCTTTCTTCTTTGATGTCTTGGTTGAGTTTAGTGGCGGCTTTTTTGATGATAAGGGCCAGTTCGCTAGGGCTATAAAATTGCATTCTAAAACTCATGCCAAATCTGTCTCTTAAGGGGTTAGAGAGCATTCCGGCTCTGGTGGTAGCGCCGATGAGGGTGAAAGGGGGTAAATCAATTTTAATGGTTTGAGCCGCTGGGCCTGAGCCTATGATAATATCCAGCCTAAAATCTTCCATTGCCGGGTATAAAACCTCTTCAATCGCTGGGCTAAGCCGGTGGATTTCATCAATAAAAAGAATGTCTTTAGCTTGCAAATTCGTCAAAATGGCGGCCAAATCACCGCTTTTTTCTATCATGGGAGCGGCAGTGATTTTGATATTGGTTTCCATTTCTTTAGCGATGATATGGCTGATTGAAGTTTTACCCAAACCGGGCGGGCCAAAAAAGAGCATGTGATCCAAACTTTCTTGGCGTTTTTTAGCCGCACAAATAGAAATTTGCAAATTGCTTTTAATCTTTTCTTGACCGATAAAATCTTTCCAAAGATTAGGGCGCAAACTCACTTCTTGAGAAGTTTCAAAATCCAAAGTTTCTAAATTGACTATCCGTTCTTTCATTTAATGATAACTTTCTAATTCGTTAGGGAAGTTTCCCTTTTTCACATCATCAGCGTATTGCTTGATAGCGTTTTGAACCAATTCTTTCCCTTTGAGGTATTCTCGCACGAATTTAGGCTTAAAGCTATCAAAAAAGCCTAACATATCGCTCCACACTAAAATCTGCCCGTCGCAATCTTTACCGCTCCCTATGCCGATCGTGGGGATTTTGATTGTTTGCGTGATTTTTTGAGCGATAGGGGTGGTTATACCCTCTAAAACCAATAAACCCACCCCGGCTTCTTCTAAACTCAAGGCGTCTTCTAAAAGCTTTTTTTGTTGCTCTTCATTTTTGCCCTTAATCTTATAACCTCCATCAAGGCGCACGAATTGGGGCATCAAGCCAATATGCCCTACCACAATAACACCCTCATTAGTGAGCGTTTTAACCAGTTTCGCTTTTTCTTTTCCGCCCTCTAGTTTGATCGCGCTCGCTTGGGTTTCTTTATAAACTCTAATGGCGTTTTTTAGGGCTGTTTTTTCATCTTTATAGCTTCCAAAGGGCATGTCTGTGATGATAAAAGGATTCTTAGCGCCCGCGCACACGGCTTTGGTGTGATAGAGCATCATCTCAAAACTCGCACTTAAAGTGTCGTTTTGATTGAAAAAACTCATATTCAAACTATCGCCCACTAAAATCACATCCACTAGCGGATCAAATATTTGAGCGAATAGCGCATCATAAGCGGTAATAGCGATGATTTTTTCTTGATTTTTCTTAGCTTGGAGGTGGTTGAGAGTGATTTTTTTAATTGGGGCGGTTTGCATGCTCATTGAAAAATCCTAAGTGTTAGATATAGTGGCATTGTAGCATGACTTTATTGGGGTGGGTAAAAATTTTACTCCATTTTAACCGGTCATTTTAATTATTTTAGTATAATTGAAAGAAGCTTTTAACAAACAATTCAAGGGATTTAGCGATTTTGGGTCTTAAAAAACATGTTATTTTATGGTCTTTAATGGGGTTTTATACGGGATTGAGTGCACTTGATTATGATACCCTAGACCCGAAATATTACAAATATATCAAGTATTATAAAGCTTATGAAGATAAAGAAGTTGAAGAATTGATCAGAGACTTAAAAAGGGCGAACGCTAAAAGCGGGCTTATTTTAGGGATCAATACCGGGTTTTTTTATAACCATGAAATCATGGTTAGAACCAATAGCTCTAGCATCACCGGGAATATTTTAAATTATTTGTTCGCTTACGGCTTGCGTTTTGGCTATCAAACTTTCAGGCCGTCGTTTTTTGCACGCTTGGTCAAGCCAAATATCATTGGCAGGCGTATTTATATCCAATATTATGGAGGGGCTCCTAAAAAAGCGGGCTTTGGGAGCGTGGGGTTTCAATCGGTTATGCTGAATGGGGATTTTTTGTTGGACATTCCCTTACCTTTTGTGGGAAAATACCTTTATATGGGGGGTTATATGGGTTTAGGTTTAGGGGTTGTAGCGCATGGGGTGAATTATACGGCGGAATGGGGGATGTCTTTTAACGCAGGGTTGGCTCTAACGGTGTCAGAAAAAAACCGCATTGAATTTGAATTTAAAATTTTAAATAATTTCCCTTTTTTGCAATCTAATTCTTCAAAAGAGACTTGGTGGGGAGCTATAGCAAGCATTGGGTATCAATATGTGTTCTAAAAAAATACGAAATCTTATTTTATGCTTTGGTTTTATATTGGGTTTGAGTGCTGAAGAAAATACGGCTCAAGAGAATATGACTGAAGAAAACATGATTAAAGAAAATACCTCTAAAGACGCTCCCATTCTTTTGGAAGAAAAACACACTCAAACGCTAGAGTTTGAAGAAAACAAGGAAGCTAAAAAGAATATTGATGAAAAAAGCCTGCTTGAAGAAATCCATAAGAAAAAACGCCAACTTTACATGCTCAAAGGGGAATTGCATGAAAAAAATGAATCTCTCTTATTCCAACAAATGGCTAAAAATAAGAGCGGTTTTTTTATAGGCGTGATTCTTGGCGATATAGGGGTTAGCGCTCATTCTTATGAGAAGTTTGAACCTTTAAGCAATATTCAAGCTTCTCCTTTGTTGTATGGCTTAAGGAGCGGGTATCAAAAGTATTTTGCTAACGGGATTAGCGCCTTACGCTTTTATGGGGAGTATTTAGGGGGGGCGATGAAAGGGTTTAAAAGCGATTCTTTAGCCTCTTATCAAACCGCAAGCTTGAACATTGATTTGTTGATGGATAAGCCTATTGACAAAGAAAAAAGGTTTGCGTTAGGGATATTTGGAGGCGTTGGAGTGGGGTGGAATGGGATGTATCAAAATTTAAAAGAGATTAAAGGGTATTCACAGCCTAACGCCTTTGGGTTAGTGTTAAATTTAGGGGTGAGCATGACGCTTAATCTCAAACACCGCTTTGAATTAGCCTTAAAAATGCCTCCCTTAAAAGAAACCTCGCAAACTTTTTTATATTATTTTAAAAGCACTAATATTTATTATATTAGTTACAACTATTTATTGTAAAGGCTAAAATGTTGAAATTTAAATATGGTTTGATTTATATCGCGCTCATACTGGGACTTCAAGCGACAGATTATGACAATTTAGAAGAAGAAAACCAACAATTAGACGAAAAAATAAACCATTTAAAGCAACAGCTCACCGAAAAAGGGGTTTCGCCCAAAGAGATGGATAAGGATAAGTTTGAAGAAGAATATTTAGAGCGAACTTACCCAAAGATTTCTTCAAAGAAAAGAAAAAAATTACTCAAATCTTTTTCCATAGCCGATGATAAGAGCGGGGTTTTTTTAGGGGGTGGGTATGCTTATGGGGAACTTAACTTGTCTTATCAAGGGGAAATGTTAGACAGATATGGCGCGAATGCCTCTAGCGCGTTTAAAAACAATATTAAGATTAACGCTCCTGTTTCTATGATTAGCGTTAAATTCGGGTATCAAAAATACTTTGTGCCTTATTTTGGGACACGATTTTATGGGGATTTATTGCTTGGGGGAGGGGTGTTAAAAGAGGATGCAAGCAAGCAATCTGTAGGCTCGTTTATTTATGTTTTAGGGGCTGTCAATACCGATTTATTGTTTGATATGCCTTTAGATTTTAAAACTAAAAAGCATTTTTTAGGCGTTTATGCGGGTTTTGGGATAGGGCTTATGCTTTATCAAGACAAGCCTAATCAAAACGGGAGGAATTTGGTGGTGGGGGGCTATTCAAGCCCTAATTTTTTATGGAAATCTTTAATTGAAGTGGATTATACTTTTAATGTGGGCGTGAGTTTAACGCTTTATAGGAAACACCGCTTAGAGATTGGCACCAAATTACCGATTAGCTATTTGAGAATGGGAGTGGAAGAGGGAGCGCTCTATCAAAATAAAGAAGATAATGAACGATTGTTGATTTCAGCTAACAACCAGTTCAAGCGATCCAGTTTTTTATTAGTGAATTATGCGTTCATTTTTTAAGGCTTGATTTTGGAGTTAAGGTTTAAAATTTTAGCGTTAGTCGTTTTAATTTTAGGGGGTTATTTGATTTTTAACGCTTTAATCACAAAAACCAAAGCTTTAAGTTTTAGTTTGAATAGCAAAGAGGATGCGCTCAATAATAATAATGAAGCGCTTTTTTGGGATTTAAAAAAACCCATTAAGATTAAAATAGCAGCCCCAAAGGGCATCAAACGCTATGATTTAAAAGTAACCACACAAGATAATTTGATTCTTTATGAAAAAGAAAATCTGGTATTGGATAAACCCAAGTCTTTAGAAGTGCCTTTAATTAGGCCTGAAATCATGGGGTTAGAAGACAAGTGCCTTTTATATGAAATTAAAGCTAATGATTGGAGCTATGCTAATTTTTTCAATGGCAATAAGGCGTCTTTCAAACAAGAAGTGTGTATTGATACGATAAAACCTTCCATTAAAGTTTTATCCCGCTCCCCAAGCATCGCTTATGGAGGGAGCGCGGTAGTTGTCTTTGAAGCTTTGGATAAGAATTTGTCTCAAGCGTTTGTGCGCGTCAAAAAAAAGGATTTTGAAGCTTTCAGGCTTGTAGAATTCAAACAGCGTAATGTTTTTATCGCTCTAGTGCCTTGGTCTTATAAAAATAAGGATTTTAAGGCGTTCATTGTCGCTAAAGATAAAGCTTATAACTCTAATACCACCCCTTTATTACTCAAGCGAAAAACCCGTCATGTGAGGGAAAAAGATATAGACTTAAACGCCTTAAAAGATAAGATTGCACAGCAAGAAAAATTTCAAAATCACACTGAGCAAACTTTATTAGAAATATTTTCCAACGCGCGCTTAAAAGATTTAGAAAAAATCCAAAAGATCGCTTTAGATCAAGGGGGTTTTTATAAGGATTTTTCCCATTTTCAAGCGCTAAAACCCTTGAATGGGCCTTTTAAAATGATAAGCAATTTTTTAGAAAATCGGCGGTTTTTAAAGGACAATCAGGTGTTGTTTAAATTCTTGCATTTAGGGGTGGATTTGATACCCAGTAAGGATTTATCTTTAGCGTTTGATCCATCGGTAAAGAGGGTTTTTAAGGGGGAATTAGATTTTTATGGTAATAGTTTAATCAATTGCTATGGGTTAGGTTTGTGCGTTTTTTTAGCGCATTTAAAAGATGATGAAAGCGTGGGGAGTAGTGGTTTGAAATTAGGGAGCGGGTTGCATTTAGGGATGCTTTTGCAAGGGGTTTTTGTCCGGCCCAATGAATGGCTTAATGAGCAATGGATAAAAACCAATATCATCACCCCCATAGAGCAAGCCAAACGGCTTTTAATGAAAGGATAGTCATGTTAAAAACCAATCAAAAAAATGTGCATGCGTTTGAAATTGAAAAGCAAGATCCTGAAGCGGTCATGGAATTTTTAGAAAAAAACCATGCCCTTTTGCAATATTTTCTTATTATATTTAAATATGATATTGAACCAGAAGTCAAAGCCATTTTGCACAAACACCAGCTTTTATTTTTAGAAACGAATCGCACTTTAAACGGGCGTCATATCAAAACCATGTCTTTAAAAGACGAGACTGATCACTCAAAACCCAATAACCCTAAAACAGAACCTAAAACAACGATTTATGAGCGCCACATTAGGAGTGGGGAAGAGATTTATAGCGCTAATCACCTTATTTTTTTGGGGAATATCCACAACGGAGCGAAGATTATTTCAGAGGGCTGTGTGTCGGTTTATGGGGTTTGCGAAGGGGCGATTGTGTGCTTTGGAGAGTGCTTGATTTTGAAAGAAGTCAAGAGCGCTCAAATCGTTTTTCAAAATAAAATTTTATCTTTAAAAGAGGTTGAACGGCTTTTGGTAAATAAAAATATTAAAATAATCACTAAAAATGACGATATACTAGACATAAAGGAAGTATTATGAAACAAACAACCATTAACCACTCTGTGGAATTAGTAGGGATAGGCTTGCACAAGGGCATTCCTGTGAAGCTTGTTTTAGAGCCTTTAGGAGAAAATCAAGGCATTGTTTTTTACCGCTCTGATTTGGGCGTGAAGCTCCCCTTAAAACCTGAAAACATCGTGGATACCAAAATGGCAACCGTGTTGGGTAAGGATAACGCTAGAATTTCTACGATTGAGCATTTGCTTTCAGCTATCCATGCGTATGGCATTGACAATCTTAAAATCTCTGTGGATAACGAAGAGATCCCTATCATGGATGGGAGTGCTTTGACTTATTGCATGCTTTTAGATGAAGCAGGGATTAAAGAATTAGACGCTCCTAAAAAGGTGATGGAAATCAAGCAAGTCGTTGAGGTTAGAGAGGGCGATAAATTCGTTAAAATTGAGCCAGACAGCCAGCTTTCTTTGAATTTCACGATTGATTTTAACCATCCGGTTATCGCTAAGCAAGCCCATCATTTCGTCTTTAGTAAAACCGCTTACAAAGAGCAAGTCGCTAAAGCCCGTACCTTTGGGTTTTTGCAAGAAGTGAATTACTTGCGATCCATTGGTTTGGCTAAAGGGGGGAGCTTGAATAATTGCATCGTGTTAGATGAAAACAGCATCTTGAATAAGGAGGGCTTGAGATACGAAAAGGAATTCGTGTGCCACAAGATTTTAGACGCTATGGGGGATCTAATGGTCTTAGGCATGCCTGTGATGGGCAAATACACTTCTTTTTCAGGGAGTCATAAGCTCAATTCCATGTTGGTTAAAGTCATTTTAGCGGACGCTAAAAATTACGAAGTTTTGATCGCTACAGATCCGGCTAAAGAATTTGTGTTGCAAAAGGCTTTCGCTTAATCCTAAAATTAGGGTTTATTTTTGGAATTGGATTTAGTGCTTATCTCTTTAGGCGAGGGGGTTTTGCTTGGGGTGTATCAAAACAATTTTTTATGCGCTTCTTACACTTCCAAATCAAAAACAAGTGAAGCTTTAGTGGAAGTTTTTTCACAATTATTCAAAGATTTTAAAAACCCTACTTTACCGGCGATTAAAGGGGTTTATTACGCTAAAGGGCCAGGGAGTTTCACTAGCCTAAAGCTCACGCATGTTTTCTTACACACTTTGGCTTTAATCCATGACTTTGAACTCTATTCAACCACAGGCTTTGATTTTAACGACAACACGCCCATTTTGGCGTATGCCAATAAATACTTTGTTTCAAAAGAAAGGGAAAGCTTGACCGATTTTAAAGATTTGAAAATTGCACCAAAAGATTTCATGTTGCCCTCTTTTTTAGAGAAAGATAAATTCACTCAATTGAACACGCCGTTTTACATTTTGCCTCCTATTTAGTGTATAATGCTAGTTTTAAAAATGAAAGGGTATCAACAATAGGGATTTAAAATTTGGTAGTGAGTGTTCCTGCAACGAGTGCGAATTTAGGCCCCGGTTTTGATTGCTTGGGTTTGAGTTTGAATTTACGCAATCGGTTTTTTATTGAGCCTAGCAGTTTCCATGCGGTGAAATTGGTTGGGGAGGGTGAGGGGATCCCTAAGTTTTTAACCAACAATATTTTCACTAAAGTGTTTTATGAGATTTTAAAAAAGCATGGGAATGACGGCTCGTTTAAATTTTTATTGCATAATAAAGTCCCTATTACAAGGGGCATGGGGTCTAGCTCGGCGATGATTGTGGGGGCTGTCGCTTCAGCGTTTGCGTTTTTAGGGTTTGATTTTGATAGAGAAAACATTCTCAATACCGCTCTAATTTATGAAAACCACCCGGATAATATCACCCCGGCGGTGTTTGGGGGGTATAATGCAGCGTTTGTGGAAAAAAAGAAAGTGATAAGTTTAAAAACCAAAATCCCTTCTTTTTTAAAAGCGGTGATGGTGATCCCTAATAGGGCCATTTCTACCAAGCAATCGCGCCACCTCTTGCCCAAGCGTTACAGCGTGCAAGAAAGCGTGTTCAACCTTTCGCATGCGAGTTTGATGACGATGGCGATTGTGCAAGGGAAGTGGGATTTATTGCGTTGTTGCTCTAAAGACAGGATGCATCAATATAAGCGCATGCAAACTTATCCCGTGTTGTTTGCGATCCAAAAGCTCGCTTTAGAAAATAACGCCCTAATGAGCACGCTTTCAGGGAGCGGTTCGTCGTTTTTTAACATGTGTTATGAAGAGGACGCCCCTAAATTAAAGCAGGTTTTGAGCAAGAAATTCCCTAAATTTAGGGTAGCGGTTTTAGATTTTGATAATGATGGAGTCCTTATTGAGAAAGACTGAAATTAAAATCCGCATGTGTGTGGCGTGCAGAATGCGCCAACCTCAAAAGGATTTGTTGCGTTTAAAAAGCTTTGACAATCAAATCATGGAATTTGATGGCAAAGGCCGTAGTTTTTATGTGTGTGAAAATTGTTTGAAAAATGGAGAAAAAAAGTTGTTGAAAGCGGTTTCAAAAATGAAGAACACCCCAAAAGATGTTAAAAATATCATTACTTGGATTAAGGAGAGAAGCATAGCATGAGTGGTATGGTTGATTTAAAAGAATTTTTAGCCGAGCTTGGTAAGACCCAAAAAGAGCTTAAAAATGTGATCGAGCAAGCCAAAGACATTGGTTTAGAGCTTAAGACAAATTCTAAAATGACCCCAGAGCAAGCCGGCAAGCTATACAAATACATTGTGGATGGCATTAAAGAACAAATACAAGCCAATCAACCCGCTAAAAATCCTGAACAAGACAATAAAGACGATTTGAATACAGCCGTAGCGTCTAAATCTCTTAACAAAAAGGTTTCCAAAACGCCTAAAAAAGAAGAAAAAAGCCAGCCAAAGCCCAAAAAAACTAAAGAAAAGAAAAAAGAAGCTCCCACGCCTATTGCTAAAAAGAAGGGAGGGATAGAGATTGTCAGCACTTTTGAAAACCAAACGCCCCCTATAGAAAACACCCCTAAAGTGGTTAGCCACTCTCAAATAGAAAAAGCCAAGCAAAAACTCCAAGAAATCCAAAAAAGCCGAGAAGCCCTAAACAAGCTCACCCAAAGCAACACTAACAACGCTAACAGCACCAATAACGCTAATAACGCTAAAAAAGAAATCAGCGAAGTTAAAAAGCAAGAGCAAGAGATCAAACGCCATGAAAACATTAAAAGACGCACCGGTTTTAGGGTGATTAAACGCAACGATGAAACAGAAAATGAAATTGAAAACAGCGTAACAGAAAGCAAAAAACCCACTCAAAGCGCGGCGGCTATTTTTGAAGACATTAAAAAAGAATGGCAAGAAAAAGACAAACAAGAGGCTAAAAAAGTTAAAAAACCCAGTAAGCCCAAAGCCACCCCCACCGCCAAAAACAACAAATCCCATAAAATTGATTTGAGCGATGCGAGGGATTTTAAGGGCAATGATATTTATGATGATGAAACCGATGAAATCTTATTGTTTGATTTGCATGAACAAGATAATTTCAATAAGGAAGAAGAAGAAAAAGAAGCGCGCCAAAATATCAACGACAGGGTGCGCGTCCAAAGGAAAAACCCTTGGATGAATGAAAGCGGGATCAAACGACAATCCAAGAAAAAGCGTGCATTCCGTAACGATAACAGCCAAAAAGTGATCCAAAGCGCAATTGCAATCCCTGAAGAAGTGCGCGTCTATGAATTCGCGCAAAAAGCGAATTTGAATCTGGCTGATGTGATTAAAACCCTCTTTAATTTAGGGCTTATGGTAACTAAAAACGACTTTTTGGATAAGGATAGCATAGAAATTTTAGCCGAAGAGTTCCATTTAGAAATTTCTGTTCAAAACACTTTAGAAGAATTTGAAGTAGAAGAAGTGCTAGAGGGGGTGAAAAAAGAGCGCCCGCCTGTGGTTACTATCATGGGGCATGTTGATCATGGTAAAACTTCACTATTGGATAAAATCCGTGATAAAAGAGTCGCTCACACGGAAGCTGGGGGGATCACTCAGCACATTGGTGCTTACATGGTAGAAAAAAATGATAAGTGGGTGTCTTTCATTGACACCCCAGGGCATGAAGCCTTTAGCCAGATGCGTAATCGTGGGGCTCAAGTTACAGATATTGCAGTGATTGTGATAGCGGCTGATGATGGCGTGAAGCAGCAGACTATTGAAGCGTTAGAGCATGCAAAGGCCGCTAATGTGCCTGTGATTTTTGCGATGAATAAAATGGATAAGCCTAATGTGAATCCGGACAAACTCAAAGCCGAATGCGCTGAGCTTGGCTATAACCCTGTGGATTGGGGCGGAGAGCATGAGTTTATCCCTGTTTCGGCTAAAACGGGCGATGGCATTGACAATTTATTAGAAACCATTCTTATCCAAGCGGATATTATGGAATTAAAAGCCATAGAAGAGGGCAGCGCTAGAGCGGTTGTTTTAGAAGGAAGCGTGGAAAAAGGGCGTGGGGCAGTGGCCACTGTGATTGTTCAAAGCGGGACTTTGAGTGTGGGGGATAGTTTTTTTGCCGAAACGGCGTTTGGTAAAGTAAGAACGATGACTGATGATCAAGGCAAGAGCATTCAAAATTTAAAACCCTCTATGGTGGCTCTCATCACGGGCTTGAGCGAAGTGCCGCCTGCGGGATCTGTTTTAATAGGGGTAGAAAACGATTCTATCGCGCGCTTGCAGGCTCAAAAGAGGGCGACTTATTTACGCCAAAAAGCACTGAGTAAAAGCACTAAAGTGTCTTTTGATGAGCTTTCAGAAATGGTCGCTAATAAGGAATTAAAAAATATTCCTGTAGTCATTAAAGCGGATACGCAAGGAAGCTTAGAAGCCATTAAAAACAGCTTGTTGGAGCTTAATAACGAAGAAGTGGCGATCCAAGTGATCCACTCAGGGGTGGGGGGCATTACTGAGAATGATTTAAGCCTAGTTTCTAGCAGTGAGCATGCGGTGATTTTAGGCTTTAACATCCGCCCTACCGGTAATGTGAAAAATAAGGCTAAAGAATACAATGTGAGCATTAAAACTTACACGGTGATTTATGCCTTGATTGAAGAAATGCGATCGCTGTTATTAGGCTTGATGAGTCCTATTATTGAAGAAGAGCATACCGGGCAAGCGGAAGTGAGAGAAACCTTTAATATCCCTAAAGTTGGCACGATAGCCGGGTGTGTGGTGAGCGATGGGGTGATCGCTCGTGGCATTAAGGCGCGTTTGATTAGGGATGGCGTGGTGGTTCATACCGGCGAAATCCTTTCTTTGAAACGCTTTAAAGATGATGTGAAAGAAGTTTCTAAGGGCTATGAGTGCGGGATCATGCTAGAAAATTATAATGAGATTAAAGTGGGCGATGTGTTTGAAACCTATAAAGAAATCCATAAAAAAAGAACCCTCTGATGAACGCTCATAAAGAACGCTTAGAATCCAATCTTTTAGAATTATTACAAGAGGCTTTAGCGAGCTTGAACGACAGCGAGTTGAATTCTTTGAGCGTTACTAAAGTGGAATGCTCTAAAGGGAAGCACCACGCTTTTGTGTTTGTGCTTTCACAAGATCATAAAATCCTTTCTAAATTGAAAAAAGCTGAGGGTCTTATCAGGCAGTTTGTTTTGCAGGCGAGCGGGTGGTTTAAATGCCCAAAACTCAGTTTTGTTTCAGACAATAGCTTAGAAAAGCAACTCCGATTAGACGCCATATTTAATGAAATCGCTAAAGGGAAAGATAATGACTAAAAAAATAGAAGAGAAAATAGAGGGCGTGATTGAAAGCTTGGGTTATTTGCTTTATGATGTGAGTTTGATTAAAGAAAATGAGCAGCATGTTTTAAGGGTGAGCCTTAAAAACCCTAATGGAGCGGTTAGTTTGGACATTTGCCAACAAGTGAGCGAGATCATTTCGCCCTTATTAGATGTGTGCGATTTTATTCAAGACGCTTATATTTTGGAAGTGAGTTCCATGGGGTTAGAAAGAACGCTTAAAACCCCCAAACACTTCAAGCTTTCTTTAGGCGAAAAAGTGGAGGTCAAACTCACAAATAAAGAAAGCTTTCAAGCCGTCCTTAAAGACGCTAACGATTTGAGCGCGGATTTTGAATTAGAGGATCACGCTATCAAAAGCGTGGAGTATAAAGATTTAAAGAAAGTTAAAACGCTTTTTGAGTGGTGAAATAACGCTAATCGGTAGCGTTTGCACACCCTATAAGAGATTATCGCTGGATTGAAATTGGACTCTCATTATTTGGCTAAAAAACGCTAAAAAGCATTTTTTAGATTTTACTCCTCCATTTGAGCGATGCTCATTATTTCTTTAACCACATTCACATCTTCTAGCGTGCTTAAATCTTGAGTAATGGGCTCTTTTTTGGCGATGGATTTCAAAAGCCTTCTCATGATTTTCCCGCTCCTGGTTTTAGGCAAACCCGGCACATACATGACATTGTCTAATTTCGCGATCTTTCCAATTTCAACGGATAAGATATGATTCATTTCTTTTAACAATTCTAAACTCTCGCCAAGATTGCATTTAGCCCCATCGCACAGCACCACAAACGCAAATAAGCCCTCTCCTTTAATCGCATCAGGGATACCCACTACCGCGCATTCAGCCACCATTTCATGTTTAGAAATAGCGCTCTCCACTTCAGCCGTGCCAATCCTATGCCCGCTCACATTCACAATATCATCTGTGCGCCCAATAATAGTGATGTATCCGTTTTCATCCACGATAGCGCCATCTCCAGAGAGATAGACATATTCCCCATTCAACTTGATCTGAGAAAAATAGCTATCAATGTATCGTTTTTCATCGCCCCAAATGTTTCTTACCATAGAAGGCCATGGCTTAGTGATGCATAAAAATCCTTGCTCTCCGGGCTTTGTTTTGGTGCCGTCTTCGTTTAAAACTTCTGCATGGATTCCAGGCAAAGGTAAAGTCGCGCAGCTGGCCCT
The DNA here is from genome assembly GCF_021062735.1 of Helicobacter pylori. Classification (GTDB taxonomy): domain Bacteria; phylum Campylobacterota; class Campylobacteria; order Campylobacterales; family Helicobacteraceae; genus Helicobacter; species Helicobacter pylori_DN. Next base: position 55,884 of record NZ_JAHXLB010000003.1, on the reverse strand, counting down.
TATAGGCGTAGCTCCCGGTAAAGGGCTGATGATATGCCCGCCTGTTTCTGTTTGCCACCAAGTATCCACGATACTGCATTTTGAGTTACCGATTTTTTCATAAAACCATTTCCATGCCGTAGGGTTAATGGGCTCTCCTACCGTTCCTAAAACTTTGAGTGAGTCTAAATTATACTTTAAGGGTTCGTTTTCGCCTTTAGCATGCAGCATTCTTATAGCGGTGGGGGAAGTGTAGAATTTGTCCACTCGGTATTCTTCTATCATCCTCCACCATCTCCCATAATCCGGATAAGACATCGTGCCTTCTAGTATCAAAGTCGTCGCCCCACAAGCTAAAGGCCCATAAACCACATAAGTGTGCCCTGTGATCCAGCCAATATCAGCGGTGCACCAAAAATTATCGTTATCTCTAATATCAAAAACCCACTCCATCGTCATTTGTGCCCATAGCAAATACCCTGCACTGCTATGTTGAACGCCTTTAGGTTTTCCGGTTGATCCGCTTGTATAGAGCAAGAATAAAGGATCTTCAGAGTCCATCATTTCAGGTTCGCATTTATCGGATTGGTAATTGACCATTTCATTATAGACAAAATCGTGCCCTCTCACATAGTCAATCTCTCTGGCGTTTCGTATCACAATGAGCGCTTTTTCCACGCTAGGGCAGGCGTTATTTTCTAGAGCCTTGTCAAGGGCTGGCTTGAGCATGTAAGGTTTGCCTTTTCTAAAAGTCCCGTCCGCTGTGATAACTAATTTAGCTTGAGCGTCGTTGATCCTATCCCTCAAGGCTTCAGGGCTAAACCCAGCAAAAACGATGCTATGGATCGCTCCAATCCTAGCGCATGCGAGCATCATATAAACGCTTTCTACAATCATAGGCATATAGATAATGACTCTATCGCCTTTTTTGACATTGAATTCGTTTTTTAAAAGGTTAGCTGTTTTATTGACTTCAGAGTGGAGTTTTCTGTAAGTGATGACATTATAATCCCCCATCTCCCCTTCAAAAATGATCGCCACTTTATTTTTTTTGTCTTTTAAATGCCTATCTATGCAATTGTAAGAAACATTGATTTTGCCGTTTTCAAACCATTTGAAAAAAGGGGCGTTATCGCTGTTTAAAACCTTATCAAAAGGTTTAAACCATGTGAGTTTTTGCTTGGCTAACTCGCCCCAAAAATGTTCATAATCTTCATTGGCTTCATGCACTAAATCTTTATATTCGCACATGTTTTTAATCCTGGCTTGCTTGGCAAACACCCTGTTAGGGTTAAAGATTTTTTTAGCGAATTCTGAATCATTGTCTAATTGCATTATATCTCCTTTCTATGGCTTTAAGCGCATTTTTATTATTGTATCCAAACTCACACTCTTTTAAAGGGAGGTATACTTTTCTCCTTCTGTGGGGATTGAGACTGATAAAAAAGGAAACAATAGCAAGATGAAACCTAAAGGGAGCATTAGCGTTAATATGCTAATATAGCCAAAACATTATGACTGCAAAAAGGGTGGTATGCTGATCTCCATAGCGTTTTTATTGGTTTTGTGTCTTTTGAATTATAGTTCTTTTAGGATGTTGAAGTCGTTTTTAACCTTAAAAAAAATCTCTCAATACGCTTATTTGGGGTTTTTTATCCTTTTGAGTGCAGGCGAGACGGCTTTTGCTTTTTATAGAAATGCTATGCCTAGCCATTTGTTTGTTTTGACTTCAGCGTGTTCGTTTGTATCTTTTATTATTTTTATCCTTTCTTTAAGTTTTTACGGGTTTTCTTACTCTGTAGAAAAAATAGATTTTTTGCACTCAAGGCGTAAAAGTTTAAAAAACTTTTTAAAATTAGGGTTTTATCTGGCGTTATTAGGGTATTTTTGGCGCGGGTTTTATGAAGGGTTGGCCCGCCCTAAAATCAAAGAAACCCCTATTTATTTGGATAAGCTGGATAAAGAATTAAAGATTATTTTACTCACAGACATGCATGTGGGGAGTTTGTTGCAAAAAGATTTTGTTGATTACATTGTAGAAGAAGTCAATCAAAAAGAAGTGGATATGGTGCTGATTGGGGGGGATTTAGTGGATGAAAGCATTGAAAAAGTCAAATCTTTTTTACTGCCTTTAAATAACCTTAAAAGCACGCATGGCACTTTTTATGTGCCAGGAAATCATGAGTATTATCATGGCATAGAGCCGATTTTATCGTTTCTTAACACGCTTAATTTGACGATTTTAGGGAATGAGTGCGTGCATTTAGGGGGGATCAATTTGTGCGGTGTGTATGATTATTTCGCAAGGAAGCGTCAAAATTTTGCCCCTGATATTGACAAAGCTTTAAAAAAGCGCAATGAGAGTCAGCCCACAATCCTTTTAGCCCACCAGCCCAAACAAATCAGAAGTCTCAAAGAAAGCCACTCTGTAGATTTAGTCCTTTCAGGGCATACCCATGCAGGGCAAATCTTTCCCTTTAGCCTTTTAGTCAAGTTGGCGCAAACCTATTTACATGGTTTATACAAGCACAGCCCCACCACTCAAATTTATGTGAGCAGTGGGGCAGGGTATTGGGGGATTCCTTTAAGGTTTTTAGCCCCTAGCGAGATCGCATACCTTAGGCTTTTACCTAAAAATCAAGCTTAGTTGAACAAAATCTTAAAATCGTAATCAAGCGGTTAAAAACAAGGAGTTAAAAAACAACCGCCAAGACAAAGGGAAAGGAGGGGGAGGTGACCCTTCAATCTTAAGCGGTGCCAACCAAACCATAAGGAATGGTTGGATTGTAATTATACAATAAAATGGTGATTTTTAGCAAATGATTTTAAAAATTATCCATAAAAACGCTCAAAGGTATTTTTACAACCAATAACCAAGGGCTTGATTTTAATCAAGCGATAACTTTTATTAATATTTTCTTAAAACTAATTTAAAATTATGATATAATCAGTGCTTGAATTACTCTTAAATGCGGGAGTCATACACCATGCGCGTTCTACTGATTGAAAAAAATTCTGTTTTGGGTGGAGAAATTGAAAAGGGCTTAAATGTTAAAGGCTTTATGGCTGATGTAACAGAGAGTTTAGAGGATGGGGAATATCTTATGGATATTAGGAACTATGACTTGGTTATGGTTAGCGATAAAAACGCTTTAAGTTTTGTTTCTAGAATCAAGGAAAAGCATTCTTCTATTGTTGTTTTAGTTTCTTCTGATAACCCTACAAGCGAAGAAGAAGTCCATGCGTTTGAGCAGGGCGCGGACGATTATATCGCTAAGCCTTACCGCAGCATTAAGGCTTTAGTCGCAAGGATTGAGGCTCGTTTGAGATTTTGGGGTTCTAATGTGATTGAAATTGGGGATTTGACCATTAGCCCTGATGAAGAAAAGATTATTTACAAGGGGCGTGAAGTTGAAGTGAAAGGAAAGCCTTTTGAAGTGCTGACCCATCTTGCCAGACATAGGGATCAGATTGTCTCCAAAGAACAGCTTTTAGACGCTATTTGGGAAGAGCCTGAAATGGTTACCCCTAATGTCATTGAAGTGGCTATCAATCAAATCCGCCAAAAAATGGATAAACCCTTGGGGATTTCCACGGTTGAAACCGTAAGGCGCAGAGGCTATCGTTTTTGCTACCCCAAACCGGCGTGTGAAGAGTAAATTCCGTGGTTTGCTAAAAAATAGATTAGAATGAGAGTGTGGAGTGGGTAAAATCAAATATTTTAATAGCGATAATAGAGACACTCATATCGTGTTGGTGTTTAGTTAGGGGGCATAATCATTTTATCTGCGATCAGTAGGGTATTTTGGTTAAAAAAACACTCAAATAAATTCGTATCAATTCATGGATTTAAATATTTATCAAAATACAAACTTTGGCTCCGTTTTCATTGGATATTGAAAAAGTCTTATTTTTGTGGGATTTTTATGGGATACAAGAAAAATACACAAAGAAAACGCTAGCTAAACCCTAGCTTGCACTAAAATTTTAGTATAGTGGCGTTGTGAGAACCATTAAAACTATGATTGCTAATAGTAGTTTCATAGTTGGTCATCTCCTTTTTAAGATAGCCGCTCACTATTACCCCAAACCCTGACATGCTCCAAATACCCGCAACAAAAAAACAATAAAATAGAGAGATAACTTAAAATGATTATTTGCGTTGGCGTGATGATAATTTAAAAAACCTAAAAATACTAAAAAAGCGTTTTTTACAATCAAATGATTAAAAGAGCTTGATTTTAAGCAAGCGATAGTTTTTTAAAAAAGCGGTTTTTTGGGGTTAGGGGACTTAGTTGGAGATTTGATAGGGGGAGAATTATTTTAAAATATCTTCTATCCTTAAAGAAATGAGTTTTTGCTATAAAACGATGGGATGAAAATTTTTAAACCTTCTAAAAAGAGTTTTTAAACTCTTTTCAGTTTTTGTTAGCTTTTTCTAAACAGCTTAGTTTTAAGCGTTATTGAAGATTTCTTCAATTTGTTCTTTAATATCCCTATAATTAAAACTCTCTCTAAAACCATCAATCTTGCCTCCACTCGCATTCCTATGCCCTCCCCCATTAAAACACATTTGACTGAGTTCGCACACATCGCAATTCCCATTCGCTCTTAAGCTCACATTCCCTTTAGAATTCACATCTATATAAAAATCAAAATCCGGATTTTGCGTTAAAAAAAGGTTAGCCAACACGCTAATACCCCCCATAGAATAACTTAAAAACCCTTTTTTATCTTGGTAATAAACGCTGCAATCATGCTTTTTTAAAGAGAGCAAATGCGTTTGCGCGTTTGAAGAGATATTGTCCATCGTTTCTGTATCCGGGTCGCCCCCTAGAGCGATTTTTTTAAGTTTGAATAAATCGTTATCATAGGCTACAGGGGCATTTTCTAAAAACAAATAGTTTTTAACTTCTTCTAAAAGCTTTAATTTATAATCGCGGTTTTCATCATCAAACATGAAACGGTTCAATTCAGAGCTTTGAGTGATCATGCGCATACACACCTTGCCTAATTCAAAGCCATAACCTTGCGTGTCCCAAATATCCACAGAATTGACCATTTCCACTAAAGGCTCTAGCCATGCTGTGTTTTTTGGCTCTAAAATAGCGTAATGCTTTTTCAAAAATTCATACACGATTTTAGTCGCGCAACGGTTCGTGTCTAAAAAATACCAATGGAAACTCTCAGCCACTTTCTTACCGCTGATATGGTGATCCAAAAGCTGGATTTGAATGTTTTTATTTTGCAAGCGGTGTTCTTGGATTTTATCTTGCAAATACTGCGCTTCGTTTAAATTCAAATTCAAATCGCTAATCAAAATAAGGAATTCACTCTCTTTAGATTGAGCGATCGCGTTTAGAATCTCATAAATTCTCGCTGAGACTTCACACCCGTAATTAGCGTTATAGCATTGGGTATTTTTAAAAAATTGTTTTGAAACAAGCTGGCATGCATAGCCGTCTAAATCAATGTGTGAAAGGTGGTAAACTTGCATCATTCTCCTTTTTTATTAATTATTTATCCATTAAAAGTTAATATGGATCGTGCCTAAGGCTTCAAAATTAGAGTTAGGATCTAATTCAGCATGGCTTAGCACGACCACATCAATCCTAGCCTGCTCCATTTGATTGGAAAGGGCTTTTCTTAAATTAGGCTCTACGATCAAAATCACCGGAGCGATCCCTTTTTGCAAGACTTTCATGGCCTCTTCAGAGACCACTTCAATGAGTTTTTGCAATTCGCTCACATTGAGCAACAGGCTCTTAGAAGTGCCATTTTCTCGCAATTTATTAAGCAAAAATTGTTCGCTATCGGTAGAAAAGGTTAAAAATTTCAAACGCCCGTCTTCAGATTTAAAAGCGTTAGTGATCACCCTAGAAAGCCTCGCCCTCACTTGTTCGGTTAAGATATTCACATCGTTTTGAACCAATGGGGCAATATCGGTAATCGTTTCTAAAATAGTGAGCATGTCCTTAATGGGAATTTTTTCATGCAACAAGGCTTGCAAGACTGAGCGGATCGCACCGGTGGGGATTTTTTTACTCTCTTCTACAATTGTAGGATAGTCTTTAGCCAAGCGCTCTAAAAGGGATTTCACTTCATCTTTAGTGATAAAATCTTCAGCGTATTTTTTCACTAATTCGCTGGTGTGTGTCGCAATAACGGTGCTTGGATCAATAATAGTATAGCCTTGAATAATGGCTTCTTCTTTATTTTTAGTTTCAATCCATAAAGCGTCCATTCCAAAAGCCGGCTCTTTAGTAGGAATTCCTTCAATTTCTTTATTCACAAAACCGGTATTCATGGCTAAAAACTTATCTGGCATCACCATGCCCTCACCAATCACAATGCCCTTAAGCTTGATTTCATAATGCGTTGGGGGGAGCTGTAAATTATCCCTAATCCTAATTTGAGGCATCAAAAAGCCATAATCGCTCGCTATCTTTTTTCTAATACCCCTAATCCTTTCTAACAAATCGCCCCCTTGTTTCATGTCCGCTAAGCTGATGAGCTGATAGCCTAAAGCCAATTCTAAAAATTCAATTTTTAACACTTCATCAATGGCTTGTTCTTCTTCTCTTTTAAGCTCTTCTTGGGTTTTAGCCCTTGTGGTTGGGGTGTGGGGTTTGATTTTGGAGCTGTGGGGTTTTTCGCTCAAATCCAAGCCGAATTTTTGACTCAAATAATTTTCTAATTTAGTGAGTAATCCGTCTTTTCCCTCCCTGCTAATCAGCCATGCGATGAACAAAAAGAGTGTCCCTACAAACGCTAAAGAAAAGGTAGGGAGTCCAGGAATGGTGGCAAAAAGCAATAAAATCGCCCCCACAATCACTAAAGTTTTGCTTTTATTGGTGAGCTGTGTGATGAGTTTGGAAGCGAAGTCCTCTTCTTCGTTTTGCGTGGTGCGAGTGGCGACAATACCGGTCGCTGTTGCAATGATTAAAGCAGGGATTTGCCCTACAAGCCCATCGCCAATGGTTAGGATAGTGAAAGTGCTAGCGCTAAAGCTCAAGCTCATATCCCTTTGGAACACGCCCACTAAAAACCCTCCAATAATATTAATAAGCGTGATAATGATAGAAGCGATCGCATCGCCTTTGACAAATTTAGACGCGCCATCCATCGCGCCATAAAAATCCGCTTCTTGGCTTAGAGCGGCGCGCCGTTTTTTGGCTTCCTTATCATCAATAAGCCCTGAGTTTAAATCCGCATCAATCGCCATTTGCTTTCCTGGCATAGCGTCTAGGGCAAATCGTGCCCTCACTTCAGTAACCCTAGTAGAGCCATTAGTAACCACTAATAAATTCACTAACACTAAAATACTAAAGATAATCGCGCCAATCACATAATTCCCGCTCACGCTAAATTCCCCAAACGCCGTGATAATATCGCTCACCGCGCTAGGCCCTTTATAGCCTTGCGTTAAAATCATTCTAGTGGTGGCGACATTTAAAGCCAAGCGGTATAAGGTTACAATGAGTAATAAAGTGGGGAAAGCGCTAAAATCAGTCGGCTTGTCAATATAAAGCCCAATTAAAATGATCAACACCGATAGCGCGATAGAAATCGTGAGTAAAAAATCCAACACAAAAGGCGGTAACGGCACGATAATGATCGCTAAAATAGCTATCACAAAGACCACAAGGGCCAAGTCTTTGGATTGCAAAAAGCGTTTAAAGACAGGGAAAGTCTTTTTAAAAGCTAATTTGGAGCGTTCGTTTGCCATAATCTAAAATCAATGCCTTAATCTGGTAGGTGTGTTTGTCTCTTATTATAATACAAAGTTTAAAAGTATGACACAAAAAAGCTTATTTTACGCTATAATGCGATCTTTATTAAATTACCAATTAGGAGGTCGTTATGGCTTTGAATCTGGAGAAAAAACAAGAAATCATTAAGGCGTTTGCTACTAAGGAAAACGATACGGGTTCTTGTGAAGTGCAAGTGGCGTTGTTGAATGAAAGGATCAGGCTTTTAACCGAGCATTTAAAGGCTAACCCCAAAGATCATTCCAGTCGTTTAGGGCTTTTAAAATTAGTCGCTCAAAGACGCAACTTGTTGAAATACATCAAACGCACTAACCATGCGCGTTATGTGGTTTTGATTGAAAAGTTAGGCATTAAAGACAGATAATTTTATCGGTTTTAGGGTGTGGCGAGTTTGTGTTGAAAGAGCGTTTGAAGGCCTTTTTTAGTGCGGACTCTGTTTTCACTCTGATTTTTGCCCTTTTTTTTCTCACTTCGTTTAAAAAGCCTTTAACTCAAGTCTTATTGATTGTTTTAATGGTTTTTTTGTTTCTTAGGTGTTATTTCCAAGCGTCTTTGAAAGAAATCTTCACGATTAATCATTTAAAAACCATGCCTTTTAAATGGCTCACTCTGGCTTTTTTGGGCGTGTTTTTAAGCATCTTCCCTAACATGTTTAACATGTATGATAGCCAAACTTTCCGCTACAATTTATTCGCTCTAAACATGTCCTTAACTTACGCTTGCGGGGCGTTATGCTTGCTTTTTGCCAGTTGTTTAAGAATCAAATTGAATCAAAAAATCCTTTTTTATAGCATGGCTGTGGCAAATTTCACCAACGGCTTGCTTTCATTGGTGCAAAAAATTTATTTTAACATGCCCAGAGCGCAAGGGTTTAGCACGGTTAAGGAGTATGTGGTTTTAGTGAGCGTGTCCATTTTAGGCTGTTATATTTATGCGCTCTATTCGCAAAATCAAAAAGAAAAAAATTTTTTCACCCTTTCTGTTTTTGTGGGGTTTTTAGTCGTTATTTTAAGCGCTACAAGAAGTGCAACAATCGCTTTTGTTATTACTTTTTTAATCCTTTCTTGCTTTATTTTATACGCCAAAAAATCGCTCAAACCATTGGGTTATATGGTGGTTGTGAGTCTTGTTTTGAGCGCTTTGTATATGGGGAGTAACGCTTTAGAAAAAAAGGGGGCAATAGAGCAATCTAGGGTTCAAAACCAAAGCTTTGAAGAAGATTTGAAACGCTACGCTAAAAAGGACGCTGATAGCAGTATCGGGTGGCGTTTGGAGCGCTGGAAAGAAGCCCTAACGGTTTTGCGTTTAAGGCCCTTTTTTGGTATGGCCGCTAGCGAGAAATGCCAGAGGTTAGAAGAGATTTTATCCTTATCAAAGTCTTATAGGGCAAAAGATTTGATTCTTTGTTATGAAAGGTATGACAATCAAATCATTCACATTTTAGCCACTAGGGGGATCATAGGCTTTTTGATCTGGCTCTTTTTTTTATTAGCGGTTGTAAAGATTTTTTGGAGTGGGATCAAGCAAAATTCTTTAATATCATTCTTTATATTAACGGCATTCACTTTTTATCTCATTTTTGGCATCGGGTTTGACCCCTTTGATTTCTTCATTACGGGAAGTTTTTTTGTAGGAATGGTCATGATGGCTGTTTTTTTAAAAAAGGATAAAAGTGCTTTTTAGCATCAAAAAATTTAACGCTAGTCAAGCGGTAGTTTCTTGACAATGCGTTCTTAGGGGGATTTAAGGGGTAAGATAAAAACTTATGCTATAATGCGGTTTCATTCCATATTCAACAAGGAGAAATAAATTAATGAAAATTTTAGTGATTCAAGGGCCTAATTTAAACATGTTAGGACACAGAGACCCAAGACTTTATGGCATGGTAACCTTAGACCAAATCCATGAAATCATGCAAACTTTCGTGAAACAAGGCAATTTAGATGTGGAATTAGAGTTTTTTCAAACCAATTTTGAGGGCGAAATCATTGATAAAATCCAAGAGAGCGTGGGCAGCGATTATGAGGGGATTATCATTAACCCTGGAGCGTTTTCGCACACTTCTATTGCGATTGCAGATGCGATCATGCTAGCGGGCAAACCCGTTATTGAAGTGCATCTCACTAACATTCAAGCCAGAGAGGAATTCAGGAAAAATTCTTACACTGGAGCGGCTTGTGGAGGCGTGATCATGGGATTTGGCCCGCTTGGCTACAACATGGCTTTAATGGCGATGGTCAATATTTTAGCCGAAATGAAAGCGTTCCAAGAAGCCCAAAAAAACAACCCTAATAACCCCATTAACAATCAAAAATAAAAGGGGGCTACCCATGAAAGGATTAGAAAGAGAATCGCATTTCACGCTCAATGAGAACGCGATGTTTTTTGAGTGTGCTTATAGTTGCGATAACGCTTTGTTTTTGCAATTAGACGATCGCTCGTTTTTCATCACTGATTCTCGCTACACTCAAGAAGCTAAAGAAAGCATTCAGCCTAAAAATGGCGTTTTAGCGGAAGTGGTAGAATCTAGCGATTTAGCGCAAAGTGCGATTGATTTGATCGCTAAACACTCGGTTAAAAAGCTCTTTTTTGACCCCAATCAAGTGAATTTGCAAACCTACAAGCGTTTGGATTCAGCGGTTGGGGATAAGGTTGCTTTAGAGGGCGTGCCTAGTTACCACCGCCAAAAACGCATCATTAAAAACGAACATGAGATCCAACTCCTCAAAAAATCTCAAGCGTTGAATGTTGAAGCTTTTGAAAATTTTGCCGAGTATGTGAAAAAGATTTTTGATGAAAAAGAATCCTTGAGCGAGCGGTATTTGCAGCATAAGGTTAAGGACTTTTTGACTAAAGAGGGGGTTTATGATCTGAGTTTTGAGCCTATTTTAGCCTTGAATGCGAACGCGAGCAAACCCCATGCTTTGCCTAGCACGAAGGATTTTTTAAAAGCGGAGCACAGCATTCTTTTGGATATGGGGATCAAATACGAACGCTATTGCTCTGATCGGACTCGCACGGCTTTTTTTGACCCTAAAGATTTTGTCTTTAAAAGAGAGCAGAGTTTCAAGGATAAAGAGCGTCAAAAGATTTATGACATTGTGAAAGAAGCGCAAGAAAAGGCTATTTCAGGCATTAGAGCGGGCATGACCGGTAAAGAAGCGGACAGCTTGGCTAGGGGAGTGATTAGCGATTATGGTTATGGGCAGTATTTCACTCACAGCACCGGGCATGGCATTGGCTTAGACATCCATGAGCTTCCTTATATTTCATCGCGCAGTGAAACCATTTTAGAAGAGGGCATGGTGTTTTCTGTAGAGCCTGGGATTTATATCCCTGGATTTTTTGGGGTGCGCATTGAAGATTTAGTGGTGATCAAAAATTCTAGGGCTGAGCTTTTGTGATGCGAGAGATTCTGACTAGCCGCTTTTTCCCTAGCCTTTTTAAAAAAAGGCTTGATTTTTCTAACAGGGTGGTTTTAGGGTTGGGATCTAATCTTAAAAATCCTTTAAAAATATTAAAAAATTGTTTTTTATATTTTAAAAATCATAGTAAAATTGGGAAAATCTTTTCTTCGCCCATTTATATCAATCCGCCTTTTGGTTACACTAAGCAACCTAACTTTTATAACGCTACGATTATTCTTAAAACATCTTTAAGTTTGTGCCATTTTTTTGCTCTAGTGTTTTATATAGAAAGGCGTTTTGGGCGCAAAAGGAAGCGCGATTTTAAAGACGCTCCAAGAACTTTAGATATTGATATTATCGCTTTCAACCAAGTCATTTTAAGGCAGAATGATTTGACTTTACCTCACCCTAAATGGAGTGAAAGGGATTCGGTGTTAGTGCCTTTAACTTTACAACAAATTCTTTTTAAAAAAGGGGAGTGGTGAAATTCTATACCTATAGTGGGGAGACGGCTGCTGAAGCTTTAAAGATCGCTCAAAGCCACCATGGGGTGGATACGCTGGTGTTTAAAACGCAAGAAATCCGTAAAAAAACGCTCACTTCTTCTGGGCTTTATGAAATCGTTGTGGCGGTTGAAGAAGAGAGCGAAAACAAGCCTCCTAAAGCCCCCCTTATTCCAGAAAGTTTGTATGATGAAGAATTGAATGAAGAAGACGTGGTCATGCAGCTTTCAAGCACTGTAGAAGAAATGCGCAAACTCGCCGGGGTTTCATCCAATCAGCGCAACTATAGTTTTTCAAAAAATAAGACCCTTTTAGAAAAAGACGCCCCGTTAGAGGATGCGCCTTTAGAGGCTAATCAACAAGACGCTTTATTGCAAGCCTTAAAAAATGAAGCCAACCATAAAAAAGAAAGAGAAAAAAGAGAAGTCAAACAAGAAGAAGAGATTAAAGACATCAATCTGCAATTAAGCAAAATCAGAGACAGCCTGAAACTCATTCAAAACATGTTTTGGGATGAGAAAAACCCCAATTCTGTCAGTATCCCTCAAGAATTTGCCGAAATTTATAAACTGGCCAAACAAAGCGGGATGAAATCCAGCCATTTAGATGAAATCATGCAATTGAGCCTGGAATTGATGCCTTTACGCATGCGCGAAAATTCCGTAACGATCAAGCGTTATTTTAGAGAAGTGTTGCGCAAAATGATTTTGTGCCGCCCTGAAGATTTGAATTTAAGGCAAAAACGCATCTTAATGCTTGTAGGGCCAACAGGCGTGGGGAAAACGACGACTTTAGCTAAATTAGCTGCGCGCTATTCTAGAATGCTAGCGAAAAAATACAAGGTGGGCATTATCACTTTAGACAATTATCGCATTGGGGCTTTAGAGCAATTGAGTTGGTATGCTAATAAAATGAAAATGAGTATAGAAGCGGTGATTGACGCTAAAGATTTTGCTAAAGAAATTGAAGCGTTGGAATACTGCGATTTTATTTTAGTGGATACGACAGGGCATTCGCAATACGATAAAGAAAAAATTGCCGGTTTGAAAGAATTTATAGATGGGGGTTATAATATTGATGTGTCCTTAGTGCTTTCGGTTACCACTAAGTATGAAGACATGAAAGATATTTATGATTCTTTTGGGGTGTTAGGGATTGACACTTTAATCTTTACGAAATTAGATGAGAGTAGGGGGTTAGGGAATTTGTTTTCTTTAGTGCATGAAAGCCAAAAGCCTATCAGCTATCTTTCTGTTGGGCAAGAAGTGCCTATGGATTTGAAAGTGGCTACTAATGAATATTTAGTGGATTGCATGCTAGATGGCTTTAGTAACCCTAATAAGGAACAAGCATGAACAATCAAGCGAGCCGCTTAGATAATTTGATGAATATTAAAAACCCTAAAAGTTTTTTTGATAATAAAGGGAATACCAAATTCATCGCTATCACAAGCGGTAAGGGAGGCGTGGGGAAATCCAACATTAGCGCTAATTTAGCTTACTCTTTATACAAGAAAGGTTATAAGGTGGGGGTGTTTGATGCGGATATTGGTTTAGCGAATTTGGATGTCATTTTTGGGGTGAAAACCCATAAAAATATCTTGCATGCCTTAAAAGGCGAAGCCAAATTGCAAGAAATCATTTGCGAGATTGAACCCGGGCTTTGCTTAATTCCCGGGGATAGTGGCGAAGAAATTTTAAAATACATCAGCGGCGCAGAAGCTTTGGATCGATTCGTAGATGAAGAGGGGGTTTTAAGCTCTTTAGATTATATTGTGATTGATACGGGCGCTGGGATTGGAGTCACTACGCAAGCGTTTTTGAATGCGAGCGATTGTGTGGTGATTGTCACCACACCCGATCCTTCAGCGATTACCGATGCGTATGCATGCATTAAAATCAACTCCAAAAATAAAGATGAATTGTTTCTTATCGCTAACATGGTAGCCCAACCTAAAGAGGGCAGAGCGACTTATGAAAGGCTGTTTAAAGTGGCTAAAAACAATATCGCTTCATTAGAATTGCATTACTTGGGAGCGATTGAAAACAGCTCCTTATTGAAACGCTATGTGAGAGAACGCAAAATTTTGAGAAAAATAGCCCCTAACGATTTGTTTTCGCAATCCATTGATCAGATAGCGGGCCTTTTGGTTTCTAAATTAGAAACCGGCACTTTAGAAATACCAAAAGAAGGTTTGAAAAGCTTTTTTAAAAGGCTTTTGAAGTATTTGGGGTAGGCTGATGAAAGTTCAAAATTTTATCCATTTTTCTGTTGTGGTAGGGTTTTTTTTGGGGTTAGTGTTTTCGGTGTTGAAATTCAATGAGCCAGAGAGCATTTTATTATGGACGGTGTTATCCACGCTTGGGGGATACTTGATCGCGTTGTTATTTGCGTCTATTTTTATCGCTTGCACGGATTTAGACATTTGTCTTTTTGACAAAAAAGGCACTGAAGAGAGCTTGCTTCGTTTCAACCATGAGTTTAAGAACAGAGAAAAAGAAGTGGCTAGTATTTTAGAATACATTAGAAGTTATGATTTTGATGATGGAAAATAGAATGCCCAAAGGAATTCAAAAAACTGAAACCAGCGAAAAAAATATAGAAAAGGTTTTGAACGCCTATGATAAGCAACAACACCACCATCAAGACGATCTCGCTATCCAGTATTTACCGGCCGTGCGCGCGATGGCGTTTCGTTTAAAAGAGCGCTTGCCCAGCTCTATTGATTTTAACGATCTGGTTTCTATTGGCACTGAAGAATTGATTAAATTAGCCAGGCGTTATGAGAGCGCGTTAAACGATTCTTTTTGGGGGTATGCTAAAACTCGTGTCAATGGGGCGATGCTAGATTATTTGCGTTCTTTAGATGTGATTTCTCGCTCTAATAGGAAACTCATTAAAAGCATTGATATTGAAATTACCAAACACCTTAATAAGCATGGGAAAGAGCCTAGCGATGCGTATTTAGCAGAAGCTCTAGGAGAAAATATTGAAAAGATTAGAGAAGCTAAAACGGCTTCAGATATTTATGCGTTAGTGCCAATAGATGAACAATTCAATGCGATTGAGCAAGATGAAATCACTAAAAAGATTGAAGCAGAAGAGTTGTTAGAGCATGTCCAAAAAGCGCTGAATCAAATGAGCGAAAGAGAGCAAATCCTTATCCAGCTTTATTACTTTGAAGAGTTGAATTTGAGCGAGATTAAAGAGATTTTAGGCATCACTGAATCGCGTATTTCTCAAATCATTAAAGAAGTGATTAAAAAGGTGCGTAAATCCTTAGGAGTGGATCATGGCTGATATTTTAAGCCAAGAAGAAATTGATGCGCTTTTAGAAGTCGTTGATGAAAATGTGGATATTCAAAATGTCCAAAAAAAAGATATTATCCCGCAGCGCAGCGTAACCCTCTATGATTTCAAACGCCCTAATCGTGTGAGTAAGGAGCAACTGCGCTCTTTTAGGAGTATCCATGACAAAATGGCTAGGAATCTTTCCAGTCAAGTCTCTTCTATCATGCGTTCTATTGTAGAGATTCAGCTCCACAGCGTGGATCAAATGACTTATGGCGAATTTTTGATGAGTTTGCCTAGCCCTACGAGTTTTAATGTCTTTTCC
This sequence comes from Helicobacter pylori, assembly GCF_021062735.1. Lineage (GTDB taxonomy): Bacteria > Campylobacterota > Campylobacteria > Campylobacterales > Helicobacteraceae > Helicobacter > Helicobacter pylori_DN. Next base: position 40,607 of record NZ_JAHXLB010000003.1, on the reverse strand, counting down.
ATGAAGCCTATGGGAGGAACGGGGGTTTTAGAAATCAATCCTAGCATCGCTTTCCCTATGATTGACAGACTATTAGGGGGTAAGGGGAGCGCGTATGATCAAAACAGGGAGTTTAGCGATATTGAATTGAATTTATTGGATACGATTTTACGCCAAGTGATGCAAATTTTAAAAGAAGTGTGGTCGCCCGTTGTGGAGATGTTTCCTACCATTGACGCTAAAGAATCCAGCGCGAATGTGGTTCAGATCGTCGCTCAAAATGAAATTTCTATCATGGTGGTTTTAGAGATTATTATCGGACATAGCCGTGGGATGATGAATATTTGTTACCCGGTGATTTCCATTGAGAGCATTCTTTCTAAAATGGGAAGTAGGGATTTGATGCTTTCAGAAACGAACTCTAAAAAGAGCCGTAATAAGGAATTGCAAGCGCTATTGAGCGGGGTGAGCGTGGATATGATGGTGTTTTTGGGCGCGGTGGAATTGAGCCTGAAAGAAATGTTGGATTTAGATGTGGGGGATACTATCCGGTTGAATAAGATCGCTAATGATGAAGTGAGCGTGTATGTGCATAAAAAAAAGCGTTATTTAGCGAGCGTGGGGTTTCAAGGGTATAGGAAAACCATTCAAATTAAAGAAGTGGTTTATAGCGAAAAAGAACGCACTAAAGAAATTTTAGAAATGCTAGAAGAACAGCGCAGAGGTAAAGTGGGCGATATTATGAAAATAGAAGAAGAGTGAGAAATGCAAGATTTTATTAAAATTTTTATTCAAGAGGTTGTTTCTACTTTAGAAGGGTTAGTGGGTAAGGCTCCAAGCGTGGGATTAGAAAAAGAAGTTTCTAGTAGCGACGAATCTTTTTTGAAATTAATCAGCGCGCCTTATGCAAGAGTTAAGATTAGTGCGATTGAAAAAGAAGAGAGTCCTATTGAATTACTGGCTCCGGTAGATTTAGTTACCGCTTTAAGCGATTTGATGCTAGGAGGTGAGGGGGCGAGTAAGGAAGAAATGGATAATGACGATTTAGACGCTTTTAAAGAAATGGCTTCTAATATTTTTGGCGCGATCGCTACAAGCTTGAAGTCTCAAGAATTGCTCCCTAAACTCAATTTCACCACTATAAACGCTGAAATCGCTAAAGAGCTTCCTAAAAAAGAAGATTACGCTAAAGCGATGGTGTTTTCTTTTAAAATGGAAGCCATCAAAGAAAGCCAAATCATTTTATTGACTACGACGGCTTTTGAACGCCAATTTGAAAAAACGCACAAAGAAGAAAAAGAAGAAACGACACAGAGCGCTACTGAAGAGGTTAAAACCCACGATGCGTCTTTAGAAAACATAGAAATCCGCAATATCAGCATGCTTTTGGATGTGAAATTGAACGTTAAGGTGCGCATCGGGCAAAAAAAGATGATTTTAAAAGATGTGGTCTCTATGGATATAGGGAGCGTGGTAGAGCTTGATCAATTGGTGAATGACCCTTTGGAAATTCTTGTAGATGACAAGGTGATCGCTAAGGGCGAAGTGGTGATCGTGGATGGGAATTTTGGCATTCAGATCACGGATATTGGCACTAAAAAAGAACGCTTAGAACAACTGAAACATTAAATCTTTTTATCATAAAAAGGAAAGGGATATGGCTATTTTTGGGGAATTAAGCTCGCTTGGGCATTTGTTTAAAAAAACGCAAGAATTAGAAATTTTGCATGAGTATTTAAAAGATGTCATGCAAAAGGGTAGTAAAGCGAATCAAAGGGTTTTGAACCTCAATCATAATACAGAATTTCAAACGCCTTTAGGGCATGGCATTTTTAGCATAGAGCAGAGTTATTGTTTAGAGCATGCTAAAGAAAGCGAGAAAGGTTTTTTTGAAAGCCACAAAAAATATGTGGATTTCCAGCTGATTGTCAAAGGCGTTGAGGGGGCTAAAGTGGTGGGTATCAATCAAGCCACCATTAAAACCCCTTACGATGAAAAAAGAGATTTGATCGTTTATGAGCCGGTTCAAGAAGCTTCTTTTTTGCGTTTAGATGCGGGCATGCTGGCTATTTTTTTTGAAAACGATGCACATGCGTTGAGGTTCTATGGAGAGTCTTTTGAAAAATATAGGGAAGAGCCGATTTTTAAAGCGGTCGTTAAAGTGCCTAAAGGATTAATTAAATTAAAATTATGAAATTGGTGAGTCTTGTTATAGTTTTTTGTTGTTTTTTAGGGGCTGTAGAGTTGCCTGGAATTTATCAAACTCAGGAATTTTTATACATGAAAAGCTCTTTTGTGGAGTTTTTTGAGCATAATGGGAAATTCTATGCTTATGGTATTTCTGATGTGGATGGCTCTAAAGCCAAAAAAGACAAACTCAATCCTAACCCAAAGCTAAGGAATCGCAGCGATAAAGGCGTGGTGTTTTTAAGCGATTTGATTAAGGTTGGAAAACGATCTTATAAAGGCGGTAAAGCGTATAATTTTTATGACGGCAAGACTTACTATGTAAGGGTTACTCAAAATTCAAACGGGGATTTAGAATTCACTTCAAGCTATGATAAATGGGGGTATGTGGGCAAGACTTTCACTTGGAAACGCTTGAGCGATGAAGAAATCAAAAATCTAAAACTCAAGCGTTTTAACCTGGATGAAGTCCTTAAAACCATTAAAGATAGCCCTATTTAAGCTAGCTTTTTTAAAATCTCTTAACATTCACTCTCTTGGCATTCTTTACACCACACAAACATTTTCATGTCATGGCTGATCAGCTTGGCTTGATATTTTTTAACGACTTCATTCTGGCGGTTTTCAATTTCAGGGTCTGCAAATTCAATGATCTTACCGCAATGCAAACAAATGATGTGATCATGGTGTTCTTTAGCCGCAATTTCATAACGCCGGCCGCTTTTTGAAGTCTCTAAAACACAGATAAAATTTTCTTTTTCTAAGAAATTCAAAATGCGATAGACTGAAGAAATGCTGGTGTTTTTGTCCTTTTGGCGGATAGAATGCGTGATTTCTTCAGGGCTTAGGTGTGTGCCGCTGCGATACAAAACGCTCACCACTTCTTCCCTCTGTTTTGAATTTTTGAGTCCGTTTTTTTTGATAGACATTCTCAAGCGCTCTAAAATGGATTCCAAAGTTTCTAATCTTTTCATGCTGATATTTTCCTTATCCGTAAAATGATTTTTATAACTAGAATATTATTATACAATAATAATGCGATGAAACATAGATAAAACTCATTATTATTTTAATTTAATCAAAAAATATTGATTTTTTATTACCATTGTCGCATTTTAATGTAACTTATAAGATCAATTTCTTATTTTATCAAGCCATTCTAAAAGGGTTTTTTCAAACCCTATGCCTTGAGAAGAAACCAGATTTAGGGGTTTTTCCAAATAATCTTGTTTGACATAGCCGTTATAATCATGCGGGTAAAGATAGTCTTTAGCGTTAGGCAACAGGTGTTTAGGAATAGGGTAGAGCAAGCCTTTTTGAACGCAATCCAAAGCCTGATTGATCGCTCTATAAGCCGTGTTGGATTTAGGCGAACAAGCCAGATAAATCACGCATTGGCTTAAAATGATGCGCGCTTCAGGGTAGCCGATTTGTTTGACTGCAAACAAGCAAGAAGAGGCTAAATTAAGGGCGTTTGGGTTAGCGTTACCAATATCTTCGCTCGCAAAAATCACCAATCTTCTGGCGATAAATTCCGGGTTTTCCCCGCCAGCAATCAAGCGCGCCAGATAATAAATGGAGGCGTTTTCATCGCTCCCTCTTAAAGATTTGATTAACGCGCTAGTGAGATTATAATGCGTATCATCGCTATAAGATCCGTCATTTAGGCTATGGGGCCGTAAGGATTTGAGCGTTTTTAAAGTGATAGGATTTTCTATTTTAGCGCTCAAATCTAAAAGGTTTAATAACGCTCTAGCATCGCCAGCACTGTTGTTTAAAAGATAGGTTTTAGCGTCAGACTCTATTTGTTTTTTGAGCAATGTTAAAGCTTTGGTGCAAAGCTTGTCTAAATCGCTCTTTTTTAGGGGGGTCAATTCAAAAATAAAACTTCTTGAGCGGATCGCATGGCTTAGGCTGTAATTAGGATCTTGCGTGCTAGCCCCTAAGATTAAAGCGTGATCTTTTTCCATAATAGGGAGTAGAAATTCTTGTTGGGTTTTATTCAATCTGTGGGTTTCATCAATAAAAACAACGGGTTTTAAAAGGGTGTTTTGGTAATTTTTAAGCTTAAGGCGTAAATCCTCTAATTTGAAATCCGTCGCATTAAATGAAAGAATGGGGCGCTCTAGGGAATGAGCGATGATTTGAGCTAGGCTTGTTTTACCCACGCCAGGAGGGCCATAGAAAAAGGCATGGGGGAAGTGTTTGGATTGTAAGGCTTTAAATAAGGGGGCGTCTTTCCCTATTAAATGCTCTTGGCCTAAAAAATCTTCTAGGCTTTTTGGGTTTAAAAGCGAAGTCAGGCTCATTTTTTAAATAAAATCAATTCGTAAAAATTCGTAGGGGTGTTTAAATTTTTCGTTGGGGTTTTGGTGTTTTTAGAGTGTTTGTGCAGAGCGTCTTGCAATTCTTTATTGAGATTGTCTAATTCATCAAGCTTTTCTTTTAAACGCAAGATAATATCCACGCCCGCAAGATTAACCCCCATATCCCTTGTAAGGCGTAAAATCGTTTTGATTTTGTCCATGTCTCGTTGGGAATACAAGCGCATTTTCCCATCAGTCCTGCTAGGCTCTATCAAACCCTCTTTTTCGTATTGGCGCAAGGTTTGAGGGTGCACGCCTAAGATTTTAGCCACGACGCTGATTAAATAAAGCGGTTCATCATAATCACACACGATTCCTCCTTACAATTCTTTTTCTAATAACGCTTTTAACTCATTAGAAAGCGTTTCAGTTTTAGGCAAGATCAAACGAGCTTGCAAATACAGATCCCCCACATGCGAAGTTTTTCTGTTTTTGATCCCTTTGTCTTTGATGCGGAATTTTTGCATGGCTTTAGTGTTAGGGGGAATGGTTAGGGTTAAGGTTTTATGCCAAGTGGCGATTTCAATTTTCCCTCCAAAAAGAGCCGTTTTTAAGGGTAAATCAAAGATTTGGATAATATCATCTTTCTCGCGCCTATAAATTTCATCTTCTTCAATATGGATCTGCAAGAGCAAATCGCCCCTAGTCGTTCGCCCCATTTTCCCCTTGTTGCGAACCCTGATTTTTTCGCCCTCTTCCACGCCGATAGGGATTTTAAGGCTAAAAGTCTCATTATTGATGCTCACTTGTTTTTTATTGCCTAAAAGGGTGTCTAAAACAGAGACATTTAAAGTGGCGGTCATGTCTAAATCTTCAGGGGCGAAATTGGAAAAATTAAAGCCAGAAAAGCCTTGCGAGTTTTGAGAAAATCTTTGCGAAAAGCCTCCTTTCCCAAAAATAGAGCTTAAAATATCATCTAAATCTTCACTAGGACCACGGCTTCTGGCAAAATCGCTGAAATTCTGCCCCCCAAACATGTTGTCGCCAAACTGATCGTATTGGCTGCGTTTTTCTTCATCGCTCAAAATTTCATAAGCGGCGTTGATTTCTTTGAATTTCTCTTCGGCTTCTTTGGTTTTATTCAAATCCGGGTGGTATTGCCTAGCTAAACGGCGGTAGGATTTTTTGATTTCATCTTGGCTGGCGTTTTCGCTCACGTTTAAAGTTTGGTATAAACTCTTGCTCATGAATCACCTTTAAAATAGTTTTATTAGAATACTATCATAAATCTTTAGTGTTAGTCAATCAAGTTTATTGATAATGTTTAGTGGTAATTGAGATTTTAAACCCGTTTCAGCGCAATTAAAAGGAATTTTAACTAAAATATTGAGTTTAAATCCACGATGAGTTTTTAATGCAATATAAGAAAAATAAGAAAAGATATTATTATTTAGCGTTAGGGATCCTTTTTTTAAATGGTCTGTCTTTGAAAGCTTTAGAAATCGCAGTCAAACCTTTTGGCTATCTGGGGTTATTATATAATCAAGGGGCACAAAAAAACCCTCACAGCTATGTGGGGGCTTTAGCGCGTCTTGGGGTGGATTTTTCTTATAGCAATGGGTGGTCCTTTGGTATTGGAGCGATTGGGGCTTGGAATATTTATAACAAACAGCGTTTGGCTAACCTTTACATCAGTCTGGGGAATTTTTTTGGTAGTTCTAAAAATGTTAAACCTTATTTGAGCGCTGGCGATGTTTCTGATGCGTATCTTCAATACGCTAACCAGCGTTTTAAAATCGCTTTAGGGCGTTTCAATACCGATTTTGTGGATTTTGATTGGATAGGGGGCAATATTCAAGGGGTTTCTGTGGCTTTTAAGCAAAATTCCATGCGTTATTTTGGGATTTTTATGGATAGCATGCTTTATAACGGGCATCAGATCAATAAAGAGCAAGGGAATCGGATCGCTACTTCCCTAAACGCTCTAGCGTCTTATGACCCTGTGTCTAAACGCTTGTATGTGGGGGGGGAAGTGTTTGTTTTGGGTGCAGAATACAGGCATGAAAATCTTAAAGTGGTGCCTTTTATTTTAACGGACACCCGCTTGCCTTTGCCCACCCAAAATGTTTTAGTGCAAGTTGGGGGTAAGTTGGAGTATGACGCTTCTTTAGCTAAGGGTTTCACTTCGCGCACTCTAGTGCATGGCATGTATCAATACGGCAACACTGATAGTGCTACAAGTGCCAAAAATACCGGCTTGTTTTTGATCGATCAAACTTTTAAATACCAAATTTTTAATTTTGGAACGGGTTTTTATATCGTTCCAGCAAGAAACAACAAGGGCTATCTATGGACTTTTAATGACAGGACTAAATTCTATGGCCGCGGGATCAACGCGCCCGGTGTGCCAGCGATTTATTTTGCTAATTCTAGCATTTCAGGCTATGTTTTTTTAGGGCTTAAGACTAAAAGGGTGCGTTTAGACGCGATGGTGGCTTTTGGGGATTACCAAGAATATTCTTTGATGAGCAGTTTTAGGGTTTGGACTTATAGGAGTTTGTCTTTTGATATGGGTGGGGGGTATGTGTATGCTTATAATTCTAAAGCCACGAGAAAAAGCCTTGGAAATAGTTCTTTTGTCTTTTTTGGGAAGTTTTTGTTTTAAAAAAATGCCGTTTTTACAATCAATAGCAGAGAAAGCTTGCCAAAAGTAAGCGATAATTTCTTTTTTAAAAAATCAACATTAAAAGAAGTTTTTGTTTTAAAAATGTTTTAAGAAATTCTTTTGAAATCAGGTCTTTGGGGTTTTTTAGGGAAAAAGGTTTTTTTAAACTCAGGCTCCCATAGTTTGATCACGCCATGGTGGGTCATCTGGTGCATATTGACTAAGCGCATGTTTAAAAGAGCCTTTTCTTTAGCTTCGCTATCGCTCAAATCTTCTTTAATTTTGAACGCTTGAATGATTTGCTCCCACAATTCATGCTCTTTAGCGTCTTCGTTTAAAAAATCTTTATAATTGAAGCCGCCAATCCCTTTAACCCCTTTAATGTTATCCCCCTTATCCCCCACAACGCACTGGTAATAAGCAAAAAAATGAGCCTCTTTTTGACTCACATTAAAAAAAGCGTTGGTTTTGAGGTTGAAATGAGAGCCTCTATTGGAATACAAAATATCCTTATCCATGCTGGCTATCACATAATTTTGGGGGTCTTTCTTTTTGTAAAAAGAGATAATATCATCGGCTTCATATTCAAAACAATGTTCGCCCTGGATTCTAGCCCCTTTTTTTAGGGGGTATTTTTCCACTAAAGCGATTTTTAGAGCTTTTAAAAGAGATCTAAAATCTTCATTAAATTGGTGGCGTTTTTGTTTGTAATGATCGCACAGCTGGTAGCGGAAACTCTCTCTGCCCCTAGTGATAAAAAAAAGCGTTTTAGAGCAACGGGTTTTGCGCATGATGGATAAAATTTGAGTGGTAAGAAAGATTATGCCTACTTCTTGCAAGCTACAAGCGGCGAATCTTTTAGGGAGCGTTTTATTAGAGAGCAAACGCCTAACAATATTAGGGATCACGCAATCAATGTCTAGTAAAAGGGTTTTTGAATGCGTGAATCTTGCCTTGTTAAACGCTTGTCTAATGGTTAATCCTTAAGTTGAATTTCTCCTTTTTAAAAGTTAAACTATTATAGTAAATATATAGCAAATAATAAGTTATTTTAATAATAATTAGCTCTATTTTCATTAAATACGCTAAATTTTGAGAGGTTATCGCTTGTTTTAGCTCTTTTGATTGTAAAAACGCTTTTGGCATTCTTGCATTTTATGATCAAACGCCCAACGAGAACAAAGCCTAAGGATTTTCTTTTATTTGCGCGGTAAGTTATATTTCCGGCGTTTTTCCCAAAGGCTTTTGCGGCTAATGCCAAGCTTGTTGGCTAATTCCGTGTCCGTGCAGGTAGAAGAAAAATGCCTAATGGCTTCTTTTTCATACTCTTGAATGGAAAGGAAAGTCGTGTTATCGCTAAACAAAGATAGGGGTCTATTGCCGCATTCAATGCTCACAATTTTAGGAAATTCTAGGGGTTCTTTATGGGTATAGGACAAAACAATAGGGCATGAACGGGCCAATTCTAACAATTTCAATTGCTCGTCTTTTTTAAGCTCTTCTAAATGCATGATGTAAAAAGGGCGTTCTAGTTTGTCTTTATTCTTGTATAGCTCTTTCCAAGTGGTATCCTTTAAAGAGAAAAAAGAAAAATCCATTTGCCTTTCTTTAGCGTATTGCAATAAATAAGCGTTCGCAAGCTCTTGAGAGGGCGTGTGGATGATGAAAGGCGGCCGGTAAGAAAAATCTTTAGGCAAGGGTAATTCCGCATGGATAAAGTCTAAGTAATTTTCATAAAATCCCAAGCGAGCGGTCATTTCTTGGTAGGCTTTGTGGTATTGGATCTTGCGCAACAATTCATCCATTTTAAAAGGTTTTAGAATATAATCTCTCGCTCCCGCTTGAATGGGTTTATTCACGCCATCTTCATTGACATGCGAAGCCATCATGATAATGATTTGCTTGGAATTATAACGCACAAAATGTTCGCAACGCCCTTGAGTGCAAACTTTAGAAGAAACTAAAATCACATCATAAGGCTTTTTATTTTCTTCTGAAATGCTAGAGATGATCTCGCAAAAATGCCCTAAATCATGCAAATTATGAGAGATACTCCTAGCTAGCGCTAAATTGTCTTCAATGATTAAGATTTTCATCCATTCTTCCTTTTATCGCGTTTAAAGTTTTTGTTTATAACGCATGCTCGCATGCGCTTGGACTAACAGCCCTTCTTGTTTGCCAATGAACCCCATTTTTTCCATTGTGGTGGCTTTTAAGCTGATTTGAGATTTTTCTAAACCCAAAAGTTGGTTCAAATTCTCTAAAATCGCCGGTTTGTAAGGAGTGATTTTAGGGATTTCGCTAAAGATGGTCGCCCCCATTTCAAACAATTCAAACCCAATGCTTTGAGAAAAATCCAACACGATTTTTAAAAGTTCTTTAGAAGAGGCGTTTTTGTATTTGGGGTCATTATCAGGGAACCATTCGCCAATATCCCCTCCTTTAATCGCTCCTAAAACCGCATCAATAACCGCATGCAATAAAGCATCGCCATCGCTGTGAGCCTTTAACCCAAACTCGCAATCCAAAACAACCCCTCCTAAAACCATAGGCTTATCTTTAACAAACGCATGCGTATCAAAGCCCATGCCTATAAAAGTGTCTTTTGCTGGGTTAAAAAAAGGCGTAAAAACTTTTAAATCATCGCTCGTGGTGATCTTGCGCAAATCCTTACTGCCTTCAATATAACTCACACGATCAGGAAAAGCTTGTAAAATCGCACTGCTTTCATCTTTAAAATCCCCTTGATTTAGGGCTGATCGGAGTGCTTTGGTGTGGCTTAATTGCGGGGTTTGAATGAGTTTGATCGCTTCTCTATCCAAAACCTCGTTATAATAGATCGCTGTGTCATAGCAAGGCAAGTAAGGAGCGATGCAATAATGGCTTGTTTGTTGGAGGGTTAAAAACAAGCTTTTAAGTGCTTCCATATTGGCTAAACCCCTAGCCACATCGCTGGTGAGCGTGTAAGCGCTATCAATTACTTTTAAAGCGTTACGCACGGATTCCTGCCTTGATGCCCCGCCTTTTACAAGCTTGATTTCAGGGTAATGGCGTTGGATGTAAATATAATCCAATTCGCTTACGACTAAAAGGATTTCTTTAAAGTCTAGGGCTTTTTTAAAGCTTTCATAAACGCTGAGCCATAAGGGGGTATGATTAGAACGCAACCATTGTTTTTTGATGGTTTGAGAAAAACGCTTAGACTCCCCAGCAGCCAATAAAACAACGCTCGTTTGTTTAACAAGCGTTTCTAGCGTTTCTTTAGTTTCAAAAGAGTCTTCTTCTAAACTTTCTAAAGAGAGTTTAAAAGCTTCCCCATTCACTCTAATCAAAGACATGCGACTAACGACCCACCCCTATCATTTCACCAAAATGATCCTATAACCTTGATTCAAGTCTAAAACTAAGAATCGTTTGGGTTTGCCTTTATACTTTTCTAAAGCATGGTTAAAATCCGCAACGCTTTTCACTTCAATCTCTTCAATTTTTGTGATAATGTTACCTTGCCTGAAGCCGGCTTGCTCTGCTGGGGAATTTTCATTCACTTGAGAGACTAAAACCCCTTGAACATCATCGCTCAAACGCATAGACCTTTTGGTTTTTTGGGTTAAATCTTCTACTTGAAGCCCGTTCAATTGGCCTTGCGCGCCGTTTTGAGCAGAAATGGTTTCTTTTTTGTTAGGGTTTTTCCTTTCGGCTAGAGTGAGGGTAAAGGTGCGTTCTTTTTTGTCTCTAATGACTTTTAAGGTTACTCTTTGATTGGGCAGCATAGAGCCGATTAGATTTCTTAACTCGTTCGTGTTTTTAACCTTTTTGCCATTGACCTCAGTGATCAAATCCCACACCAAAATCCCTGCTTTTTTAGCCGGAGAGTCTTTTTCTACGCTAATGACAACCGCCCCTTCTTTATTGTCATAAGAATTTTGCAAATCGCCACTCAAATCTTGCAAGCCCACGCCCAAGTAACCTCTCTCAATCTTACCGGTTTTAATGAGTTGGGTTACAATATCTTTAACCATGTTAGAAGGGATGGCAAAGCCAATGCCGTGGTTGCCTCCGGTTTTAGAGATAATAGCGGTATTGATCCCCACTAACCCTCCACGGCTATCAATTAAAGCGCCGCCGGAATTTCCAGGATTGATGGAAGCGTCTGTTTGAATGAAATTCTCATAGCTGTTGATCCCAATCCCGCTTTTATTGAGCGCTGAAACAATGCCTTGCGTAACGCTTTCACCCACGCCAAAAGGGTTACCAATCGCAAAAACCAAATCGCCCACTGAAATATCATTAGAATCAGAGAATTTGATCGTGGGCAGATTGTCTTTAGTGATGCGAATCACCGCCAAATCGCTCTCAGAGTCCGTGCCTACTAGAGTGGCGGAATATTCTTTATTGCTCCCTGGAATGGTAACTTTAATCTTATCTGCGCCATCAATCACATGGTTATTAGTTACAATATAGCCGTCTTTAGAAATGATTACGCCACTGCCTAAAGCCCTTTCCATTCTTTCTTTAGGGATCATGCCGCCCAAATCCCCAAAAAATTGTTGGAAAAAGGGGTCATTAAACACACCGCCACCTATAAAATTGTTTTTAATCTTCTTTTCAGTGGAGATATTCACCACCGCTTTAATCGAATCCTTAATGGAATCGTGGTAAGAATAGATCGTATCGTCTTTAGAGGGGACACTCACTCGTTCTTTAACCTTGGGCATGTTTTGGATTTGGATATTGCCCGCATTCAAGCTTAACGCTAAAGCCAAAGAGATAAAAAGGGTTTTTTTCATCATGGTTACTTCCTTAAAATTTGCTAAACTTCAAAATTAAAAAGAGATTATATCAAACCTTTTTTGTTATTTTCATTAGTTTTTTGTGTAAAATAGTATCCAATGTAACACACAATGGCAAAAACAATCGTTAAAATCATCCCAATGCGTTGATCCTTATCCATAGCCGAACCAATCACGCCGATGACACACCCAGTGATCCCTATGAGTTGCAAAAAGGGTAGAAAGGGGGCTTTATAAGGCAAATCCGCTAAAGAATGCCCGGCTTTTAAGTATTGCTTGCGGAAAGAATATTGCGAAACGGACACGCTAACCCACACAATAATCACCGTGAAACTGATCACATTAATCAAAGCTTCCACGACATTTTCTTTGGCATAAATTTGGACTAAAAGCCCTATGAGAGAAAAAGAAAGGGAAAAAAGCATCGCATAAGTGGGCGTGCCTTGTCGGTTGAGTTGGGAAAAAACCTTAAAAAACATCTTTTGTTTGGACAGTCCATAAATCATGCGGCTCGCTCCATAAAGCCCTGAATTAGCGGTAGAAAACATCGCGGTAATGATAACAGCGTTCATTATATCAGCCACATAAGGGATACCCATGCCAATAAAGGGCAAGTTGATGCGTTCTAAAACGCTCACAAAAGGGCTTTGCGCGATAGAAGAATCATTCATGGGTAAAAAAACAGAAATGACAAACACAGAGCCTAAAAAGAAAAAGACAATCCGCCACAAAGTCGCTTTAATCGCTTTGGGCATCACTTCGCTAGCGTTTTTAGTCTCTCCCACAGCCACCCCAATCACCTCTGTGCCAGTGAAAGCAAAAATAACAGCGAGCATAGCAGAAAAAACCGCTGTGCTCCCGTTAGGGAAAAACCCCTTATCGCCAAAATGGAAGTTATCAAAAATAGAACTAAACCCATGCGAATAGATTTGATAAATAATCCCAATCACACCAATCCCTATAAAAGCGATCACCGCTAAAACTTTAATCAGGCTAAAGAAAAACTCGCCCTCGGCAAAAATTTTAACCGAAAAAAAGTTCAATAAAAAAACTAACGCAATGCATAAAATAACCCAATAATGGATAGGAATATCAGCAAACCAGCGTTGCATGAGCATGCCTATAGCGATGTATTCTAACGCCACCGTGATCACCCAGCCAAGCCAATACATCCAAAAAACCATATAGCCCGTGCCAGGGCCTATGAATTTAGCCGCATAATCCCCAAAACTTCCCGTAGTGGGATAAACGCTAGCCAATTCGCCTAAAGAGAGCATGATGCAATAGACCACAAGCCCTCCAAAACAATAAGCGATCAAGGTCCCTAAAGGGCCAGCGCTCGCAATATTACCCCCAGTGCCTACAAAAAGCCCTGTGCCAATCGCTCCTCCAAATGCAATCATTAAGAGATGGCGCATTTTCATGTCTCTTTTAAGCTCGCCTTGTTTTTGCGTGGTATTTTGATGCGTTATCTTTTGATTGTCCATGCGACACCTCCTTAGACTGAAAATAAAAATAGCTTGAATTATAACAAAAATAAAATAAAATGATTTTTTTTAATTGAATATTGAAAATAAAATTTAAAAAAAACGATCAAAAGCATTTTTTAAAGATTAAATAGTAAAAGAGCTTGATCAAGCGATAGCTTTTTAAGCGTTTTAAGGTTTTTTTAAAGAACGCTAAAAACTTCTTTTAAAACATTAAGATTTATAATATTTAATGGTGTAATCTATCCCTGAATAAAGGGTTAAAAAAACCGCTATAGCCACAAGCACATAAGAGTAAGTTAAATTGGCTAATAAAGCGCCAATCGCCACGACTTGAGAAACGGTTTTATACTTGCCTAGTGCATTGACAGGAATATCCTTTTTTTCATTAGCGGCTAAGACTCTAAGCCCTGAAATAAAAAATTCACGCCCTAAAATCACAAACGGGATCCACGCATTCACACGATCCAAATGGACTAACCCTAAAAACGCACTCAAAATAAGGATTTTATCCGCTAAAGGATCAAAAATTTCCCCAAAGCGCGATTTGGCTTTATAGCTTCTAGCGATGTAGCCGTCCAATAAATCCGTGAGCGCGGCAAACAAAAAAACCAATGAAGAGATCATGTTAATGTGAAAGGGGGTTAAAAAACTAAAATAAGTGCGCGTGTTTAACAATAAAAATAATAAAAATAAGGATAAGACAATGCGTAAAATCGTCAAAAAATTAGGCAGGAGTTTTAAAACTTTCATGCTTTCAAAAAGACTTGTGAAAAATTCAAAAACGCACGCCCTAAAAAGCCAAGCGCCACACACATTAAAATCACAGCGATCGTTAAAAAAATGATAACTAACGCTTGCACTAAAACCCCTAAAAGAGCCAACATGAAACTAAAAAGCAACAACCTAAACCCGCTTAAAAAAAACCTTTCTTGCGCATAAAGGCTCAATTCTCTATAGAGTTTATGCAAATAAAAAATAGAAACGCCATTACCGATTAGCGAAAGAGCGTTACTGGCGTTAGGGATAAGATAGCTTAAAAGGGTGCATAAAATCACCGCTAAAAAACTGAAAGCGAAATTTTCAAAAAAACTCAGATGGCGTGTGATTTTAGAAAGCCTGTAAAAACCAATCGCTCCGGCAATAAACCCAAGCGCGCACAAAAAAAGAGACAATAAAACGATATAAGCTAGTTGGTTGTTAAAGAGGTTAGAAATTTGAAACGATTTTGCCCCGCTTGAAACAAGAAAAAGCACCAACAAAACAGCCCCACACAAAGGGGCGAAAAAATAGCACAACAAGCATTTTTTAATGAATTGCAACTCTTTGTTTTGGTGGATGTGGATAATGTTTTTCAAAAAAAATCTTTATTTAAAAGTAGTCCCGCCATCTACAACGATCGTTTGCCCTGTAAGCCAACCGCTTTGGGTTTCATCGCATAAAAAATAAGCCGCTCCGGCTAGATCGTTAGGATTGCCCATGCGTTTTAGGGGCGATTGCTCTTCTACTTTTTCTTTAATCTCCACATAATCAGGGAAGGCTTTCAAAGCGTCCGTATCAATAGGCCCGCCACTAACCGCATTCACTCTAATGTTAAACTCGCCTAAATCCACGGCAGCGTATTTGACCATGGTTTCTACGGCGTTTTTAGAATTGCCATGCCCAGCGTAATTGGGCATATAGACCAAATTCCCGGTAGAGCTTAAGCTTACGATCGCCCCGCCGCCTATTTTTTGCATGCGTTTTGCCGCTTCTTGAGCCCCCACCACAAACGCTAACACGGTGGCTGTGTAAATGTTGTTTAACCCCTTAGGTTTTAATCGCATAAACGGCGCAAATCCGCCCACGACAGAACGCCCATAAATAATAGCGTTAGAAATAAAAAAATCCACTCTATCAAAATCAGCGTCAATTTGCTTGAAAAGCTCCGTGTATTGCTCAGGCTCTAAAACATTAAGAGAGTAGGCTTTGGCTTTAATGGAATATTTTTGCTCCACATCTTCTATGATTTTGTTGGCTTCTTCAACATTTTTATTGTAAGTGAAAGCGATATTCACGCCGCTTTGAGCGAAGCGATACAATATCGCCTTGCCAATCCCTCTAGTCGCGCCGCTGATCACTAGGGTTTTATTTTTCATGTGATTGGAATTGTTCATGCAATTACCTCATATTGTTGTAAAGTTTTTTCTAAAAGTTGAATCGTTTCTTTGCTTGGGGCCACTAAAGGCAGTCTATAACTTGGGTTTTCAATCAAGCCGGCTAAATGCATAGCCATTTTAATGGGGATGGGATTTGTTTCTACAAAAAGGGCTTGGTGCAAACAAAAAAGCTTATTTTGGATTTCTAGGGCTTGTTGGTATTCAAGTTTGAGTGCGCAATTGACCATCTGTGAAATCAGATTAGGCATTAAATTACCGGTCACTGAAATCACGCCGCACCCCCCTGAAAACATGATAGAGTGGTTGAGTGAATCTTCCCCGCTAAAAATTTTAAAATCTTTTTCATAATAATGCAATTCTGTCACTCTTTTCAAAGAGCCAGACGCTTCCTTAATGGCTTTAATGTTAGGGACTTCTCTAAAGAGTTTGAGAGCGGTTGAAACTTCAATAGAAACGCCTGTTCGGCTTGGCACATCATAAAGCATGACAGGGATTTCCACTGATTGAGCGATAGTTTTATAATGTTCAAACAAGCCTTGTTGGGTGGGGCGGTTATAATAGGGGCTTACGCATAAAATCGCATCCGCACCGATTTTTTGAGCGAACTTTGCTAAAGAAAGGGACTCGCTCGTGGCGTTACTGCCCACGCCGGCTAACACTTTCATGCGCGAATTTGAGAGCGTTTTAGTGTTTTTGCAAGTCTCTATGGCGATTTCAATGCAACGCATGTGCTCTTTGTGGGTGAGCGTGGCGGATTCTCCTGTCGTGCCAACAGGCACGCATGCATCCATGCCCTGAAAAATTTGGCGCTTGATCAAAGTTTCATAAGCGGCCTCATCAACGCTCAAATCTTTTTTAAAAGGCGTAATTAACGCACTAGATGAATGAAATTGCATGCGATAAGGCTCTTTTAAGGTTTCAAAAACACGGTGGTTGATTGGGTGTCTTTAAAATATTCATTAGCCACACGCACCAAATCGCTCACTTTTAAATCCAAAAATTGTTGCTGATAATCCGTCAAGCCTTGAATATCGTTTTGCACTAAATAGTCCGCAAAAAGCCCCGCCACATCGCTAGAACTTTCTAAGTTAGAAATAAAGTCAGCTTTTTGATTGATTTTGAGCTTGTCTAACTCGGCTTGAGTGATTTCGCCTTTTTTAAGCTTTTCTAAAAGCACTACGATTTCTTTTTGTAAATCTTCGGCTTTGACATTAGGATTACCCCCCGCAATGAATAAAAACACGCTTTCATCTTGTAATTGCATGTTGTGCGAGAAAGCTTGAGAAGCCAGGCGTTTTTTATCCACTAATTCGCTTTGCAACCACGAGCTTTTACCTTCGCCTAAAAGCCTACTTAACGCATCTAAAGCGACTTGATCTTTATGTTTGAAAGCAGGCACTTTATACCCTAACGCTACCCATTCTAAATGGACCCCATCTTTATGCACGACTGCCGTTCTGGCTCCATCTTGCTTAGGCTCTTTCATGTAAGGGGTGGGGATAGCTTTTTCATCAAGGTTTTTTAAGGATTCAAAATGCTTTTTACTCAATTCAAAAACCTTTTGGGAATTGACATCGCCTACCACTAAAACGATAGCGTTTTTAGGCTGATAATAGAGCGAATGGAATTTTTTAATGTCTTTTAAAGTCCAGTTTTGAATGTCGTCCATAAAACCAATGGGCGTCCAATGGTAGGGGTGATAGACATAAGCGGTGTTAAAAAAGCGGAAATAAAGCATGCCGATAGGGGAATTATCGGTGCGCCATCGCCTTTCTTCAGCGACCACTTGACGCTCAGGCAAAAACTCATCTTCTTTTAAATTCAAAGAACCCATGGTTTCAGCGAACAATTCTAAAGATTTATCCAAGTTAGCCTGACTGGTTTTAATGAAATAGCGTGTAATATCAAAGCTCGTAGAAGCGTTACTCACGCCCCCAAAACGCTTAACGATTTTATCAAATTCGCCGGCTTTAAGGTTTTTGGTGCTTTTAAAATTCAAATGCTCTAACATGTGAGCGATCCCGCTCTTGCCCATGACTTCGTTTCTAGAGCCGACTTTATAAAGCACATCCACTTCTATAACCCCGGTTTTATTTTCTAGGGGAACGCTTACGACTTGCAACCCATTCTTTAAGGTAATACTCTCATGTTTGGGTAAGTAAGATTGTGCGTGCATGCTCGCTCCTAAAGTGACTAACAAGACAGAACTAAGCCCTAAAAGTCTTTTAACAGAAAAATATCTCATCTTAAATCCGCTCCTATAGCCTCTTTAACGCTCAAAAATCCATCTTTTTGGAGTAATTTTACCAAATCTTTAAGAATATTTTGGCATAAATTTGGCCCGTTGTAAATAAAAGCGCTATAAATTTGTAACAGACTCGCTCCCATTTTAATCCTTTCATAAGCTTCTTTGGCATCGCTAATCCCCCCCACAGAAACAAGAACGCTTTTGTTAAAAAAAGCTTTAGCCAATTCTTTAAAGACTTCACGGCTTTTTTTAGTCAAGCATTTCCCGCTCAAGCCCCCCATTTCTTTAGGAGCGAACACCAGGCTTTTATCAATGGTCGTGTTAGTCGCAATAATCCCATTTGCTCCGGCTCCAATAGCGCTATTGACGATTTCTAGCATGTCATCTATTTCTAAATCCGGGGCGATTTTTAAAAATAAAGGCTTATGGGTCATTTCTTTCGCCATGCAAAAAAGCTCATTCACAAACGCCTTGTTTTGTAAATCCCTTAAATTAGGGGTGTTGGGCGAAGAAAGGTTGAAAGTGTAATAATCGCCAATGTTTAAACATTGATTTAAAACCGCCTTGTAATCTTTTAGGGCATGCACTTGCTCTATGCGTTTGTTTTTGCCTAAATTGATGCCAATAGGGGTTTTATAAGGGGCGAAGCGCTTGAACGATCTCGCTGCTAAAATTGCCCCATGATTATTAAACCCCATCGCATTTTGTAAGGATTCTTCTTCAATGTGCCTGAAAAGCCTTGGTCTTTCATTCCCCACTTGCGCTTCATTGGTGAGAGTGCCTGCTTCTAAATAGCCAAACCCAAAAGCAATTAACGCCCTGAGCATGGAAGCGTTTTTATCAAAACCGGCGGCTAAGCCTAAGGGGTTAGGGAAATGCAAGCCTAAAATTTCATTTTCAAGCTTTGGGTTTTTATAACCCCATTGAGAATCAATCAAACGACACAAAAAGGGCGATGAAGAAAGCATTTTTAAAATTTTACACACTTTTTCATGCACATCTTCAGCGTCTAGGCTAAAAAGATATTTTTTTAATAACGAATAAAGCATTTAAATCCTTATCTTTTATGATTTGAACGATAACCCTTAAAAGGTTTTAAGGGCTTGTTTTTCAAAATAATCCTGCGAATTTAAAGGATCGTTAGGGTTTGAAACTTTTGCGTAACGGCCTTTAGAATTTAACTCGTAGCGTTTTAGAGTGTCTTTCAATTGGATTTCTAAAATATGCAACAATTTATTAGCGATCTTTGGGTTTGTGGCCGGGACAAGCAATTCCACGCGCCTTTCTAAATTTCTGGGCATTAAATCCGCGCTAGAAAAATAGATATTCTCATGTTTAAAATAATAAATGCGTGCATGTTCTAAATATTTCCCCACAATAGAATACACCCTGATATTTTCGCTCAATCCCTTGACTTGGGGCTTTAAACAGCAAATCCCTCTAATAATGAGATCAATTTTAACCCCTTTTTGAGAGGCTTGATAGAGCCATTCAATGATTTCTCTATCCACTAGGGCGTTGGCTTTTAAAATGATATAGCCTTCTTGTTGGTGATTCATTTCATTTTGAATGAGTTCAATGATTTTAGGCTTGATCTGTTTGGGCGCCATAAAAAGCGTTTCTAATGCGCTATTAGTCGCACTGCTAGTGAGTAAGGAATGGAAAAGCTTGATAATGTCGTTAGCGATTTCATTTTTAGCGCTAAAAAAACTCACATCGGTATAGATTTTAGCGCTCAAAGGGTTGTAATTGCCCGTGCTTAAATGGGTGAAATGGCGTAATTGGTTGTCTGTTTTTTTAGTGATCACTAGCATTTTAGCATGCACTTTGAGTTTGAAAACGCCATGAACGACTAACGCGCCCGCCCTTTCTAAAGCTTTTGCCCAATGCAGATTGCTTTCTTCATCAAAGCGCGCTTTTAATTCCACTAAAACGCTCACTTGAATCTTGCTCGCTGCTTCAATTAAAGCTTTGACAATGGGGGAATGCTTGCCCACACGATAAAGCGTCATTTTGATAGAAAGGGTGGCGGGATCGCTAGCGGCTTGCTCTATTAGATCAATTACAGGCTCAAAACTTTCATACGGGTGGAACAGCAACAGATCTTGCTTTTCTATGGATTTGAAGAGATCGTTTTCGTTGAAATGAGGGTGGATTTTGGGCATGAAATTGGGCGATTTAAGCGCTTTAAAATCGCTATGATTGACCAATTCCCACAAATCCCCTAAATTGAGCATGATCATGCTTTTATAGGCATGCATGCCGGTGAGTTTGTGCTTTTTGTAAGAGTGGGTTTGAAAACTCCTTAAAGACGCTAAAAGGGTTTTTAAAAGCTCTTGACTCCCTTTTTGAGTTTGCAAGCGCACGATTTCGCCTTGATTGCGTTTCCTCAAACTCTTACTCATCAAATCCGCATAATCATGCGCTTCATCTTCAGTGATAGCAATATCTGCATCGCAAGTTACCCTAAACGCCATGCAATCTAAAATCTCATGCTCTAAAAACAATTCTTCTAAATGCGCTTCTACGATTTCTTCAGCCAGCACAAACAAGCCTTTTTCTAGCTCTACAAAACGGAAGATAAAAGAGGGGAGTTTGATGAGCGCATAGGAGGTGGTTTGGGTTTCTTTGTCTTTAATGCGGGCAAAAAGTGCGAAAGTCAAATTCGCTAAAGGCGGGAAAGTGTGCGAAGAATCCAACTTAAAAGGCAAGACTAACGCGTAAAGTTGCTCTTTAAAATAGGTTTTAGCCTTAGCTTTTTGCTCTAAATTCAATTCATTATAGGGGGTGATACAAAGCCCTTTTTTAAAGAGTAGGGCTTGGATTTTTTGAAATTCCAACTCCCTTTCTTCAATTTCATGCGCTAAATAATGCTTAATTTTTTCTAATTGTTCTTCAGGGCTTGCGCCATCAATACCTTTAGAGGCGATTTTATGCTCATAGAGTTGTTTAAGCCCTGCCACTCTTATCATGTAAAATTCGTCTAAATTCGTGTCATAAATGGCTAAAAATTTCAAGCGCTCTAATAAAGGCAAGCTCTCATCTTTGGCTTCGTTCAAAACCCTTGTGTTAAAAGCTAACCATGAAAGCTCTCGGTTAAAGAAACGATTCAACAGAAATCCTTTAAATCATCATGTTTAAAAATCAGTTTGTTTGGTGTGATTATATAATGAAATGATAATAATTGAAGCTTTTTTAAAAAGTCATGGTCGGAGTAGCGGGATTCAAACCCACGACCTCACCCACCCCAAGGGTGCGCGCTAATCAGGCTGCGCCATACTCCGCAATCAAAAAGGAATATTCTAATATAAGTTTTCTTAGTTATTGCTTATTTTTGGTTTTTGTTTTGTAGGTTAGACACAAAAACCTAAAAAATGCTAAAAGCATTTTTTAAAAATAAATAGTAAAGAGCTTGATTTTAATCAAGCGATAATTTCTTAAGGCGGTCTTAGGGGGTTAGGGGGATTTTAAGGGGGTTAAGGGGGGGTGTTATCGCAAAATACCACCCTATCCCCTTAAGGAAATGAGTTTTACTATAAGGTTTTTTATTCAGGTTTGACTTGTTGTTTTAGGAGTAGGGGGAGTAGAAAATCTCTGAGCGCGGTTAGGGTTTGGGTTGATTGCATGTTGGATACAAGTAATTTAATGATATTTTCGCATGTTTTTGAGTATTGCTTGATTATTTTATGGTTGAAAGGGATTTGAATTTTTAAGGTGTCAATAGGGCTTAAATTTTGTTGAGATGAGCCTATAGCGTTTCTCTTTAGTATGGCTGAGAATAGGGGATTTCTTATCAAAGAATAATAAAAGGGGTTTAGCTCTTTTTCTTTTGGTAAAACTACGCCGACGCGCTGATTTAAAATACAATTTTTTGAAAACACTAAGGCACAGCGTCCAATATGTCCTGTTAATGTGATTAAAATATTTGTTGGCTCTAATAGGCAATATTTAGGGAGTTTTTTCGGTAAAAATAAAAGATTAGTTGTAATACTTAAATCAACTAATGAATGTTGAACATTTTTATTTGTGATTAAAATATAATCATTTTTGTTGTTGCTGTATGTATTTGATTGAAAAGAATAACCGCTGAAAATATCCACTAGTTCCCCTAGCGTTTTAACTTCAAAATCGTTGGGGATAAGGCGGTTTAATTCTTTAGAAAATTCCATTTTTCCGCCGCTAGTTTGATA
The DNA here is from genome assembly GCF_021062735.1 of Helicobacter pylori. GTDB lineage: Bacteria > Campylobacterota > Campylobacteria > Campylobacterales > Helicobacteraceae > Helicobacter > Helicobacter pylori_DN. The sequence goes on along the minus strand of NZ_JAHXLB010000003.1, from coordinate 18,596 downwards.
GGGTTTGTTATTTTCATCTAAAAAATCAAAACGAACGAAGTATTGCTCATAAAGAAGTTCTAGGATTTTGTGTAAAAGCTCATTGATTTTATGGTTGTTCTCTATTTTTTGATCTAGGATAGAAAGCGTGCGGGCGATTTTTTGTTGTGTTTCTAGTGGGTAAAGTTTGATTTTAATATTGAGAAAATCTAAGGGCGTGATAGAGGGGTAGCTAGAAGTCCCACATTCTGCAATGCGTTGCAAGTAATGAGTGATTTTATCTTGCGTAATATAATAATACAAATAATTAGGGTCTAATTTTTCTAAGTCTATAACATCTATTACGATAAAAGCGGTAGAAACTAAAAAATTTTTTGGAATTTCTTTGATAATCCCAAAGTGGCGTTGGTTGGGTCTTACGCTAGAATAAATAATGCTATTAATAGAGCATTTTCGTTTAGCTCTTGAAGGCAATTTTTCTTTTGTCAAATCAATTTTTAGAAAAGCATTTATTCTATTGTTTGTGATGTTATCAGTATCTAAATAACAAACTTTTTTGTAATTGTCTTTTTTAGTGTAGTTGTTTTGATTGATAGCAATTACTGAATTATTTTTTAAATCTAAAAGTTTAGTCATAATTAAGATTTCCTAAAGTTTCTAAAATTTCTTGTTGCAAGCTCTGGCTTTCATCAAAAAGGCTTGTCAGTTCGCTTGAATATTGTTGCATTAAGCTTTCAAATTCTGCTTGGCTTATTTTCTCGCTTGTGTCTTCTATGGTGAAATACTGCCCGGGGTTTAGGGAATAATTTTTTTCTATGATTTCATCAAAAGAAACCAGAGCGCAAAAATCCGCTTTTTGGGTTTTATTTTGAAAAGTTTCTAAAATCAAATCAATATCGCTTTCTCTTAAGCGCGTTTTTTTGTTTTTGTTTTCGGTGTATTCTTCGCCGAGTTTGGAAGCGTCAATCAAAATCACTTCATCTTCGCTTGGCGTTTTTTTAAAAAAGATGATGCTCACGTTAGTGCCGGTGTTGGCAAAAACTTGACTGGGCATGCAAATCACACCATAAACGAGCTTTTCATCCACTAAATGCCTGACAATCTTATTTTCTACCCCGCTTTTAGCACTAATGAATCCGGTTGGCACGACGATAGCCCCCTTACCCTTATTATTAAGCATGTTCAAGCAATGCTGGAAAAAGAGCGTGTAAATGGGCATTTTGCTTTTATCGTTTTTAGGGATATTAGGCACGCCTAAGAAAAAATCGTTTTTGTTTTGCGAAATTTCGGCATGCTCGTTGGAAAAATCCAGCTTGAAAGGGGGGTTACTCACGATGTAATCCATTTTCCCTTTACATTCTTTAGAATGGTAGGGGTTGGTTAAAGTGTTTCCCTCAATGGCGTATTTTAAAGAGTGGGTCAAGTCGTTTAAAATGAGGTTGAGTTTGAGCATTTTTAAGGATTTTTGCGAAATGTCTTGGGCATAAAGGGTGCAAGAATCCGTTCCTATTTGGTGGGCTAACGCCATTAAAAGCGTTCCTGTGCCTGCGCTTGGGTCATAGATTTTGACATTTTTAGTTGGCTCATTAACTAAAAGCTTAGCAATGATGCTAGCGATGCTTAAAGGGGTGTAGTATTCGGCGTATTTGCCCCCGCCGGCGTTATTGTAATCTTTGAGCAAATATTCAAAAATGGGGGCGAAAAAATCATAGCCTTGCTGGTTTTGTAGGTTTAAAAAAGCTTGTTTGAAATCAAAATTTTTGAGTTTGTCCAGTAAGGCTTTGGTGAAATTAGCCCTTTTAGACTCTTCATTAATGTATTGTGAGACGCTTTCAAATAAAGCGATATTGGTTTCATCCGTGCTTTTGGTGTTGAAAAGCTCGGCATTATTGCTAGAAATACGATTAAAAATAGTATCTAGCTTTAGGTGTAAATCGTTATCGTTAAAATGTTTTTCAAAAAGATAGCTTAAAAGATCATCATAGGCGAGTTTGGGGAGTCCTTTATCTATTAATGTAATAAAAAAATATTCTTTTTCTTCTTCGTTAAAGTCTTTGTAATCTTGTATTGTTTGGTTAGGAAATTCTTGTTCAAAAAGGAATTCAAACTTATCGCATAAGAATTTATACAAAAAGCATTGCGTGATGATCTTGTATTCGTTGCCATCATTCCCTAAACCAAAACTTGCGCAAATGACTTTTAAATCATCAATGAGGCTTAGGGTGTTTTGTTTGATTTGTAATAGAGCGTTATTGGGCATGTGAATTTCCTTGATGGTGGTTTTGCAGCTCGTTAAAAAGGGTTTGAACGATAAATTCTTTTTCTTTTTCTAAATCTTTTAAGGAGGGGTTTTCTTTGAAAGCGTTCCTTAATTCTAGTTTTATGGCATTTTTTAGGTGGTATTCTTCGTTTAAGATTTCTTGACGCTTAGAAATACGCTCATCAATAGATTTTTTTAAGGTGCTTAAAAGCGTGAAAATTCCCACTGGGTCAGAAATGTTTTCTTCCATGAAGCGTTTTTGGAGGCGTTTGTGCGTGATCGCATAAGATAAATCATTATCGTATTTCTTTAATAAGTGGGTGGTTTGTTCTTTGTGTTGTTTGAGTTGTGAAATGATCGCGCTATAAGAATGAGAAATCCCATCAAAATTCTGGCTTGTTGCGGGCGTTTGGAGCAGTTTTGAAAATTCTTTATAAATCTTTTGGATTTCTTTATCTTTTTGATCCGGGATTTTTTCTAAAATTTCTTTAGCTTGCTTTTGTTGGGTGGTAATTTCTTCGCTTTCTTTGAAGTGTAATTCTTTGCGTTCTTTAAACTCTATTTTAAAGTCTAAAAGAGCGATGAGATCTTCTAAAATGATTAAATCGTTTGGGTTTTTAGGCTCATTGATATTTTTTAACGCATAGAGTTGTTTGGCTTTTTGGCTGAGCGTTGAAGAGATTTTATTGATCTTTTCAATATCAATTTTTTCTTTTAATGAAAGGATTTTTTCATCATTAGAAGTGCGGATTAAATTGTAGCGCTCTTTGAGCGTTTTAATAGCGTGTGAAACTTTTTGCAACTCGTTAATTTCGCTAATATTCACAATAGCGTTAGTCATGTCCTCTATATCATCAATGGGGTAATCAAAAAGATCATTATAGGCGTTTTTAATGTCTTTTTCTAAATTCTCACGATCCGCAAAAATGTCTTTGATATTAGAATCGCTGTTGGCATCGCTTTGATTGAATCGGTTTAATTCTTTCAAATAATCATCAGTCGTTTTGTCAAAATTTTCTTGAATCCCTACGAAATCTATAAGATAGCCAAAAGACATGTTGTTATAGGAGCGATTCACTCTGGCTAGGGCTTGGAGTAAATTGTGATCTTTTAATTCTCTGTGGATATAAAGGCGTTTGAGACTGGGTAAATCAAAGCCGGTTAAAAGCATGTTAAATACAAAAACTATATCCGTATCTTCATGTTTGAAAGAATAGATCTTTTCTTTGACTTCTTGTTCGTCATGCAAAATGAGGCTGGATTGGAGTTTTTTTAAAATCCTTAGGTTGGGGTTTTCTTGTAAGACTTTTTCTTGGACTTCATTAAAAAATAAATTAGCTAACCTAGCTTGGGCGCTTGAAAAACAAACCACCATAGCCTTTAAATTTTCATCATTATTTACACGCCTGAAATTCAATAAATCTCTGATGATATAATAGAGCATGGCTTTAATGTATTTTTCATGATTAAAAATAAATTCTTTTTTAACCTCTATGTCTTCAATAGTGATGCTTTCTTGTAAAAGGCGATAGATTTCTTGTAGTTTTTCTTTGTAACTCTTTTCAATGATTTCTAACTGGAGTTTTAGGGTGTGTCTGTCTTTAATGGATTCTGTATAAGAATAGGTGTGCAAGTAGTTGCCAAAAGTGTTTTTAGTGGCTTTATCTTGTGCGTTGTCTTCTAATAGGGGCGTGCCTGTGAGGGCGATTTTGATTGCTGTCTTGTCGCATTCTATCAAATTAGCGTAAAAGCAACCTTTAGGGTCATAGCTCCTGTGGGCTTCATCTATGATAAACACCCTTTGTAAATCGTGGTTATCTTTTGTCGCTTCTTGTAATTCTGTTTTAGAAATAATTTCTTTAGGAACGCTAGAAGGGTCTTTATTAGGGGCTTTGAATTTTTGGATATTCACAACGATGATTTCATCATTCCCTTGAGGGCCTTCAAAAACGCTAGAGCTTTTTAATTTTTGGCTCAAATCCTCTTTATTTTCTGCCTCATGTGCTTGAAGGCCTCTTTTTAAAAACTCGTTTTTGGCTTGCTCTAATAAATCCAACCTATCCACAATAAAATAAAATTTAGTCTTTTTCCCTAGCGGGCTAAAAAAGTCTTTTATGAGTTTGGTTAAATGATAGGTTAAGGCGGTTTTACCGCTGCCTTGCGTGTGCCAAATGATGCCTTTTAGGGGATCTTTGGGGTTATTTTCATAATGCTTTTGCAATTCTTTTAAAACATTCAAGCTCGCAAACATCTGCGCATAACGCCAAATGTGTTTTTTAAACTCTGATTTTTCTTTTAAGAAACTGATGCCGTATTTTAGGATAAAGCAAAGCCTTTTTGGAGAGCAAAACGAAGTTAAAAGGGCGTTTGTGGGGGTGTCAGGGCTTTTTGGGCAGTCGGTGTCTTTAAGGTTAAACTCGTTTAAAACGCTTTTTTGAATTTCTTCAAGCGATTTGTGGTTTTGATGATTTTGATCATTTTGATGATTTTTTCGGGGGGGGGGGGGTAATATCTAGCTTATTGGCTTCAACAAAGCGTTGGAAAATGGGCGAATATGAAGCACTATAAAACGCGCCTTGATCGGGGTTGTTTTCATCATAGGGTAAGTTATCGCTAAAGAGCCAAATTTGTGCAAGGTTATAAAAAACTTTGTTTTCGGGGTTTTTATAGCGTTTGATGTGGCGATCTCTTTCTTCTTTAATGCCTTGTCCGGCTAAAGGCTGTTTAACTTCTATATTCACCAAAGGCAAGCCATTGATAAAAAGGGTGATGTCAGGCCTAAAGGATTTATAGGGTAATTCAGCCATCATTTCATAAAGATTGTTGTTAGGGTTATCAAAGTCTATGATTTGACGCTCGCTTTTGAGCAAGTATTCATAAAAGCTTTTGCCTAAATCATCATATTTCAAGCGTTTTTTCATTTCAGTAAGCGAATCTTTTGCGTTTTTAGTGGGGTTTAATCGCTCAAACGCTTGAGTGAAACTATCTATTAAAATATTAGTGGCCGTGTCTAGGTTAGGCTTAGAATTAGTGGGAATAAAATCATAGCCCAACTTGGCTAAATGCATTAAGGCAGGGACTTGAACCCTTGTGATTTCATTGTGTGGCATGAGCACCCCTTTGATTTAAGGTTGTTATTATAATGTAAAAATAAAAATCATGGTTGTTTGAGTTGCATTTGCAATAACAAACAAGCTTTTTTAAAGAATTGTTTTAAGGTGTTTTGAGAGTGGTTGATAAAATTTGTAAGCTCATTTTCTTTAAGATGCAATGAAACGATTAGAACGCTTTGTAAGATATGAGCGATACTCCCTTCAAATAAAATGCCTATGGTGGGGGTTTTAGCGCTAATTGTTTGGCAAAACCCACTCAAATTATCCACCCATTCAAATATTTCTTGCTTGGTTTTACAAGGCGTGTTTAAATGCGTGAAAAAACCCTCTTTAAAACTCATAAGATTTTTTTGTAAATTGTTTAAATCTTTAGCATGGTTATCTCTAGGGCTAAACATGCTTTTAATGCGAGCGATAGCGTCTTGTTTGTTGATTTGTTTCAATTTCACTTGAGAGTGATTGAGGCTAACAGCATGCTTGATTTTCGCCCCATAGCTTAAATTATAGACTTTTTTAGGCTGGTAATAATGAAGGGCTTCTTCAATCCTTTCTTTAGAGAGCAAAAAAAGCGAGTCGCTAAAAGTTTCATAACCTTTAAAATTGCCCTCTATGCTGATTAAAGATGAGGTGTCAATTTCTTTTTCATCTCCATAATAGGAATTTTTAGCGTGCTTTTTAAACCCTTTAATATAAGCGCAATCTAAAGCGCACAAATAGATTTCATCACTCATCAAACCCGCTAAAGCCACCCCGGCATTGCCCACAAAAGGCGCTGCGTATTCTATACTTAAAGGGCTTATATACGCGCAAGCACTCCCCCCACGCATAAACATCAACGCTTCTTTGGCTAAATTAAAAGCGTTAGGATTGAGCATGTTAGCCCCCATTAAGGGGGTGTCTTCTAGGGGGGCTTTTTCTAAAACTTCCTTAAGATAGTCTATGCGCTCCACTTCTATTTGAAAATCCACTTTAACGCCATGCGTTTTTAAAGGCTTTAAAGCGGTTCCGCATGAAAAAATGATGCAATTTTCTTCATTTTCTTTTAAAAAATCTAACAGCAAATCCAGGCTTGGCCCATTACCCACCACGCAAATGGGGGCGTTAATCTTTTTGGGTTTGGTTTTTAGGGTTTGGTATAGGGGTAAGTTTTTAAGCGTGTTCTTTAACCCTAGCAATTCGTCTTCAAAACTCCCCCAACCCCTTAAGGCTTGTTTGTAATAGCTTTGAATGTTTTCTCGCATGCGCAAATTAAAAGCGCTTTTATAGGGCATGATTTCTAGCTTTAAAAAAGAATGCGTAACAGGGCGTTTTAAAAAATCCATTTTCAATTCATTGGGGTTAAAAAACCCTTGAATAAAGAGTTTAGCCCCTTTTATAATCAAATCTTCATAACGCACAAAATAACAACTGATTTTAAACAAATCTAAATTTTCTTCAAACAAATAAAGCGAATGGAAGCGGTAATTTTGAGCCTGTAAAATAGCCAAAAACAAGCCGTCTAAAACGCCATAAATCATGGTAGGGGGTAGGAATTTCTTTAAAGAGCAAGGCGTTTGATGATTATCTAAAAAGTTTGAGATCGCATGCGTGGCTTTAAGGGTTAGGGGGAGTTTGGGGTTGTTTTGAGTTTTTAAATAATGTAAAGAAAGGTGGTTATTGTCTAATGACCATCTGGGATTATTCAAGGGGTTAGAAGCCATGTTGAAAGCGATTTCTATCATTTGATTTTTAGGGTAGCTTAAAGCGTTTGTGGGCGTGTGTAAGAGATTGAAATGATTTTTTTCAAAAAGCAATTGGTAATTTTTAAAAGGCGTATTGAGAGCGTTAAACAGATTGAGGTGATAGGATTTGAAAAAAATTAAATTATCCCTAAAACGCTTTGAAATTTCTTTTTCTAAAAAGGGCGCATCAAAAGATTCTAGGGCTTTTAAAAAGGGCATGTAATGGCCTTTTTCATCACACCCCTTATGAGTCTTTTAAATCATTTTCTAAAAGTTGGGAAGCGAGGGCGATTTTTTTCAAAGAGATAAAATCTTGTTCGCTGTAGCGTTTGTTGTCATTCATTTTATGGTAGTAGGGGGCGCTTAAATCCAAGGCTTTTTTCTCTAAATCTTGCTTGGTGGTGTTAGTTTGGATTTCAAAAAGACTTTTTGCTTCTTCTAAAGACATAGGGATTTCTATTGCATTGAAGCGTTCAAAATTGTCATAAAGCTCGTTAAAATCTTGATTGTCTATCTGCAAAAACGCCCCCACATCTAAAAACAATTCTTTTTCTTTGCTGTCTAGTATCCCATCAGCATAGGCCAATAACATAAGAAATTCCACTAATTTCAGGCGTTTGGTGTATTCTCCATGCGTGTGGTCGGCGATTTCTTGGCATAAGGATTCAAAATTTTCTTTTTTATCCACAGGCTCATTGAGAAGCTCTTTGGCTAAATTTTGCTGTTCGCTGTTTAAGGGCTGCTCTAATTCATGGATAAAAAGCGTTCTTAAGGCGTTATCCAAAGCGTTTTTTTGAATGTCTAAAAACTTTAAAAGACGCATATACGCACCCGTTTGGGTTTGCTTGAATTTGTCTAGGGGGCTAGATTGCGCTAACAAATAGGGGTCATTTTTCAAGTCGTATTCTTCGGTTTTGGTTTTAGGGTTTAGGGGGTTTTTCAAATATTCTTTGAGAGTGTTGTAAAAATAAAACAACACAACCGCCGCAACAATTAATAAAATGATTTCCATGATTTTCCTTTATGAGTATTTTTTCATTTGTTCTTTGAGGTCTTGTTTTTGCCTGCTCTCTCGCTCTTTTTTGGCTTGATAGAGGCGCATTTGCTCTTCTTTTTGCTTGTCTTGTAAGATCATTTTTCTCTCATGGTTTTTTTTAAGCCGTTCTATGTATTCTTCTCGTTTTTCTGGGTCTTGGAAACTCACAGGGCGGATGAAAAAAACAAACAAAATCAACACAAAAATCCCTATAGCGACAATTTCAGAGCCTTCGCCATTGAAAGCATACCAAAGCCCCCCCATCAAAGAAGCGAGCGCGAGTTTTAAAAAAGCGTTCATTTTAAATGAAAGTAACCTTATGATAATGCGTATCAAGCCCTAAAGCTTGCGTGTTTTTTTCCCCCATAGCCATTAGTGCGATTTGAGGTAAAAATAAAGTGGGGGTGTTGTCATTATCTCTTTTATAAACTTTTGAAGCTTTTAAGCTTAAATTTTCAAAAGCGTAAAAAAGCCCTAAAGAATGCGCGATTAAAAAATCCGCCCCCAAATCAATCCCTAAATAGCGTAAATGCGCGCACTGGAGTAAGCCGCTTGCTTCATTGACTTCTAAAAGGGGGGCGTAATTTTGAAAAGACTCTAAAAAATGGGGGGCTTTTAAACGGATTTTATTGAAAAAATGATCGCTTGGTTTGATGCGAGAAAATTCAGCCCCTACAAACGCGTCAAAAGGGCTTTTCAATTCCCATGCCAAAAATTCATTAACCCACTCATTAAGATAGACTATCTCAATATCTTTTTCATAAACGAGTTGGTATTTTTTCAATTTTTCATTGACGGAGTTGATGATTTCAGGGTTGTTGTCTAAAACTTCTTTAGCATGCAAGATATTCAAATACGAATCTTCTTCGCAAAAAATGAGCGAAACGCCATTGGCTTTGGCTAGAGCCAGATTATACGCAGAAGCGGTAAGGAAATCATGCGTGCTTATAATCTTCCCATAATAGCCCCCATCATAACAAAAAGGCAGATCAATGATTTTTTGCCCCATTTTTTCTAAATAGAGCTTAGCGCTTTTGAGAAGTGATTGCGCGTCTAAATGCTTCGCATAAGCGTTAAAGAGCGCGCAAGTTTTAGGGGGGTTAGGCGTTTTAGGGGGGTTAGAATGGTATTGAAAAAGGCTTAAAAGGTTTTTAGAAAAATCTTTCCATGGCTTGATTTTGGAATTGGTTAGGATTTCTTGCAACTCATAGATTTCATGGTCAATGTTGTCATCGTTTTTATAGAGGTAATGCGCCACGCTTAAAAAATTCATCACGCCGCTTTCAGGCTGAGAAATCATCTCTAATAACCGGTTGCGCTCTGTGGGGTAGCGTTTCATCAGCCATTTAACATACAAGAAAAAGCCATCGCCCAGATATTTAGGGTTTGTTTGGGGGTTGATAAAATTGATTTGGATAAACTTTTCTAACTCTTCTTTTTCGCCTTTAGTGATGTAGGGGACTTGTTTGAAAAAAACTTCATAGTTTTTTAAAACCGCCTTTTCATCAACCACCAAATCTTTTAAAGCGTATCGTTTGGATAGGGGATCTAGCACCCACTCTTTAGAAAAAAACGCCACCAAATCGCTCACTTTAGCGTCTTCAAACACCGCAATTTGATTGATTTTAAGCGCGATATTTTCACTATAGCTCACGCCTTTGAGTTGTTTTAAAAGATCTAAAAGGTATTGATCTTCTTGGTATTCTAAAAAATAAGATTCATAAGCAGGGTTGTAATCTTTGTTGGTTTCAAAACGAAAGACCTTTACATGCAATTTCAAAACGCTCATCAATGATTCCTTTAGCTTTTGTGTAAATTTTCTAAAATCGCGCGGTTTTTGGAATTGGAAAAAAGGGCCTCTTTAGAATCCAGCCATTCTTTAGACTCTCGTTCGTCTTTTTTTGGCTCTTGAAGGGGTGGTTCTTCTTTATGGAACACTTCAAGCGAATCGCAACGATTGAATAAAACGGCATTTTCATTTTTTTCTTTGATAAGGATTTGAATGATGCCAGGAAGTTTTACTTGAACCACACTGCCAATATTGTTAGGGCCAAACCCGGCTTCAAACTGCACGCTTTGTGTGTCAATCATCAAGCTTTCTAAGGTGTATCCGGCTAAAACAAACAGCACTAACGCGCCGAATTTTTCATGGATTTCTTTAGGGAGCTTGGGGGAAAAATCAATCGCATCTCTTTCACACAAAAGGTTAAAACTCAAATGGTTTTTGGACAGAAATTGCAAGTATTCAACGCAATGTTTGTTATTTAAAAGCCTTAATTCTCTTTGCATGCGAGCAACCTTTCAAATTCTTCTAACAAATGGCACACCTCTTGCATGCCAATTTCCCAAAATTCTTTGCTATCAATATCAAAGCCAAACATGGACACTAATTCTTTAGGGCTTTTTGACCCTCCTAAGCTCAAAAATTCCGTGTAAGTTTTAACAAATTCTTTAGCGTCGCTTTTTTTATAAAGCCCATAAAGCGCTAAAGTCAAAAGCTGCCCGTAACTATAAGCGTAGCAATAAAAAGGCGAATGGATAAAATGGGGGATATAGCTCCACCACAAATGGTAGTTTTTAGTGAGTTTCACGCTCTTTTCAAACATTCTTTGGTTTTCTTCAAACCAGATTTGATCAAAATCTTTGGTGTCTAATTCTTCATCCATTTCATGGATTCTTCTTTCAAAATTAGTCATCACCACTTGCCTAAAAAGGGTAGAAAAAATATCTTCTAACTTGCCTGCTAGCATGAAAAGGAGTTCATCTTGTTTTAAACCCTTTTTTAAATGCTCAAAAAACAGCATTTCAGAAAAGACAGAAGCGGTTTCTGCGGTGGTTAGGGGCGTATCCATGTTCAATACGCCCTGTTTTTTGGACAATTCTTGGTGGATCATATGCCCAAATTCATGAGCGATAGTGAAAGCGTCTCGGCGATTTCCTGTGTAGTTTAATAACACATAAGGGTGAACGCTAGGCGTTGCACCATGGCTAAAAGCCCCACCTTGCTTAAAGTCTTTAGGGTGTGAATCCACCCAGCCTTCTTTAATCGCTTTAGAAGCGATTTTATGGAATTCAGGGCTAAAGGCTTTAAGGGTGTTAAGCACTTCTTCTAAAGCTTGAGAGTAAGTCATGGTGGTGTTTTCATCGTTTAAAGGAGCGTAGCGGTCGTAATCTTTGAGCTTATGCCCTAAAATTTGCGCTTTTTGATGGTAGTAACGATGCACTAAAGAAAAATTAGCGTTCACAATCTCTATCATGCTATCCACACTCTCTTGAGAGATCTGGTTGTCAATGTGGCGGAAACTCTCTTTTTTATCGTATTTTCTTAGCCTAGTTTCAATGAGCAAATCTTTACGCACCATGTTTAAAATGTAAGTGAGTAAAGGGCGGGATTTTTCTAACGCTTTGCTGAAAGCTTTTTGGGATTTTTTGCGGATCTTGCGTTTGGGGTTGTGCAAGAGGGCTAAAATTTCTTCTTCGCTTAAGTTTTGCTCTTCAAAAGGGATTTTCAAAGAAGAAAAATGCTCATCAAAAAGACGGCTAAACGCGCCCACTCCCACAGGTGAAAGGGCTAGAGCGATCTTTTCTTCATCTAAATTTAGGGTGTGCTTTTTCTTTTCTATGAGATTGTTCAAATAAAAAGCATGGTCTTTGCATTTTTTAATGAAAGCGAGTTGTTTTTTGGCGTCTAAATTCTTGAATTCAATTTCAAAAAACAAAAGGTGTTGTTGGATATTCGCGCAAACCATTTCGCACTGCGAATAAAACTTCGCTTCTTTAGTGTTCTTAGCAAAAAGCAATTGAGCGTAAGTCATCGCTCTAGAGATTTTTTCTGACAAATTTTCGTAATGTTTAAGAGCGTCGGCAAATTTTGCAGCGTCTAAATTCTTAAGGTTGTTTTGATAAGCGCTCTCAAATTCTTGCACTTCTGTTTGTAAGATTTTTAAAAATTCTTCTGTGCTTTCTTTATTTTCAAATAAAGCGCTTAAATCCCATTCTTGCTCTTTCATAAAATCCCCTTTTTATATCAATTTGGAGTTAAAATATGCTTGTATTCTAACATAACACTGACAATACAAGCAAACTTATCATTTGGTTTTTTGTGCAATTATTTTTTAGCTGGCTCGTTTTCTTGGCTCTTTTGGTGCAAAATAAATTGAGCGATAGATTCTAGGTATTTTAAAATAAAAGGGGTTGCTAACATAGAAAAAACCACCATAAGGATAAGGAATTGGTGGATGTCATTTTGAGCGATACTTAAGATATTTTTTTGGTGCAAAAAACCAAGAATCCCTTTTTTTTCTTGCAAATTAAAGAGCTGGTGCGAGCCTGAATTTAAAAAGATAACAAAAGAAAACTCCCCGATTTGCGCCAAAGAAAGAGCGGTTTTTATGGCAGTTTTAGCGTCTCTAAAAAAACGCAAAAGCGCATAAATGATAGCAGTCTTAAAACCCATCACTAAAATGAGTAAGAAGATGACAACAAAGAACTTCTCCATAAAGAAACTCACATTAATTTGCATCCCTATCGTAATGAAAAAAAGGGCTAAGAAGAGGTTTTTTAATTGCGCGAATTCTTCTTGAACATTGATTTTATAGCGCGATTTAGAAATCGCCATGCCCACAATGAACGCCCCCAAAGACATAGAAAACCCAAAAAAATGGCTCAACCCTGCTGCGCTGCAAACAATCACTAAAATCGTGCCTATAAAAATTTCAGGCAAGCGCGTGTCTTTTGCTTGCTCTAAGATGAGATTAGCCCCTTTTTTTCCAGGCAATAATAAAAGAACTAAAATAATCCCTGCTGAAACAAGGGTTTTAAGAATGAGTAAATTGACATTAGAATCTTTGCTGCCTAGAATAGTGAGAATTAAAAGCATGGGAATGGCTGCAATATCTTGGAAAATCAAAATCCCCACCGCGCTCTTTCCCATGGGCGTGCTAAGCTGTTTGGAATCTTCAAAGAATTTCAGCACAATAGCGGTTGAAGAGAGCGAAAGCCCCATGCCTAAAACAAGGGAAAAAATGGGTGAAAGACCCAAAATAAAATACCCCACTAAAAAAGCGATTAAAGCGCACAAAATGACTTGTAAAAGCCCAAAAACCAGCACTTCTTGTTTGATGGATTTGAGCTTGTCAAAATTAAACTCAATGCCTATCATAAACATTAAAAAGACGATACCAAATTCACCAATATCAGACAACAAATTAAAATCATTGATTTTAAAAAAAGCCGCTAAGACCGTTCCTGTGCAAATGTAGCCAATGATAACCGGCATGTCTAATTTCTTTAAAAAGATTCCAAAGCCTACCGCAAGCCATAAGCCAGCAATAACAATATAAAGTGTGCTGTTTTCCATAAAAACCCTTCCCCAGTAGAATCAATTTGTTTTAAAGAAATAAAAGCGAAACTATCCTATTAAATTGAGCCATTAAATAACACTATTGAATAAAATAATATCTATCAAATATATATAAGTAATTGATTATTTAAATCTTACTAAACCCATATTCAAACGCAAACACCAAACGCTCTTCTATTGAGTAAAATAAAAATTAAAACGCTAGGATTATACTGCACTAAGGCAAACTTTCTATTTATGAAAAAGATTTTTGAACCCCAACCTTTTAAGAGTTGGCTAGGGTTTGATTTGATGAAGAAGAGCGAACGAAAGAATAAATTAGAAAGTGAAGACATAATCCACATACCAAGAATAGTAGCGGATAAGCCCTACATCTTTGCTGCCCTGATTAACCATAGGGAATTTCACGCCCGCTTCAAACGCGCTGCGATCCCCAACGCGCATTCTTCCGCCTAAATTCCATAAGAACTGGAATCTCGTTTGATTGACATCATAAGGGAACATCCAAGTGTTTCCGGCTAATTGAACGCCACCAATGAGACCTAGAGCGAATTTATCCAAAGGAATGAGATTGACAATCAAATCGCCACCGCCACCATAGGTGAGCAAATTGGTTTTGGTGTGTTCAGTCCCCGAAGTGTTAAACCAATCTAAAAAGCCATACACCCTAGCCCCAAACCATTTATTGGCAAAGCCTACAAAACCTAATTTGAAATTCAAACCATAAAGATCATTGCCATGGCGCCAATCAGAGTAATTGCTGTTATAAGGGCCATAACGACCTTGCTGATAACCCGCACCCATAAAAAACCCATTCACTTCGCCAGCCAGTGCTAAACTCGCACTCAAGCTTAAAATACAAGCAATTCTTTTAATCATAATAAATCCTTCTTGTTGAATTAAAGTTACACCCTAAAATCGGTTATTTTTCTAAAAGGTTTAATTTTTTATCAAAGATGAGGGTTTTAGAGTGAAAATATTGATTAAATCATGGATAAGTGGGATACACCTACAAAACCACCTCAAATTTTTAAAATACAAATTTTTAAGATACAAATAGGTATAATCACCAACTTCAATTTAATCAAAGGGAGTTCTATGAAAAATACTTTCAAAGCGTTTGCCTTTTTAATCGTATTTTTTTCAAGTGCTCTTTTGGCACAGGATTTAAAAATCGCTGCTGCTGCTAATCTCACACGTGCTTTAAAAGCCCTTGTTAAAGAATTTCAAAAAGAACACCCAAAAGACGCTATTAGTATTAGTTTTAATTCTTCAGGCAAACTCTACGCTCAAATCACTCAAAACGCCCCTTTTGATTTATTCATTTCAGCGGATATGATTAGACCTAAAAAGCTTTATGATGAAAAAATAACCCCTTTTAAAGAAGAAGTCTATGCTAAAGGCGTGTTGGTTTTGTGGAGCGAAAATCTAAAAATGGATTCTTTAGAAATTCTTAAAGACCCTAAAATTAAATATATCGCTATGGCTAATCCTAAACTAGCCCCTTATGGAAAAGCCAGTATGGAAGTCTTAGAGAATTTAAAACTCGCTTCCAGTCTTAAACCTAAAATCATTTATGGCGCTTCTGTTTCTCAAGCCCATCAATTTGTCGCTACTAAAAACGCTCAAATAGGCTTTGGAGCGTTATCTTTGATGGATAAAAAAGATAAAAACCTCTCTTATTTCATCATTGATAAAGCCCTTTATAACCCTATTGAACAAGCTTTGATCATCACTAAAAATGGGGCTAACAACCCTTTAGCCAAAGTTTTTAAAGATTTTTTATTCAGCCCTAAAGCTAGAGCTGTCTTTAAAGAATACGGCTATATTGTGGATTAAAACGCATAAAAAAGGCGAATAATGGATCATGAGTTTTTGATTACCATGCGTTTGAGCTTTTCTTTAGCCTTGATTACCACCCTTATTTTACTCCCTATAGGGATTTTTTTGGGCTATTTTTTAAGCCTTAAACGCAATCTTTTAACGAGCTTAACAGAAACGCTTGTGTATATGCCTTTAGTTTTACCCCCAAGCGTGCTAGGGTTTTATCTCCTTTTAATCTTTTCGCCTTCTTCTTTTTTAGGAGCGTTTTTACAAGATGCGTTAAATGTGAAACTTGTTTTTAGTTTTCAAGGGCTTATTTTAGGGAGTGTGATTTTTTCCTTACCCTTTATGGTAAGCCCCATTAAAAGCGCGCTAATTTCCTTGCCCGCTTCTTTAAAAGAAGCCAGTTATAGCTTGGGTAAAGGGGAATATTACACCCTTTTTTTTGTCCTACTCCCTAACATCAAACCCAGTTTATTGATGGCTATCATCACAACTTTTACGCACACTATAGGTGAATTTGGCGTGGTGATGATGCTTGGGGGTGATATATTAGGGGAAACAAGAGTGGCCAGTATTGCGATTTTTAACGAAACTGAAGCGCTCAATTTCCCTAAAGCCCACCAATACGCCTTAACGCTCACGCTTATCAGTTTTAGCCTCTTATTTGTTACCCTATTTTTGAATAAAAAACAAAGCTCGTTTTTATGATAAAAGCGCGGTTTAAAAAACGCCTTTTAGGATCTAGGGGCGCGTTTGATTTGAATATAGACTTAGAAATTAAAGAAGCGGAAGTTGTCGCTTTATTAGGAGAATCGGGAGCGGGTAAAAGCACGATTTTACGCATTTTAGCAGGGCTTGAAGCGGTGAATAGCGGCTATATTGAAGTCAATCATTCAGTATGGCTAGACACTCAAAAAAAGATTTTTTTAAAACCGCAACAACGAAAAATCGGCTTTGTGTTTCAAGATTACGCCCTATTTCCGCATTTAAATGTGTATCAAAACATCGCCTTTGCTCAACCTAAAGATACAAATAAAATCCACGAAGTGTTACGCTTAATGCGTTTAGAAAATTTAAGCCAGCAAAAAATTCTTCAACTCTCTGGCGGACAAGCCCAACGAGTCGCTTTAGCAAGAGCTTTGATCGCAGCCAAGAATTTATTGCTTTTAGATGAGCCTTTAAACGCCCTAGATAACGCCTTAAAAAACGAAGTGCAACAAGGTTTGCTTGATTTTATCAAACGTGAAAATTTAAGCGTGTTATTGGTAAGCCATAATCCCAATGAAATCACCAAACTCGCGCAAACTTTTCTCTTTTTAAACAATGGCGTTATTGATCCTAATCAAGAAAATCGGCTTTTTTCAAACCGCCTATGGGTAAAACCTCTCTTTGAAGATGAAAATTATTGCCATTATGAGGTCATTCCTCAAACGATCAGTTTGCCAAAAAACTGCTTGAACCCAACTTTTAAGCTTGATTTCAATCAAGGCAAAAAATTTTAGAAATATTTTTTTCATTTTCCTCTTAAAACCCTCTTATTTTTCAAAAAATGCAAACTTTATGCACCCATTTTAGTGTTAGGAATAACGCTAAAGTTTTAGGGAGTCGCTCTCATAACAACCGCTAAAATCAAACTCTTTTATTAATATCCAATGAAAACAGAGCCAATCTTTTAGTTTTTCAAAAACTCTTCTATTCTTTTGACGCTCTCTGCTTTGCCTAAAATAAAAAGTGCTTCTTTAAGGCCTATCCCGCCCCCCTTGCCCAAAAGGGCTAATCTTAAAGGCTGCATGAAACTACCCGCTTTAATCTTTTCTTCTTCAATGATTTGGTGCATGGTGTTTTCTAGCGCGCTTTCATCGTTGAAATTGGTTGTATTTAATTCCAATTTAAACTTTTCTAACAAGGGCATAACGAGCGCTTGATTGAGTTTTTTCAAAACCTTTTCTTCATACTCTATAGGGGCGATTAAAACCTCATCTATTTTAAGGGCTAATTCTTTTAAAGTTTGAGATCTTTCTTTGAGGGCGTCCAACAAGCGATCCAATTGAGCGGGGTTTAAATGCGAGAGATCGCTAAAACTAAAAGGCTTTAAAAGCTTTAATAATTCTTGTGTGCTTTGGTTTTTTAAATAGTGAGCGTTGAGCCAATTAAGCTTGTGCCAGCTGAAGCAACTGGGCGAAGAATTTAAATCTTTAGGGTCAAAACATTCCAATAATTCTTGCATGCTAAAAATCTCTTTATCTTGATAGCTCCACCCCAAACGCGCTAAAAAATTCACTAAAGCTTCCTTAAGATAGCCCCTTTCTTGATAGTCCATCACATTAGTGGCCCCATGGCGTTTGCTTAATTTTTGCCCTTCTTCGTTCAAAATCATCGGCACATGGAAAAAATTAGGGATTTTAAAATTCAAAGCCTTATAGAGAACGATTTGTTTAGGGGTGTTAGAAAGGTGATCATCGCCTCTAATCACATCAGTAATCCCCATTAAAGCGTCATCAATAATAACCACAAAGTTATAAGTGGGCGTCCCATCGCTCCTGGCGATAATAAAATCGTCTATTTCGTTAGTGTTCACTCTCACTTCGCCTTTAACCCCGTCATTAAAACTAATGATCTCATTTTGGGGGACTTTAATCCTTACCACAGGCTCTATGCCTTTAGGGGGCGTGCCTTTAAAATCACGATAACGATTGTCATAGCGTGGGGTTTCTTTCCTAGCTTTTTGCTCTTCTCTCAAAGCGTCCAACTCATCTTTGCTCATGTAGCAATAATAGGCTTTGTCTTCGTCTAAGAGTTTTTGAATGTATTCTTTATAAATCTCAAAGCGTTTGGATTGGTAGAGGATTTCGCCATCGTATTCTAGCCCTACCCATTTGAAAGCTTCTATAATGGCGTTAGCCGCTTCTATAGAGTTACGGCTCAAATCCGTGTCTTCAATGCGTAAAAAAAACTTTCCTTGATTGGCTCGTGCAAAAAGATAGTTGAAAATGGCTGTCCTTAAGCCTCCTATGTGGAGATAGCCAGTGGGCGATGGAGCGAAGCGCGTAACGATCAAACTCATTATTCTAACCTTAAAAATAAAATACTCTTATTGTATTCAAAAATGGCTTAAAAATGGTTTCACTTTTTTCTATTAAAATTAGTGTATGATTGAGATTATTTTTGATTAGGATCACCCATGCAATTTCCAAAAGCCTTATTACATTCATCATTCTTTTTACTTTTACTTTTATCTTTTTGTATCGCTGAAGAAAATGGGGCGTATGCGAGCGTGGGGTTTGAATATTCCATTAGT
>NZ_JAHXLB010000029.1:0-7417 GCF_021062735.1 Helicobacter pylori | reverse complement strand
ACCGCATTAACCACCTAAACCACGAAATAGCAGACAGGCAAAACGCCATTAACAGACTAAACAATGAAACACACCACCTAAACAACGAAATCCATAACCAAACCCAAGCGATAAATAACCTAAACCACGAAATAGCAGGCTTGAATAATGAAATTAGCGCGCAAAGCCAAGCGATAAAACAAGAAGAAGAAAAATTAAACGCTTTAGAATTACAAACGAACGATAAAAAGCAAATTGAAAAAGAAATAAAAGAAAGCTTGAAAGAATTAGAAAAACTCAAACAAGAACTAAAAAGGCTTAAAAAGCAATCTAAGTGGGAGAAACAATTTAATTTTTTGACCGATAACCCTCCTAATATAGAAGCTAAACAGCAGCACGCTTTAAACCAAGTAAGCCAACAAAACACCCGCATGAACTTTTTTTTAACCAATCCTTATGCGATACTGCCTAAAGGCTTTATTTATGAGTATCATAACCCAGGCAAAGAAACCTACAACGCCCTAAACGCTCCTAATAACATGGACGGCATCAATAACCAATTTAGAACCAACGCGCTAAACCAGGTTTTAGATAACAGCTATCAAAAGTTTTTACCGGGCAATGATAGTTACAACGCTTTAGGGAGTATAGAACAAGTGAAAGCCTTGAAGTTTTACGATTTAGCGATAAATCACGCGCCACAAAGCGATAAGCTAGAAAGCGCCTTATTTTTCAAACAGATTTCCCAATACGCCAAAGGCTTAAGGCTTAAGATCTTAACCGCTCCAAGCAGAAGCAGCAAGAAAGATTTAGCAAGGATTGAAGAGTTAGAAAACACCATAAACCAAGAAGAAGAACGCCTAAAAGGTAAAGATTTAAACGCTTTAGAGCAAGAAATCCTAAAAGAGCAAGAAAACGCCCTAAAATTGAAAGAAAGCATTAAGGCCAAGCAAAACTATACCGAAACGCTAAAGAACGCTATAAATCAAAAAGAACAAGCAAAAAACCCCATAGAACAACAAAAGCAAAACCTAGAGAGCCAACGAAACGAGAAAGAACGAGAAAAACAAAACCAAGAACACGATAAACACAACAAAGAACAAGAAAGAAACAACCTAAATAATGAAATTAACGCCATAGGTAACGAACGCCTAACCCTTAAACAATTAGGAACTTCATGGAATTTTTTAGGTATACAGCCGTATCTCAACAACAACGGGTGGGGAAGAACTTACGCAAGGGCGTTTTTTAGCGATAAGAACAAAAGCATAAGAGAATACTATGAAATTGAAAACAGAATTAAAAACATTTTAGGGTTTTACCGGATCGGTGAAAGCGATGAACGGATCTTGAGTCGTTTTTTAGAATTGAACCAATACCAACAGAACGAACTTGCACGGCTACTTTTAGAATGATGAAAGAGCCATTCTAACCCTTAAAATCAAGCGTTTTTTTTGTTTTAATACATTAAAATTATTTAGGAAAAGGCATGCAAAACACAGACATTAACTTGGAAAACTTGCCCAGCACGCCATTATACCCGCTTAAAAATCCCATTCTCACGCCTGAGCAATTAGAACAAAAAAGAAAAGATCTCATCGTGGATCTTAATCAAAAATCAAAAGAACTCACAGAATTAGGATTATTAGACAAGTTAGGCAGTTTTGTAGGATACCAAACCGACAACGCCAAAGAGCGAGAAAAACAGCTAACCGACCTTAAAACCCAAGCTTTAGACAATAAAATAGAATTTAAAGACTTGCCTAACGCGCTTAAAGATGAATACTACAACAAAGCCGAAACAAGCCTTTTTAACCCGCTTAAAACCAAGAACGAGATCGCCAAAGAAGACTATCAAAAAGACTTGCAAAGAAAAGCGATTTTAAACAAAACGAGTAAAGAACTCACAGAAAGCGATAAGGAACTAATAAGCGATGATAGCGGTTTTTTTAATAATGCACTTGATGCTATCACAGGTAAAAGCGAAGCTGAAAAGCTTAAGGAATACAAGGAAAAAGAAAAAGCCAAGGACATAACTAAAGAAATACAGAAAGCTTATTCAGCCTTTAGCAACATTGATAAGAATAAGGACTTTTTTAGTTTATTCACAAGCAAAGATAAAGAAGCGCAAGAAAAAGCTAAACAAGATTTTGAAACGATCGCTAAAAACCTCTACCATTTTGACAGCGTGATCTACAATGAAAAAAATGAACCTTTTGTAGTCAAAGGCGATAAGGTTTATAAGATTAACGACGGCTTTATAGACAATTTCACGCAAAGCCTTTTAAATAATAAATTTTCACTAGCTGGAAGCGTTGCCGGTGGTTTAACGGGAGCTAAATACGGGAAAAACGCCGGAGTTTTAGGATTAGTTGGAGGAGCTATTGCCGGTGCAGCCTTAGGAGCAACTGCAGGAGCGGCTAGCGATGCGATTGTCACTAATCTAGCGCTTGACAGAGAAAATAAAGCCGATGAAATCATAAGGCATGCGTTAAGTGAGGGAGCTTTATCATTAGCGACCGATACGATCATGCTAGGAGCGGGCAAGGTGTTAAAACCGCTTGCTAAAGCGCCGTTAAAATTAGCCGAGATGAGCATGCCTTTTCAATTCACTAAAAACTTTTTCACCGGTAACGCCAAGCGCACAAGCGAGATCATAGAAACCACGCTATCTAAAGAACAGCAAGAAGCCTTAAAAGAATTTAGCGCGCAGTTTGGTGGTGAAACCAAGATTAACGCTAACAACGCTAACGACTTTTTAAGAGATAAGATTAAAAGCGTTTTTAAAAACGATGAAAGCAAGCTAAAAGCTTACGACAAAGTGAAAGAAATCCTAACGCTAGACAACCACAAAGAACAGCAACAAGCTTTTATAAGAGCGATACGAAGCGATGAAACTGGCAACACTTTAGCGTTTTTGATTGAAGCGGCTAACTTAAGCCCTAAAGCTAACGCTAATTTAAAATCCATTCTTAACCAAACGACCGAGAATTTAACCAAATCCTTAAAGCAGTTTGATTTAAAAGATTATGAAATAAAAAGCGTTTTTGACAATTTAGAACAAGGAACTAAGGAAAGCTACGACAAAGCCTTAAACGAAATCATAGGAAAGTTATACGATGATACCTACAAGGTGAATTTACGAGAAAATATCCAAGATGCGACTAATTTTGAAAAGTTTTTAAAGGATTTGAAAGCGCAAGGCGAGATCGATGTGCAAGCTAAGAGCTTTTTAAGACAGATTGAAAAAAATGTATATAACCCTAACGGCGTTACTTACGAGCAATTGAAGAACTCACGCCAGCTAATCAACGCTTATTTACGAAATGTAAAAGATCCTTCTACTTTAGGCTATATCCAAAAAGCGAGCGCTAATTTTCTAAAAAAACGATATAGACAACGCTATAGAGAGCTTACTCAAGCAAAATAAAAGCGCTTATGAAAAGATTAGCGAACTCCAAAAAAGCGCTATTAGCGAGTATAGAGAGATGAAGCAGGCTTTAGAATTAGTAGATAAGGCTAAAATACGAGACAAGAACACGCAAGCGAGTGACGCCGTAAATAGTTTAATGAAAATGATACAAGCGCAAGGCGACAAAGATTTAAGCAATTACCAAGCGCTAACGAAAGGCTTAAACGAAAGCGATAAAGAACGCCTAGAATTAAGCATGCTTAATCGTTTGATGGAAGAAAGCCTAAAGCAAGACGAAAGCTTAAAAGTGTTTGACAGCGTGCATTTTTTCAACAAGCTAAACGAGTTTAAAGAAGAAGTTTTTACCACGCCCAAGGCTAAAGAATACATTGACATAGCGAGCGGTTTTCATAAGCTTTTTAAAAACGATATTAAGATCGCTGAAAGCCTAAAACCCGCTACAACGAAAAATTTAAGCCAAGGTTTAGCCACCACTCTAAGCGGAGCGTTAAAATACCAATGGACTAAATTCACGCTAGGAACGCTATACAGAAACGCACCCGATCGCATTTTAGGAGTGAAGTTACCGAAAGCCTTGAACGAAGCCACCGCAGGCGCAGCCCTAAAGTATCACATTAAAAGAGCGCTTGAACGAAGCCACAGTATAAGCGATTTTAGCAAGCAACTAGAACTGAGCGCTAAAAATTCTAAATTCACTAACAACACGCTTAAAATCATTGAAGAGCTTAATAATGGCGTTAAACAAGTGAGTGAAGAACTCAAAGAGAAAGCGACTAAATACGAAAAAGCCTTAAAAGAATTGCAAAAGATTGATGAAAGCAAGCTTACTAAAGAGCAGCAACAAGTTTTAAAGGTGTTTAAGGGCGAGTTAGATCAAACAGAAATCAAAGGGATAGATTTAAACGACCTTTACATTTTAGAGCAAGGATCAAGGAATGCGGGAGCTAGAAAAATACTAAGAAAGCATTACGGGGTAGAAAATACAGGCGGACTAACTAACGATGAACTACTTAACATGAGCGAAGTTATTAAGAACGGAAGCGTGTTATTAGAGAGTTTTGAAAGGATTAAAAACGGATTTAGATACGCATACGAATGGGATAATAACGGCGTTAAGCTTAGGTTAGTAGTAGATGATTTAAACAATGGAAATAAGATTTTTGATTTTTATAGCGATAGGAATTTTAAAGATTTTAGGGGTGCCAGTCTACACTCTGGAAACCATCCCTATGAACTTAATACTACTAAAAAACCCCTAACGAGTCAAGAGGAATTACTAAAAACACAAGAAAACGCATTAAAAACACAAGAAAACCCACCAAAAAACACGCAAGCGCCTTTAAGCCCACTAGAACAAGCCAACGCCGAAAAGCTTGCGAAACTAGAAAGCGAACGATTAGAAAGCGAAAAAGAATTCACCCGCTTAAAAGAGCAAGAGAAACAACGCAAAGAAGCTTTAAAAAAGAAATTAGAACACGAGCGAGGCAATGCAGGCAACATTGAAAGCCAGACTAAAATAGAAGTAGGAGACGATATTCCCACGCACACACAAGCGCAAATCCCTAAAAGCCGAGTGAGGCTAAATGAAAGAGAGATTTACGATCTTAATTATGCGATCGTGAAAGCGAAAGATTTAAAACCAAGCTTTACCACAGGCGGGACGCAAAAACGCACCGACATGAACGAAGAACAGATTAAAAGCATTTCAAACAATTTTGATCCTAAAAAGATATTTGGCAGTGGAGGTTTTGAAGATTTACCGATCATTTTACACGACGGGCAAGTGATCGCAGGAAACCACAGAGTCCAAGGCATGCTAAATTTCACGCCTAAAAGCCGTTACACTTACGAGAAAGCGATCAAGGAATACTATCACATAGATCTAAAACCAGACGAGTTGTTAGTGCGCTTGCCTTCTAAACGCTTGAATAACACCGAGATTAACAATTTAGCGGCTTCATCTAATCAAGGACGCTTCAATAGCGAGAGCGATCATGCGATAGCGGTTTTAAGCCATTACGAACCTAAATTAAAAGAATTAGAAACACAATTAAACGCTGATAGCGTTTATTCGTTAAAAAACATTGTGGCTAAAAATCTTAATTTTGACAAAGCGACCCACCCTAATGTAACCGATAGTAATTTAGCGCTTTTAATGTTTAACATGCCAAGGACGAAGACGCAAGGGATAGAACTATTAAACCGCTGGCAGAAAGAATTTTCTAACGACATTAAAAGCTATGAAAAAGTGAAAAAAATGTTTGTAGATAACGCTGGGAGTTTCCACAATTTAATCCACGACATGAGTTTTCCTAATGTGAGCCTGAACGCTTATTTGAGCGATATTATGGATCGCAGTTTTGCGAATTTAAAGAATTATCCAACTACGAGCGAAAGCCTGAAAGATTTGAGCGAAAAATTCTATAAAACGAACTCTTTAGAGATGTTTGAAAAGAGCGATCAAAGCGCAAGCGACATTAGCGAGATTTTAGGGGCAAGCGTAGCAAGATTTGCGAGGTTTGATGATCCTTCTAAGGCGTTATTTGAAGCCTTAAGAAGCGATAACATTAAAAAAGGTTTGAAAGAATTTAAGATCGCAGATGTTACAAAAGACATGTTTGATCCTAATAGCAAGGAATTTAAAGACATTGATATTTACGATTTCACGCATTACCTTTTAATGGTGGGTAGAGAGCCGAATGAAAATAACCCCACCTTAAAGAGTTTGATAGAAGCTATAAAGGACATGCAAAAAGAAACAAAGAAAGGGATTAAAGGACAAAAACTAAAAACGCCTAGCGAATGGGGAAATAATTATAGCGAGTTTAAGGGTGATGGCTTAGGAGCGATTAACAAGCTATTAGAAACTAAAAAAGGTTTTGTAGCGGGAGCGTTTCATAAGGAAGGTTTAGGGGATATTGATTTAGTCTGGGGAACGCCAAAGACTAAAGATAGCAACGGTTATGGATTAGCGCATATATTAGAGCGTAGAATATCTAACGAGATGAAGAAAGGCTTAAGTGAAACAGAAGCTAAAGAATACGCCTTAAATATCGTTAAATCAATCCCTGAAGTGTTAGAGAAAGGCACTAAAGGGACGGATCATTTAGGGCGTGTGTTTGTAGATTATGGAAATAAGAGAGTAGGTTTAAATAATGAGTGGAAAAATGAAAAATTAGAAAATCATTGGATGATAAGCAGTTATGAACTGTATGATACAGAGAAGCAAGCGTTACGGTCTACTCCGCAAGCAATCACTAAAGAAAAGACATTTAATTCTTTAAACTCCGTAGAACATAATCATACCACAAAAAATTAAGTATAAGGAATACCCATGAACTATCCTAACCTACCTAATAGCCATTTAGAGATCACAAGCCAGCCTGAAGTGAAAGGAATCACTAACGAGCTTTTAAAGCAATTACAGAGCGCTTTAAAACAAAATAGCCATTTTAGCGAACAAGTGGAATTAAGCCTTAAAGGTATCGTTAGGATTTTAGAAGTGCTTTTGAGTTTGGATTTTTTTAAAAACGCCAACGAGATTGATAGCAGTTTAAGAAATTCTATTGAGTGGCTTACTAACGCCGGCGAGAGCTTGAAAGCTAAAATGAAAGAATACGAGAGCTTTTTTAGCGATTTCAATATGAGTATGAAAGCTAATGAGCAAGAAGTGAGCGCTACACTAAACGCTAACGCATAAAAACATTTTTATTTAAAAAAGGCTGTATAAATCACAAGGAAATGTAATCCACTTCTTTGGGTTTTTGATGGTTAGCAATGAGTTGCTTACAGGTCGCAACGCCTTCTGAAGTGCCAACCATTAATAGCTTGGATTCGCTTGCAATGATCGTTTCTCCATCAGGCATGGGGATGTATTTGCCATCTTTTTGAGTGATACCAATCACAAACGCTTTAGCGATCTCTCTAAAATGGGCTTCTTTTAATTTCCTTAACACAAGCCAGCTGGTTTTAGGGACAATCACTTCCTCTAAATCTAAAAGTGTG
>NZ_JAHXLB010000028.1:0-8116 GCF_021062735.1 Helicobacter pylori | reverse complement strand
TTTTATTGAAATTTAAAGTTTTTACAAGAGATTAGTGTTTCGTATTGAAACAAAATTTTAACAACAAGCGTTTGTTTTAGGGTTTATTTATCATTAATTAGGCTGTGTTGATAAAAGTTTGGTGGTTTGAATGTCGCTTGGGCGTGTGTCAAATGGATGCACCAATCAAGACAAAATCTTTTCCATAAAAAGAGTGGGGAAAATCAAAGTCTCTTCGCCCAACTCCACCACGCAATCCTCTTCTTTGATACGCACAAAACCCAGCTTCTGATAGAGGTTGCATGCCTTGATTTGACTCTTGCTCACATGCAGAGAGATTTTAGTATAGCCTTTAATGAAAGCGTATTTCTCCACGCTTTCATAGAGTTTTTGACCTAGCCCTTGAGATTGATAAGCACTATCCATGTGGAATTTACACAGCTCTGCTTCTGTTTTATTGATAGGATTAAGCCCGCAGATCCCGATGAGCTTTTTATCCTTTCTCATTCCAAAAAATTCCCCGCCATGCTCGCGCAATTTTTGAACAAACCCGCTAATGCTGGGCAAAAGATCCAAGCGTTGGATAAACCCTAAAGGGTTATCAGCGATGCGCTTGGCATAAAATTCTTCTAATTCAGTGGGGTATTTGGGCGAAAAAACTTTGATGGTCATGATTAACTTCTTAAAACCCTTTTTGATTATCCCACAAGCGGATATGGAGCCTATCGCTCAGCCTGAAACCATGCTCTATGGCTAGGGGGGCTAGGATTTTGAGATTTTTGTCTAATTCCTTATTTGTTGTGCCTAAGGGCATTAAAAAGATTTCATTATTTTTTAAGGAGAGTCGTTTCAAAAGGTTTTGAATTTCTATGATAGATTGAATAGCGTTTTGGCTCTCTAAAACAAATTTAAAATGCACGCTTTTAGCGTTATTTAAGATATTTTGCAAGGCTTTAAGGTTGATTCTCTTGCTTTCTTCTTCTAAAGAAAAAGAGAGTTTGACGCTCAGGGTGAAATGCAATTCTTTTAAAATAGGGCTAAATTCAAAAAAAATAGAGCCGTTACTCTCTACAAATAAAGGGATTTTTTTGCGATAAAAATGTTCTAAAACGCTGATTAAAATAGGGTTATTAAAATACAAGCTTGGCTCCCCGCCTGTAAGAATGAAATCAAAATGTTTATAATTAGGGGCTAAATCCTCTAATCGTTCAATCAAAGATTTAGGCTCATTGTAATAATCCCAAGTTTCTTTGAATTTAGGATGCACCGCATACAAGCTATCACAACCCGTTAGGATTTCATCATGCAATATGGTTTTACAATTAAAGCCCTTACATGAAAGGTTACACCCCCCTAAGCGCAAAAAAAGACTGGGTTTGCCTATCCTTTTTCCTTCACCTTGTAAGGAAAAAAAGCTCTCAACGACCGGGAGTTTCATGGGATCTGGTGTAAGGGTTTAGCGTGGAAAAAGCATTGTTTTTCATCGCTGATGATTTTATTGAAAAAATCCTTATCTTGCCACAAATTTTGAATGCCTTGTGAAAAAGAGACGCAATTTGGATGCACTAAAGATTTAAAGTGTGGGTTTTCTAAATCTTTTAAAAAGCTTTCCGCATAGCCGTTTTTAGTCTCATGCACGCGTACGCTAGAGACTTTTAACTCCCCTTCACCATTAGAAAAAACGCTTTTTTGTAAAATCCTTGTCAGGTAGTATAAAAACATGAGAGCGTAACCCTCTGCGCTCAGATTAAACGAGCATTTCACATAACGCATGCAATGATTTTCTATAAAACGCTGGAACTCATCGCTTTCTTTGTCCCAAAAATGATGGGCATGATCAAACGACTCAATGAAAACTTGCATTTCTTGTTGCATCAGCCCAAAATCTAACGCCATGTTCGCGCTGTCTAAGCGGTTGGTTTCAATAAAAACCTCCACTTCATAATTATGCCCATGGATATTTTGAGCGCATTTTACAGAAGAGCAATTGCGCACCACATGGCTAGCGCAAAATTTATACAATCGCCTGATAACCATTTCATTCTCTATAACATGGCTGATAAAGGGGCAGTCTTAAATTGTAGTAGTAGCGTTCAGGGCGGTTAAAATCAATGCGCTTGATCGTGCTTTTAATCAAATCCCTATAGAGCATTTGATAGCCGCAAGTCCTTCCGCTCACGCTCCCATCCACATATAGAACCCGTTTTTGCAGCACCACATCATACCAATCCAAAATAAAATGCGAATTAGCGCTCATTAAAATTTGCTCGCTAAAGCCATTGATAGCGTAGTAATCGGTAGGGGTTTGAGAGCAATAAAACTGCCCCCCAAGAAAATAACAAGGTTTATTGACTTGATCGATCAGCTGGTAATTGTATTGGTAAAACGGCACAGCTGAGATGTTGCGGACAATGCGTGCATAGATCACATTTTTGGCTTTATCTAGCGGGAATTCTGCTTGCGTGAAGACATTGTAAAAGCCTAATTTTTGCAATTCATAAACAATCACATTGATATAATAAGAAGTCATCGCATCGCTTCTGTCATAAGCCACCACGATAGTGGAATTATAGTTGAACAAATAATCCCCTGTAACTTCTGAATAATACCCCATGTGCAAGCGGTGTTGGCATGCACTAAAGAAGAACAAAACCCCAACAATCAGCCCTAAAAAAGCCAAGTGCTGATTTTTACTCACTTTAACATTCCCTTATGCCAAGATTCCAAATTTTTCAAATCATCATAACTGGTTAAGTCTAAATTTAAAGGCGTGATAGAAACATGGTTTGAAGCAATAGCGTCAAAATCAGAGAGTCTGTCTTCATTTTCGCGCTTTTGCCATTCTAAAGGGTGTAGCCCTAGCCAAAAATAGCTTTCATTTTTGGGGTCTGTGTGCTTATGCACTTCTTTTTTATACAACCTATAGCCCTTAGGGGTGATGCATTCGCCTTTATATTCTTGTAAGGAGCAATTAGGGACATTCACATTCAAGAGCTTGCGTCCTTTTAAAGGGTAGCCGTTTGTGAAAATGTTTTGGACTAAATCCTGGATGATCTTTTGAGCCAGATCAAAATTTAGGGGCGTGTTTTTATTTCTAGGAGAAAGGATTTGAGAAATCGCAATGGAAGGCACGCCCTGAATCGTGCCTTCAATCGCTCCGGCCACCGTTCCAGAATAAATCGTGTCTTCGCCCATATTAGATCCAAGATTGATCCCTGAAATCACCAAATCAAAACAAACATGCTTGAACAACTCATTGATCGCCAGATACACGCAATCGCTTGGCGTGCCATCATCAATCCTATAATGCCGGCCTTCTTTGCCCTTAATTTTCTCCGCTCTTAAAGGTGCAGTGATAGTAATGCATTGCGAGCATGCGCTTTTTTCATGCTTGGGGGCGACCACATAAATTTCTGCCATTTCTTCTAAAGCCTGTTCTAAAGCTTTAATGCCTTTTGCATGGTAGCCATCATCGTTGGTGAGTAAAATTTTTCTCATGTCTTGCCTTTAAATAGAGTGTTCAATAACGCGTTTAAATTTTCTTGCAATAAAGGATAAGTGGGTTTTAATAGGTTTAAATCGTTTAAAACTTCTGTTTTTAAAGTTTGAGCGTAATCATTTGCCTTCTCTAGCCCCAATAAATTCACAAAGCTGTTTTTAGCGCTGTCTAAATGCGTGGTTTTACCGCTCTCTTCTTCATCTTGTGTAACGTCTATAATATCGTCTAACACTTGAAAACAAAGACCCGTTTTTAACCCAAAAGCCTGAAGCCATTTAAAAAGCTCTTCATCTTTAATACCGCTTGCAACAAGCCCCATCATCAAGCTTGCGCTAATCAATTTAGCGGTTTTATGCTCGTGTAAGAAAGTGAGTTGCTCCAAATTTAAGGGCGTGTTTTCAAAATAGCAATCCAAAGCCTGCCCCAAAACCATGCCCTTAATCCCCCCATTAGCGCTTAAGATTTTGATTAATTCCACAATGATATGGCTTTCTAGTAAAGAATTTGAAAGCAATTCAAAAGAGTAAGTGTTGAGTGCATCGCCGATTAAAACGGCTGTGGTTTCATCGTATTTAGCGTGTAAAGTGGGGTGATTTCTCCTTAAAGCGGCATTATCCATGCATGGTAAATCGTCATGGATGAGCGAATAAGTGTGCAAGCATTCAATGCTTAAAGCGATTTTAAAATATTCTGTTTGTTGGCTAGAATAATCTTTTTGACCCACTAACGCGCAAAGCACGGCTAAAAAAAGCTTAGGGCGGAACCTTTTACCCCCATTAAGCACCATTTCAAAAAAGGCTTTTTCCAAATAAGGGTGGAAGCTTTCAAGGTGTAAATGATGGTGGTTTAAAAAGCTTTCAAAACGCTCGCACTCATTATAATAAAAGGATAAATTAGGGTTATTCATGCATAGAATTATAACCTAAGATTTTAAGAGTTGCATAAATTCAGCTCTGGTTTTAGGGTCTTTTTTAAAGAGACCTCTTAGAACGCTTGTTTTAATGATCGCATTTTGCTTTTGCACCCCCTGCATGCTCATGCACAAATGCTTGGCTTCACAAACCACGATCACGCCCCTTGGCTCTATGATTTCATCAAAGGTTTCGGCAATTTGAGTGGTCAGCCTTTCTTGGATCTGCAAGCGTTTGCTATAAATTTCAATGAGTTTGGCGATTGCACTAATGCCTACAATCTTTTCCTTAGGGATATATCCCACGCTAATATTCCCAAAAAAAGGGAGCAAATGGTGCTCGCAAGTGGAGTAAAATTCAATGTTTTGAGCCACTATCATTTCATCGCAAACGCCTTGAAAATACGCGCTTTTTAAAGCCACTTTAGGATCTTCTTTATAGCCTTTATACAAGAATTTCCATAATTCTTGAACCCTTTTAGGCGTCTCTTTTAGACCTTCTCTATTCTTATCTTCGCCGATATTTTCAAAAAACTGGTTGAAAAAATTTTCCATTTAAACAAAACGCCTTGATAAAGATTGGATACGATTTTTAATGCTAGGGTGGGTGCTAAACATTTCAGCGTTAAAAAGATAAGCCGCCGATCGGGTGGAGTTCTGATCTATGCCCTTGTAATCGTTGTTCGCATAGTCGTTAGAAATTTTTTGTAAGGCTCTAATCATGGGCTTATTGTCATGCATTAAAAACGCCGCCCCGCTATCGGCCATGTATTCTCGTGTGCGGCTCAAATACATTTGCAAAAGGAGCGTTAAAAAAGGCAAAATGATCTGTAAAATTAATAAAATCATTCGGGCTAAATTCGCCCCGCTATTCTTGCGATTCCCCATGAAAAAATACACGCTAAAATTAGCCGCTAACAGCATGATATTGCTTAAAATCCCCACACACATGGTCAAGCGAATGTCATTGTGCCTGATGTGGCTGAGCTCATGAGCGATCACGGCTTTCAATTCATCTCTATCCAACCTCTCTATTAAAGCGCTTGTAAGAGCGATAAGGGAGTTAGATTCATTCCACCCGCTCGCAAAAGCGTTCATGTAAGGGGCTTTAATGATATAAAGCTTAGGCTCAAAATGAAGCTTAGCCTCTTCTAAAAGCTCTAACAAAAGGCGATGGATTTGGTTTTCTTTAGAGCTTAAAACCTTGCTTGGATCAATAAGCTTGTATTCATCACCGCTTAACATGATAGAGCTAAAATTTTGGATACAAATAACAATAATAACAAAAGCCGCTAAAAACATGATAATGGTGATCGTAGGAAAAATTTGAAAAGTCATGAGTTTAAAAAGGGCTATGCCTAAATCATTAGCGTTGATTCTAATAGCATCCACCAACAATCCGATAAAAGCAAAAATTGCGCAATAAGTGGTTAAAACCGCGTTCGTTTTGAGCCTGTTTTGCACGATAATCTTTTCAAAATTCGTCATTATTTTCTCCTTTCTCATGCTTGATTTCTTTGAGCAACGCGCTCGCATAACTCCCTTTAGGCAAGTAAAATCCCAATTCAAATTGCGCTTTTTCTTTGATATATTGGGAAGTTACATTTTCTGCAAACACCCAAAAAAACCGCCTGGATCCTAGCGTTTTAGCATTGCTATTTAAAAGGTTATGCTGGAATTCTTTTTCAATTTCTAAACTCAAATTTTTTGCATAAAGAGCTTTTTTGCCGTCTAGTAACCCCGTAGGCACAGCTTCTTTGTTTAAAAACCTTTCGCTCTCTTTTTCTAATTTTAAAGCGTCAAAAAACTTCCCATAAGGGTAATGGCACATCACATCGCCTTCTAGGATTTTAAAGGGGTGGGCTTGGTTTTTAAGGGTTTTTAGGGTGCTTGAATTGACGCTTAATTTTTTTTGTTTAAAAAATTCTAAATTTTCTTTTAGGCTAAAATCGCTAATGATTTTACTGATTTCTAATCGTTTGCTTAAAAGCGCGTTAAACAAATAACTTTGATAGCTTGAAATTAAAAAAGCGTTTAATTTTTGATGGGCGAATTTCGTTTTATTTTGTAAGATTTTTAACCCTTCTTTATGGTTGTCATTGAACTTCCCGAAGCGTTGCGAGCCAAAATAATTAGGCATGCCAAACTGTGCGATTTGTTCTAAAACCTGCTCTGTTTTTTGAGCGTTTAGGGGGGTCATTTTTTTAAAACGCATAAAAAAGCGATTCCCCTTTAAATGCCCTAATTTGATTTTATTATGGTGGTAATTCAAAGACAGGATTTTAAGGTTTCTTTCTTGCAAGTTGCTCGTATTTTTTTCTAATAAAGGGGCGTATTTTTTAGGGAGTGAGATGAATTGAGTCGTCAGCGCGTTTTTATCTTTCAAGCCCGCATAACCCAATTCGGCGATTTTTACCCCTAAAATTTGAGAAAAAATCTGAAGCATTTCCAAAGTGCTTAAACCGCTTTTTCTCACTTGAATAACGGCATGTTCGCCTGTGTTGCTAAATTCATACAAAGGCACTTCATGCACGCAAAAATCCCTAGCGCTAGGATTGAAATGAAAATCAATGCTCGCATGGTTATAGGCGTGCAATAGGGGCATAAAGTTTAAATTCATGCCTTGATCCTTGAATTAAACGCCCTTGAGAGCGAGACTGAGTCAATGTTTTCAAAATTCACTCCAGTAGGCACGCCTTGAGCGATTTTAGTGAAAGTGAGATGGAAATGCTGTAATTTATCTTCAATATAAAGCATTAAAGAATCGTTAGCCAAAGTGGGGGGGAAAGCAAAAATGATTTCTTTAATGTTTTCTTCAATCAGGCGTTTTTCTAGGGCGTTAAAATCCACTTCTTCTATAGAATTTAACACATAATAGCGCCCTAAAAAGTCCTTTAAATCTTCTAAAATAAACACATCTCTTGGGTGTAAAACCATGCAAAGTTGAGAATTTTGCCTGCTCTCATCAGAGCAAATCTCACAAACTTCACTCTCACTGAGCGCGTTACAAGATGCGCATGTTTTAAGGTTTTCTAGCGCGTTCTCTAAAGCGTGCGTGATTTTGAGCGCCAGATAAGGGTTTTCTAAACCCAAATGATACGCCATTTTAAAGGCGGACTTTTTACCCACATTGGGGATTTTTTCTAAACAATCCACTAAATTTAAAAAGTGGTTCAAGCTGTTTTTATAAGTATTCATTTTGTTAGTATATCAAACTTAACTTGACTTGAAAGCCACTAAAAGGGCTTTTATTGTTTTTAAAAGAGGATTTAATCATGAAAGACTAATGAAGCGTTTAGATAAAAGCGTTATAATGCGTTATCTCAATTTTAAGGAATACTATGCCGTTTATCAATATCAAACTTGTGCCAGAAAATGGAGGGCCAACAAACGAGCAAAAACGGCAATTGATTGAAGGGGTTTCAGATTTGATGGTGAAGGTGTTAAACAAAAATAAGGCTTCTATTGTGGTTATTATAGATGAGGTCGATTCTAATAATTATGGTCTTGGGGGCGAGAGTGTTTATCATTTGAGGCAAAAAAACTAAAGAGTTTTTAAAATTCAAAGGTTGCGATACGCTTTTAGGGGGTGCTTATTTTCTACCCCCCTAAAAACTATAAACATAACTCACATTAAACACCACAAGGCGTTTGAAAAAGAGGGAAGTGTTTAGCCCTTTGCCATGCGTTTCATAAAAGGAATTGACCGCTAAAGGGATTTTCAAGCC
>NZ_JAHXLB010000027.1:0-8200 GCF_021062735.1 Helicobacter pylori | reverse complement strand
AGACTGGGCTTGGGCATCCCGAAGCGTTAAGGGGCGGTGGGGATATTACATGGTCTCGACACATTACCGCCCATGACCGGATAATCTATGACATTTACGAGGAAGTGGTAGAGGTCTACATCTTGGAGGTAGAGGGGCATTACAACGATAAATGATAAAACTGTTATGGTCGAATATTGTGTTTACTGGTTAGAGAACGGCGAGCCTATGCACGAGGTGTTCTCTTCTCTTGCCGCCGCCGAGATGTACTCATGTGCGATAAGAGGGAAAGAAAACATTGAATGGGTGGAGGTGTCCGAAGAAGAAACCATTGATTTGGACGAACTGGAAGACATGTTCCCGGATGACTTCTGCGGCGTGTAATCCCCTTGGGTAGAAATGGGGTAGAATTTGTTAGGCTATGGGGGATTTTCTAACACGCCGGGGCTTTTTGCTGGGCGGTTGGCGTGGATGTATTCCCATGCGGCATGTGTATATATAGCAAGAAGTGTCCTTGTCGGACAATTCTTGCTTTTCTCGCTTTGCTCAAAAAGATTTTAAGATTACCTTTGTGGCATGGAACTAAGACGGAACGAAAAGATTACATTCCGGTGTACCGAACTTGAAAAGGACGCACTTGCGGAGCAGGCAGCCCGGTGCAGTCTAAGCGTATCGGAATACTGCCGGAGTTTGTCCCTTGGGGGGCGCCCAAGGGAGAGGTACACCGAGGAGGAACGGCAGCTTCTCCGGGACATAGCCCAGTTGAAAGGAACGCTCCAACGGCTGAACAACTACTTCGGTGGTCGCCAGTACCGGGAAGTGTTCGAGGAGAACCGGGCACTAATTACAGAGCTCAAAAAAATACTCTCACGATGATAGGGAAAGGGAAAAGCATATCACATGGTGTGGCGGCATTGGAGTACGACCTCGCCAAAGAGATAAACGGGCAGGCAGTAGCCACCGAGATAGCCCGGCATGAACTTTATGGGTGTACTGGTGCGGAAATGGTGCAGGAAATGAAACCGTATCACATTGATTTTCCGAACGTAAAAAACAACTGCCTACGTTTCGAGGTCAGCCCCTCGATAGAGGAAAGCGCCACCTTTACGGATGCGGACTGGGCGGAACTTGGTAACGACTTCATGCAGCGCATGGGGTTGGCGAACCACCAGTACATCATCATCCGGCACAGCGGTACGGAGAGCAAGAAAGAGCAAGCCCACCTGCACATACTGGCAAACCGGGTTTCCCTTTCCGGGGAACTGTACCGGGACAACTGGATAGGGAAAAAGGCAACGGAAGCCGCCAATGCCATAGCCAAGGAACGGAACTTTGTACAGTCGCAGGACATTGGCAAAGTCAACAAAGCGGAAATCAAGGAAGCCATGGACGGCGTATTGAAGAAGATGCAGGGCTTTGACTTTACCAAATTCAAGGAAGAACTTGGTAAGAGAGGTTTTAAAGTCCGGGAAGCCAGGGCAAGCACCGGGAAACTTAACGGCTACTATGTCACAGCCCGAAGCGGTACGGAGTATAAGGCAAGCGAGATAGGGAAAGGCTACACTCTCGCCCATATCGAGCGGACACAAAGCAAACTGAAGTGCAACTCAATGAACATATCTCATGGAAACAAACTCACACCCGGAAGCGGCAGCTTCCAACGTTAAGCAGGGACAGTACAGCCCCCGGAAAAGAAAAGATACAACGCCAAGGGTAAACCCGCAGCTTGCGGTAGAACTGGTGTATCAAGAACTAAAGCGTGTTGAAGTCTATACGAAGCGCATAGAGGACGCAACAGCCCGAAAGGTACAAATAGACGGGAAAAGCCTTGAAAGTGCCGAAAATCGCCTAAAAAACGTGTTGGCGGACTTTGAACGGCAGGGGTACAGAATGAAAAACGGCGGTTATGTGGACAAACGAATTTCGTTCTACTCAATCCTTTGTGCTGTTATCTCCCTATTGTTCGCTTGTTTCATGTGCTATCTTTGGACGGATGCAGCCAAAGACCGGGACAACTACAAGCAGTATTATGAATACTACCAAGAGCAGGCAAGGGAACAAAAGGGGAATAAATAAACATCTAACTTTACGAATTATGGGAACAACGGAACACGAAGAACCCCGGTTCTTCTTCATACTGAACAAGGGTGCGAAGTCCGGCGGCGAAATCACCCATGCCGTCCTAAACGGTAGTATCGTTTCGAAGCCGGCAGGCTGGGACGCCTTTCATGGGCTTGCACTGGCGAGAGAGAAACTAAGCAGCGAGGAAATACAACAGCAGATGAAAGAACTTGGTGTAGAAATGGAAATCGTTCCTCTGATTTGACAAGATTACCCGGAGTGTTTCAGCCGGGTAATCTTGTTACTTATCCTTGATTTTCCCTTTAAGGGCGTTTATAATCCACCCTTTCGGATTGTTCTTTTCTCGTGATTTTCCGTTTAGGAGAGCCAGTTCTCCGATAAGGTCGGTTATCTTTTCTTGTGCCGTTATGAATGTCTCTTTGTTCCGGTTTATCTCTTCCGATGTGAAGCCGCAGGAATAACGGAGGTACTCGTACACATGGCTGTCTATCTGATATCGTGCTGTAACCTTTGCTTGCAATTCTTTCCCTTCCAGTTCTTCATCTCTGAACTGTGGTTGATAGACCGGGTAGAACCTAAACCCGGTCACCTTGCTACGTTTGTTGTTTGGGTTTTCACGCACTTTCACGTAGTTGAAAGTGTATGGGCAGCTCTCATCAAGCGCAGCCTTTGCTGGTTTCAAAACTCTTTCCTCAAAATGATCTATTCTGTCTTTTCCGTTCTTGTCCTTGTATTTGTCCGCAGGTATGCCAAGACGGTCTTTCAAGTTTTCAAGGGATATATCCAAAGGGTACACCTGCCCACTCATTAACATGTAAAACCTAAGGGAATACCCAGTAGGTAGCGCAAGAGCCTTGTTTAACTCAAATTCTCTGTACCCCTTGGCGAACTTGGTAAACACATCCCAAAGGTCGTTAGACACACGAAAGGTTATAATGCCAGTGCGTTTTTTATATTTTGGGTTAGATATAAATCCGCACTTCCACCATTCCTCGTCATCTTCGTAAGTAAAAAAACGTCCTGCCAAAGAATCGAGTGCGGCTATGATTTCATTGTAATCACGTCCGGAAAAAATAACGTCAGATACATGCATTTGTGCATCAACATCCCAAAGTCCATGCTCAAACTTGCGTTTCGTGCCTGCATAATCTTTCAGTTTTACTCCCTTTAGTTCAGCTTGGCACGCTTCCAGTATGCGAAGAACGATTCTTTGTTCGTGTATGGACATGTCTTGCTGTTTTGACCATGTATATACCCATGAAACAACAACATCTTTATTCTTGGTAATAGGTAGTTTCTTTTTCATAAACGATTGATTTGCTGCAAATATACACAATCCCCACATTAAAACAAAAAAAGAGGGGTAAAACTCCCAAAGTGTGGGGACTAATTTACTTTTAAACTCCCAAAGTGTGGGGACTAAACTCCCAAAGTGTGGGGAAACACATGTTCTAATCCCTTTATTTATGGGCGTTTGCGAAGAAGTGATAGAGCATATTACAGACGATGCTTATAACAGACAAGGGGAATTTATAGAGCTAAGTAGTTGATTTACTGTCGGAAAAAGAAAAACGATAGGGAAAAAGAGCAAAGCAAAACCAACCAACGGGCGGTAGGATTGGAAACGGGTTTTATGGCGTGTACACGTTTGTGTACAAAATGTTTGTATTTTATTGAAATATAGCTATCTTTGTGCTGAATTTAAAAGCAAACAGATATGGAAGCATTATCAGTAAGAGAATACCGTAACAACCTCGCAGCGTCTTTCACCAAAGCTGACAATGGCGAGCAGGTACTAATTCGCAGGAAAAACGAGATTTACGCTTTGGTAAAAGTTGGTCGTGAAGATTTGATGATAACCCCGGAACTGCAAGCAAGGATTGACAAGGCAAGGGAAGAAATCAAATCCGGAAAGTGTGTTACCCTCAAAAGCAGTGAGGATATTGATGCTTATTTCGACAGTCTATGATGTACACAATTAGGGTTTCCGACGGGGTGGATAAGGTGATTGCCAAATGGAAGAAATCAAACCCCAATTTGTTCAAGAAGTATAAGAAAATCTACAAAGAATTGTTAGAGCACCCTAAGACTGGGCTTGGGCATCCCGAAGCGTTAAGGGGCGGTGGGGATATTACATGGTCTCGACACATTACCGCCCATGACCGGATAATCTATGACATTTACGAGGAAGTGGTAGAGGTCTACATTTTGGAGGTAGAGGGGCATTACAACGATAAATGATAAAACTGTTATGGTCGAATATTGTGTTTACTGGTTAGAGAACGGCGAGCCTATGCACGAGGTGTTCTCTAACCTTGCCGCCGCCGAGATGTACTCATGTGCGATAAGAGGGAAAGAAAACGTTGAATGGGTGGAGGTGTCCGAAGAAGAAGCCATTGATTTGGACGAACTGGAAGACATGTTCCCGGATGACTTCTGCGGCGTGTAATCCCCTTGGGTAGAAATGGGGTAGATTTTGTTAGGCTGTGGGGGATTTTCTAACACGCCGGGGCTTTTTTGCCGGGCGGTTAGTGTGGATGTATTCCAATGCGGTATGTGTATATATAGCAAGAAGTGTCCTTGTCGGACAATTCTTGCTTTTCTCGCTTTGCTCAAAAAGATTTTAAGATTACCTTTGTGACATGGAAGTAAGACGGAACGAAAAGATTACATTCCGCTGTACCCGGTATGAAAAGCTGGCACTTGCGGAGCAGGCAGCCCGATGTAGCATGAGCACATCGGAGTATTGCCGGAGTTTGTCCCTTGGAGGTCGCCCAAGGGAAAGGTACACCGAGGAGGAACGGCAGCTTCTCCGGGACATAGCCCAGTTGAAAGGAACGCTCCAACGGCTGAACAACTACTTCGGTGGTCGCCAGTACCGGGAGGTATTTGAAGAGAATCAGGCACTAATCACCGAACTTAAAAAAATACTTTCACGATGATAGGGAAAGGAAAGAGCATATCGCATGGTACGGCTGCACTGGAGTATGACCTTGCCAAAGAGATAGACGGACAGACAGCAGCCATCGAGATAGCCCGGCATGAACTTTACGGGTGTACGGGTGCGGAAATGGTACAGGAAATGAAACCATACCACGCTGATTTTCCGAACGTAAAAAACAATTGCCTACGTTTCGAGGTCAGTCCTTCGATAGAGGAAAGCGCCACCTTTACGGATGCGGACTGGGCGGAACTTGGTAACGACTTCATGCAGCGCATGGGGCTGGCGAACCACCAGTACATCATCATCCGGCACAGCGGTACGGAGAGCAAAAAAGAACAAGCCCACCTGCATATACTGGCAAACCGGGTTTCCCTTTCCGGGGAACTGTACCGGGATAACTGGATAGGGAAAAAGGCAACGGAAGCCGCCAACGCCATAGCCAAGGAACGGAACTTTGTACAGTCGCAGGACATCGGCAAAGCCAACAAAGCGGAAATCAAGGAAGCCATGGACGACGTATTGAAGAAGATGCAGGGCTTTGACTTGACTAAATTCAAGGAAGAACTTGGTAGGAGAGGTTTTAAAGTTCGGGAAGCCAGGGCAAGCACCGGAAAACTTAACGGCTACTACGTCACAGCCCGAAGCGGTACGGAGTATAAGGCGAGCGAGATAGGGAAAGGCTACACTCTCGCCCATATCGAGCGGACACAAAGCAAACTGAAATATAACTCAATGAACATATCTCATGGAAACAAACTCACATCCGGAAGCGGTAGCTTCCACCGTTAAGCAGGGACAGTACAGCCCCCGGAAAAGAAAAGACACAGCACCAAAGGTTAACCCGCAGCTTGCGATAGAACTGTTTTTTCAAGAAATGGGACGTATTGAAGCCTATACAAAGCGCATAGAGGATGCAACATCCCGAAAGGTACAAATAGACGGGAAAAGCCTCGAAAGTGCCGAAAATCGCCTAAAAAACGTATTGTCGGACTTTGAACGGCAGGGGTACAGAATGAAAAACGGCGGTTATGTGGACAAACGGATTTCGTTCTACTCAATCCTTTGTGCTGTTATCTCCCTATTGTTCGCTTGTTTCATGTGCTATCTTTGGACGGATGCAGCCAAAGACCGGGACAACTACAAGCAGTATTATGAATACTTCCAAGAGCAGGCAAGGGAACAAAAGGGAAACAAATAAACTCTAACTTTACGAATTATGGGAACAACGGAACACGAAGAACCCCGGTTCTTCTTCATACTGAACAAGGGTGCGAAGTCCGGCGGCGAAATCACCCATGCTGTCCTAAACGGTAGTATCGTTTCGAAGCCGGCAGGCTGGGACGCCTTTCATGGGCTTGTACTGGCGAAAGAGAAACTAAGCAGCGAGGAAATACAGCGGCAGATGAAAGAGCTTGGTGTAGAAATGGAAATCGTTCCTCTGATTTGACAAGATTACCCCGGCTGAAATATACCGGGGTAATCTTGTCACTTATCCTTGATTTTCCCTTTAAGGGCGTTTATAATCCACCCTTTTGGATTTGTTTTTGTCCTTGATTTTCCTCTAAGTATGGCGAGTTCTGTCATGATGTCTGGAAGTTCCATTTGTGCTGTTACAAATAAATCCCGGTTGTTTTTGATTTCTTTATCGGAGAACTCCAAAGATGTTTTTAAGTAACTTATCACTTGCCTACCTAAATCCCATGAAAGCCCGGTTTGCTTTTGTAGCTCTTTTTTGTATAGCTCTGCATCACGATGCTCTGGCTTGAATATTGGATAGAAGTTGAAACTTACAATTTTTTTCCCCTCCTTGTTTGCGGACCATTCGAATGTATAAGGACTTAGTTCGTCCAGCTCATTTTTTGCAGGTTCAATTACTTTCCGGACAAAATCGTTTGTCTTTGCGTATTTATCTTGTACTTTAAACATTTCTTTGAGCTGTTCAAGTGGATAGATTAGTTTTGTTTTCTGACCGCTTAAAAGTTCGTAGAACCGCATAGAATATACACTCTTAAACTTCATCGCAGTGGCTAATTCGTATTTGCGAAACCCTTTTGAAAAATCTAAGCAGCAGTCCCATATGTGTGAGTCTATTTGGAATGATACAACAGATGAACGCTTCTTTATCTTTGGCAATGCAATAATAGAAATGCTTATCCATTCTTTTTCATCCTCATAGGTAAAGATTTTCTTTTGTAGAGATAACAGTGCTTGTTTTACACGTGTGTAGTTTTCATCACTTTCTCCATTTAGCAATGAAGCAATAGGCATTGTGATGTGAACGGTATCAAAAAGTGTGTGTTCTATTTTTTTACAATCAGTTGCAAACCTAACTCCTTGGAGTTCACCTTGAGCCATTTCTACAATTCTATAAAGTATGCGCTTCTCATAAACGGAAAAGTCATACTTGGCTGTCGTCATAATATAGCTTTGTATTTGGTCTTTATTGACGACTGTTACACTGTTGTTCTTCTGTTGTTTCGTTTTCATCATCTACACGAAAGGATAAAATACTGTTGGCTTTATCTATGTGAGGAGCGTATATTTCAGAAAATTTTGCGAGGATAGAAATTGCGTTTTTTACCCTTTCAAATTCTTCTTTCTTAAAATGAACTATGATTTTCTTCATCCTTTATTGATTATTAGTATGTTGCGCAAATATAATAAGTAATTACGACTTGTGCAAATGGAAATCGTAGATGATGCAAAATAACATTCAAAAAGTCGTATTTGGAAGAGAAAATAACATTCAAAAAGTCGTAGTAATGTGTTAAATAGCATTCAAAAAGTCGTAGTAATGTGTTAAATGAATTGTGTAAGCGGTTGGATTTCAGCGTGATTTTTAGTTAAAAAAAAAAGCTGATAAGCATATAAACAAGTTATGCTTTATAACAAGTCATTGATTTTTTACGGATAAGTGGTTGATTTACTGTCGGAAAAAGAAAAACAATAGGGAAAAAAAGCAAAGCAAAACCAACCAACGGGCGGTAGGACTGTGAACGGCTTTTTATGGCGTGTACACATTTGTGTACAAAAAGTTTGTATTTTATTGAAATATAGCTATCTTTGTACTGAATTTAAAAGCAAACAGATATGGAAGCATTATCAGTAAGAGAATACCGTAACAACCTCGCAGCGTCTTTCACCAAAGCTGACAATGGCGAGCAGGTACTAATTCGCAGGAAAAACGAGATTTAC
>NZ_JAHXLB010000026.1:0-8436 GCF_021062735.1 Helicobacter pylori | reverse complement strand
TTAGCATCCCTTTAATCCAAAGAAAAGCTAGCGTCGTTTCTAGTGGTAGCGATTACACGAACTCTTTTGTTTTTAATGAAGGGGCTAGCCATTTTAAGGTGTTTTTTAATTACGGGTGGGTGTTTTAGAGTGTGAAATGAATTGATGGAAATAATATTTTTTTAAATAAAAGTCTTATTTTTATCTTTTTTTTTCGTATAATAAGATTTAAGTTAGTATTGATAGTGGTGCGTTAAGATTTTTCAATCTTGGGTGATCCAATCAATATTTCTTAATAAGATCATAGCTTTAATATTCAAAATAGTATAAAAAGGAAAGTTATGTATGCGGCTCATCCTATTAAACCCCTAAAAGCCCCTAAACTCAAAACTAAATTTTTAAGGCGTGTATTTGCGGGTGCATCTATTAGGCGTTGGAATGACCAAGCATGCCCTTTGGAATTTGTGGAATTAGACAAGCAAGCCCATAAAGCGATGATTGCGTATCTGCTCGCTAAAGATTCAAAAGACAGGGGTAAAGATTTAGATTTAGATCTTTTAATCAAGTTCTTTTGCTTTGAGTTTTTGGAGCGCTTGGTTTTAACCGATATTAAACCCCCTATTTTTTACGCTCTCCAACAAACGCACAGCCAAGAATTAGCCTCCTATGTTGCGCAAAGTTTGCAAGATGAAATCAGCATGTATTTTTCTTTAGAGGAACTCAAAGAGTATTTAAGCCACAGACCCCAAATTTTAGAAACTCAAATTTTAGAGAGCGCGCATTTTTATGCGTCTAAGTGGGAGTTTGATATTATTTATCATTTTAACCCCAACATGTATGGCGTGAAAGAAATTAAAGATAAAATTGACAAGCAACTCCACAATAACGAGCATTTGTTTGAAGGGCTTTTTGGGGAAAAAGAAGATCTGAAAAAACTGGTGAGCATGTTTGGGCAGTTGCGTTTCCAAAAACGCTGGAGCCAGACCCCAAGAGTGCCGCAAACTAGTGTCCTAGGGCATACCTTATGCGTGGCGCTTATGGGGTATTTATTGAGCTTTGATTTAAAAGCTTGTAAAAGCATGCGGATCAATCATTTTTTGGGCGGGCTTTTCCATGATTTACCCGAGATTTTGACCCGAGACATTATCACGCCCATCAAACAAAGCGTTGCGGGGCTTGATAACTGCATTAAAGAGATTGAAAAAAAAGAAATGCAA
This sequence comes from Helicobacter pylori, assembly GCF_021062735.1. GTDB lineage: Bacteria > Campylobacterota > Campylobacteria > Campylobacterales > Helicobacteraceae > Helicobacter > Helicobacter pylori_DN. Next base: position 7,240 of record NZ_JAHXLB010000026.1, on the reverse strand, counting down.
AACAAGGTCTATTCCTTTGTCTCTTTGGGCGTTCAAGAAGATTTGAAATATTTCACCGAAAACGAGTTTAAAAACCGCTACAAAGACAAGTCTCACAAAATCGTTTTCACTAAAGACGCTGAAGAATTGTTCACGCTTTATAACAGCGATGAATATCTTGGGGTTTGTGGGGAGCTTTTGAAGGTGTGCGATCATTTGAGCGCATTTTTAGAAGCCCAAATCTCTCTTTCTCATGGCATTTCCAGTAATGATTTGATTAAAGGAGCTCAAAACCTTTTAGAATTGCGATCCCAAACGGAACTGCTTGATTTGGATTTAGGGAAATTGTTTAGGGATTTCAAATAATGAACTATAAAGAATTATTAGAATTTAACGATTACGCTATGGATTTAACCACTCGCACAGCTCATCATAGCACTGCTATTGAAAACAATCCTTTGAGCCTTGCTGAAACTATAAGTATTTTAACCACTGAATACATTCCTAGAGAAATGCCCCAAAGAGCTTTCTTTGAAGTGAAAAACTATCAAAACATGCTCTTCTTTACTATTAGAAAATCTGAATAAAGGACAAAGCGTTGATAGTTTTTTTATAAGAGAGTTGCATGGGATTTTAATGAATTTTTTACTCCCTAATAAGGGGGCTTTCAAAACGACTGATAATACCATTTTAAGAGCTAGTTTTGAAACGACCCCCCATTTTCAAGTGCCTATGGCTATGAAAGAATGGTGCGATAACCTCAATTATAAGATGAAAACCTTACAAGATAAAGAATAAAAACTAAAAACTATTTTAGAACAACACATTTTGTTTGAAAGGATACACCCTTTTAGCGATGGTAATGGTAGGGTGGGCAGAATGCTAATCTTTTATAGCGTTTTAGAGCAAAACTTAATACCATTTGTGATCACCAAAGAACAAAAAGAGGCTTACATTAAGGCTTTAGACACGCATAATACAGAAAGCTTATACCAACTCGCCAAAGTATCCCAAGAGTTCGAACTCACACGCATACAAGGGCAAATGATACTCAATAAGAATAAGCCCTAAAATCATGGTTTTCAAGCGCGCATCAAATAGAGCTTTTTCCTCTCGCTTGAAGAAGCGATGTTGAGCAATTGGCGGTATTTAGTGATTGTTCTTCTTACCATTTTCAAATGGAATTTTTCTTCAATGAGTTCTAAAATCTTAGCGTCGCTCAAAGGCTCTTTTTTGTTCTCATTTTTGATCAATTCTAAAAGATAGTCTTTAATCACAGCGTTTGAAGTCTCGCTATTGTCTAAGGCGGTGCTAAAGAAATGTTTAATAGGGAAAACCCCTCTTTCGCATGCCAAATATTTATTAGAAATGGCCCTTGAAATCGTGCTTACAGAGTGGTTAAACTCATTGGCTAAATCCAATAATTTTAAAGGGCGCAATTCCTTACCCTTAAAAAAATCGTATTGATACTCTAAAAGCATCAGACCGATTTTATAAATCGTGGCTTTTCTCAAATTTAGTGCATCAATCAAATCTTTAGCCTCTTTTAATTTGTCTTTTAAATAATCGCTATTCTCAAAGCGATTTTCTTCTAAACTGATCGTTGGGTAGCTCTCATCATTCAAACGCACGATGATTTCATTATCCACTTCTAGAATAAAAAGTTCAGGAATGACTTCTATTTCTTTTTCTAAAAACTCAATGGCTGGGGGGTTTTTAAAGGATTTTAAAATCTTTAAAGCCTTTTCATAATAAAAATCTTTAGAAAATTCATGGTGTTTTTCTAAATTTAAAATGATTTTTCGCGCTTCTTCATAAAGCTCGTTATTGTCCAATTCCCTACCCTCTAACTGGAATAAAAAGCTTTCTTTCACATCTTTAGCGCCAATGCCAGCGGGATTAAGGTAACTAAAACGCTGGCGCACTTTCTCATAAACTTCGCTCTCTACCCCTAAAATCTTAGCCCTTTCTTCAATATTTTCTTCAAAATACCCCTCATTATTCAACCCGCTGATAATATCCATAGCGATTTTTTGAGAAATTTCAGTGGGAAAGAGAGGGGGAATGATTTGAGCTTCTAAGGTTTCAAAAAGGCTTTTAGATGCGATTGCGAAATTTTCTAAATGATCGCTGCTCTTTTTAGCGCTAAAACGATCGCTAAAATTTTTGATGCGTTTGTTTTCAATTTTGATTAAGGGGTTATCTAGGGCGTTTTGTTTCAACACTTCTTCTAAATCTTCAAGCTCGCTTTGTAAAATAGGGAGCCACCCTTTTAAAGTAGCGTTTAACTTGTTTTTAGGGCTAAGGTTTGCGCGTAAGATCGCCATGTCTATACCTTAAAATTTTCCCCTAAATAATACTTACGCACCAAAGCGTTTTCATAAATTTCATTAGCGTTCCCGCTCGCTAAAAGCGTGCCGCTTTTAATCACATACGCCCTGTGGCACACGCTCAAAGTCTCTCGCACGTTGTGATCAGTGATCAACACACCAATGTTTAATCCAATCAAGCTTTCAATGATTTTTTGAATATCAATCACCGCAATCGGATCCACGCCCGCAAAAGGCTCATCTAATAGCACGAATTTAGGGTTTTTCATTAAAGCCCTAGCGATTTCTACGCGCCTTCTTTCTCCCCCACTCAAGCTCATGCCCTTGCGCTCTCTTATGGCTTGGATATTGAAAGCGTCTAGCAAGCTTTCCATTTTTTCTTCGCTCTCTTTAGAGTTTTTAAAAGTGCTCTCCCCTGCTAGGGCTAGATTATCTTCCACGCTCAATTCTTTAAAAATGCTGGATTCTTGGGGCAAGTAGCCTATGCCTAAGTTAGAACGCTTGTGTAAGGGGTATTTAGCTAAATCCACATCGTTTAAATAAACGCTCCCCCCACTAGGCTCTAAAAGCCCGCATATCATATAAAAGGTGGTGGTTTTACCCGCCCCATTAGGCCCCAAAAGCCCCACCACTTCGCCGCTTTTCACTTCTAAAGAAACATCTGAAACGATTTTGGTTTTTTTAATCTGTTTGTTTAAATGCTCTGCTTTTAAAATATCCATTCAAACGACCCTTTAAACGATCTTTATTGTATAAAAACGGCTGGTTAATTCGGTTTTAATTTCCACAACCTTAATAGCTAAATCGTATTTTTTTAAAATTTTTTCTAATTTTTCATCGCCCCATTCCACAAAATGGATCCCCTTTTCTAACAAGCACTCTAACATGCCAAGCTCCAAGCAAGCCTCTAAATCGCGCATGTAAAAATCATAATGGAACACGCTCTCGCTATAAGCATGCATCAGGCTAAAGGTGGGCGAAGTCGCTTGAATGTCTAAACCCAAGCGCTTCAAGCACGCTTGAACCAAAGTCGTTTTACCGCTTCCCACAACGCCTTTTAAAAGAACCACCCCCTTAAAATCATCTTTTAAAATTGCAGCAGCCACTTTGTCTAACTCGTCTAAATGCGCTCTCATAACAATTCCACGCTTTTGATTTCAAACTCGCTCTTAATCTCTTCAATGAGATCAGAATGGTTAGCCATGAATTCTTGCAAGGCTGTAGGGGCTTGTTTTGGTTGGGTTTCTTGAATCTCTTTTTCTTTCGTTTCTTTTTCTTTCATTTCAGCCGTGGTTTCGGTGGTTGGTTTGGGCTTTGAATAAGGGAATTTAAGCTCTTTAACCACTTCTAAAGCACTTTTATTTTCCAAATGATTTTTTAAAGCGATTTTGATATTTTCGCCCTTGCCAAAAACCCCATCAACGATACTTTTCACGATTTTAAATCGTTCTCTTAAAAGCTCTTTATCCTTATTGGTGGCTAAAGACTCCCAAGTCAAGGTTTTAGTCTGGCTGTCAAAATCAATGAAACGGATATTTTTTTCAAACACTGCCCCTAATTCGTAGTTGCGCTCATAAACCAATGTTTGAACTTGTTTGAAAAGGTTGTGAAAAATGCGATCTTTGGCTGAAAGCATGGGAGTTTGCGGTGTTTCTGCGTTCTCTCTTTTTTCTGGATTTTCTATTTTCTCTGCGCTTTTGGGTTCTTGTTTAGGAGCGTTAGCGTTTTGATTTAAGGGTTTTAAAACGCTTTCTTTACTTTGCTCTAATTCCAAAATCGCATCGTCTAGGGCTTTGAGTTTCAAAGCTTCTTTGAATTTCATTTTCAATAACAACAGCACAAAACTGGCATTTGCCCCTTCTTTCAAAAGGCTCAAACTGCTCATAATGATTTTAAAAAAGCGCTCTATCAAAAGGATGGAATACGAATCAGGGCTTAATAATTTCGCTTTCAAAAAAAGCATCATTTCTTCTAAAACGCTCTCGGTTTCATAATTTTCTAAAATGGCATAACGCTCTTTTAATCGAGCTTCATCTTGATTGATTAGGCTTTGAAAAAAATCTTCTAAAACGCTTCTGTCAATCGCTCCTAACATTTCAGCCACTTTGCTTTCTGTGATAGCGTTATCGCAATAATTGATGGCTTGCTCTAAAAGAGTGATCGTATCCCTCAAGCTCCCTTGCCCGCTGTGAGCCAGTTTTTCTAACGCGCTACTTTCATAGCTCACTTGTTCTTTTTCTAAAATGGTTTTTAAATGAGAAATAACGGAATTTTCAGGGATTTTTTTAAACCTGAAATGCTGGGTGCGGCTGAGTATGGTAGCGGGCAATTTCAAGGCGTCCGTTGTCGCCAAAAGGAATTTCACATGGCTAGGAGGCTCTTCTAAAGTCTTTAAAAGCGCGTTAAACGCTTCGGTGGTAAACATATGCACTTCATCAATGATAAAGATTTTATAGCGCCCAAAGCTTGGTTTGTAGCGCGTTTGCTCTATGAGGTTACGGACATCATCAATCCCCCTATTAGACGCTCCATCCATTTCTATAATATCTATATGGTGGTTGTTTAAAGCGCTCTGGCATTGGGTGCAAGTATCGCAAGGTACAGCTTTTGGCCCTTCTTCACACATTAAAGCCCTAGCAAAAATCCTAGAAGAGCTGGTTTTGCCTGAACCTCTTAACCCGCTGAATAAATAAGCGTTAGCCAAACGCTGGTTGTCTAGGGCTAAAGAAAGCGTTTTAGCCACGCTCTCTTGACCGACTAGCTCGCTAAAATGTTTGGGGCGGTATTTTAACGCTAAAACTTGCATATTGATTGTAATCCTTAAAACTCATTTAGGAGTATTGTAATGCAAAATGACTTAAAACTAGCCCCTTTTTAGGTTTTACTCAATAGCGCTAAAAAATCCCTAAATAAAGTAACGCTAAGCGTTCCCATGATAGCGGTTACAAAGAGATTCACCCCCATAAAGATTTTTTGGTTGTTTAAAAGTTTAGAGCCATAACGCAACGATAAAGTGCATAACAATAAAAGCCAAGAAAAGGCAGCCAATAAAGTGCCGGCTAAAAAGACAAATTTTTGAGCTAAATTGAAAGACAAAGCACTCGCGCCAATTAAAAACACCATTTCCAAATACACTTGAGGGTTGAGTAGGGTAACGCCTAAAGTGAATAATAAAGTCTTTTTTAAGGATAATTTTTTGGGGGTTTGGACTTGCTTCTTTTTAAAGGTTTGAAAAAGGGTTTTTAAAGCTAAAAAAGCGTAAAATCCGGTAAAAACTGCCCCAAATAAATTCAAAAACAAGCTCAAATAAAGGTTTTTAGCGAAATAAGCCCCCACGCCAAACACGCCCATGCTCATTAACACAATATCGCACATAAAACACAGAGCGCAAATCAAAAACACATAATTCCTAGCCATGCCTCGCTCTATAATAAACAAGGATTGCGCCCCCACAGCCGCACACAAAGAAATCGCTAAACCAAAACCTTCTATAAAAACCACAAACATCTTGATCCTTTCACTCAAAATAAGCTAAAACCATAACGCTACCATCAAAAATTCAAAAACGATATTTTAAAATTTTAGGGTTTAAAACGACCTTTATAAATAAAAGTTAAATGATGACACAATGGCTAATAAAATTAAAAACCCATTTTTTAGCGCTCTTAGAGGCGTTTGAGAATAAGTTAAAATTAATATGGTAAAATGCCAAAATTTGCTGTCGTCATGCGGCAAAAATTTAGACAACAAGGAATTGGGAATGAGAAGGAGTTTGGCTTTTTGCCTTTTAGCTTTGCTTGGATTACAGGTTTTAGGCGCTAGGGATTTTTCGCAACTCAAAAACGAGGAACTTTTAAAATTAGCAGGCACTCTGCCTTCTAATGAAGCGATTGATTATCGCATGGAAGTGTCTAAACGCCTTAAAGCTTTAAAAGCTGAGGACGCTAAGAAATTCCGCGCGAATTTCAGCCGGATCGCTAGGAAGAATCTTTCCAAAATGAGCGAAGAGGATTTCAAAAAAATGCGTGAAGAGGTGCGTAAAGAATTAGAAGAAAAAACCAAAGGTCTAAGCGATGAAGAAATCAAGGCAAAAGGGCTTAATGTGAGCGTTTGCAGCGGCGATACGAGAAAAGTTTGGTGTAGGGCTGTTAAGAAAAAAGACGAACATTGCTCTCCTAAGTGAGATAAAATTTAATTTAAAAGGATAAAAAATGAAAAAAGCGTTGAAAATACTTTCTGTTGGTGCGTTGTTGTTTGTGGCTTTGAACGCCAAAGATTTCAGCAAAACAAGCGATGAAGATTTGGCTAAAATGGCTGGTGTTGTCGCTCCTCAGGATGTTGTGGATTACACAAAAGAGTTGAAAATGCGCATGAAAAAGATGCCTGAAGACAAGAGAAAGGCGTTCCATAAACAATTGCATGAATATGCGATTAAAAACACAGACAAAATGACCGTAGCGGATTTTGAAGCCCGCCAAAAAGCCGTTAAAGAAGCGCTTAAAAAAGGTAACATGGAAGACATGGATGATGATTTTGGGTTGAGATCATGCAAGCATGGGAAAATGCACAAACACCACAAACACGGTGGTCATGATAAACATGGCAAAGGGCATGACAAAGAACAAGGCAAAAAAGACCACGATCACAATGATCATGGCGAAAATGAAAAATAAAGCTTAAATTACACCCCTTTTTCTATCAAAGCTTCAAATTCTTTAAGCAGAAATCCTAGACGCTTTGAGCGTTTGGGATAAATGCGTTCTGTTAAGCGTTATCAAAATTCTATTCTCATTAAGTATTGCTTATAAAATTCAAAAGATCATTTTATCGTTACAAGAATCAACACTCCAAAGATAAATAGGTTAAAATACTCCAAAATCTTTTTTTTTTTTTTTTTTGAAATACAATAAGTCTATGGTAAAATCAAATCA
>NZ_JAHXLB010000025.1:0-9038 GCF_021062735.1 Helicobacter pylori | reverse complement strand
AACAATCCTACACAATCTTTATGCAAGAACACGAGACGCAATTAACACAATTAAAGACATCTACAGAAACACAAAAGAACGAATTAGAGACTTCTTTCAAAGAGCAGATGAGCGATTTTCAAGGCGAATGGAACAAGAAACAAGAGAGCTTCATGCAAGAACAACACAGCTGGATAGAAAGATTAGAGAACACAATCAAGAGATAGAAAACGAGAGAAATTATAGTCGTGTGCATGGGCGGTAAGGATTAAAAAATTCTTTTTTTATATCTGTAAAAATTACTTTAGTGCCACATTATCGTGCAAAATATACCCAAACTACAAAAAATATTATTACGAATATGTAATCAGTAAATAAAAAAATCATAATTATTGTTATTATTTCCGTAATTTTTAGAGTTATAAAGGAGTAAGCCATGAAATTGTCATACCGTAATTAAATTGAAAAATTTTGCACTCTATTTTAGAGTGTAATTGCTCAAAGTTTTATCGGAGTAGAGTTAGTTATTCAGGAAAGGTTATTTATGCAGTGTTATCAAACTAGTTTTAGTGCATGTGTTGGTCAAACAGATACAGAAAATATTATTGGTCTTGGAACATATCAGTATTGCGTTGATCATAATGAATTTGAAAAATCACTGAGATTATTGGTTTTTCTGATAATGAAGAAAAGAATGAATGAGATAAAAAGTTTTATGGAAGCTAACAAAATAGAACATGATATTTTTGATAAGCTAGTTGCCAATAAACTTATTACCTCATTCATACTAAATCCAAATGACAAACAAAACTTTAAGAACCACCTGTTTATCGATTTAATGTCAAATAAACCAGAACTAACAATAAATAATTTTAAAAGAACTATTTTCATCATTATTGGTTGTGGGGGTATTGGAAATTTTGTAAGCTATGCTCTAGCAAGTTTTTATCCAAAAAAACTAATATTGTTAGATAAGGATACCGTTGATCCCAGCAATCTTAACCGCCAGTTCTTGTTTGACAAGAATTACATTTCACAATATAAAACATCTGCCATAAAGCAGGCTCTTTCTAGTAGATTTGACATCAATATTGAGACAGTAGATGATTTTGCCAGTGAATACAATCTTGAAGAAATTTTTTCTAAACATAAAAAAGAAAATTTGTTTGGAATTGTTTCTGGAGATAATCCAAACACAGTACAATTGGCAACGAGATTTTTTTGTAAGTGTCGCATTCCGTTTTTAAATATTGGCTATTTAAATGACATATCTCTTATCGGTCCTTTTTATATCCCTTCATTGTCTTGTTGTCCTTTTTGCCATAATAGTTTTGCTCTAGATGATAAAAAAGACAGTGATAAAAATCTGGACATATGTCTTATAAATGACCGCATGCAGGCACCATCAAGTTTTTTAAATAACTCTATCGCTTCTAGCCTAGCAATTTCAGATATTATACAATTTATGTCTGATGATTTTAACTCCATAAAATCCCTGAACTGCCGATTCGGAGTTGACAACAAAACTTTCAAAACATACACTTTGCCATCTAGTGTAGATTATAAATGTGTATTTTGCTCTAATCATAATTTATAGAGTTTCTTAATATGAACAAAGCACTAAAAGTAAATATACTCTCTTATTACTGTGCAACGATGCTACTTGTCATTGCTCAGTCTTTGCCACACGCCATTTTAACACCATTATTGCTCAATAAAGGATTATCATTAAGTCAAATTATGATCATACAAGCCACCTACAGTTTGTGTGTTTTACTCTCAGAATATCCGAGTGGTGTGTTAGCAGATTTAATAAATAGAAAGATGCTTTTTATTGTTTCAAAATTAGTTTTAGTGTGCAGTTTTTTTTGTGTTCTATGGTTAGACAGCTTTGTTAGTATGGTTCTAGCATGGGGCATTTATGGGTTATCAAACGCTCTAGACTCAGGTACAATTGATGCCACTCTCATTACTAACATCAAAGACCAAAAAGAAGATTTATCACCATTCATTGCTAAAAGTCGCCAAATCAGTTTTATAGGGTTGATAATTGGAAGTTGCTCAGGCTCATTCTTGTATTTAAAATATGGTGTCTCCATGTACTACATATCAGTCTTGCTTACATTACTGTGTATCTCGGTCATTATTTTATTTTTTAAAGATGATTCTTCTCATAAACTAGAAAAAAAGCGACAGTTGCAGATATTAAAACAACATGTAAGGGAAAGTTTTAGAGAGCTAAAAGATAAACCACTTCTTAAAAATCTAATTCTACTCAGTCTAATTTTGCAAATCTTTTTTCAAAGTCATTTTCAATTATGGCAAGCCTACTTTCTAGACAAACAGATTACAGAAAACTACTTGTTTATATTTTATATATCATTTCAAATTATAGGAATTCTCGTTCATTTTTGTAACGCCAACTCGTATAACCGATATATGACTATTGCCATGATCTTTTTAACTGGACTTGCTAGTGCACTATTGCTAAGTATGGACATATTGCTATTTGTTAGTGCCTATATGATCAGTGTTGCCTTGTTTACATACATAGATTTTATTGTAAGTTATCAATTTTCTCTTTATGTCAGTAAAGAGAAAATCTCATCCCTTACTTCTCTAAAATCTAGTGTCTCACGAGTAATTTCTGTTATTATTTTAGGCATAACAAGTTTGGAGCTACTTATTTTTTCTCCGACTATAGTTATCGCTGTACATTTTATAGTCACGCTTATTTTGACATGTGTATTCCTATGCAAAGTAAAAATTTAATATATTCAATCCCACGATTTGCTATCTAAAATTACTCAACGCAAAACAAAAAAACGATTATTCCTACCACCTACAACTAAAAACGCAAAAAACAAAAGCACACAAGCAAAAACAAGCGGTTTCACTTAGAAAAGAAATAGCTAACCATTTTATTGAAATTGTCTTGACTTTGTAAAATGGTGTCTTTCAAATAGCATTTTGTGTTGTCATATTCTTTGATGCCCCTGTAGTAAAAGGCTTTGTGTTCGTTTTCTATAATGAAAGGCATGATATTGTTTTTCAAACATTCTTTGAACATCACTAATCGCCCCACCCTACCATTGCCATCGCTAAAAGGGTGTATCTTTTCAAAAGCCACATGAAAATCTATGATGTTTTCCAAACTCACTTCAAGATTGCGTTGGTAATTTTTCACAAGATTTGTCAATTCGCTTTCAACTAATTGGGGTCTTGTTGTGGCACTATTGCCTACAAAATTAGGGCGTTTTTTGAAACCACCAATAACTTCATCAGAACAATTCTTTTTCAAGATTTTGTGTAAAGTTTTGAAGTATTCTAAATTCAAAGGTTCTTTATAGCTTTCAAGCAAGTGATTCACGCATTCAAAATGATTGATGGTTTCAAAAATATCATCAAGTTTGATATTGGCGTTTTTTTCAATTATCAGAACGGATTTGTCAAAAATATGAGCGGTTTGTTCGTAGGTCAAACCGCTTCCCTCAATGCGATTGGAGTTATAAGAAAATTTGATTTGAATCAGGTGGTAAATGCCATTTTTAATAGCATTCTTTTTTTCATAATTCAGTTTTTCTATGAGTTTAGATAAATCCTTAGTTGGCATGCATGTCCTTTCAATTGAGATCAATGAAAAAAATTTTCATTGATTAGGTGGATCTTCTTGTGTGTTGTTGGTGAAAAGATCAGCTACATTGCGTTTCTTGATTTTTTCTAGGATAGACACTGCTTCAGCTTTTGTTATTGGTGTGGCTTTGGTTTCAATGGCTTTTTCTTCTTCTTTTCTTTTTTTGAGGTTTTCTTGGATTTGTTGAATGTATGCTGTTCCTTTTCCATCTTTGTTTTTGAGGATTTTAGAGGCGTTTTGAGTGAAAAACTTTTTTTGATAGTTTTCATGCATGGCTTTGAGTTTTTCAATTTGATTGGCGTTAGATATAATGAGTGGTTGTTTTTTTCTTGGGTTGTTGGCTTCTTCTAAAGTCAATACCACTTGCAGCTTGCCTTTGACTTCTTTGACTTCATGCATTCCACGATACACTAATGCAATGTTAGCGTTTTCATCTAGCGGATCGGTGGGGTAAGCTAGGGTTTTGTCTTTGAGTTCGGTGAGCGGTTTGATGACTTCCATTTGAATGCGTTGTTGTTCTTTGTCTTTAGCTTGATCTTTACGCTTTTGCAAATCTTTATAGCAGATTTCAAACACGATTTCAGTGATCTTTTGGCGTTGTTTTTTGGTGCTGTAACTGGCTACAATGTCGGTGGTAGCGTTAATCTCTTTGATGCTTGGCTCTAAAACATTGCGTTTGAAGTCTATCCACGCATAAAAACTTTTTGGCACGCACAATATATCTTGCAAATACAACAAACCCTTTGTAACTTCGTTGCGGTTTTGCTTGAGTTCGCTTAATAGGATTTGATAGATGCGGATCGCATAACCGCTTCTAATCGGCAAAATGTGTTGTAGGTGGATCTGCGTGAAATTCTTCCTAAGCCCTAGCAAGTAGGGTTTTAGGCAGTCGTTGAGTTGGTAACAAATTACAGCTTTTCTTTTTAGGTATTGTATTCTTTTGAAAATTGCCATAACCTCAAAAACTTCTTCTTTTTTGTTGGTTACAGGGTCAAAAACCAAGCTTTCATCTTCAAGTATTCGTTTAGATAGGCTTCTGCACAGATTTTTAATGTAGGTGTAATTGTCTTCGCTTTCATGACTTAACACCTCCCCTAAAATCTCACTGATAGGCACTTCATGGAGTTCAAAGTCTTTGTCGCTGATGGAATTGAGCTTGCTGATGATGTAATAAAAGAATTTCAATTCGTTAGCGGTCGTATCGCCGTATTTAGCGTAAATGAAGCGGTTGTCTTGTGTGATTAGGTATTTTTGGGATTTTTTAACGCTTGGGCGCTTGAACTTTTTAGGGCGCTTATTGGGTTTAGGTTCGTTATTAACTTTAGGCATGTTAAATCCTTATTTAGTTTATTCAAAGGCAAAAGACGATATGATCGTAGCGATAGCCAAACCCCCTAGAGCGGTAACTCTAGGGATATTTTTAGTGTAGTGACTGTATCAAAAGAACCACTACAACTAGTGAAACTATCACAACGATAATGAACTTCATGGTGTGCCTCCTAACAGAGTGCCACCCACTACACTCCCCACCCATTAACTCAAAAATTAAGCTAATTGCTCCAAATTTGACACAAAAAAGACACTGCCATGCATACCGCCTACATTGGTATTATAGCATAAAAAACAGAGAATAAAATAATTAAACCTCTGTTTGGGCTATTTTTTAACATTAAAAACCTCTGTTTTGGGCTATTTTTTAACATTAAAAACCTCTGTTTTTGAGATGGGCAAACATTAAAAACCTCTGTTTTAACATGATAGAACTCCCTATTTTACGATGTTCGATCCTGTCTAAACAAGATATTATTAATAAACAAGATATTTGTTAAACAAGGGGAGCGTGCGCCATAAAACGCCCTAAACACCGCATGAGTTTTTCAAACTTTAGGGTTAACGCCAGGTTTGTGCTATCTTGTTTGATTTTGCTAACGCAAAACCATCTCCGGCTAACGCCTACGATTTCAAACTGCGATGCGCTTTTGTCTAGGCTTGCTAACGCTTCGCCTATCTGTGTTTGCTTGTCAGCAAACAATAGGTGCAAAACCGCTTGAATGCTCGCTTACGCTTTGCTAGGCGGTTTTGTAGGAGGTGGAATTGTAAGCCCTAGTTACATGTGCTTTTAGATCCTAAACACGCTAGATTTGCTTTCTGTGAGCATCTAAAGGGAACTAAAGTTTTTTTGAAATCAATCAGATTGTTTGGATTTTTAGCTGTTTCTTGCTATCTAAAATCGCCTACAACCAACGAAAATCAAAAAACCGACTAACTCATCGCCTAAAATCTAAAAATCGCTTAAAACGAAAATATAAGCAAAAAAAGACCCATGACAACTCTCCCAAAACTAACATCAGATCTTTTAGTTCTTGTGTTTGGGTGTTTGGATTTTCAACTTTCAAAGTGTCAAACAAATATCTTTTCTAGCTTCTAAAAGCTTCAAATTCGTGTTTTTTTCAAAAATCTGATGAAATGGTTGGATTGAATGTAAAAATCAATTCTAGGCGATTTTAAGAAGAAATTTGTCTAAAACAACTCACTATGACTACCAAGCCTAACCAAAGTTAAAACATCGTCTTTCACTCTATACACGAGCAAAACATCAGGTTTAATATGGCATTCTCTACAGCCTTTGTATTCTCCAACTAAAGCGTGGTCTTTAAACTTCTCATCTAGTGGAATTTGATTTCTTAAATTTTCAATCACTAAGTCAAAAATTTCTAACTCAATTTTTTGATTTAAAATATGCTTTTTTAAATCCTTAGTGAATTTCTTTTTTAACTCAATCTCTAGCATTCAAGCCCCTAAGAATTAAGAGCATATTGCCAAATTTCACTAGCATTTTTAGGTTTAAAGTTTTCAGTCGTATTAGGATTATCAATATCTAATAAATCTTGTTTTAACTCATCATTAGGAGTATATTTATTAGATAAATTCTCATCTTTCTTGGCTTGAGAATATTGCTTTTTAATCTCTCTCATTTGTTTTTTAATTTCTAAAACCTTATTTTTATATTTAGTTAATTGTTTTTCTAATTTGCCAAATTCTTTATAAAATTTAACTCCTATTTCTACATCTCTTAACATTGTAGCTCCTTATATCAAACGACATTATAAGCCCATTATATCTAAACTATAATCAATCTATGCTAAAATAAAATAATGGGGCGAACCCCCTTGACCCCCCCTAAATCATATTAAGGGATAGCCAAAAAAACATGGAAAAGCTTGTTACAAAAAACGATTACAAAAATTTTAAGATTATCACAAACAGAATGGCAAACTATCCAAACTCAAATGCAAGAAAAAAATCTAAACTTCTCGCAATTAGTTTTAAACTCTCTTTTAATTCAAAACTCACAAGCTCATGTGAAATCTAAAAAGCAAAAAGCTATCGCTAATAAAGAGCTAATCATTGAATTAGCTAAGTGGGGAAACAATTTGAATCAAATCGCTAAAAATCTCAACACTAATAAAGGAGCATGGGATAGATTAGGTTTAGAGCAACTAATAGAGATTAGCAATCAATTAGAACAACTAAGAGTTAAGTATGTTAGTTAAATTTTGGGGGATTAAGCAAGGTGGAGGCGATGGTGATGGGAGTGTTAATTACTTGCTTAATGAAAGAGTAGAACAAGGCACAGCTAAAGTTTTAAAAGGCGATGCTAATCTAACTAAAAGCCTTTTACTCTCTCTCACTCAAAAACACAAGGCATGTGTAGGGTGCTTATCCTTTGAAGAGTCAAATATTAATGAAAGCCTAAAATACGAGCTTATGAAAAGCTTTGAAAATGCTTTACTCACACAAGAAATGCAAGGGCGTTATAACATTTTATGGGTAGAACACACAGACAAGGGGCGTTTGGAGTTAAACTTTGTTATACCTAGAATTGACTTGATAATTCAAAAAGCCTTTACTCCTTACTATCATAGTGCAGACATTACACGCATTGACCTATGGAAAGATTGTATCAACTTAAAACACAATTTTACAAACCCCAAAGACCTAGAAAAACAGCACAACATACAACAACACCAAACTAAAAACCCCAAAAATAAAGAACTTTTAGCAACCTATAAAAAACTAGACAAACTCATACAAGACAACTTAGGAAAGCTATTTAATAGCCGAAATGACATCATCAATTTTTTAAAAGATAACCAGTGCGAAGTTACTAGACAAGGCAAGGATTATATCAGTGTCAAGCTACCAAAAGAACCTAAAGCCAAACGATTGAAAGGATTTTACTACCATGAAACATTTAGAACTATTACAGACATTAGAGATCAAATTAGCGAAGCTAGACAGCGAGAAAGCCAAAGAGAACACTCAAATCCTCACACAACTAACGACAACCATGCAGAACTTTTGCGAGAACTTGAAAACGAGCTACACAGACACATTAAATACAAACAGCAATATTATAAACAGCTACACGAATTTAATTCAAAAGAACCACGAGAACCTAAAGAACAGCTACCTGGAGCTAGAGACAGCCAACAAAGAACACAACAAAATCATGCAAATGAAACTACAAGAGCTAGAGAAACAAATCCACAAGAACCTAGCCAAGAAATCCTTACTAATACCCCTAACTTTCATTATGGGGCTAGTTATTATGGGGGTAATATTAGTGGGGGCATACTTTCTAATCATTCTACCCAGCAAAAACAAGGAATTAGAGCTTTCACAGAAAGAAGTCTTTCAGTTAAAACGAGAAATAGACCAACTAAACAACGCCAATCTACAGAGAATTTACGATCAAATACCGACCAAGAAATAAGGAGAAAAAATGCAGAACGATTGCTTAAACAAGTTGCAGAGCGCTTTAATCAGCGAAGTAGAGAACTTGCAAAACGAGAAAGAGATCTTACTCAAAGAAAAGAACAGCAAAATAGAGAGTTTAGAGAACGACAAAAACGAGCTATTGATCAAGCTAGAGAAAGTTACAGCAGAATTTCAAAGGCTAAGCAAGGATTACGAGAGCTTAAAGACAGAAACCTTGAACTTGAAAGAGAGCTACGAAACGCTATTGCAAACACACAGCACATTATTAGCCAAATTTCAAGCTTTAGAGAGAGCAGAGAGAGCCGAATTAAAGCAAGTGATACAAACCTTAGAACAGAAAGAAATCACGCTCAAAAACGATTTACAGAGCAAGTGCAATCAGATTTTACAACAAGAATTACAGAGCGCTCAAATCAAAGAGCAAGAGACTTCACAAGCTCAATGCAAAGAATTGAAAACACAATTAGAGATTTTAGAAACAACTCTCAAACAAGAGCTAGAACAATCCTACACAACATTTATGCAAGAACACGAGACGCAATTAACACAATTAAAGACATCTACAGAAACACAAAAGAACGAATTAGAGACTTCTTTCAAAGAGCAGATGAGCGATTTTCAAGGCGAATGGAACAAGAAACAA
>NZ_JAHXLB010000024.1:0-9260 GCF_021062735.1 Helicobacter pylori | reverse complement strand
GCATCCAACAGATCACACATAAGTATGTATCGCAAGTTTATTATAAAAAGCTTTTAGTGGAGAATGCGAGCGGTGTTTTAGGCTTGTATCATGGGTATTTTTACGGGAATATCAATTATTTTAATGAGAGCCTCATAACAAGCATTAGAGAACTACCAAACGATACGATCATAAGCAAGGTATCTAATGGATCTAATTTTTCTAATGCTGTAACATTCACGCAAAACTTAAACGACACCAACGACACAACAACAAGGAGCTAAAAATGATTTTAGAAAACGCAAGCGGATATAAGGACTATTTAGGAAGCGTCTTTGATGAAATAGGATTTTATGGGAGTTTTGAAGTGGTAGGTAATAACATTGAACTTAACATTATCCCTAAAGACAATAACGAGACACCGACTAAAGAGCAGGTTTTAGAGAAATTGAAAGAAATCGCGCTTAAAGCAAAAAAGCAAGAATTAGAAAATCAAATTAACGCTATTTGTAAGGAAAAAATTATAAAAGATTTTAGAAGCAGTGTTTTAGGGAATTTGCATGCTTATGATTTAACGCTAGAAGATCAAGCGAACTTGCAAGCGCTAGTTATAGGGAAGATTGATTCAAATTTTAGGTGTGCTGAAGTGAATAACGGCGTTATTAGTGATAAGACTTATAAAAATCACACTAAAGCGCAAATTTTGCAACTATCGCAAGAAGCTTTAAAGTTTAAGCAAAATTTGATCGTGTTTTATGGCAGACAAAAAGAACGCCTGAACGCTGTCAATAGTTTAGAAGCGTTAGAAAAATTTGTAATTAAAGAATACTTGACATGAGGAAGTTTAGCGAGGCCCTCGTGGCTGAGTTTAGCAATGATGGGAAAAGTTTGAGCCTTGTTGAAGGCTTTGAATACTACCTTAAAAACGATCATTCTAAAAAACTCATCATACCGAGCGGTTTTTCTAGCGATGGCTTTACGAACATGGGGTTTAGTTTTGTAATCCCACGATATGGGAGCGGTTTGAAATGCGCGATACTGCATGACTACATGTGTGATGTTTTGAATGGTGTAGTCCCTAGACCGCATGATTTTTTTATCAATACACGCAAAGAATGCGACGATCTGTTTTTAGAAAGCATGCTAGAAGTGAAAGCGTTTTCCGTGTTTAAAGCGGTTTTGATTTACTACGCCGTGCGATTGTTTGCTAAAGTGAAAGGCTTGAAATGATGCGAGTCGTGGTATTTGATACTAGCGGGATATTAGAAGCGTTTGATTATAGAGGCGTTTTGATCCACAAGCAAGAAATACAAGCCGAACAAAGCGTTAAACTACCATTCACGCAAAAGAACTTTTTCAAGTTTAACGATCGTTTTTTTGGTGTGTGTGAAGGCGTGGGGAATTTGGATTATAGGGATTATCCTAAAAATCTCAATTTTAACGCGCTTTTAGTAGAAACCATAGAAAACTACCTGCTAAACGCTAAAGAGCCAGAAAACAAGCAACAAAAGGCTTTATTAACGGATTTTTTAGAAGTCTATGACAAGAACATAGAAAAAGGTTTTAATTACCTTAAGCCTAGGTTTTTTTTAGAGAAAGAAAAAGAGTTGATTGAAAGGATTTTGAAATGATAGAAGTTAGCGAAGTTATCGCAAAAGTTAGAGAACGCCTAAACGACAATGAAGTAGGGAATTATGAAATTTTAGACAGCGTGCTAGTGGAAAACATTAATCAAGCGCTTTTAAAAATTTGTTTAGAATTTAAGCTTAACAAAGCGATCACAAGAGCCTTAATCACTGAAGAAGAACGCTTTTTGACCATTAATAACCTTTTAGGGATAGAAAGCGTTAAGTTAGATAAGAAAGAAATAGAAAGCCGTAACACGATAGAAAAAGATAGCGAAGAAATAGAATTATTGATTTTGAGCGATAAGATAAGTGTAACGCCGTTTAAGAGCGGAGAGCTTGAAGTGATCTATTACACTTACGAAGAAATTAGCAACATTTTAGACACTATCAAACTGCCTAAAATATGCCTTGATGTTTTAGTGTATAGCGTTTTATGCAACCTTTTAGAAATCCCTAACAATGAAACCAATTTTAGCGTTTTAGCGAACTATAAGCAATTATTGAAGCTTGCTAAAGATAACTTAACGAATTATTTAAGTTTGATGTATTCTAAAAATATCCATTTTAGCAAAGTAGTGCGAGTTTGAGAGAAGTCCCCTTGAAGGGCTATATCAACTTCAATCAAGAGGCATTCACAAGGTTTCTTAAAATGCTCTAACAACATTTAAACTAAACCAGAAAAGAACCGCTATTAGAAACGACAGAAAAAATCTAATAGCGAAAGAATATTAACTAAAAGCAAAAATAAAAAATAGGGTTATATTGATTTTTCAAATATAACCCTTAAAATAGTTTTGAGTTTTAGTTAAAGTTTTACAATTAATAAGAAAGGATAAGCATGGGTATCAAAGAAAAAGAGATCGAGCTAGAAACTTTAAAGCGTGAAATCGCACAAGCGGAAGCGAGTTTGGAGCAAGATTTTATTAAGCACATGGTAGATAAGACCAATGAGAAAGTGGAAGATTTGTTTTTTAGCAACAAGCCCGAGTTTTATAGGTTTGTTTTCACGGAGCAAAACAACTACTTGAGAGAGAAACTAACCGACAAAGTAGGAAGAGCGATGGATTTAAGCGATGAAATCCAAAGAGATAAGGACGCTGAAGAAATTGAAAAAGACAAGCAAGCGTTTTTAAAAAAGCACCCTGAAGTTGACTTTAACGAGCTTTTAGAGTTTTATAATGAAGAATTGCCTAACCGCCTTAAAAAAGAGATTGACAAGTTAGAAGGCGTGGATTTTTTTGAAGCGGTTTTAAACTATTTCAACGCGATCAACGCTAAAGAAGAAGAGCCTAAAAAAGAAAGCCAAGAAGAAGAAAAAGAATTACCTAAAGAAGCTTTAGGTAATGGCGTGAGCGGCGTAGGATACGCTAATAATGAAAACATCATGACAAGATACTAAGGAGCGATCAAATGTTAGAAAAACTCAATAACATCAATTTTAACAACATTTCCAATAACCCAAATTTAGGCATAGAAGTTGGTAGAGAGATCCAAAATGCAAGCTGGATCAAAAGCCCATTTTTTAGCATCACAGGCACAGGCGCGGATCGTGGGGTTAGACTTTTTAGCGTAGCGAGTCAACAACCATTCCGCCCAAGGATTAAAGCGCAATTAACCGGGAGCGGTGTAAGCGGTAATACGGATTTTGAAGCCAATTACGACAATTTAGAGATTTTGAGCCAAACGATCTACCCGGACGCCTTTGGTAATTCTTTGAGATCTAAAATCAAAGCTTACAGCGAATTAGAGCGCATTGACTTCATTAAGGAAAGCGTAGATAGCTTGACTACATGGATGAATGAAGAGAGGGATAAAAGAATCGTTGCAAGCTTGACTAATGATTTCACGAATTACCTCTATAATTCCACGATGAATGTAGCAACGATTAGAAAAGCGATTTTTCACGCTAGAAACGGCTTGAAAGGTGATAATAGTAAAGCGTTCCCGATTAAACCCATTAGAGCGACCATGCAAAGCGTGGGTAATGTAGTGGTGCAAAACGCAAGCTACATTATCCTTTTAGATAGCTACCAAGCTAACCAACTAAAAGCTGACAGCGAATTTAAAGAATTAAGAAAGCTTTACGCCTTCGCAGGAGAGGATAAAAGCATGCTTTATAGCGGTCTTTTAGGTGTGATTGATAATTGCCCGGTGATTGATGCGGGCGTGTGGAATAAGTTTAGTGTTGGTATGCCTAATTCAAGCGTGAGCGATAGCGATTTTACGCGCTACCTCAATAAAGCGAATGTGAATGAGATCGTAACGCCTAGCCAATTCAAAGAAAAGCTAGGCCAAGAAAAGCTAAAAAAAGAGATTTCGATCGGTTGTTTGATCGGCGCTAGCGCGGTGTTATTAGCAGGATCTAAAGAAACAAGGTTTTACATTGATGAAACCGTGGATGCAGGAAGAAAATCACTCGTGGGCGTGAATTGTCTTTTGGGGGTATCTAAAGCGCGCTATCAAAGCACGGACGGAGTCGTAACGCCTTATGATAATCAAGACTACGCCGTGATCGGTTTAGTGTCTAACATGGAATAAGAAAGGAAAAAGAATAATGAAACAAAAAGTTCACAGCGTTAGCTATCTCGCAAAAGCAGAATTTGAGTTTAAAAACGGCGTTTATGATTTAGTGGCTTTACCCACAGGTGCAGAAGTGGTAAAGGTAAGTTTAGAAGTGGTAGGCAACCCTACGGCTGGAAGTGTTAGCGTGGGGTTTAAAGATGAAACTACAAAAGAGTATTTTTTGAAGTTGGAACAAGTTAACACCAACAAGAACACCACGAGCGCTAAAGATTACACGGCTACAAGTAATAAAGTCGTAGTAGCGGAAGTCAAAAACGCTAACGGAACCGACACTAAAGGCGTGTTAAGAGTGCTATACTTTTTACCAAGCGTCATTGAAGTAGAGTATTAAATAAGCATTTTTGAAATGCTTAAGAAAGGTTAAAAAATGTTTTTTAAGAACCCTTTAAACGATCTGAACTACTTCAAACCACAAAACGCTAAAAGCGCGCAAGAATTGACGCAAGCGCCGAAAAACTTTGGCTTGTTGAATTATTCTAAAAATAGTTATAGCGATTTTTTGAACGATTACAAGCCAATGCCTAAAACTTCTAAATTTTCTAACTTCATGGAGAATGTAGGAGGTTATGGAGGTTTAGGAATGTTAGGAGGTGCGATCGGAGGTTTAGGGAGCTTGATCGTGGGAGCGATAAATTTTAGCGAGCAAAACAAGAGCGCTAAAGAAAGCGCTAGAATGGCCAAAGAACAGTTTGAACTAGAAAAACAACGCTACAACGCACGAGAGCAAGAACGCTTACAAAACCGGGAAGCGATTGATAACATTGCCAAAGCGAACGCTGATATCATGACAAGGTTTTAGCCTAAACATAACCCTTAAAATCAAGCCTTAATCTTGCTAATCTTTAGATAAAAGAATAAGGCTTGTTCATGGATTTCACCACACTACAAAACGATTTCACTAACGACTATCAAAAGGCTTTAATCGCTAATTCTGAATTTTTAGAAGCCAAGAAATACTACAACGGCAACCAACTCCCGCAAGATGTTTTAAACATTATTTTAGAGCGAGGGCAAACGCCGATCGTAGAAAACATGTTTAAAGTGATTGTAAATAAAATTTTAGGTTACAAGATAGAAAGCATAAGCGAAATACGATTAAGCCCTAAACAAGAAGAAGACAGAGCCTTAAGCGATCTTTTGAATAGTCTTTTACAGGTATTCATACAGCAAGAAAACTATGATGAGTCTATGATTGAAAGGGATAAGAACCTTTTAATCGGTGGGTTAGGTGTGATCCAATTATGGGTAAGCCAAGATAAGGATAAAAATGTAGAAATTGAAATTAAAGCCATAAAACCTGAAAGCTTTATAATTGATTATTTTTCAACAGATAAGAACGCATTAGATGCAAGGCGTTTTCATAAGATGCTAGAAATTAGCGAGCAAGAAGCTTTATTATTGTTTGGTAATAGCGTGGTAGTGAATTATTCTAATGTGAATCACGAAAAAATAGCGAGCGTTATTGAGAGCTGGTATAAAGAATACAATGAAGAGAGCCAACGCTACGAATGGAATAGGTATTTATGGAATAGAAACGCAGGAGTGTATAAAACAGAGAAAAAACCTTTTAAAAATGGTGCATGCCCTTTTATCGTATCCAAGCTATACACGGACGAGCTAAACAATTACTACGGCTTGTTTAGAGATATTAAGCCCATGCAAGATTTTATAAACTACGCCGAAAACCGCATGGGTAACATGATGGGAAGTTTTAAGGCGATGTTTGAAGAGGACGCCGTGGTAGATGTAGCGGAATTTGTAGAAACCATGAGCTTAGATAATGCGATCGCAAAAGTTAGACCGAACGCTTTGAAAGACCATAAAATCCAATTTATGAACAATCAAGCGGATTTGAGCGCTTTAAGCCAAAAAGCTGAACAAAAACGCCAATTATTAAGATTATTAGCAGGACTAAACGATGAAAGCTTAGGAATGGCGGTTAATAGACAGAGTGGGGTAGCGATCGCACAAAGGAAAGAAAGCGGTTTGATGGGCTTACAAACCTTTTTAAAAGCTACAGATGACATGGATCGGCTGATTTTCAAATTAGCGGTTAGCTTCATTTGTGAATATTTCACTAAAGAACAGGTTTTCAAAATTGTAGATAGGAAGTTAGGAGATAGGTATTTTAAAATTAATTCTAGCGATGATAACAAGATAAGACCGCTTAAATTTGATCTGATTTTGAAATCCCAATTAAAGACGGAGAGTCGGGATGAAAAATGGTATAACTGGAACGAACTTTTAAAGATTTTAGCGCCAATAAGACCGGATCTAGTGCCTAGTTTAGTGCCACTGATGCTAAACGACATGGATAGCCCAATCACTAACGATGTTTTAGAAGCGATACAAAACGCTAACGCTTTACAACAACAAAACGCTGAAGCGAACGCACCCTATAACCAACAAATCCAAGCCTTACAAATCCAAAAATTACAAGCCGAGATTATGGAGCTACAAGCTAAAGCGCACAAATACACCGAACAAGGAGCGCTATCACAAACCACGAACGAAAGCGAAAAAATAAACCAAGCGGTAGCGATCACAGAGATGCAACAACAAAACGCCAACAACGCTAATAATGCTAATAATGAAGAAAACGATAACAAGCCAAAAAAGAAGTTAAAAACGAGCGATAAAACGACATGGCGTAAATACCCGAGCGCGCAGAATTTGGATTATTGAAAGGCTAAAAAATGCTAAATAGGATTTTAGAAATGCTAGGAATAAGCGTTTTAGTTTTAGCGTTAGGGATTAGCTTTATTGTAGCGGTTTGTTTTTCTATAGGAGCGTTAGCTAATGGATAAGCAAAGAGCCTTAAAAGAATTAGCGATTAGGGAATTAGCAAGGCGTGATTTTTACCAATTCGTGCGCTTGAAGTGGGAAAGGTATGAGAATAAGCCGTTTTTAGACAACTGGCACATTAAATATTTGTGTAAGGTTTTAGAATGCACGCAACCTAACACATGCCAAAGCGATGAATTGATCAAGCGTTTGATTTTGAACATGCCTCCAAGCTATGGCAAAACCGAAATTATCGCAAGATGCTTTATAGCGTGGAGTTTAGGCAAAGACAGGACGAAAAAAATCTTTTATATTTCTTACAGTGATGAATTATGCAGAAAGATCGCTAACCAAGTAAGGGATTTAATGAGTAGCTTTTTTTATCAAAGTATTTTTTTTGATGAACCTTTAGAGTTTTTGCAAAACAACGCAAGGGAATTTATCTTACGAGAGGGCGGAGGCTTATTTGTAACGACTTTAAAAAGCGTGCTTACAGGTTTTCATGCTAATCAAATACTGATTGATGATCCGATCAAAGTGAGCGGTATGAACTCTAAAAAAGAAGTGAGCATGGTTAATTATAACTTTAAAGAAAGCGTTATGTCGCGCTTGCAAGATACGAGATCTAATATAACCATTCTCATGCAACGATTAGGAAGTAATGATTTATGCGGGTTTTTACAGAGCGAAAGAGAGTTTGATACTGAAACGATCAAAAAATGGAAAATCATTCAGCTTAAAGCCTTGAACGAAAACAAAGAAACCTACAAAATAAAGGATTTTGAACACATAAGAGAGAAAAACACGACGCTATTTGAAGCTAAGCACAATAAGGAACAATTAGAAGCCTTAAGACTACAAATGGGTAATGATGAATTTAGCGCTCAATACCAACAAGATCCCGTCGTTAGCAGTGGTGGGTATTTTGATCCGCAGTATTTAAAGAAAGTTTTCACGCATGAATTAGGGGAGTTAAATACTTACATATTTGTAGATAATGCTTTAAGCTTGAGCCAGAACGCCGATAACCGGGCTATCGTCGTCGTGGGCGTTGAGAATTATAAAGAAAGCGTTAGGTATATCGTTTTAGATTGTTTTTTTGGGATATGGACCGAGGAAGAAACCATTAAACACATTTTAGCGGCTAAAGAAAAATACAAGGACGCAAAGACCTTTATAGAGAGCGACGGCGGAGGTTTAGTATTGTATCGTTTGCTTTTAGTGGCTTTAGCAAGGCATAACCAACAAGCTAAAGAAAACAACAAAGAATTACTAAGCGATGAAATCATTTGCTACACGCCAAGCCGAAAGATTAGCAAAGTGGATAAAATCAAAGCGATAAGGCCTTTTTATAATACCGGGTTTTTAGTGTTTAGCCATTCTAGCAACAACACCGAACAGATAGAAAAAGAGCTTTTTAGTTTTAATCCGGATAAGCCATTCAAAAAAGATGATTGTATAGACGCTTTAGCGAGCGCGATAACGCATGAGAGCGTGAAAGCGCCTATAAAACGAGAGTTTAAAGAAACTTACAACGCAAGATTTAAAGCCAAACCGACATGGAGAATATAACCCTATAAAAAAACGCTGGATTAGTGTTTAATCAAATAAAAAGAAAGGTTTTTAATGAAAAACAGAAGCTATATTAAAAATTTTAAAAATATTGAAAATATTAAAAAAAAGCGTTTAGCATGTAAAAAGGCTAATAAACAAGCGCTAGAGCGTTTAAAAAATAAAGGTTATAGGGATTTTATCGCTAAAGTCAAAAGCAAAAGCCAAAGCGATGATGAAATTTTAGAAAGTTTAGAGTTAAGCTACCTTAACGCTGGCATTTAGGAGTTATGCGCATGTGGAATGAAAGATTTTTGAAAGTGATCCCCGCATTGTTGTTTTTGTTTTGTTTGTTGGAAATTTTTGAACTGGCTTTAATCATTAACGACATGAACAAAACCGAAAAATTAGAAGCCGATATTAGGAATAATTTGAAGGTTTTAGAAAACATCACGATTTTATTAAACGATCATTTAGAAGGCATGCAGTTAGAATATTTTCAAGATAAGAAAATTAAGATCAAATAATGCAACAGCATTTAATTATTTTAGGTTATGAAGTTTCAAAATTCATTCCGTATATTTTGGTGCTAGTGATCGGTTTGTTTGTATTAAACTTTCAATTTAATTTTGTTTAAAAGATATTATGTGTATAATCATAAGAAATTTAATCAAAGGTAGTGCCATGCTTATAAACGCTGTCATAGAAAAAGATGAGAATGGGTATTTTGCTTTT
>NZ_JAHXLB010000023.1:0-9277 GCF_021062735.1 Helicobacter pylori | reverse complement strand
CCGCTCAGCATGGCATTGAACTAGGTTTTAAAATCCCTACGATCAACACAAGCTACTATTCTTTCATGGGCTCCAAACTAGAATACAGAAGGATGTATAGCCTTTTCCTCAATTATGTGTTTGCTTACTAAAAACCCTCTTTAAAAAAGGGGTTTATTTAAAAACGCTTAAAAGCATTTTTTAAATTAAGCAAATAAAGAGAGCTTATCTCTTATAATCGCTCTCAAGCTGTAAAATTAAAGTGATCAAAACCCTATTTTTGCAATCATTAAAGAAAAATTTTTAAAGATTATCACTCTTTTTTGATAAAGTAATCATTTAAAATTTAGGGAGTTTTTTATGGAAGAATCAACAGCGTTCATTTTGGCTCTTGTGGGGCTATTCACCGGCATCACCGCCGGGTTTTTTGGTATTGGTGGGGGGGAGATTGTCGTCCCTAGCGCGATTTTTGCCCATTTTAGCTATAGCCATGCAGTGGGTATTTCGCTCATGCAAATGCTTTTTTCTTCAGTGGTCGGCTCTATCATCAATTACAAAAAGGGCTTATTAGATTTGAGAGAAGGCTCATTTGCCGCGCTTGGAGGTCTAATGGGGGCGATTTTAGGGAGCTTTATTTTAAAAATCATTGACGATAAAATTTTAATGGGCGTGTTTGTGGTGGTGGTGTGCTACACCTTTATCAAATACGCATTTTCTAGCAACAAAAAGCCAGAGCATTTTGAAGAAATGCATTTTGATTTGCATGCGAATAACAAAACGCCCGAAAAAAAGCGTGCAATCCCCTTTGTGTCTATGGATAGAACGCATGGGGTTTTGATGCTCGCCGGTTTTGTTACCGGCATCTTTTCTATCCCGCTAGGCATGGGCGGGGGGATTTTAATGGTGCCGTTTTTGGGCTATTTTTTGAAATACGATTCTAAAAAAATCGTGCCTTTGGGGCTATTTTTTGTGGTGTTCGCTTCTTTATCTGGGGTCATCTCTCTTTATAACGGGAGGGTTCTTGATAATATAAGCGTTCAAGCGGGGGTGATTACCGGCATTGGAGCGTTTTTAGGGGTGGGCATTGGCATCAAGCTTATCGCTTTGGCTAATGAAAAGGTGCATAAAATCCTGTTGCTCCTCATTTATGCTTTAAGCATTTTAGCGACTTTACACAAGCTCATTATGGGGTAAAAATCTAAAAACGCTCAAGTGCATTTTTAAAGATGAAACAGCAAAAGAGCTTGATTTTAATCAAAAGATAGCTTTTTAAAAAGTTTTAATTATCCAAGCAGAAATCCCAAATATCTTTAGTGTTTGGGATGAATGCCGCTAATTTGTAGTATAATACCCCCATACATTTGTATCTAGCACAGGAAGTGTGCAAAGTTACGCCTTTATAAGATATGATGCGTGAGACCTGTAGGGAATGCGTTGGAGATCAAACTCTGTAAAATCCCTATGATTAGGGACACAGAGTGAGAACCAAACTTTCCCCCAACATCAGCCGAGGAAGCCCAATCGCTTTAGCGTTTGGGCACTTCACTTATCCCTATTTAATGAAAACACAAAAAATACATTTTTTAAATCATTTCTTTTAAGGGATAAAAACCATTTTATAGGGGTTGTTTTTTTTCAATAAAAATAGTTAAAAAACAATCAGTGGGCGTATTTTAGCGTTTTTAAAATAACCCATAAGACAACCCAAACGCTTAAACCCCCTATTTTAACCCCCCTTAGGGGGCTTAGTCATTACCCCTTAATGCGACTTTTTATCATTGATGTATTTTTTCAATTCACCCCTTTTGATATAAGGGATAAACTCGCCATAGCCCTCTTTTTCCATGTCTTTTAAGGGGATAAACCTTAAAGCCGCGCTGTTGATGCAATACCTTAAGCCCCCTAATTCTTTAGGCCCATCGTTAAACACATGCCCTAAATGCGCCTTACCAATACGGCTCAACACTTCAATGCGTTTCCTGTTAAGGCTCTCATCGTCTTCGTATTTCACCACATCTTTATTGATGGGCTTAGAAAAGCTTGGCCACCCGCAACCGGAGTCGTATTTATCCGCTGAAGAAAATAACGGCTCGCCTGTGGTAATATCCACATAAATACCCTCTTCTTCTTTGTTATAATACTCATTTTCAAAAGGTTTCTCAGTGTGTTTGTTTTGCGTAACCTCATACTGGAGTTTGGTGAGTTTTTTCTTTAAAACTTCATCGCTGGGTTTGGTGTATTTATCGCTATCTACAATCACTTCATCCGCCTTTTTCAAATCAATATGGCAATAACCACCGGGGTGTTTTTTCAAATAATCCTGGTGGTATTCTTCAGCCCTCACATAATTTTTTAACGGCTCCACTTCAATGGCGATTTTGCCTTTCACTTCTTTTTGCAACGCTTTTAAAGCGTTGTCTATCACTTCCTTATCCGCGCTATTGACATAATAAATCCCTGTGCGATACTGCCTGCCCACATCATTACCCTGCTTGTTCACGCTCACCGGATCAATCACCTTAAAATAGTAACGCAACAACTTGTCCAAACTGATTTTTTTAGGATCATAAACCACTTTCACGCTTTCAGCATGATCGCTCTCATGCAACTTTTCATAATTCGTGCTTGAAGTCTTGCCGTTAGCGTAACCAGAGCTTGCGTCTATGACGCCATAAATCCTCTCCATATACGCCTCTAGCCCCCAAAAACACCCCCCAGCTAAGTAAATCACTCTTTCATCGGTTTTGGGAAGTTTAGATCCCATGTTTTCATTCGCTTGCATAATTGCTCCTATCGCTAAAAAAAGATAAAAATTTTTCAAATAAGATAATACCTTCATTGAATAACCTTTGTTTTAATTTTAATGGTGTTTGCCATTATAACTAAAAAAAATGGTAGTTGTTCTTTAAATTGAGTTTAAATTTTAATAAGGCTTTGTTCTATTAGGTAACAAAAGTTAAAATCACATCCATTCAACAATCTTGCCTACCGCATTGGCTTCATAGCATTTGATAGAGGTTTTTTGACTGGGTTTTTTAGGCAAAATGGCTTTTAAAAAGCCGTAATTTTCCATTTCTTTCAATCTAGCGTTCAAATTAGAGGCTTCTAAAATCCTGCCATTCAAACTCACTTCGCCCAAAAACGCCGTTTTATTGTCAATTTTTCTGTTTTTAAAGCTTGAAAGGATACTGGCAATCACCGCTAAATCGCAAGCCGGCTCGCTAATCTTAATGCCTCCGCTCACATTGATAAACACATCATGGCGGTTTAAGGGAATCTCTAATTTTTTTTCTAACAAAGCGATGAGCATGTTAAGGCGGTTGGTGTCAAACCCGTTCGCTAATCGTTTGGGCGCTCCAAAACTGCACTCGCTCACCAACGCCTGAATCTCTAAAATCAACGCTCTTGAGCCTTCTAAAGTGATGGTAATCGCACTCCCCTCCATAGGCTCTTCTTTAGAAAAAAACAAGCTTGAAACTTCTTTAGCGCTCACCAAACCCTGCTCTTTCATCTCAAACAAGCCGATTTCACTCGTAGGGCCAAAGCGGTTTTTAAAACTCCTTAAAATCCTTAGTTCCCTACTGGGATCGCCCTCAAAATACAGCACGCTATCTACCATATGCTCTAGCACTCTAGGCCCTGCAATACTCCCTTCTTTAGTGATATGACCGATGATAAAAATAGCAATATCTCTTGTTTTGGCTAAACGCATGAGCTCAAAAGTGATCTCTCGCACTTGCGAAATAGAGCCGGGCGCTGAAGAAATCTCTGGCGAATAAAGCGTTTGAATGGAATCAATCACGCAAGCAAAATAATTTTCGCTTTCTATATTAGCCTTAATCACAGGCCAATTGATTTCATTGAGCAGATACAATTCTTTTTCTATGCAATCTAGTCTAGTGGCACGCATTTTAATCTGGCTCAAGCTCTCTTCCCCGCTCACATACAAAACCTTTTGCTGGTTTTTGGCTAAGCCAGAAGCCACTTTTAAAAGCAGAGTGGATTTCCCCACCCCAGGACTCCCCCCCACTAAATACAACCCCCCTTTAGCGATCCCCCCACCTAAAACAATATCCAATTCGCTTTGAGTGGAAGAAAACTTGATCACTTCTTCATGTTCAATTGCAGCGATAGAAACGCTTTTTTGCGCTTTTGGGAGCGGGTTTTTAAGCGTGTTTAAAACTTCCTTTTGGGTTTGGTTCAATTCTATAAAACTCTCCCATGCGTTGCATTGAACGCACTTTCCTAGCCACTTAGGGCTTGTAAAACCGCAATGCTGACACTCAAATAAGGAAGTTTTTTTAGCCAAAATACCACTCTTTTTTAAAATCACACAGCTAAATACTAGATAAAAATGGGGTTTGGTTTTGTTCTATAGCAAAACTCTTAAAGCTAAACTCAAAACAAGTTAAAAAATTATCAAGCGCCATTTTGCTCTATTTTTCTTAAAGCCTTTAAAATATAGCGTTTGATATAAGATCCCACGCTTTCTTCTTCTTCGTTAGCCATTTTCTCTAGTTTTTGGTATTGTTCATCAGAAAAATACAAGCTTACAGCGCGAGTTTTTTTATTAGCGTCTGCTTTTGGTTTGCGCCCTAGTTTATTTTTAGTGCCCCTTAAGCGAGTTTCATCTGTGTTTTCTGTCGTTTCCATCAAGTTCCTTCAATCATCATCGCAAATCGCTTCAAAATAGCATATTAGCATAAAAGTAGCGTATAATGAATAATGTTGCAAGCGCTAATCGTTCCTCATTCTTGAGTTTATTAGCGCTTCGCTTAAAAAAGGCCTCCACCCCCTAAAAAGTTCAAATCAAATCGGTAACACCCTGATACTGCGATCCAATAATTCCTGCAAGGCGTTTTCAATGGCAAATAAAGTCCCGGTAGTTGCGCTCATGCACCCATCGCATGCCCCCATGTAGCGGATATACACATCAATGTAATCATCGCTTTCTTTAATGTCTAAAATCTCTAAATCCCCCCCATCCATCATAAGCATAGCGCGGATATTTTCATCAATGACTTTATCCACCGCTTTAATCTTTTGAACCATAGTCATTTCCCTAAAAGCCAATTCCCCGCTTTGGGATTTATTCGCAGCGGCTTTAAGTTTTTCAGCTTCCATTTCTTCGCGCACTTCTTTAAGAATATCCACCAAGTAATAATCCCTTTTTTCATGCCCTCCAGGCCTCACACAGCTTTTACAAAAAGCGCCGGCTTTGGTGTAGTTAGTGATTTCTTCAACGCTTTTTAAATCATTGAGCCTAATCACTTCTTTAATCGTGCCTAAACTCACCCTAGCACACTCGCACACGATGATTTCTTCTTCAAAATCTTCAGCGTTTTTCCCCAAATACATGCCGGCAGCTTTTTTGATCACATCATACGCCATCACCGAGCAGTGCATTTTTTGCCCAGGCACAGCCGGCGTGTCTGGATCGTCTCTTAAGCCTCTTTCCACATCTAAATTCGTGATTTTTACCGCATCTTGGACTCTTTTATTCAAACACAATTCTACCATCATGTCTGAGCTTGCGATCGCTGTTCCGCAACCAAAGCTTTTAAACTTCGCGTCAACAATTCTATCCGTGCTTTCATCTACAAGCCAATACAATCTCACCGCATCACCGCATGCCTCTGCGCCATAATCCGCCACAATGAGCTTAGCGTTTTTGGCTTTAGCCTGCTCTTCGGTGATGACCCCTAAATGCGTAGGGTTATCCATGCGCCTTTGAACTTCTTTAGAATACGCGTCCCAGAGAACCGAACCCACTAAATCATGTTTTGCCATTTTGATTCCTTTATATTCTTTTTAATAAGAGCTTGAAATGTTTCTCAATCTTGTAGCCGCTTGAGAGAAAACTTCAATCGTTTTATCAATTTCAGCTTCCGTGTTAAAACGGCTTAATGAAAGCCTGATAGCGGTATGAGCTAATTCCTTACTCGCTCCAATCGCTACCATGACAGGATTAGCCTCTAAATCCTCACTCGCGCACGCGCTCCCTGTGGAAGCGGCGATATTAGAACGATTTAAATCCCACAGCATGGCCTCTCCTTCAATCCCTCTCACGCTGATTAAAGTCGTGTTAGGCACACGATGGATTCGATCCCCCACCACCATCACATCAGGGATTTTCAAAAGCGCTTCTTCTAATTTGTCGCGCAATTTCCCTACCACTTCTTTTTCATAGTCTAAATGCTCTACGGCTAATTTCATCGCTTCGCCCATTCCCACAATATAAGGCACATTCAAAGTCCCGCTGCGCCTGCCATTCATATGCTCCCCGCCATGAAAAAGAGGGGTCAATCCCACCCCACTTCTAATATACAACCCCCCAATGCCTTTAGGCCCATGAAACTTGTGCGCGCTAAAAGAAAGGAAATCCGCATTCGCTTTTAACACATCTACAGGGATTTTACCAATCGCTTGCACGGCATCGGTATGGAACAACACGCCCTTTTCTTTACAAATAGCCCCAATTTCTTCAATAGGGAAAATGAGACCGGTTTCATTATTCGCCCACATCACGCTCACTAGAGCGGTTTTTTCTGTGATCGCTTCTTTGACTTGATCGGCGGTGATACTCCCATGCTCATTAATGGGCAAGTAAGTAACCTCCACCCCCAAGCTTTCTAAAAAATTGCAAGTGGATCGCACCGCCGGATGCTCTGCAACCGTGGTTATAATATGGTTTTTGCCTTTTTTCAAGCATTCATCAAAATACACACCCTTTAAAACCCAATTATTGCTTTCTGTCGCGCAAGAAGTGATGATCACATCATCTATATCCCTAGCGTTAATGCCCTTATAAAGCTTATCTAAAGCTTCTGCAATGGCTGGGTGGGTTTCTGTGCCAAACTGGTGCAACGAGCTAGGATTCCCGTAATGATCCCTTAAAAACGGATCCATGATCTCTTTGACTTTAGGGTCAATCCTAGTCGTAGCGTTATTGTCTAAATAAATTCGTTGTAACAAGGTTAATATTCTCCTCAAAAATTTTACATAGATTTTCTTATCTAAGTCTAAATTATGATTAAATACAAGATATTTTCTTAATTTTAACTTAAAATAAGATGAATTTTTGAAAACATTTTGAGAAATGCGAACACCCCCCTATCAAAAACCAACAACA
Organism: Helicobacter pylori; assembly: GCF_021062735.1. GTDB lineage: Bacteria > Campylobacterota > Campylobacteria > Campylobacterales > Helicobacteraceae > Helicobacter > Helicobacter pylori_DN. The sequence goes on along the minus strand of NZ_JAHXLB010000023.1, from coordinate 2,166 downwards.
GCCACTACCAATCCGCTTAAGGCTTTTTAAGGGGTCTCCCACGCCTGTCTTTTAAAGCGTCTATCCCCCCTTGTTGGTAACGCTTCTCCCACACATAGAGTTTTTGCAATTGTTTCGCTACTTCTTTTTTAGTGGGTTTAATGCCCCTAAGGTTATAAAGAGCGGTAATGATAATAGGCTTTGGGATATTAAACCTTTGGATAAATTCCAAACAATCTTTTTTGAGCTGGGAGTCTTGCTTGTTTTTAGTAATATCCACATGGCTTAAATATTGCAACACATAAAGGCGTTTTTCTTCATCTTCTTGCGCGATTTCTGGGGCTAACTCCATCCCTTGACTAACGCCTTTAAAAAACTTATTTGAAGCCTCTTGGGTAGAATAAACGCTCAAATAAGTTTCTAGTAAAGAAATCACTCTTTTTTGCTGTTCCAATAGTGCGTCTATCTTGGCGCTCAAACGATTTATTTTACTTTCCATGCGTTCAATGGTAACTAGTAAAAATAAATAACTATTTAATCATTAAAAATGATTATTCTAATATCATGCTCCAAATTAAGATGTATTTTTAGGATCATGCTACAATAAGAAAACACAAAACGATTTCAAAGAAAAAGGTCTTAAAATGAAAACTTTTGAAGTGATGATTCAAACCGATTCGCAAGGGTATTTGGACGCTAAATTTGGCGGTAACGCCCCTAGAGGGTTTCTCAACCCAAACGGCTTACCCACTTATTCGCCTAAAATCTCATGGCAAAAAATGGAAGGCGCTCAAAGCTATGCGTTAGAACTCATCGATCATGACGCACAAAAAGTGTGCGGCATGTCGTTTGTCCATTGGGTCGTGGGCAATATTTCTTACAATGTTTTAGAAGAAAACGCTTCCATGATGGATAAAAGGATTGTTCAAGGGGTCAATTCGCTCACTCAAGGCTTCATCCGTTCTCCTCTCAATGAAAGCGAAAAACAACGCTCCAATCTCAATAACAGCGTCTATATCGGCCCCATGCCCCCTAATGGCGATCACCATTACTTAATTCAAGTGTATGCCCTAGACATTCCTAAACTCGCTTTAAAAGCCCCTTTTTTCTTAGGCGATTTGCATGACAAAATGCGCAACCATATCATCGCCATAGGGAGAAAGGAATTTTTATACAAGCAGTTTGTGAGGAAATAGGCTACATGCTTGTAGCTATTCTTTCGCTAAATTGAATTTTTGATACATCTCTAAAATTCTCTTTTCATCTAGCATGCTTTCTTCAATCTTTGTGCCTATCAAATCGGCATGGTGTTTTTTAAATTCTTTTAAAGGGATTAAATCATTATCAACAATAGCGTTTCGCCTCTTTTTAGCTAAAGGGAAGTGCCATTGCATGAGTTCTTTATCCTTAATATGGTATTTATCTTTAAGCTTTAAAATTTCATAAACCTCACCATTGTGTTGCCAAATTTCAAAAGGCTCACGATCGTTATAAAACAGCCATTGATCTCCCCAAGCGTCTAAAAACCCAAAATCCCCATCATTACGAACAAACACTTCAAAATCCTGCACCACAAAATTAATGCGCGAATACATCACAACCTCTTTAATATTCTTAGGGATATAAAAACTTTCATAAAGCTTTTTAGCGTCATAGATATGATCGCAATCAATTTTTACTACCCACTCATTTTTAGGGATAAAAGAAAGCGTATAATTAGAGTAATGATAAAGTTGGTGCCACAAACTCGGGCAATCCTTTAGCATGACTTCATAAGGATAGCTGATAGGGATAAATGAGGGGAACTTTTTGCAAAACTCTAAAATCACTTCTTTAGAGCCATCATCGCAATCATTAAAACCAATGACCCCTCTTTGAATGGCAGGAAGCATAGAAAACAAACTCTCTTCTAAAGTAACGATTTCATTTTTAACTCTAATAAAAGCCCATGGGTTTAGAGGACTTTTAGGGTTTTGACTTTTTTTATCGTAGTCAAAATAACCTGAATGCGTGGGATTGGGTAGAGTTAAAGTGGGATGGATAACCCCATCTTCTAAATGCCCCCCCATAATTATAATTAAGAGAACTATTTTTATAAATACTCTTATTGCGTTCAATGAAACTTTCATTATTTAAATTTAAAGAAGCGATAGCTAAAAACACGCTTTCTTGATGGTCATGGTTGAA
>NZ_JAHXLB010000022.1:0-13859 GCF_021062735.1 Helicobacter pylori | reverse complement strand
TGTTGTTTGAAAATTTAGCGTTTTGCGCGCTTAGTTCTAAATTCTTACTAAAATCGCTTATGGTGTGGCTTCGTTCAAGCGCTCTTTTAATGTGATACTTTAAGGCCGCTCCTGCGGTGGCTTCGTTCAAAGCGTAGCCGCTAAACTAAAAACCTTTTTTAAGAGCACAGTTGTTGTAAGGCTTCTTTAATCGCTGCTTCTATGCTGAGATTGGGTTTTAGGGTTTTTAAAACTTTATTGATTTCAGTGCTTTTAAAGCCCAAACTCTCTAGGGCTAAAAAGACTTCATTGCGTGCAGGTCTATTTTCATCTTGAATGAAAAAGCCAATCAAATCCACCATGATCTTATCAGCGAGCTTTTTGCCAATGCCTGGGACTTGCTGGAGTCTTTTGACTTCTTTGGTGGCGATAATGTTTTCAAATTCGTTCGGCGAAAAGCTTGAAAGAATGGCTAAAGCGATACGCCCCCCTACCCCATTGATTTTTAAAAGCCTTTCAAAGAGGATTTTTTCGCTCTCTTCTAAAAACCCGTATAAAAGATGTGCATCTTCTTTAATCACTTGTAAGATTTTCAAACGCGCTTTTTGGCCCGCTTGAAGCAAAGCAGAAGTTCGCATAGAAACTTGCACCCCATAAACAACCCCTTGCACTTCTATATGCGCTTCTAAAGCAGAGATTTTTTCCACAACCCCTATCAAACCCACTATCATTTTATCCCTTTTTTTATTTCTTGTTCTAGCCTTTTATAGTGCTTTTAGGGATTTTTTTGATTTTATGATCTTCATAGATCACATTCACGCTTTCATTATGGCTTAACATAGCGCTCAAGTTACTCACTTTAGGGTAATTGCGATGGTAGATCACGATATTTTCTTGCTTGAAAGGGTTTTTAGTCATAATACTTGCATGTTGGAAGCTGTTTTCTATGCTGATGAGTTTAGCGTAACATTCGTTATTGATTTTTTGCAATTCTAGCATTTGGGCTTTTAAGATTTTCAAACGCTTTAAAGCAAACATAAACTCGCTATAAGCGTCTTTCACGCTTTCTTGTTGCATTAAAGAGCGCTTGATCTCTTCAGTGGCGTTTTTAAGCTTTTCCATGATGGTTTGATGGTTTTTGACTAAATGGTTTAAGGACTGGTGCTGAGCGATGATTTTTTTGGATTTTAACCCTAACGCATTGAGTTTTTGTTTAGCGGCTTTCAATTCTTCTTGGTTTTCTCGCCCCCCAAAAGCGTAAAAAATAAAGCGGTTGCCATTACCATCCACCTCATCAATCCAACATTGCTTGGAAAAATACAGCTTGTTGTCGCTTTTAAGCTTTTCTAAAGCGATTTCTTTCGCATAGACCACGCTCCCCGCGCTCGCTTCCACTTTAACGCTATTGGCATACACTTTAGCGCGCTCTAAATACTTGCACTCAAACTCTTTAGCGTAGCACACGCCCTTATGGTTAGTGATATGTGCTTTATTGGCATAGACATAGCTTTCAGGGTGGATTTGCCCCTCTATGGTAATTTCTTTGGCCACTAAGATCACATTCTTGCCCACATTGCCCTTAATGTTAATTACGCTCGCTTCTAAAATGAGGTTAGAATCAATCGCATCGCTCAATTCGTCTTTAGCCTGAATCTCTAAAACTAACCCGCTCTCCACTCCCCCTAAAAGATTAGGCACTTCAATGGATTTGATCCCGTTTTTAAAAATAAAATTTTGATTAGAAACCAAACGCCCTTTTTCCATTTTAACCCCTTGTAAGGCTTTGGAGTAATACACTAAGGCGTTATTTTCTTCTCTTTCTTCAAAAGCGTTTTTGTCATGCCCTATGGGGGTGGGCGAATTGGCAACTTTAGGCAATTCAATATAAAGACCTTTAAGGTTACGACCGTCTCTGCCTTGTTTGGGGTAATTCACGCAAGCGACTTTTTGGTTTTCTTTAGCGATATAATCATTTTCTTTAACAAAAGATTCTTCTTGATCGCTTAAAAAAATGGTATGGGTTGGAAGGTATTCTTCTTCTAGTAAAAAATGCGATTTTTCTTCTGTATTAGGGATAAAGGTTAAAGAAGCGTATAAAATAAAGCACTTGTTTTGGGCTTCTTTTTGATATTTTCTTAATTCTGTTTTTAGATTTTCATACATTTGTGAAAGGTGGCGAAACACCACGCCTTGAAAGGCTAAACACTCTTTAATATACGCAAACATTTCTTGGTAATGCTCTTCAGTGTCTAGGACAATAAAACACTCGTCTAAAATAATTTCTATTTTGCTTAAATCTTCATCCACTTTTACTTCAAAAAAGCGTTTGTAAGCGCTTGATTTGATTTTAATGTCGTGGGTTTGATAAAGGGTTAGCTCTTTTTTTTCATAGTATTCATCTTCTTCTAATTGTTGCAATTCCCCACCAAAAGCCTCGCTAAAATCGTCTTTAGCGCTGTTTTTGATAAAAATAGAAGTTTTTAAAATCTCAAACCATAGATCTTCTGTTTGTAATTTATTTTCAGCGGCCGCTTTTTTTAATTCTTTTTGAATGTCTTTGCACCGCTCAACTTTTATAGGGGCAAAACGCTCCAAGCTCATTTTTTAATCCTTAAATGGTATAATATAAGAATTTGAAAAAAGAAATATGCTAACAAAAAAACACTGAAAATTAGGTAATAAATACAGCTAGTATGCTAAAAAAAATATTTTTAACCAACAGCTTAGGGATTTTATGCTCTAGGATTTTTGGCTTTTTGCGGGATTTGATGATGGCTAATATTCTAGGGGCTGGGGTGTATAGCGATATTTTCTTTGTGGCTTTCAAACTGCCTAATCTATTCAGGCGTATTTTTGCGGAAGGCTCGTTTTCTCAAAGCTTTTTACCAAGCTTCATACGAAGCTCCATTAAAGGGAGCTTTGCGGGTTTGGTGGGGCTTATTTTTTGCGGCGTTTTATTCATGTGGTGCTTATTGGTGGCTCTCAATCCCTTATGGCTAACCAAACTCCTAGCTTACGGCTTTGATGAAGAGACGCTCAAATTATGCGCCCCTATTGTAGCGATCAATTTTTGGTATCTTTTATTGGTGTTTATCACCACTTTTTTAGGCGCGCTTCTGCAATACAAACACAGCTTTTTTGCCAGCGCTTATAGCGCAAGCTTGCTCAATTTATGCATGATTTTAGCCCTTTTTATTTCTAAAGAAAAAACGCATTTAGAAGCGTTGTATTATTTGAGTTATGGCGTGCTTTTAGGGGGCGTGGCTCAAATTTTATTACACTTTTATCCTTTAGTGGAATTAGGCTTATGGGATTTATTATTTAAAGGGTTGTTGAGCTTTAAGACCAAAAATGCCGTCAAAAAAAAATACCGCTCTAAAAGGGCTAAAAAGGACCTAAAAGCGTTTTTCAAGCAATTCCTTCCCAGTGTCTTAGGCAATTCTAGCGCTCAGATCGCTTCTTTTTTAGACACCACGATCGCCTCTTTTTTGGCGAGCGGGAGCGTGTCTTATTTGTATTACGCTAATAGAGTCTTCCAGCTCCCTTTAGCTTTATTTGCTATCGCTATCTCTAGTGCCCTTTTCCCTAGCATTGCGATCGCGCTTAAAAACAACCAGCAGGATTTAGTCTTACAACGCTTGCAAAAGGCGTGGTTTTTTTTGGTGGGGGTTTTGCTTCTTTGCAGCATTGGGGGGATCATGTTAAACAAAGAAATCACCGAGCTTTTATTTGAAAGGGGGCAATTTGGCCCTAAAGACACCTTAATCACTTCGCAAGTCTTTTCGCTCTATCTTTTAGGCTTGCTCCCTTTTGGGCTAACCAAACTCTTTTCTTTGTGGCTTTATGCGAAATTAGAGCAAAAAAAAGCGGCTAAAATCTCTTTAATTTCGCTTTTTTTAGGTTTAGCGGCTTCTTTGAGTTTAATGCCTTTGTTAGGGGTTTTGGGTTTAGCGTTAGCGAATAGTTTGAGCGGGTTATTTTTATTTGTTTTAACGATAAAAGCGTTTGGCTTTCAATTATTCTTGGGTATAATCAAGAATTTAAAATCATGGCTTGTAATCCTTTTCCTCGCTTGCGTGGAAATCTTATTACTCTTAGCGTTCAAATCGTGGGTTACACATTTATATTTATTTTATTATTTTCAAGGTTTTTAAATGTTTATTTATGATACCAAATTAAAACAAAAAGTCCCTTTTGAGCCTTTAGTTAAAAATAAGGCGAATATTTATGTGTGCGGGCCTACGGTGTATGATGACGCTCATTTAGGGCATGCCAGGAGCGCGATTGCTTTTGATTTGTTAAGGCGAACGCTTGAGTTGAGCGGCTATGAAGTGATGCTAGTAAGGAATTTCACGGATATTGACGATAAAATCATCAACAAAGCCCTAAAAGAAAACAAAAGCATTCAAGAATTAAGCAGTATTTATATTGAATCTTACACGAGGGATTTAAACGCTTTGAACGTGAAAAAACCCAGCCTAGAGCCTAAAGCGAGCGAGTATTTAGACGCTATGGTGGGCATGATTGAAACGCTTTTAGAAAAAAATTTCGCTTATAGAGTCTCTAATGGGGATATTTATTTAGACACGAGCAAGGATAAAGATTACGGCTCTTTGAGCGTGCATAATAGCAGTGTGGAATTTGGCCGTATTGGTTTGGTGCAAGAAAAACGGCTTGAGCAGGATTTTGTGTTATGGAAAAGCTATAAGGGGGATAATGATGTGGGCTTTGATAGCCCTTTAGGCAAAGGGCGCCCTGGCTGGCATATAGAATGCTCTAGCATGGTTTTTGAAACTTTAGCGCTCGCTAACACCCCCTATCAAATTGATATTCATGCAGGCGGAGCGGATTTGTTATTCCCCCACCATGAAAATGAAGCGTGCCAAACCCGTTGCGCCTTTGGCGTGGAGCTTGCCAAATACTGGATGCATAATGGCTTTGTGAATATCAATAACGAAAAAATGTCTAAAAGTTTAGGGAATAGCTTTTTCATTAAAGACGCCCTGAAAAACTATGATGGCGAAATTTTGCGCAATTACTTACTAGGGGTGCATTATCGCTCTGTTTTGAATTTCAATGAAGAAGACTTGTTAGTGAGTAAAAAACGCTTGGATAAAATCTATCGTTTAAAACAGCGCGTTTTAGGGACTCTTGGAGGAATAAATCCAAACTTTAAAAAAGAAATTTTAGAATGCATGCAAGATGATTTAAACGTTTCTAAAGCGTTGAGCGTTTTAGAAAGCATGCTTTCTTCTACGAATGAAAAACTGGATCAAAACCCCAAAAACAAGGCTCTAAAAGGCGAAATTTTAGCGAATTTGAAATTCATAGAAGAACTGCTTGGCATCGGGTTTAAAGACCCTAGCGCCTATTTCCAATTAGGCGTGAGTGAAAGCGAAAAACAAGAAATTGAAAACAAGATAGAAGAAAGAAAACGCGCCAAAGAGCAAAAAGATTTTTTAAAAGCCGATCGCATCAGAGAAGAGCTTTTGAAACAAAAAATCGCTTTGATGGACACCCCACAAGGCACGATTTGGGAGAAGTTTTTTTAAACGTCTCCAATTTTACCTTTTTACACATTCTAGCCACAAATTTCAGCCATATTACTTTTTAATCCTGTTAAGTTTTATATTCATTTATCTTAACTTGATAAAAGTTGAACATTGGTTGTAGATACTATATATTTATAGCCTTAATCGTAAATACAACAGAAATTTTCTAGTTTAAAGTCGCACCCTTTGTGCAAAAATCGTTTTACAAGAAGAAAGGAAAGAAATGGAAATACAACAAACACACCGCAAAATCAATCGCCCTCTGGTTTCTCTCGCTTTAGTAGGAGCGTTAGTCAGCATCACACCGCAACAAAGTCATGCCGCCTTCTTTACGACCGTGATCATTCCAGCCATTGTTGGGGGTATCGCTACAGGCGCTGCTGTAGGAACGGTCTCAGGGCTTCTTAGTTGGGGGCTAAAACAAGCCGAAGAAGCTAATAAAACCCCAGACAAACCCGATAAAGTTTGGCGCATTCAAGCAGGAAGAGGCTTTAATGAATTCCCTAACAAGGAATACGACTTATACAAATCCCTTTTATCCAGTAAGATTGATGGAGGTTGGGATTGGGGGAATGCCGCTAGGCATTATTGGGTCAAAGACGGGCAATGGAACAAGCTTGAAGTGGATATGCAAAACGCTGTAGGGACTTATAACCTTTCAGGGCTTATCAACTTTACCGGTGGGGATTTAGATGTCAATATGCAAAAAGCCACTTTGCGCTTGGGCCAATTCAATGGCAATTCTTTCACAAGCTTTAAGGATAGCGCTGATCGCACCACGAGAGTGGATTTTAACGCTAAAAATATCTTAATTGATAATTTTATAGAAATCAATAATCGTGTGGGTTCTGGAGCCGGGAGGAAAGCCAGCTCTACGGTTTTAACTTTACAAGCTTCAGAAAAAATTACAAGCCGTGAAAATGCGGAAATTTCTCTTTATGATGGCGCCACACTCAATTTGGTTCAAAGCTCAAATCATAGCGTTGATCTATATGGTAAGGTGTGGATGGGCCGTTTGCAATACGTGGGAGCGTATTTGGCCCCTTCATACAGCACGATAAACACTTCAAAAGTGCAAGGGGAAATGAATTTTCGCCATCTTGCTGTAGGCGATAGAAACGCCGCTCAAGCAGGCATTATCGCTAATAAAAAGACTAATATTGGCACGCTGGATTTGTGGCAAAGCGCGGGGTTAAGCATTATCACCCCTCCAGAAGGCGGTTATGAGAGTAAAACTAAAGATACCCCTTCTCAAAATAATCCTAAAAATGATGCGCAAAAAACAGAAATTCAACCCACGCAAGTCATTGATGGGCCTTTTGCTGGTGCCAAAGACACGGTGGTCAATATCTTTCGTTTGAACACTAACGCTGATGGCACGATTAGAGTGGGAGGGTTTAAAGCCTCTCTTACCACCAATGCGGCTCATTTGCATATCGGCGAAGGCGGTGTCAATCTGTCCAATCAAGCGAGCGGGCGCTCTTTGTTAGTGGAAAATCTAACCGGGAATATCACCGTTGAGGGGGCTTTAAGGGTGAATAATCAAGTGGGCGGTTCTGCTGTGGCAGGCTCAAGCGCGAATTTTGAGTTTAAGGCTGGTACGGATACCAAAAACGGCACAGTCACTTTTAATAACGATATCCATCTAGGAAAAGCGGTGAATTTAAGAGTGGATGCTCATACAGCTTATTTTAATGGCAATATTTATCTGGGAAAATCCACGAATTTAAGAGTGAATGGCCATAGCGCTCATTTTAAAAATATTGATGCCACAAAGAGCGATAACGGGCTAAACACTAGTGCTTTGGATTTGAGCGGCGTTACAGATAAAGTCAATATCAACAAGCTCACTACATCTGCCACTAATGTGAACATTAAAAACTTTGACATTAAGGAATTGGTGGTTACAACCCGTGTTCAGAGTTTTGGGCAATACACTATTTTTGGCGAAAATATAGGCGATAAGTCGCGCATTGGTGTCGTGAGTTTGCAAACAGGATATAGCCCGGCCTATTCTGGGGGCGTTACTTTTAAAAGCGGTAAAAAACTGGTTATAGATGAAATTTACCATGCCCCTTGGAATTATTTTGACGCTAGGAATATTACCGATGTTGAAATCAACAAGAGGATTCTTTTTGGAGCCCCAGGATACATTGCCGGCAAAACAGGGCTTATGTTTAACAACCTAACCCTAAACAGCAACGCAAGCATGGATTATGGTAAGGATTTGGATTTAACCATTCAAGGGCATTTCACTAACAATCAAGGCACGATGAATCTTTTTGTCCAAGATGGGCGTGTAGCGACCTTGAATGCAGGCCATCAAGCAAGCATGATATTTAATAATTTAGTGGATAGCGCGACCGGGTTTTACAAACCACTCATTAAGATCAATAACGCTCAAAATCTCACTAAAAATAAAGAACATGTTTTAGTGAAAGCGCGAAACATTGATTATAATTTAGTGGGAGTGCAAGGCGCTAGTTATGACAATATTTCTGCAAGCAACACCAATCTGCAAGAGCAATTCAAAGAGCGCCTAGCCCTTTATAACAACAACAACCGCATGGATATTTGTGTGGTGCGAAAAGACAATCTCAATGACATTAAAGCATGCGGGATGGCTATCGGCAATCAAAGCATGGTGAATAACCCTGAAAATTACAAGTATCTTGAAGGTAAGGCATGGAAAAATACAGGGATTAATAAAACGGCTAACAACACCACAATCGCTGTTAATTTAGGCAACAATTCTACGCCTACTAGTTCTGAAGGCAATACCACAAATTTACCTACAAACACCACTAACAAGGCGCGTTTCGCTCGCTACGCTCTCATAAGAAACGCTCCTTTCGCTCATTATAACGCTACCCCTAATTTAGTCGCTATCAATCAGCATGACTTTGGCACCATTGAAAGCGTGTTTGAATTGGCTAACCGCTCTAGTGATATTGACACGCTTTATGCTAACTCAGGCGCAAAAGGCAGGGATCTCTTACAAACCTTATTGATTGATAGCCATGATGCGGGTTATGCCAGAACAATGATTGATGCTACAAGCGCTAATGAAATCACCAAGCAATTGAATACGGCCACTACCACTTTAAACAACATAGCCAGTTTAGAGCATAAAACAAGCGGCTTGCAAACTTTGAGCTTGAGTAATGCGATGATTTTAAATTCTCGTTTAGTCAATCTCTCTAGAAGGCACACCAACAATATTGACTCGTTCGCCAGACGCTTACAAGCTTTAAAAGATCAAAGATTCGCTTCTTTAGAAAGCGCGGCGGAAGTGTTGTATCAATTTGCCCCTAAATATGAAAAACCTACCAATGTTTGGGCTAACGCTATTGGGGGAACGAGCTTGAATAATGGCGGCAACGCTTCATTGTATGGCACAAGCGCCGGCGTAGATGCTTACCTTAACGGGCAAGTGGAAGCTATTGTAGGCGGATTTGGAAGCTATGGTTATAGCTCTTTTAATAATCAAGCGAACTCTCTTAACTCTGGGGCCAATAACGCTAATTTTGGCGTGTATAGCCGTATCTTTGCTAACCGGCATGAATTTGATTTTGAAGCTCAAGGGGCGCTAGGGAGTGATCAATCAAGCTTGAATTTCAAAAGCGCTTTATTGCGAGATTTGAATCAAAGCTATAATTACTTAGCCTATGGCGCTGCAACAAGAGCGAGCTATGGTTATGACTTTGCGTTTTTTAGAAACGCTTTAGTGTTAAAACCAAGCGTGGGCGTGAGCTATAATCATTTAGGTTCAACCAACTTTGAAAGCAACAGCACCTATAAAACGGCTTTAAAAAATGGTGCAAGCAGTCAGCATTTATTCAACGCTAGCGCTAATGTGGAAGCACGTTATTATTATGGGGACACTTCATACTTCTATATGAACGCTGGAGTTTTACAAGAATTCGCTAACTTTGGTTCTAGCAATGCGGTGTCTTTAAACACCTTTAAAGTGAATGCTGCTCGCAATCCTTTAAATACCCATGCTAGAGTGATGATGGGTGGGGAATTGCAATTGGCTAAAGAAGTGTTTTTGAATTTGGGCTTTATTTATTTGCACAACTTGATTTCCAATGCAGGCCATTTCGCTTCCAATTTAGGAATGAGGTATAGTTTCTAAATGCCGCTCTTAAACCCATGCTTTGGCATGGGGTTTCTTAAGAGATCTTACAAAACATTAACCCCTACAACGCATACACGACAAGCTTATTGTCATGCCAGATCGCTTCTAAGGGCGTATCATAGAGCACGCTTAAATTGTGTGAAGTCATAGCGATTGGCGTGGAAGCTTGCAAAAAAAGTTTTTTATCTTTGAGCATGACCACATGCGTGGAGTGCCTGGCAACCAAATTCGGATCATGGATATTGACTAAAACGCTCAATTCCCGTTTTTTCATCTCATCTTTAATCGCATCAAAAAAAAGGGCTTGGTTTTTTAAATCTAAAGCGCTCGTAGGCTCATCTAGTAATAATAAAGGCGTTCTTTGCAACAAACTTCTGGCTAAAAGCACCATTTGCCTTTGACCGCCGGACAAATCGTTGATGCCTTGATCTTTTAAAGCCTCTAAATCCAAGCGCTCTAAAACGCTAGTCGCTTCTTTAATGTGCTTGGCTTTAGGCATAGCGAATAGATTCAAATGCGTCGCTTTCCCCATTAAGACAAAATCCAAAACGCTGAAATTAAACGCATAATATTCCACTTGGGGGATATAAGCGATCAATTTGGCTTTTTCATAAGGCTTTAAGGGTAAAATATCTTTGTTACACGCTTTAATTTCGGTTTCTTCTAAAGGCTTTAAAAGCCCTAAAAGGCATTTTAAAAGCGTGGTTTTACCCGATCCATTAGGCGCTAAAATGCTGGTGATGCTGTTTTTTGGCACGCTGAAACTCAATTTATCCAAAATGAGTTTTTGAGAATATTTAAAGGACAGGTTTTTAACTTCTAAGACCATCACACCCCCCTAGTCCTGAATAAAAGCCATAAGAAGAAAGGCGCTCCTAAAACGCTTGTGGCAATGCCTACCGGTAAATCATAGGGGGTAATGGTTTTAGCCACCACATCCGCTAAAAGCAAGAAAAACGCTCCCATTAACAAAGAGCTTAAAAGCAGTTTTTGTAAATTCGCTCCAAAAAACAACCTCGCTACATGCGGAATGACTAACCCAATCCAGCCAATCGTGCCGGAAACGCTCACCGCTAAAGCGCTTGCAACGCTCACGCACACCAAACAAAGCGATCGCAACAGCACCGGATTAATACCCAAACTCAAACTTTGCGCATCGCTCAAGCTCAATAAATTGATGCGCCACCTTAACAAAAAAAGCGGGATAAAGCCTAAAGATAGCCCTATGAAAGCGATCAAGCAATCCTTATAACTGCTCAAAGACAAGCTCCCTAAAAGCCACACGACAATCGCTTGCGCTTTTTGGGGGATCACAAAGAATTTTATCGCTCCGGCTAGCGCGCTTAAAAACGCGCTCAACACCACCCCTGAAAGCACCAATGAAAGGACGGAATTGCCTAAAACCCTATTCATCGCCAAGACAGCAAGGCTGGCTAAAATCGCCCCAAAAAACGCTAAAATCGCAATGTTAGACTCCACTACCGCTATCGCCATCGCCACGCCTAGCATCGCCCCGCTAGAAATCCCTAGTAAAAAAGGATCCACTAAGGGGTTTCTAAAAATCGTTTGCATCACCACCCCACTCCCGGACAAACTCGCTCCCACCAGGAGCGCTAAAATCACTCGTGGTAGTCGTATTTCTAAAATAATAATACTTAAAGAGCTCAGTTCTTCATTATGCAAAAAGTGGTTTTTCACATTAAGGCACACTTCTTGCCATTCTTCAAAGCTCAAGGACTCCCCTCCAAACAAAAGCACCACCACCGCTAAAATCACGCAAGCTAAGGCAATATGATAGGTTTTAAGCATCACGCTTCCTTTTAAGAACGATTAATCTGAACAAAGAATCATACCAACTGCTCGGGAGGATTCTATACAACGCTAACAATAATTGGGTTTTTAAGCCGATCAAATAGCGGGCCTTGATTTTTTGACTCATGCTAAGAAAAACGATTTTTTGCGCCACGGCTTTAGGGCTTAGGGCTTTTTGATACACGCCAGAATAAAAGCTTTTAGCCGCATTCACCTCTAATGCATAAAGGCTATCTTTTCGCTCATCATTTTCAAAAGCGGTTTTTTCCCAGTTGCTTTTCACCGGGCCTGGCTCAATCAAACACACTTGAATGTTAAAGGGTTTAAGCTCTAAACGCAAGGCATCGCTATAAGCCTCTAAGGCATGCTTACTCGCGCTGTAATGGCCTAAAAAGAGCATGCTCACACGCCCTGCTATGGAAGAAAGGTTAAAAATCTTAGAGTGGGGCTTGTTTTTTAATAAGGGCAAACAAAACTGCACCACTTCACAAAGGGCGAAAAAATTCACGCCAAATTGTTTTTTAACTTCGTCAATGGGCGTGTCTTCTACGCTCCCAAACACCCCATAACCGGCGGAATTGATCAAAACATCGCAATGATCTTCTTTAGCGCTGATGTTTAAAAACACTTCTTTTAAAGCGTTAGAATCGCTCACATCAACATCAATGCTCTCGCATAACGCATGGTTTAACGCTACGCACAAAGTCGCATGCCTAGAGAGTGCATAGACTTTATACCCATGATCTAACAGCATTAACGCGCACTCCAACCCAATCCCAGAACTCGCTCCGGTGATAATTGCCACCTTTTGGCTTTCTTTTTTCTCGCCCATTATCTAACGCCAACTCTCTTATTATTTTTGTAATTCCTCTAATATTCACTTAATATTACTTAATTTTTACTAATATATAGTTCTTGGAATGTTTTTTACAAAAGACATTTTTAACACCAATTTTAATTAAGGAGAAACAATGCCTCAAATACAATCATCGCATTCCAATCATTTTGATTTTACTATAGACACAGCGGATCGCACTAAATTATTGATGAGCTATCTGGTCGTGCCTACAACCGCTAATTTCAACAATGTCATGCATGGGGGGGAATTATTGAACTTGTTGGATAAAGTGGCTTATGTGTGCTCAACTCGTTATTGCGCTAAAGGAACGGTCACTTTAAGCGTGGATGGGGTTACTTTTAAATACCCCATTCCTGTAGGGAATTTGCTCACTTTTTTAGCCAGCATCAATTATGTGGGCAACACCTCGTGCGAAGTGGGGATTAAGGTTTTGAGCGAAGATATTAAAACTCGTGAAATCACGCACACGAATTCATGCTATTTCACTATGGTGGCTGTGGAAAATGGCAAACCCACCCCCATGCCTAAATACGAGCCTAAAACAGAGGTTGAAATCCGCCGCTATGAAGGGGCTTTGAAGCGTAAGGAAATGCGCACACGAGGGTATTTAAAAAGCGGGAAACACGAGGGTGTTTAAAAAGCAAAAAAGTGCAAGCGGTGTTTTAACCCTAAATTTTATCTCTAAAAAAGGAGGGTAGTTGGTGGGCGTTTAAGCGTTATAAATTATGTGGGTGATTTACAAAACAGATCGCTATGACTGCCTAGTCTTACTAAAAAAAGGGTGTTTTTTGGTTTTTTGATTTGATAGACAAGCAATAAATCCGGTTGTAGGTGGCATTCCTTAAAATCTTTTAAAGTGCCTTTGAGCGGGTGGTCTTTGTATTTGGGAGCTAGGGGTTGCTCTTTGGCTAAATTTTAACCACTTTATATAAAAGCTTTAAATCAAACCCGTTTTTAACAAGAATTTTAAGATCCTTATCAAATTTTTTACTGGTTTCAATCATCAGCATTTTTAAATCTTAAATTTTCACAATGCTTTTTAAAATCCTCTACACTTTTAAAACAAAGGTGATTCTTGGTGTCTTTAGCCCTTGCTAAGATTTCTCGCTCTTCTTCTATGGTGTATCCGTTTTCGGTTAAATGGAGCGCTTTAAATTGGAGCGCTTTTTTGATTCTTTGTTTTTGAGCTTGGATTTCCTTCAATTTTTCTAACGCTCTTTTTTGTTTGGTCTTGATAGAATTTAAAAAGTTAAAAAGCTGTTTTTCGCTGTATTTTGTGTAGTCTTTTTCTGCGGTGGTGTTAGGCATGCTTATTCCTTTTAAAATATAAGATAAGTTCATTATAGCACAAGCGATTTGGTTTAAGCGTTATAAGTTGTGTGGGTGGATTAAAACAGCTCGCTATGACTGCATGAGTCATAAAAAAGCGTTGCTTTTCACTCTATAAGTGCCAAGAATTTTAAAAATTTGGCTAAACACTAGGATTTCACAATCTCAGTAAAATCGCTAAAGTCCT
>NZ_JAHXLB010000021.1:0-15975 GCF_021062735.1 Helicobacter pylori | reverse complement strand
ACTAATGGAATATTCAAACCCCACGCTCGCATACGCCCCATTTTCTTCAGCGATACAAAAAGATAAAAGTAAAAGTAAAAAGAATGATGAATGTAATAAGGCTTTTGGAAATTGCATGGGTGATCCTGTTATGAATTAGGCTTGTTGAAAATAGGTTTAATGATATCATTAAAAAGCATAGCGCATACCAATATTTCCGGTAATATTAATATCTTTATAATCAAGCCCATTATGAATTAGGCTTGTTGAAAATAGGTTTAATGATACCATTAAAAAGCATAGCGCATACCAATATTTCCGGTAATATTAATATCTTTATAATCAAGCCCAAACCTAGCCCCAATGCCCGTATTCACATAAAAGGTTTTGAATAACCTTATCTCTCCGCCTGTGATAATGCTGGCAAAAGTGTTGTATCTGCCACCATCTCTATAGCTTAGGGTGTTATTACCAACAAAACGCACCATTTTATCCCCCATAGAATTAATGAATAAGTCTCTGCCCACATCCGCAATCACAAAATAATAAGAGTTTTTATTGAAATAATGCCGACTTTCTAGGGCAAAATTGATCGTTAAAACGGATTTTTTATTGGGGTCAGCATTGGCTCTGAATTGATTGTAAATAGGATCATCCATAATGCCTCTTAAACCGGATAAGCCAATGTAATAATAGGCTAAGCCTACTTGGGGTTTAAAAATAACGCTTTTATCTTTAAACATGAAGTCATAGCCATAATTGATTTTAGCGTCAGTTGTCCAAGTGTCGTATCTGTAAGACTGATTGATGATTGAGAGTAGGGGGTCATAAGAGTTGATGAAAGTCTTATTGTATCCCCAAGTCTCATTCAAGCTCATCGTTAATTCGCTTCTTTTGATAAACGCTCGGCTATAAACGCCCATATTGACATTGCTAGAGCCTGATTGAGTGATATTTCCATGAAACCCGCTATACCCATAAGCGGCATAACCCCCCACAATCACGCCCTTAATAAACCTGTCATACCCTACATTGATACCATATAAAGTTCCAGTGCCTCCATTAATGAAACTAGCCCCTCCAACTCCTGTCGCCCACACATTATTTTTGACTCTGTTTCTTTGAGAGTATTTTAAAATCACATCCATAGCGTTAGGGATCGCATCAGCGAATCGCTTGTTTTTAAGGGCTTCTAAGCGCTCGTGAAAATCAGCACTAGCAAAGGTTGAAGTGTCAGAGAGCTTGGCTAAACGGCTCATTTGCTGCGTGTAGGTGTTGATCTGTAAAATGTTAGTGGCATCATTTTTAAAATCAGGGTTAGCGATGACTTCTAAAGTGTTGGCAATGTCTCCAGCGATCGTGGTTAAATCTTTTGTGGAATGGCTTTCTAAATAATAGGGAGCGAATAAAGGACTTCCTTTAGTTTCAAAGATTTTATTGAGCCAATTAATCGCTTGGCTGCCTCCAGCTTGATCAATGCTATCCACGCTTTGAACGCCTTGAATTTGAGCGATATATTGTTTTAAAGTGGGGGCTTGTAGGTTATTGATAGGATCATTAGAAACAGCGATTTTCACTTTATTATAAAGAATGGAAGTGTAAATATATTGATTTTGAGAATCCTTAAAGCCTACAACTAAACCGCCATCTTTAATATTCACGGCTTGCCCGTTATAAGTTAAGCCGTTATCAGTCATCACCATATGCTTGCCATTAATATCAATGAGCGTGTAAAGCTTAAGGTAATTATCTAAGCTGCTGCCTCCTGTGATTTGGTCGTTATACCCGTAATAAATGGCTTTAGCGCTATCAATCAGCGTGTAAGTGCCGGCTTCTTTTGAAGAAGTGTTGAACTGGATTAAAGGGTTATTGCTATTAGCCATAAGCGTGGCTGTGCCTTGAGCGTTGATAATGGCATGGCTAGCTGAATGGCTGAGGTTAAACACCAAATCGCCATAGCTATTAAAATCCCCCATGACATTCAAACCATTGGCGTTAGTGCTTAAAGTCGCTTGTTGGTTTAAGGTGAAATTACCATTAATGTTAGCCGTAGAATTAGAGGCATTGTTAAAAGCGTTGGTGATCGTCAAATTATTGGCTTGCAAAGTCGCATTTTCATTAAGATTGAGCGTGCCTATGACGCTGTTATTTGTTACTTGAGACAAATCAACAGCCCCATTAGAAGCGATTGTGCCTAAGAAAGTGAAGTTGTTAGCGTGCACGCTTAAAGACTCATTAGTGGGGGTTACGCTAGAGTTTGTAGAAGAGCTGTTTTTGGTTGTAGGGCAACTGGCTAAGTTGACACAAATTTCCCCTTTTTGAACGCTCACATTATTCAAACCCGCATTAATACTTAAGCCATTCGTAGCGTTTAGGGTGGTGATATTGATATTAGAAATACCATTAGAAGCAAAAATCAATGCGCCTTGATACTTGCTAAAGTCAATCGTGTTATCGCCATTAAAGATAATAGACTTGTTGGCGACAAAATTCAAACTGCCCCCTGTAGCGTTGCTAAAAGAGCTATTATTGACAAAAACATAGCCATTGCTTAAAAAGTTAAAATACCCTTTTTGCCAAAAATCATGCAAGCCTCTAGGCGATAAAAGAGTGCCTAAATCGTTTTCTTTGAGCGCGTTTTGTAAAGAGGGCGGCAACACGCTCCCTAAACCTTGATTATAAACGCCGCTTAACCCGCCTTGAGAAATAATATTATTAATGATATTATTCACTAATCCTTGACTTTCTAGCTTTTTAACGACATCTTGTCCTAAAAACTCGTTCAACAAGTCGTTCGCCACCACACCGATGTCTTTTTGCAGGCTTGTAGGGGGGTTAGTAATATCTTTTAAAACCACGCTTAAAATAGAGCTTAATTCAGAAGCGTCTATATACCCACCGATGAAATTCAAAAGCCCTTTATCGTCTAGCATGCTTTTTAAAGACTGCTTAGCAAGGTAGTTTTCTATGATGGATGGGGTAACAAAATTGCCAAAAATGCTTAGTTTTTTACTGATAATGTTTTGGATTTCATTCATGACTCCACTATTATTCAATAAATTGTCTAAATTATTTTGACCTATAAGTTGGCCCAAGGTTTCATTTTGCAAGCTAGCGGGCAATTCCTTACTCAAAGGGCTTAGAGCGTTTTCTATAAAGTTTCCTAAACCGCCGGCTTGTTTGATTTTTTCCATAGCCACCTGACTGAGAACATTCGCTAAATTCCCTTGATTAAAGATTTCATTAATCCCTTTTTGGCCCAAAAGATTAAAGATATTGTCTGTAGCTTGAGCTTCTATATTAGCCTTATTCAACACTAAATTATTAGCGCTTTGAAAGGTCACATCCGCACTCCCTCCGCTTTCAAAGGCGTTACCACTTCCAAGCGTTCCGGTAATATAAATGCTTTTAGCTTTAAAATCAGCGTTAATGTAGCCTAAATAAGGGGAAGTTGAGCCTAATAATTGCCCCAAGTAAGTGTTTCTAAAAGAAGAACAAGTGGCGCTATCTAGCGCGCAAGGACTGCTATAGCCATTGCCCCCAAACCATATAGAGCTAGTAGAGTTTGTAACATTATCTTGGGTAGCGCCTATAACGAGATTCCCGTTACTAAAGGTTTGATTGATGTTGTCAGTCAAATGGTTGATCGTTTCTAGGAGCGCTTGCTTTTGCGCTTGGGTGATCTTAATCTTATCTAAGAGTTGCAACACTTCATTGATGTTAGTGATATTGTCTAATTGGTTGGATTCAATCATTTCTTTTAAGGCAGCGGAATTTTGAGAAAGAATCCCTAAAAGCGTTTTTAAATTTTCACTAGAAAAACCCTTATTGTAGATATTTAAACTATTCAAAGGCTGGTTGAACGGGCTATAAGTGCCTGGGGTTTGAGGCGTTTGAGAGCCTTTAGGGGTGAAAAGACCTTTAATGTTGCTTGTCAGGTAATAAGTGCCTGCTTGGTTGTCGCTATAATCATAGCTATAGCCGGTAGGATTTTGCTTAGAAGCTTGGTAATTATAAAGCTCAGGAGCGATATTAAAAATAGTGTTAGAAGCCGAGTTAGGGTTGTTTAAAACTTCTATGGTTAAATCCCCATTTTTAATGCTCTCTTGAATGATTTGAGAAGAATTGAGAGGGTTTATGAACGACCAAGTTTGGATGTTATGATTGTCGCTATAGGTAGCGTTTTGGATTTTCATGCCATAAAAAAGGATTTTTTCATAGCCATTAGCCCCACTAATGCCAGTAATCCCTTTTTGAGCGTTTAGGATGTTGTAGGTTACAGATTTTGTAATGTTGTCAAAAATATTGATGTCAGATAAATTAATATCCCCATTATTCCCTAAAACAAACTGCCCGCTAACATTCATTAAAGCCTTAGTTAAAGAGGGTGCATAACCATTAAAATTTAACGCTCCATTAGCCGTAAGGTTATTAAAATTCAATGAACTTGCGCTGTCAAAATTAAAGCTTGCTGTATCAATAGTCGTGTTGCCTCCAAAATCAGCCTGGCTTGCACCTTGAAAATTGATATTAGCGTTTAAAGAACTTGTGTTACTAGCCGATAAAACGCTATCGTCTAAATTAATAGTGGTGTTGTTTGAAAAACTAGCGTTAGAAGCGTTGAGCTTGCTATTAGCGTTAAGACTGAGTGTCCCGCCATTAAAAAAGAGACTATTAAAGGCCGCTTGACTCCCGTTATAAATATTGAGACTCGCTTGATTGTTAAAAGCGCTCGCGCCATTCGCATTCAAAACGCTTTGATTGTCTAAACTTAAATTAGAATTATTATCAAGCGTTAAAGAATTTTTAAAAGCGGCTTGACTTTTATTGCCAAGCGTGATATTAGCGTTGTTTTGCAAGGTTGTATCGCCATTAAAGTTCAACAAACTTTGAGAACTAAGCGTAAAATTCGTGTTGCCTAAAAGCTGTGTGGTAGCGTTAAAATTGCTTGTCCCCCTAGAATACAAGACATTAAAAACCGCTTGCGTGTTATTGAAAATAAGGCTATTAGCCTGCAAATTATAGATTGCCCCACCATTCAAACGAGAATTGATAAAGCTTAAAGAATTAGCGGCATTAGTGCTGATAACGCTTGATCCTCCAGGGTTTGTAAAGCCGCTGAACGAAGCGTTAGAAAACGAAATATTCTTAGCGCTAAAACTGAATTTCCCCCAAGTCATATCGCTAAAACTGGAATCAGTCACGCTGATATTATTTACAGCGTCAAAAGTGGCGTAGGAATGCTGACTAGCCCCCGTTTGAATCATTTTAGTAACGGTTTCAGCGTCATTATAATTCAAGCCATCCATAGTGATATTATCGCTTGCTTTAAAGGTGATGTTCGCTCCCCCACCATCTGAATTTGAAACGCCTTCACCGGTTTTAAAATTATTGGTCAAATAGATGTTGGCCGCATTAAAAGTGCCCGTGATATAGCCAAAGCCTCCATGCCCTATCCAAATCAACCCATTATCATTCACGCTCTCTGCATTATTCCCTATGATCAAAGTGCCATTTTGGATATTCATGCCAAAACTTCTTCCTAACAAATTGGCTGTATAAGTGCTGAGCGTGTTAGCGCTTTGACCGCTCTGTCCTGAAAGATTGGGATCGATATAATAAATGCCTTTTTGCGAGTAAGTTTGATTTTGAAGGTTATAGACTCCATTCCACACATTCGTTGTGGGTAAATTTTGAGTAGGGGGCGTTGGTGTTGGTGAAACTTTAGGGGGAGTGTTTGGTGCTGTGTGTTTTGTGGGAGTGGGTGTAGGGCTTGGTGTTGGGCTTGTAGGCTTAGCGTTAGCTATAGCTTGTTTTAACCCCTCTTGCTCGCTATTAAAAGTCTTTTCTTCGTTTTGTAAGGTTTGTAAATCTTGTTGTTCTGTGCTTTGGGCTTGATTGAAAGCTTGTTGGTTAAAGCCTGTTGGGGCGTTGGCTAATTGTTGGAGATTGTCTAAATCTTGTTCTAACGCTTGTTTGTCTTGTTGGATGGTTTGGTCGGTGTTTTCTAAACTCTGAGCGTCTTTTTTGATAGTGGTGTTTTGATTGTTGGTGTAGCCTGTATCATTGCTTGCGATCTTATTATCACTAGTAGCGTTATTTAAAGCACTTTGGGAGTTACTCAAGTCTTGTTGGTAGGTTGCTTGGGCTTTGGCTTGTAGATCGTCCCCTAAAAATTGGGTGGTAATGGATTGGTTGTTAAAGGTTTCTTGTAAGGTTTCATCTTGCCCGTTAATGTCAAAGGTTACATCATAAGTGTTACTACCCACTTCAACATGGCTAATAGCTTTATCGCCCTTATAGTTGATTAGATCCCACAAATAGCTTTGATAAACCCCATACTGAATGGTCCCGTTTGTCGTAAGAATGTCATAGGTTTGATTATTATTAAGGGTTTGATTGAGGTTAAAAACCGCACCAGAACCAAAAGACACACTGCCTTTAAGGCTGGCAAAAGGCGAACTTGAATTTAAAGTGTTAATGCCTAAGAAACTCACCTTATTCGTATTAAAGCTATAAATCCCTTGATTGAAGGTGTCGTTATTAAAGCTAGCGTTATTATTAAAATTATAAGTACCTTGATTGAAATTGCTGTTTTCAAAAATAGATTGGGCGCTATTAAAGTGATAAGTCCCTTGATTGAAGTTACTATTATCAAAGCTTGAACTTGCGCTGTTACTAAAGTGATAAGTGCCTTGATTGAAGTTAGTTTGATTGAAAGAGATAACGCTATTATTGTTATTACCGCTGAAACTAAAGCCCCCATCAGTGTCGTCTGTAAAGCTAGAGCCACTGACCTTGATATTAGAGCCTTTAAAATTCATGTAAGATTTTTGTGTCCCTGCATCGCTGTTATCAAAACTCGCTTGATTGATAGTGAGGTTATTAGTTGCATTAAAATTGAGCGTGGCCCCACCACCATCAGCGTATGAGTTTCCGGTTGTTAAATGGCTAGAATTAAAATTAATCGTTTGAGCGTCATAAGTGCCTGTGATATAGCCTACATCACCCCCATTAATACCTGTGCCTCCAAAGCGGATATTCCCTCCCACATTAAGCGTGCCGCCATTGAATTTTTGCGTGAAACTAGCCCCACCAGCGCTATAAGTGGTAAGGGTGTTTAAATAATAAGTCCCAGAGCCTTGAGCACTACTAAAAAGACAATAAGAGTTGTGCGTGGGGGAATTAGAACCGCTTTCAATATTGTCATGATAACTCCAAGACGACCATGACCAATAACGGCACTCGCTAGCCCTTAGGTGGGATAATCCCCCCAACGCTCCTATCAATAAAACCGAAGCTTTTAAAAAAGATTTGTTTTTATTAAAGGGCTTTTTAACGGATTTTGTTTTTTTATGGCTTAAGGGCTTTTCACGCTTCAAGATTAGATTCAATTTGAAAATTTTCTTTGAGATCTTATTTAATTTAAAAGATCCCTTTGAAATAAACTTAAAAATCAATCCAGCCTTTTTAAACGCCATTTAAAACTCCGATCGTTTTTATAGATCCCACACTATACAACTTGATGTTAAACAAACTCAAAAAGATTCGCAAAATGACTTAATAATGATACATAAACTGCGCCATATCCACCAAACGATTAGAATACCCCCATTCGTTATCATACCACCCCATGATTTTGACCATATTCTCTAGCGTGAAAGTCAAATCGGGCGCGATGATGACGCTACTAGGGTTAGAAATAAAATCAGAACTCACCCTTTCTTTTAAGTCTATCTCTAACACGCCTTTTAAAACCCCTTTGGAAGCTTCAATCAATAAATCATTGATCGGATCTTTAAAGGCCTTTTTTTCTAAAAACAAACTCAAATCTATCATGGACACATCAAGGCTAGGCACCCTCACGCTATGCCCATGCATTTTGTTTTTGAGATTGGGTAACACTTTATGCAAGGCTAGAGCGGCTTTAGTGGTGGTGGGGATAATGTTGCTTGCAGCCGCTCTGGAGCGCCGTTTGTCCAAAGGGTGGGCTAAATCAATGAGTTTTTGATCGCTTGTATAGCTATGAATAGTCGTTAGCATGCCTTCTTTAATCTTAAAAGCTTTATCTAAAATAGCGCAAATAGGTGCGATAGCGTTAGTCGTGCAAGAGGCGTTAGAAACAATGGCTTGGTTTTGATAAAGAAAATGATTGACCCCATACACCAAAGTGGGGTATTGTTTTTCATCGTATTCGCCCATAAAAGGAGCGGACAACAAAACCTTTTTAGCCCCAAGCAAAAGGTAATTTTCTAGCGTTTTAGGCTCTAAAAACTTCCCTGAACACTCTAGGATAACATCCACGCCTTTCAAGTCTTTGATGCTATTAAAAACAGGGATTTCTAACGAGCCGATAATAAGCTTATGATTAGAGTAACGCGCCTCTTTATTGAGCAGCCCATGCACGCTGTCATGCTCTAAAAGATAAGCGAGGATTTCCCAATTAGCAGGGTCATTGATGCCTATTACTTCTAGTTTAGGGTTTGTATCATTGCGCTCTAAGATTGCTCTTAAAACGCATCTCCCAATGCGGCCAAATCCATTGATAAAAATTTTCATCGTAACTATTATCCTATTTCCAGACTTCAATTTCAATTTTAGTGGGTTTTGTTTGGTATTTTACTACATTTTGCGCTATTATATTGGACCTAGCTGTAGGGTTAATTAAAATTATTTATTGAGTTGAATTCAAGGAGTAAAACATGGCATTGTATGACAGAGCTGATTCTCGTAATGCGTATGCAGAAAATTCTTTATTGTATGAAAGCGAGCTGGTGGGTTTTGTTAAAACGACTTACAAGTTCTTTGCAGGCAGTTTGTTACTAGCGACTATCGGAGCGTTACTAGGTTTAATGAATTTTCAAGCCGTAGTGCAGTATAAATGGGTGTTTTTTATCGCTGAAATTGCGGCGTTTTTTGGTTTGATGTTTTCTAAATCCAAACCCGGATTGAATCTATTCATGTTGTTTGCTTTCACTTCATTATCAGGGGTTACTCTAGTGCCTTTGTTGGGTATGGTGATCGCAAAAGCTGGTTTAGGGGCGATTTGGCAGGCTTTAGGCATGACGACTATCGTTTTTGGTTTGATGAGCGTGTATGCCCTTAAGACTAAAAACGACTTAGCGAATATGGGTAAAATGCTCTTCATCGCTTTGATCGTGGTGTTGGTGTGTTCGCTCATTAACTTGTTTTTGGGTAGCCCCATGTTCCAGGTTGTCATTGCGGGAACGAGTGCGATTTTATTCAGTCTTTACATCGCTTATGACACCCAAAACATCGTTAAAGGCATGTATGATAGCCCCATTGATGCGGCGGTGAGCTTGTATTTAGACTTTTTGAATGTCTTCATTTCTATCTTGCAAATCATTGGTATTTTTTCAGACAGAGACAAATAGTTTGAAAAAATAGGGAGGGGACGCCACGCAAAAACCTAACAGAAAATATTTTAAAACTAATAACACTTCATTTTATATTCTTTCTTTAAGGATTAGTTATGCCTAAACGCACCGATATTTCCAACATTCTACTGATAGGATCAGGCCCTATTGTGATCGGACAAGCTTGTGAGTTTGACTACTCAGGGACTCAAAGTTGTAAAACCTTAAAATCTTTAGGTTATAGAGTGATCTTAATCAATTCTAACCCAGCCACCGTGATGACTGACCCTGAATTTTCTCATCAAACTTATATCCAACCCATCACTGGAGAAAATATCGCCGCTATCATCAAAAAAGAAAAGATTGACGCTATTTTACCCACAATGGGTGGGCAAACCGCTTTGAATGCGGTCATGCAAATGCACCAAAAGGGCATGTTAGAAGGCGTGGAGCTTTTAGGGGCTAAGATTGAAGCGATTAAAAAAGGCGAAGACAGGCAGGCTTTCAAAGAAGCGATGTTAAAAATCGGGATGGATTTGCCTAAAGGGTGTTACGCTTATAACGAGTTAGAAGCCCTAGAAGCCATTAATGAAATTGGCTTTCCAGCCATTATTAGAGCGAGTTTCACGCTAGCTGGGGGAGGGAGTGGGGTCGCTTATAATATTGAAGAGTTTCAAGAATTGGCTAAAAACGCCCTAGACGCTTCGCCCATTAATGAAATTTTGATTGAAGAGTCCTTGTTGGGGTGGAAAGAATACGAAATGGAAGTCATACGAGACAGCAAGGATAATTGCATCATTGTGTGCTGCATTGAAAACATTGACCCCATGGGCGTTCATACCGGCGATAGCATCACCATCGCTCCAAGCCTCACCTTAACCGATAAAGAATACCAACGCATGCGCGATGCGAGCTTTGCGATTTTGAGAGAAATTGGCGTGGATACGGGCGGGAGCAATGTGCAATTTGCGATCCACCCCAAGACTTTAAGAATGGTTGTGATTGAAATGAACCCACGAGTGAGCCGCAGCTCCGCTCTAGCTTCAAAAGCGACCGGTTTTCCCATTGCAAAAGTGGCTACCATGCTTGCGGTGGGTTTTAGTTTAGATGAAATTAAAAATGATATTACCAACACCCCGGCGAGTTTTGAGCCTAGTTTGGATTATATCGTGGTGAAAATCCCTCGCTTTGCGTTTGAAAAATTTGCCGGTGTTTCTAGCACTTTAGGGACTTCTATGAAAAGCATTGGCGAAGTGATGGCGATAGGGGGGAATTTCTTAGAAGCCTTACAAAAAGCACTATGCTCTTTGGAAAACAATTGGCTAGGGTTTGAATCGTTAAGCAAAGATTTAGAAGCGATCAAAAAGGAAATCCGCCGGCCCAATCCCAAACGCTTGCTCTATATCGCTGATGCGTTCAGGCTCGGCGTTAGCGTGGATGAAGTGTTTGAATTGTGCCAGATTGACAGGTGGTTTTTATCTCAAATTCAAAAGCTAGTCAAAGCAGAAGAAAGCATCAATTCTAGCGTTTTAACGGATGCCAAAAAATTAAGAGGGCTTAAAAATTTAGGCTTTAGCGATGCTAGGATTGCCGCTAAAATCAAAGAAAATGAAAATTTAGAGGTCAGCCCTTTTGAAGTGGAATTAGCCAGAATGAATTTACAAATCGCGCCCAATTTTGAAGAAGTGGACACTTGCGCGGCGGAGTTTTTATCGCTCACGCCGTATTTGTATTCCACCTATGCCCCTAACCCTTTGCCCTTTATTGAAAACAAACAAGAAAAACAAGAAAAGAAAATCCTAATCATAGGCTCTGGGCCTAATCGCATCGGTCAAGGCATTGAATTTGATTATTGTTGCGTGCATGCGAGCTTTGCCTTAAAAGATTTAAACATTAAAAGCGTCATGCTCAATTGCAATCCAGAAACGGTTAGCACAGATTATGATACCAGCGACACGCTCTATTTTGAACCCATTCATTTTGAGTGCGTGAAGAGCATCATTCAAAGGGAGCGAGTGGATGGCATTATCGTGCATTTTGGGGGACAAACCCCTTTAAAACTCGCTAAAGATCTAGCCAAAATGCAAGCCCCCATTATTGGCACGCCTTTTAAGGTGATTGATATTGCTGAAGACAGGGAAAAATTTTCCCTCTTTTTAAAAGAGCTTGACATTAAGCAGCCTGAAAACGGCATGGCTAAGAGTATTGATGAAGCTTATAGCATCGCTAATGTGATTGGTTTCCCTATTATCGTGCGCCCTAGTTATGTGCTAGGCGGTCAACACATGCAAATTTTAGAAAATATTGAAGAATTGCGCCATTATTTAGAAAGCGTTACGCATGCTTTAGAGATTAGCCCTAAAAATCCGCTCCTCATTGATAAGTTTTTAGAAAAAGCGGTGGAATTAGATGTGGATGCTATTTGCGATAAAAAAGAGGTCTATATTGCCGGCATTTTACAGCATATTGAAGAAGCCGGAATCCATTCAGGCGATTCGGCATGCTTTATCCCTTCCACTTTAAGCCCTGAAATTTTAGATGAAATTGAACGAGTGAGCGCGAAAATCGCTCTGCATTTAGGCGTAGTAGGGCTGTTGAATATCCAATTTGCTGTGCATCAAAATTCGCTGTATTTGATTGAAGTCAATCCCAGAGCTAGCCGAACCGTGCCTTTTTTAAGCAAGGCTTTAGGCGTTCCTTTAGCCAAAGTTGCGACTAGGGTTATGGTGTCAGAAGATTTGAAAGAAGCCTTGAAATTTTATGATAAAAAAAATATCGTGGGGTATTCTAAAGGCGTTTATAAGCCTAAAATGCCCCATTTTGTGGCTTTAAAAGAAGCGGTTTTCCCTTTTAATAAACTTTATGGATCGGATTTGATTTTAGGGCCTGAGATGAAAAGCACCGGCGAAGTGATGGGGATTGCTAGAACTTTAGGGATGGCTTTTTTCAAGGCTCAAACGGCTTGCTTTAACCCCATCAAAAACAAGGGGCTTATTTTTGTTTCTGTTAAAGATAAGGATAAAGAAGAAGCGTGCATTTTAATGAAGCGCTTGGTTCAGTTAGGCTTTGAATTGTGCGCTACAGAAGGCACGCATAAAGCTTTGGAAAAAGCCGGGGTAAAGTCTTTGAAAGTGCTTAAAATCTCCGAAGGCCGCCCCAATGTCATGGATTTAATGATGAATGGGGAAATCAGCATGGCTATCAACACCAGCGATCACAAATCTCAAGATGACGCTAAACTCATTCGCGCTTCTGTGCTTAAAAACCATGTGAGTTATTTCACGACTTTAAGCGCGATAGAAGTCTTACTTTTAGCGTTAGAAGAAAGCTCTCAAAAAGACGAGTTGTTAGCCTTACAAGATTATTTGAAGTAGTTTGATGGCGTTAGTGTATCTCGTTCAAAGCGATACCACGATAGGACTGCTTTCTAAAGACAGCGAAAAGCTCAACGCCTTAAAAAATCGCCCTAAAAACCAAAGCGTTTTAATAGAAAGCGCTGATTTTACCACCTTAAAAAGTTTGGTGCGCGCCCCCAACGCTTTTAAAAACCTCATCAGAAGAAGCGCTAAAACCACTTTTATTTATCCTAACTCTAAGGCCGTTCGTGTCATTAGGGGCAGGCATGGGGATTTTTTAAAGCGTTTTAAAACGCTCTATAGCACCTCAGCCAACCTCACCCAATGCGCCTATGATAAAGAGATCGCTTCCAAGCTCGCTGATGTGATTGTGAGCGATGAAAGGGGTTTGTTTGAAAGCTCTAGTTCTAAAATATTCAGGCTCTATAAAGATAAAAAAGTGAGAATAAGATAAAATTACCCTTTATTATTTCGCATTCTGCGCGTTTTGAAAGGGGTTTTTGTGGGATTTTTCTAAAAGTTTATCATTTGTTTATTAAAAATAGCTAGCTCTTTTAAGGTGATTGTAATATTTTTTTGAATATAATAACAACTTTTTCAAGAAAAATTATTATAATAAGCAGGATTTTAAGAATGAATGACAAGCGTTTTAGGAAGTATTGTAGTTTTTCTATTTTTTTGTCCTTATTAGGCATGTTTGAATTAGAGGCCAAAGAAGAAAAAGAAGAAAAAAAGACAGAAAGAAAAAAAGAGAAAAAGGAGAACGCCCAACACACTCTAGGTAAGGTTACCACTCAGGCGGCTAAAATCTTTAATTACAACAACCAGACAACCATTTCAAGTAAAGAATTAGAAAGAAGACAGGCCAACCAAATCAGCGACATGTTTAGAAGAAACCCCAATATCAATGTGGGCGGAGGCGCGGTTATAGCGCAAAAAATTTATGTGCGCGGTATTGAAGACAGATTGGCTCGGGTTACGGTGGATGGCGCGGCGCAAATGGGCGCAAGCTATGGGCATCAAGGCAATACGATCATTGACCCTGGAATGCTCAAAAGCGTGGTGGTTACTAAGGGGGCGGCTCAAGCGAGCGCGGGGCCTATGGCTTTGATTGGCGCGATCAAAATGGAAACTAAGAGTGCTAGCGATTTTATCCCTAAGGGTAAAGATTACGCTATAAGTGGGGCTGTTACTTTTTTAACCAACTTTGGGGATCGAGAAACCGTGATGGGCGCTTATCGTAACAATCATTTTGATATTCTTTTATATTACACGCATCAAAATATTTTTTACTATCGTGATGGGGATAATGCCACAAAGGATCTCTTTAGACCTAAAGCAGACAATAAAGTTACAGCAAGCCCTAGCGAGCAAAACAATGTGATGGCTAAGATCAATGGTTATTTGAGCGAAAGGGATACCTTGAACCTCAGTTATAACATGACCAGAGATAACGCTAATCGCCCTTTAAGAGCGAATTTTACAGGCACTTTTTTACCCTATTCTTGCGGTGATTTTAACGCTTTCCCTAACGAGAAAAACCCTAGCGATTGTTTGTTTGAAAATGACGCTAGTTTGTTTAAAACTTATAGCGTCAATTTAGTGCATAATGTGAGCTTGAACTATGAAAGAGAAGGGGGGAGTCGTTTGGTGATCCTAGATTAAAAATCAATGGTTATACAAGCATTAGGAATGTCCAAATTGATCCGCTTTTTAGGCCTAACGATATAGCGGCTATCATTCCTTTCACCCCAAACCCAAAACTCGGCGAAGAAAATGAATGCGTGGCGCAAGGGGGCATTTATGACGCTATTAAACAAACTTGCTCCATCACTTTTAAAAGCCTTGGAGGGGGTTCTGTGGTGGCTAATAAAAATTTATTCATCATCAATTCTGGG
Organism: Helicobacter pylori; assembly: GCF_021062735.1. Taxonomy (GTDB): domain Bacteria; phylum Campylobacterota; class Campylobacteria; order Campylobacterales; family Helicobacteraceae; genus Helicobacter; species Helicobacter pylori_DN. The sequence goes on along the minus strand of NZ_JAHXLB010000021.1, from coordinate 1,365 downwards.
TTTAATGCGAATGTGATCCACACCATAGACCATAAGAATGACAATCTTTTTGAATACGGGTTGAATTACCAAAACTTAACCACTTTTGATAAAGCGATCCCTAATAGCGAATTAGTCAAACCCGGCGATGCCCCTGACGCATGCTTAAGGGTTACAGGGCCCAATGATCCTAATATAAATGGGCGTTGCCAAAGGAATGGTGCTAGCGCGAATGTGGTTGGGGTGTATGCGCAAGCGAATTACACCTTACACCCTATGGTAACTTTAGGGGCAGGGACTCGTTATGATGTCTATACTTTAGTGGATAAAGACTGGCAGTTGCACATAACCCAAGGGTTTAGCCCTAGCGCGGCTTTAAATGTCTCGCCTTTAGAAAATTTGAATTTCAGGCTTTCTTACGCGTATGTAACCAGAGGCCCTATGCCTGGAGGTTTGGTGTGGATGCGTCAAGATAATTTGCGCTATAACCGCAATTTAAAGCCAGAAATCGGGCAAAATGTGGAATTTAACACCGAATACAGCAGTCAGTATTTTGATTTCAGGGCCGCCGGTTTTGTCCAATTGATTTCTAATTACATCAACCAATTTTCTTCAACGCTTTTTGTAACCAACTTGCCCGCAAAAGATATTATTTATGTGCCTGGTTATGAAGTTTCAGGGACGGCTAAATACAAGGGTTTTTCTTTGGGCTTGAGCGTGGCGCGATCATGGCCTTCTTTAAAAGGGCGTTTGATCGCTGATGTGTATGAATTGGCTGCCACAACAGGCAATGTGTTTATTTTAACGGCAAGCTATACAATCCCACGCACTGGCCTTAGCATCACTTGGCTTTCACGATTCGTTACGGATTTGAGTTATTGCTCTTACAGCCCTTATCGTAACGGCCCTACAGATATTGACAGACGGCCTAGCAATTTCCCTAAAACGCCTGGGATTTTTTATGTGCATAAGCCCGGTTATGGGGTGAGCAGTTTTTTTATCACTTATAAGCCCACTTACAAAAAACTTAAAGGCTTGAGTTTGAATGCGGTTTTTAACAATGTTTTTAACCAACAATATATTGATCAAGCAAGCCCGGTGATGAGCCCTGATGAACCCAATCAAGACAAATACGCAAGGGGCATGGCAGAGCCTGGCTTTAACGCTAGATTTGAAATTTCTTATAAGTTTTAATAATGGATCTAAAAATGAGGGTTTCATGGGTAGCGAGTTTAATCAAAAATAAAACATTCTTTAGAAGTAACAAATATATGATTTTAATCCTTTAATTTTTAAATCAATTTACAATGAATGGTTATTTTTTGTAAAATAGGGTTGTGGATTTTAATTAATATTTTAACTTCATGCTGTTTTTTTTTTTTTTTT
>NZ_JAHXLB010000020.1:0-22710 GCF_021062735.1 Helicobacter pylori | reverse complement strand
CTAGATTTGAAATGCACTAGAGTGTCAGCGATATTTTCTGCTTGCTGTATCTGCTGCTCTTGAGTGCCAAAATGAGAGATGCTGTTGTTTAGGGCGGTTATGGTTTCTTTCACATACGCGCAACCGGAAGCGAAAGTTTGAGTTGTCACTGTGCCAGGAGCTGAACCTTGTGTGCCGCCAGTGCCAGCTGTTGAGGGGTTGTGGCATGTGGCTAAAAAGTCTGTAACAAAATTTCTAAAATTCTCAGTAAGCCTGTCAGGGTTAAGGGTTTGCCCCACCTGATGGGCTAGATCGAGCATTTTGGCTTGCGCGCTAGCGTTAGCGAGCATGCCTTGCGCAAAGCTTGCATCTGTGAAAGGGTTGAAAGGCTTGCCATTACTGCCTCCCACTGGAGCTGCTTGCTCATTGCTGTTAATAGCGTTCGTTTGATTAACCAGCTCTTGCGCGTCTGTGATCATCTTTTGGATCGCGCTGATTTCATCTGTAAAACCGCACAACTTCCCTTTAGTCGGTTGCATCTGTGGACCACCACTTTGATTAGTTACACTAAAATACGGGCATGCCGTGTTGATGGTGTTAATAAGCGTGTTCGCTTGCGCTAACAAGAATTGAGCGCTATCAGGCACATTACTCAATGTGTTAGTGATTTCGGTGTAGGACACCCCTGATGTGTTACCTGATGCACTACTATCAACGACTTTTGAACTGATCGTGGTGGTTACTTGCTTGCCGTCTATGGTTTGGGCTTCAGTCTTGCTTCCGCCGTTTTGGGTTACACCTGTGACTTCTGGCGAGCAGTTATCATTCCCTTCCCCTGAGCATGTGTAGGTGTAGGCTACATTCACCTCCCTGTTGTTTTCTTTGAGCGCGGGTAAGCCTTGTTTTAAAGCCGTTTGGAGGATCTGATAGGCTTGGTTAAGCTTTTTGAAATTCTCAATACTCATAGGGCCATAGTATCCAGGCTGATACCCGTTCAAAGAACAAGTGATGGAAGTGGATCGATACCCTGGCTCGTTGTTGAAGATGGTGGTTGAAGAAGTGCTTTTTTCACCATGGGCATTACCCCCGCATTGCGTAGCATAGCCTAAGACATTCCAAAACCCTACCGCCGCATTGATCGCTAAAAGCACGGCTTGATACGCCGGGGAATTTTTGGTATCGCCGATCAAGTTTTTCGCGCTCGCGCCCAGATTTTCACGCGCTGCGTTGATCGCGCTCGGATCAGCGGATAATTTGATAAGGGAGTTTAGGGTGCTGTATCTGGTTAAAAGTTTGCTCAAGTTTTCATAGTTGTCTGAAAGCTCTTGGATGCCTTTGGTGTTTTTCACCATTTGAGAGGCTTCACCGATTTGATAGCCTGCGCTCATGTAAAAGCCGTCGTCTTCAGCGCTCAAAGTGGAAACTAAAAGCGAGCCTAAAGTTAATGAAAGGATGTGTTTTTTCATGTTTTCTCCTTTTTGGATTAAATTGAATATTAGGGATTTTATACATTAGAATGCATTTGCATTGGAATGTATTTGGGGTATTATAGCATAAAGCGTTTTTTTTTTTTTGTGTAATTTGAAAAAATTTTGTCATTTTTTTGCTTTTAGCGCTTTTTGTTTCGTTTGGTGGTGTTCGTTTGGTGGTGTGATTTGAAAGATGGTTGCGGAGAATGGATTTGAACCACTGACCTTTGGGTTATGAGCCCAACGAGCTACCGGACTGCTCTACTCCGCGCCAAAATACGCTAATACTAAATAATGGCTGGGGTGCAAGGATTCGAACCTCGGAATGCCAGGACCAAAACCTGGTGCCTTACCGCTTGGCGACACCCCAAAACACAACAAATATAAAATAAAAGAAGCATTATACAAAAGCTTTTTAAAAAAGTCAAGCTAAAACGCTATAATTTCATCATGGAAAATGGATTTGACCCCCTCATTTACAAACGCTATCTCAAAAAGAAAGAAACCTTTTTGCTGTTTAAAAAAATCGCGCAAACCTCTGCGTTTAAAAATTTAAAACTCCAACTCAAGCGAAGAGAAGCGATCAAGCGCTATGTTTCCCAAGCTTTAGGGGATTTAAATAAAGGCTTTAGATACGCTAAAGTAGAAAATCAAATCCTAAAAATCTATTTCACGCACCCTAGCTATTTGAAAGCCTTTAAGATAGAAGAAGATCATTACACCAGCAACCTAAAAGCCCGTTTTACAGAAACGCAAAAAACCCTAAAAGCCTTGAATCACCCTTTTGATTTTAAAACAATCCAAGCGAGCGTGAGAAAAAGGGCTTATGAAAAACCGGTTGTAAAAAAAGAAAACCCCCCTAAAAGCGTGGATGTCAATTGCGAAGGCTTGAGCGATTTCACTAAAAAGCAATTTCTAAAGCTCAAACGCGCTTGTAACGATAATACGCCGCGCACGCCCCCTCAGAGCTGACCATGCAACTGCCGATCGGGTTTTGTGGGGTGCAAGTTTTGGCAAATAGCGCGCAATCTAGGGGCTTAGCGGTGCCTTTTAAAATCTCCCCGCACTTGCATGCCTTGTTTTCTTTAGAAGTTTTGTGGCTTAAGTGTTCTTTAAAGACTTTTTCAGCGTCATAGGAAGCGAATGTTTCTTTGAGTTTGAGAGCGGAATGTTTGATATTGCCCAAACCTCTCCATTCAAAATTTTCCCTAACTTCCATGCATGCATTGACTAGCTCTTGCGCTTTCACATTCCCCTCATAGCTAACCGCTCTTTTATACTGGATTTCTAGCTTGGCTTCTTTTTTTAAGGCTTGTTTGATAAGCATCAGCACGCTTTCTAATATATCCACCGGCTCAAAACCGCTCACAACAATAGGGATTTTGAAGCGTTCTATTAAAGGGGCATAGATTGAAGCGCCGCTGATCACGCTCACATGGCTAGGGGCTAAAAGAGCGTTAATCTGGCATGCTGGATCTTTTAAAATCGCACTCACGCTGGGAGGCACTAAAAGGTGGTTAATATGGAAAAAAAGATTGTGGATTTTTTCTTTTTTGGCGTTTAATAAAACGCTAGCGCTCATGGGCGTTGTGGTTTCAAAACCGATCGCAATATAAATGACTTTTTTATGCGGGTTTTCTTTAGCGATTTCTAAAGCTTGCATGGGCGAATACAAAAAGCGCGCATCTAGCCCCTTTTCTCTGGCTTGTATCAAACTCCCATAGCTCCCTGGGACTTTCATCATATCCCCTAAACTTAAGATGATGCTGTCTTTCATTGCGGCGAGTTCATAAGCTTCATCAAGGCGTGCTCTTGGCATCACGCATACCGGACACCCTGGCCCATGCACAAACTCTAAATTTTTAGGCATCAAATCTAAAAGCCCGTATTTCATGATAGAATGCGTATGCCCTCCGCACACTTCCATGATGACTAATTTTTTTTCAAGTTTGGAAGCGAGTTTTTTGATTTCATTAGAGAGCGCTAAAAGGGTTTGCTTATCTCTAAAAGGGGCGATGAGATGGTTAACGCTCATTGTTTTTATTCATGCGTTTCGTTCATTTTGGCGATCATTTCTTGATAAAGCTCAATGGACTCTAGGGCTTCTTTTTCATCAATCTTACTCATCACATAGCCAATGTGCAACAGCACATAATCACCCACTTTAACACACTCGCCCATTAAATCCAAGCTCGCCTCTCTTTGAACGCCTAAAGTTTCTAAAAGCGCCACATTATTATTAATGGCTATGACTTTAGAGGGGATTGCTAAACACATTAGAACGAATGCGTGGATTGGTAATTTTCACGCTTTTTTTCTAAAAGGAAATTTTTAAAATCTTCCAAACTTTTAGGGTCTTTGGAGCTCATTAAAAAAATAGGCGCTTCAGGCTTTAATTTTTGCATGTCTTCTTTGACTTGAGAAACCCTAAAATTAAACACTTCAATCATATCCGCTTTACTGATAATCACCGCATCTGCACACATGAACATCGTGGGGTATTTTAGCACCTTATCATCGCCCTCTGGGACGGAGAGTAAAACGATATTCATCGCCGCTCCTAGATTATAGCTTGAAGGGCAAACTAAATTCCCCACGTTTTCAATGATTAAAAAATCGCTTTTTTCTAACGCTCCCTCATCTTTGAGCAAATCAAACGCTCCCTCAATCATGCTCGCTTCCAAATGGCACGCTTCGCCGGTGGTGATCTGGTGTGCGCTCACGCCTTTTGAACGTAATCTGTCCGCATCTCTATTGGTTTGCAAATCGCCCTCTACCACGCAAAACTTAAAGTCTTTAAAATCCGCTAGATTTTCTAGCATCGTGGTTTTACCGCTGCCTGGAGAGCTCATGAAATTCAACACATACAGCCCTTCTTTTAAATAGCGCTCTTTCATTTCAGCGGCTTTAATGTCGTTCTTGCTCAAAATCTTTTCCACGATTTTGACATCTTTTTTACTCAAATTAGGGTTATTCTGTAAAGATTCTTTTCGTTGTTCGCTCATGCTTGTTCCTTTCTTTTAAAATTTTCGTATCGTAGCATGCTTAATTAAACGGCTATGATTTAGCGGCTTTTTTTATCTTTTGGGCTATTTTTTAGATCAAAAAATGCGCCTATTTTAATCCCTTTCGTTGCTGTCGTCTTTATTTTTTAAAACTAACCTAATAATCCTCCAGATGATGATTAATAAAATTATAGTTAAAAGCAAATACCAAGTATTCATAAAAACAACTTTCATCATTTTATTTTCCTTATTTTTTGCTTAAAGATAGCCTTATAACGCTATTTTCTAAAGCGTCCAAACGATGCAAAACTTGGGCTTCTAGGCTGATTAACGCTCCCTTTGGCATTTCTATTTTTTCATTTTTGGCTTCAAAAATGATTTTACCCTCTAAAACCTGCACGCTGATAGCTCCCGGAGCCTTGTGTTTGTCTAGGATCGCTCCTTTGGGCATGCAAATACGAATTTCTTTATTGGAAGAATTTTCACTCAACGCTTCAATGTGGAGCTTTTCAAAATGAACGCCCTCTAAAAAATGAACCATTTTCATCAAAAACTCCTAGTGTGATATTTTCTTAATTTAGAACTTAATTTAAGAAAGCTAATTTTTTACCCAAAAATTTCTTATAGATTTCTTAAACAATTCTTTATTCTGTTTTTTCCAAAACCTTTTTGGTTTGCAAAGCGATTTCTAGCTCTTCATCAGTGGGGATTCGTAAAATTTGGATTTTAGCGTCAGGCTGGCTTAAATTCACTAACCCACTGCCCGGATTGTCGTTCGTGGGCTTACATAAAGCGATCCCTAAATTTTCTAAGCCCTCACACACGCTCTCTCTTAAAGCCGAGTAGTTTTCCCCTAATCCCCCTGTAAAGATAATCGTATCCACCCTCCCTAAAGCCACCATGTAAGCCCCAATATGCTTTTTAATGCGATAAGTGCACATTTCAAAAGCGAGCTTGGCCTGCTTATCGCCTTTTTCTTTTCTGGCTTCTATGTTTCTGGCGTCATTATCCCCACAAATGCCTTTCAAACCGCTTTCATGGTTTAAAATTTTCATCACTTCTTCTAAACTTTTATTAGCGCATTGCGCGATGTATTCCACCACAGTAGGATCAATATCCCCACACCTTGTGCCCATAATCAAGCCTTCTAAAGGGGTTAGCCCCATAGAAGTATCCACGCTTTTACCCTTTTGAATGGCTGCTGCGCTTGAGCCGTTCCCTAAATGCAAACTGATAGCGTTAAATTCCTCATAAGCGGTATTCAAAAACTTCGCCGCTTCTTTAGCCACATAATGGTGTGAAGTCCCATGGAAACCATAACGGCGGATTTGATACTTTTCATACAATTCATAAGGTAACGCATACATGTAAGCGTAACTGGGCATAGTGGCATGGAATGCGGTGTCAAAAACAGCGATTTGAGGGATATGGGGGTGCGCTTTTTGAACAAACTCAATACCGGCTAAATTCGCCGGGTTGTGTAAGGGGGCTAAAATAGAAAGCTTACCAATTTCTTGCATGACTTTTTCATTGACTAAAACTGGGGCATGGAATTTATCCCCCCCTTGAACCACACGATGCCCTATAGCGTCAATTTGATTAAAATCTTTGATGATCCCCATTTTCGTTAAATTCTCACGAATCATTAAAAGCCCGCTCGCATGATCTTTAATCACAAGCTTTTCTTTAAGCTCTTGATCGTAAGCTCTTGATCGTTATGGTGTAAATGCGATTTGATTTTCAACTGCCCTATTTCTTCGCCGATTTTTTCGGCTAAACCGCTCGCTAAGGGCTTGTTTTCTTTCATGTCAAACAATTTAAATTTAATAGACGAACTGCCCAGATTCAACACTAAAATTTCCATGCATTCCCTCCTAATCTTGCGCTTGAAGGGCGCTAATCAAAACGGTGTTAATAATATCTTCCACTAAAGCACCCCCTACTCAAATCATTAATGGGCTTGTTCAAACCTTGTAAAATGGGCCCTATCGCAACGGCTTTAGCGCTTCGTTGCACCGCTTTATAAGCGATATTCCCAGCGTTTAAATCCGGGAAAATAAAAACGCTAGCTTGCCCGGCCACTTGGCTGTTAGGCATTTTTTTCTTGGCTACGCCTTTATCAATGGAAGCGTCAAATTGTAAGGGACTATCAATTTCTAATTGTGGATCCAAACGCTGAGCGATCTCTCTAGCTTCGTTGATTTTGTCTATCATTTCGCCTTGCGCGGAATTGCCTGTCGCATAAGAGAGTAGGGCCACTTTAGGCACGATATTGAATTGTTTAGCGCTTTGTGCGGAAGTGATAGCGATTTCAGCCAATTCTTTAGGGCTAGGGTTAGGGATAATCGCGCAATCCCCAAAGACTAGCACTTGAGTGTCTAAACACATTAAAAACACGCTTGAAACCAGGCTCACGCCAGGCTTAGTCTTAATGATTTGTAAAGCGGGTCTAATGGTCTCAGCCGTAGTGTGGATCGCTCCAGAAACCATTGCATGCGCATAGCCTGAATGCACGAGCATGGTCGCAAAATAAGTCTTATCCAACACTAATCGCTCGGCTTCTTGCTCACTCAATCCCTTTGATTTTCGCAATTCATACAAGCTTTTAGCGAATTCTTCTTTATAATGAGAAGTGTTGGGATCAATGATTTCTGCATTTTCTAAATTCAAGTTTAAATTTTTCGCTTGGGAATTAATAACCTCTTTATCGCCTAGTAAAATCAATCCTACCGCACCCATAGCGTTCAAACGATGCGCGGCTTTTAAAATCCTTTCATCTTCGCTCTCGGGTAAAACCACTTTTTTAATCTGTTTTTTAGCCTTTTTTTCCAAACCCATTTGAAAGGCTAAAGGGGTGGTGATCTTGCTTTTTGTTTGCAACACGCTTTCTATCAGATCCGCTTCTAATTCGCCCTTGCAAAGAGATGCGCTCAAAAAATTGGGTTTTTCAAGCATTTCGCCCGCAAATAACCCCACAGCGAAAGGGGCTTCTTTTTTGAGAATATGAGAATGCATGGCTTTCAAATATTCCAAACTCGTTTGCACGACAGCCACAATGGGAGCGTTGAAATGCTTGGCTAAAGTGGTGTTTAAATCTAAAAGAGCGTTTAAGAAAAACTTCGGCGTATACCCCAAGCAAACCACAAAATCATGCACAGATTGTAATTCATCATAGCGTTTGAGAATCGTTTCAAATAGTAACTCTTCTTGAGCAGCGCTCACAAGCTCTAAAGCCTTTTGTTTGTCTATGGCGCTATGAAACTCTAAAGGGTTCAAGCCCTCGCACTCCTCCAAGCCATCACACCCCCCATCATATGGGCGAATGGGCGAAAACAATGCGATTTTTTGATAGCACGGCTTTAGTGCTTTTAAAAGGCTCTTGCAAGCGATTTCTAAAACTTCTGTATCCTCTGGGTAAATCCATAAACCTCGCATGAAACCTTGCATGCCAAACTCCCTAAATTATCGTTTTTTATTTAATTGTAGCAAAATTTAATTAAACCTAAACGAAACCATGATTTTGTAAAATGCTTTTAGCATTTTTTACCACACAATGATAAAAGAGTTTGACGCTAGTCAAGCGGTAACTGATTAAAAAACAGAATTAAGGAACTCTTTTTGCTTGACTCCCACCATGTAAAATAAAAGAGTTGTTTTATAAGGATAACCATGCCATCTTTTGTTAATCCCATTCACACCAACGCAAGCGCAAACGCAAACGCTTTAATAAATAGCGGAGCGAAAAACGAAGTTAAAGACACCAAAAACGCCCCTAAAAGCGCATCAAAGGATTTCAGTAAGATCTTAAACCAAAAGATCTCTAAAGACAAAACCGCCCCTAAAGAATCGCCAAATCCTAACGCTTTAAAAGCCACGCCCAAAGACGCTAAAGAGAACGCTAAAGAGGACGCTAAAGAGGACGCTAAAAAGCTTGAAAAAACCCCTACTCCACACCCCCAACACGCTCAAAACCTCGCTAAAGATCAACAAGCCCCTACCTTAAAAGATTGGCTCAACCACAAAAAAACCACCGCCTTGCATGAAGTTCAACATGAGAACCATGAAACTAACCCCAAAACCCCTAACGAAACTTTAAACAAGAATGAAAAAAAGCCTAACGAAGTTATCTCTAACGCTCATCAAACAAACTTGCCTAATAAAAACCCACTAACCCCCACTAATCACGCTAACCACGCTATCAAAAACCCCACCACCCCAACCCATAACGCTAAAGAGTCAAAAACCCTTAAAGACATCCAAGCGCTCAGCCAAAAACATGACTTAAACGCTAGCAACATTCAAGCGGCCACGACCCCAGAAAATAAAAACCCCTTAAATGCAAGCGATCAGCTTGCTTTAAAAACAACGCAAACGAGTATTAACCACACCCTTGCAAAGAATGACGCTAAAAACACCGCCAACCTTTCTAGCGTTTTGCAATCTTTAGAAAAAAAAGAATCGCACAATAAAGAACATGCAACACCCCCTAGTAATGAAAAAAAAACGCCCCCTTTAAGGGAAGCTTTACAAATGAACGCCATTAAAAGGGATAAAACGCTTTCTAAAAAAAAGCCAGAAAAAACCCCTATTCACGCCAAAACCCAAACTACAGCCCAAGCCGCAACGCCAGAAAATGCCCCTAAAATCCCTCTTAAAACGCCCCCTTTAATGCCTTTAATAGGGGCTAACCCCCCTAATGATAACGCTCCAACGCCCCTAGAAAAAGAAGAAAAAGCTAAAGAAGCAAGCGAAAATAAAGAAAAAACTAAAGAATCCACTAACAGCGTTCAAAACGTGCAAAACACCCAAGCTAGCGATAAGACAAGCGAGAATAAAAGCGTTACCCCTAAAGAAACGATCAAGCATTTCACCCAACAATTAAAGCAAGAAATCCAAGAATACAAACCCCCCATGAGCAGGATCTCTATGGATTTATTCCCTAAAGAATTGGGCAAAGTTGAAGTGACCATTCAAAAAGTGGGTAAAAACCTTAAAGTGAGCGTGATTTCTCACAACAACAGCTTGCAAACCTTTTTAGACAACCAACAAGATCTCAAAAACAGCCTGAACGCTTTAGGCTTTGAAGGGGTGGATTTGAGCTTTTCGCAAGATTCTTCCAAAGAGCAACCCAAAGAGCCATTAAGAGAGCTATTCAAAGAGCAAGAATCAAGCCCCTTAAAAGAAAATGCCCTAAAAAGCTACCAAGAAAATACGGATAATGAAAACAAAGAAACGAGCATGCAAATCATTCTTTATGCGTGATTTTAAGCAAGTTTGCTCTATAATAGGACATCTTTAATAAGGAAGAGATCATGGCCATTGATTTAGCAGAAGTTACAGGAGCTAAAGCCGCGCAAGAAAGGAAAAAAGAGCAGCCCGCAATCGCTAACGGGTTGGATAAAAACGCTTTTATGAAACTCTTTTTAGAGCAGTTGAAAAATCAAGACCCCACCGCTCCTATGGAAACGGATAAGATCATCACCCAAACCGCGCAGCTCACGCAAGTGGAAATGCAAGAAGAAAACAAAAAAACCATGCAAGAAGTCGCCAGTGCGATGAAATCCAATAAAGAAACTAACGAGTCTTTAAAAGACTTTCAAGGCGCTTTAAAAGACACCATGGAAAACCTTAATAAAGGCATGGACGATAGCCTAAAGGCTAATAACGCTTTAAGGGAAGTGAGCGCACTCAATTCGGTGAGCATGATAGGCAAAATCGCTGAAACCGATGTGAGCGGGGCGAATTTTGATGGCAATAATAAGCTTTCTTTTTCGCTCTTTTTTGATGAAAAAATTGACGCTTCTAAAGGAGTGCCAGCGATTCAAATCCTGAATGAAAACAATGAATTAGTCAAAACGATTCCTTTAAAAGATTATAACGGGCAAAAGGGGTATATCAATTTTGAATGGGACGGCTTGAACGAAAAGGGCGAAAAAGTCCCTAAAGGCAATTATAAGATCAAGGCTGAATACAATTTAGATTCTCAAAGCAAGCAGTATTTGCAAACGCGCATCGGTAGGGGCGAAGTGGAAAGCGTGATTTTTGATAAAGGCAAGCCCATGTTAAGAATGGGTGAAATGGTTTTACCCATAGACAGCGCGATAGAGTTTTATAAGCCGGATCAAAAACCCCTTGATCAAAAGCTCTCTGAACAAAAGCCGCTTGATCAAAAGCCCCAAACCCCCCCTAAAGAGACAGCATGAACGACACCTTATTAAACGCTTATAGCGGGATTAAGACCCACCAGTTTGGCATTGACAGCCTTTCAAACAATATCGCCAATGTCAATACTTTAGGCTATCGCTCCAATGATCCGGAGTTTAAGACCCTATTTTCTTCGCATTTAGACGCTTTGAACGCCAAATCCGTTGTGGCTAATGACCGAAATTACGGCGTTACAGGATCAGGCAATGTCCTTTCTAATAAAGACGGGGAATACATGCCAAGCGAGGGGGAATTCCACATGGCGTATCAAGGCAAGGGCTGGTTTGTGATAGGGCCCAATAAAAATGGGGAAATGACCATTAATAAAGACGGCTTTAGCAAGAAACAGGATAATTTTCTCACGCGTGCCGGTAATTTCGCACGAGACGCTGATGGCTATTTAGTAACCCCTGAGGGCTATTATGTTTATGGCATTGATTTGAAAAAAATCAAAGACGGCACGCTCAATTCCACCGCTAGAGATGAAGACATTGAAAAATTGCATGGCAACACCCTTTCGCCCTTACAAATCCCCCAAGATTTGACTTACCAGCCCGTGCTTAGCACGAAAGTGGGTATTAGCGTGAATCTAAACCCTAAAGACCATTTAAAAGGCGTGCAAGATTTTTTCTTAAACGACAAGGGCGAGATTATTAAAGAGCGTTTTTTAAACCAGGATATTAACGCTTTAGCGAATGACGATAACGAGCCCATAGATGCGATCACCAATCGTAAATTAAACATCAGTATCCAAAAAGAAGATGGCAAAAAAGAGGATTTGGTTTTCACTTATGGGGACGCTGAAAAAGGCGAAAACCAATTCAAAACTTTAGGCGATTTGCAAAAACTCTTTAAAGAAAAAACCGGGCTAGACTTAAACCTCATCAAAAGCGAAAAAGACGCCAAAAGCCCACCCCTTTTATTAGAGATTGCTAATCCTAGCCAAACGCCTATCACCTTTAGCTTGAGCGGGGGCATTGCGGATAAATTGGGCTTGAATGCGAACGGAATGGAACTAAAAAAGGGCATTAGCAGGGATTCAGTAGCGATTAAAATCCCTTATTACAGCACAGAAGTGGATATTTATGATAAAGCCGGGGATAAATACTTGCTCCAAAGCGAATATTACATGACCAATTCCAACGATCCCACATCAAGCCCCACGAGTAAAAGGAAAAACCAAACTTGGGAAGTGAAAAGCTACATTGCAGATCCCAAAAACAAAGCCCCTATCAATGATCCTACTTGGGAAATTGTCGGCTTTGATTCAGCCACGCACAAGATGAAATCCGCCCCCATGACTTTGGATTTTAAAGGCAATAAGCTCACTTATTCTTTAGATAAAAGCGAAAGCCATGATTCTAGCGATTTGTCTTACCAAGACTCTAAACTCTTAGAAGCGAGTCAAGACGGCAAGCCTAGGGGCATTTTTAGAGACATGCGCATTGAAGAAAATGGCGTGATTTCTCTGGCCTTTAGTAACGGGGTGGTAGAGCCGGTCGCTCGCATCGGTATTTTAGCTTTCACTAACGATCAAGGCCTAAGGAAAATCGGCGGTAATCTCTATGAAATGCAAGAAGGCACCATTAATGGCGAAAACAGACCCCTAAGCGGTAACCCCATTTTAGGGTGGGACGAAGAGGGCAAGCTCAAGTTTGGGAAAATCAGGCATAAATATTTAGAAACGAGCAATGTGAATGCCGGGAACGCCCTAACCAATCTCATTTTAATGCAAAGAGGCTATTCTATGAACGCTAGAGCCTTTGGCGCGGGCGATGACATGATTAAAGAAGCTATTAGCTTGAAAAAATAAGGGGCTAAAATAAGGAGTATGGTAAAATACCCTTTTTAATAAGGATATTTAATGATACCCACACAGCTTAATGAAATTGCAGAATTTTTAAAAACAAACCCTTATAATTTGTCTCAACCCTTACAGGATGGGCGCTTAAATTCATCGGTCAATGAAGAAGAAATTTTAAATATCATTAAGCATTCTTTTCCTATCCAACTACCAAAAGCCAGAGAGTGGTGGGATTTTAGTTTTGAAGAAAACGATATTTTTTATCCTGTCAATATTAAAACCACCACCACAAAAACCGCTGACAATCTTAATTGCAAATTAGGGATTTATTATGCGTTGTGCGGCTTAGTGCCGGAGTTCAATAATGAAATCGCATGGGAAAAATACTTTCAAAAACTGCATAAAGACTTAGGCACAAACACCAATAGAGATTATTATTTTTTGATTATCAACAAAAACGATCCTAAAGATATTTTTATCAATTCCTTAAAAGGCATTCAAACTCTTCAGCCCAATAACTTGCCCTTCCAATGCAAGTGGGATAACAACAGAGAAATCGTTCAAAGAGATTTTGATGGAAGTAAAAACTTCATCTTAAGCGCTTTAGCTAAAAGTGTAACTCTAAGGGCTAATATTTATTAAGAGAAGTTTTTGGAGAATTTTTTGAATAATTTAGACATTAAAACTTTAGGGCAGGTTTTCACCCCTAAAAATATAGTGGATTTCATGCTCACCCTCAAACACAATCATGGGAGTGTTTTAGAGCCAAGCGCGGGCGATGGGAGTTTTTTAAAGCGCTTAAAAAAGGCTGTAGGGATTGAAATCGATCCTAAAATCTGCCCTAAAAATGCCCTTTGCATGGACTTTTTTGACTACCCTTTAGAAAATCAATTTGACACCATTATTGGCAACCCTCCCTATGTCAAGCACAAGGATATTGCGCCAAACGCAAAAGAAAAACTCCATTACAGCCTTTTTGATGAAAGGAGTAATCTATACTTGTTTTTCATAGAAAAAGCGATCAAGCATTTAAAACCTAAAGGCGAATTGATTTTCATCACCCCAAGGGATTTTTTAAAATCCACTTCTAGCGTGAAATTAAACGAATGGATTTACAAAGAAGGCACGATAACGCATTTTTTTGAATTAGGCGATCAAAAGGTTTTCCCAAACGCCATGCCCAATTGCGTGATTTTTCGTTTTTGTAAGGGCAATTTCAGTAGAATCACCAACGATTGTTTGCAATTTTTGTGCAAAAAAGGCATTTTATATTTCCTCAACCAATCTTACACGCAAAAATTAAGCGAGGTTTTTAAGGTTAAAGTGGGGGCAGTGAGCGGGTGCGATAAGATTTTTAAAAATGAAAAATACGGGAATTTAGAATTTGTCACCTCAATCACGAAAAGAACCAATATTTTAGAAAAAATGGTTTTGTCAATAAGCCTAATGATTATTTACTCTAGCATAAAGACAGCTTGATGCAAAGAAAGATCAAAAAATTCAATAAAAATAATTGGTTTGAATGGGGTAGAATGCATCACATATCCCCTAAAAAACGCATTTATGTTAACACCAAAACGCACCAAAAAAACCCCTTTTTTATCCACCAATGCCCTAATTATGACGGCTCTATTTTAGCGCTATTCCCTTATAACCAAAACTTGGATTTACAAAACCTCTGCGATAAACTCAACGCTATCAACTGGCAAGAATTAGGCTTTGTGTGCGATGGGCGTTTTTTGTTTTCGCAACGCTCTTTAGAAAACGCTCTTTTGCCTAAAGACTTTTAAAATTAAGGATAAAACTTGTTAGAAACTTTGCAATTAAACCCCGAGCAACTCAAAGCGGCCAAGGCTTTGAAAGGGTATAATTTAGTGATTGCGAGCGCTGGCACAGGAAAGACTTCTACAATTGTGGGGCGCATTTTATACCTGCTTGATAACGGCATCAAGCCTGAAGAAATCTTGCTTTTGACTTTCACCAATAAAGCGAGTAATGAAATGATTGCCAGGGTGGCTAAATATTTTAAATCAAGCTCCAAAATTGAAGCGGGCACTTTCCATGCGGTAGCGTATCGCTATTTAAAAGAGCATTACCCTAATTTAAGCCTAAAGCAGCCTAAAGAATTGAGAAAACTTTTAGAAAGCATTGTGGACACTAAAAACGCCATAGATGATGATAAAAAGCCCTACACTTCGCAGCATCTCTACGCCCTCTATTCTCTTTACACTAACGCTCTAAAACAAGAAGATTTTAGCGCATGGCTTTCTCATAAAAACCCTGAACACACGCCATACGCCGCCTTTTATGAAAACATTTTAGACGAATTTGAAAACACTAAAAAAAAGCATAATTATATTGACTATAACGACTTACTGCTGTTATTTAAACAAGCGATGCTAGAAAGACCTAGCCCTTATAAAGAAGTGCTTTGCGATGAGTTTCAAGACACTAACCCCTTACAAGAATCCATTTTAGACGCTATCAACCCTCCCAGTTTGTTTTGCGTGGGCGATTACGATCAGAGCATTTACGCTTTTAATGGGGCGGATATTTCTATCATTTCTAATTTCACCCAAAAATACAAAAACGCCCAGGTTTTCACGCTCACTAAAAACTACCGCTCTTCTAAAGAGATTTTAGATCTCGCTAACCAAGTGATACAGCGCAACGAGCGCATTTACCCTAAAAATTTAGAAGTGGTGAAATCAGGGCATTTCAATAAGCCCGCGCTTTTAAATTACAACGACAATATCGCGCAATGCCAAGACATCGCTAAACGCATTGTCATGCGAAAGAATTTTAAAGAAGTGGCGGTGATTTTTAGGAATAACGCGAGCGCGGATCAATTAGAAGCCGCTTTAAGATCTTACAATGTGCCAAGCAAAAGAAAAGGGAGCACGAGCTTTTTTGAATCCAAAGAAGTGGCGTTAGCGTTAGACATTTGCGCGCTCATCTTTAACCCTAAAGACATTATGGCAGCAATTCATGTTTTAAGCCATATCAGCGATATTGGTTCTAACACCGCTAAAGACATTCATGAGGCCTTAATGCTTTTAGGCAATGGCGATCTCAAATTGGCTTTAATCCATCCTGATAAAGAAGCTAAAATTTACACGAAGAAAAAAGAAATCACCTCTATGGGGCTTTTTGAAGAAATTTTTGCCCTAGAAAACAGCTCAAGGTTTAATAGCGTGATAGATAAAGCGTTCCATTCGCACCCAGTGTTGATGCACCCTAAAATCTCACTCAATGGGGCTAAAATGCTTAGCGATTTTTTCATTCTTTATACCAAAGCCCCTACCCATTCCCCTAGCGCTTTAATCAAACACATCCTGGAAAGCGCGTTTTTTCAAACCTTTAAAACACGCCTTTTAAAAGAGCGCTCCAAAAATAAGGACGGCTCTTATAACGAATTTAAAAAACTCCAAGCGCAAAAACGCTTCAATGAAAAAATGGACTTGCTGAGTTCTTTGGCGAAAAATTACCAGAATTTAGGGCGTTTTTTAAACGGCACTTTAATAGGCTCTAGTGAAGCCACGCAAGGCTGTGGCGTGAATCTATTGAGCGTGCATGCTTCTAAAGGCTTAGAATTTAAAGATGTTTATATTATAGATTTAATGGAGGGCCGTTTCCCTAACCACAAGCTCATGAATACCGGTGGGGGCATTGAAGAAGAGCGGCGGCTTTTTTATGTCGCTATCACAAGGGCTAAGGAAAATTTATGGCTTTCTTATGCGAAAAACGAATTGAGAGAAAACGCCAAACCTAAAGAGCATAAGCCCTCGGTGTTTTTGTATGAAGCGGGGCTTTTGAAACCTGATTTAAAATAAAATTGCTTTTTGTATTGTTTGTTTAATGAGTATTATAATGGGATTTTTATGAGATGTAAGAAAAATACAAAAAAACGCTAGCAACCATAGATTTTAAGCTTGCGCTAGAGCCAAAATTTTAGTATAATGGCGTTGCGATGGCCATTAAAACTATGATTGCTAATAGTAATTTCATAGTTGGTTATCTCCTTTCGGGGTAACCACCCACTATTAGACCCTAACATGCTCCAAATTTTCACAACAAAAGAGATAACTTAAAATTATTATTTGCGTTGGCGTGATTTTACATTAAAAACCTAAAAATGCCAAAAAGCGTTTTTAAAACCCCAAAAATTCAAGGCTAATCCCCCCATGAAATCCCGTTTTTTTTTTTTTTGTAAAAAGCGCTCCAATTATTGTAACTTTATTCCTTTATAAGGGGTCTTTAAGGGGATTTTTAAGGTTAGTTTAATTTTCATTATGTGAAAATACTATCAATTACATCTAACAATTTGTATGGTAATACCATATCATAAGCCCTGATGTAACTTAAATCCCAAATTTAAACTCAATCAAGGAGCATCCCATTGATAAGGAAAATTATGATAAAGAAAAATAGAACGCTGTTTCTTAGTCTAGCCCTTTGCGCTAGCATAAGTTATGCCGAAGACGATGGAGGGTTTTTCACCGTCGGTTATCAGCTCGGACAAGTCATGCAAGATGTCCAAAACCCAGGCGGCGCTAAAAGCGACGAACTCGCTAGAGAGCTTAACGCTGATGTAACGAACAACATTTTAAACAACAACACCGGAGGCAATGTCGCAGGGGCGTTGAGTAACGCTTTCTCCCAATACCTTTATTCGCTTTTAGGGGCGTATCCAGAGAAACTCAATGGTAACGATGTGTCTGCGAACGCTCTTTTAGGGGGTGCGGTAGGCAGTGGGACTTGCGCGGCTGCAGGGACGGCTGGTGGCAACTCTCTTAACACCCAAAGCGCTTGCACCGCTGCGGGCTATTACTGGCTCCCAAGCCTTTCTAACAGGGTTTTAAGCACGATCGGTAGCCAGACTAACTACGGCACGAACACCAATTTCCCCAACATGCAACAACAGCTCACCTACTTGAATGCGGCGAATGTGTTTTTTAATGCGATGAATAAGGCTTTAGAGGCCAAAAATGGAACTAACGGAACTAGTGGTGCGACTGGTCAAAATGGTCAAGATTACTCCCAACAAGCTATTCAATACCTTCAAGGCCAACAAAATATTCTCAATAACGCAGCCAACTTGCTCAAGCAAGATGAATTGCTCCTAGAAGCTTTCAACTCTGCCGTAGCCGCCAACATTGGGAATAAGGAATTCAATTCAGCCGTTTTTACAGGTTTGGTGCAAGGCATTATCGATCAATCCCAATCGGTTTATAACGAGCTCAGTAAAAACCCTATTAGCGGGAGTGCGTTTAATAGTGCTACAGATGGCAAACTAACCAACCAAGCTAACGCTGTGCAAGGGCGCGCTAACCAGCTCTCTAACGCTCTTTATAACGCGCAAGTAACTTTGGATAAAATCAATGCGCTCAACAATCAGGTGAGAAGCATGCCTTACTTGCCCCAATTCAGAGCCGGGAACAGCCGCGCGACGAATATTTTGAACGGGTTTTACACTAAAGTGGGCTATAAGCAATTCTTCGGGAAGAAAAGGAATATCGGTTTGCGCTATTATGGTTTCTTTTCTTATAACGGAGCGAGCGTGGGCTTTAGATCCACTCAAAATAATGTAGGGCTATACACTTATGGGGTGGGGACTGATGTGTTGTATAACATCTTTAGCCGCTCCTATCAAAACCGCTCTGTGGATATGGGCTTTTTTAGCGGTATCCAATTAGCCGGTGAAACTTTCCAATCCACGCTCAGAGATGACCCCAATGTGAAATTGCATGGGAAAGTCAATAACACGCACTTCCAGTTCCTCTTTGACTTCGGTATGCGGATGAACTTCGGTAAGTTGGACGGGAAATCCAACCGCCACAACCAGCACACGGTGGAATTTGGCGTCGTGGTGCCTACGATTTATAACACTTATTACAAATCAGCAGGGACTACCGTGAAGTATTTCCGTCCTTATAGCGTTTATTGGTCTTATGGGTATTCATTCTAAGAAAGGGGGGAAGAGACAAATATGAAACAAAATTTAAAGCCATTCAAAATGATTAAGGAAAATTTAATGACACAATCTCAAAAAGTAAGATTCTTAGCCCCTTTAAGCCTAGCGTTAAGCTTGAGCTTCAATCAAGTGGGCGCTGAAGAAGATGGGGGCTTTATGACCTTTGGGTATGAATTAGGTCAGGTAGTCCAGCAAGTGAAAAACCCGGGTAAAATCAAAGCCGAAGAATTAGCTGGCTTGTTAAACTCTACCACGACAAACAACACCAATATCAATATTGCAGGCACAGGAGGCAATGTCGCTGGGACTTTAGGCAACCTCTTTATGAACCAATTAGGCAATTTGATTGATTTGTATCCTACTTTGAACACTAATAGTATTCATCAATGTGGTAGCACTAGCACTACCGGCACCACTACTACTGCTACTACTGGTTCTACCAGTAATTCTCCTTGTTTCCAAGGTAACCTGAGTCTTTATAACGAAATGGTTAGTTCCATCAAAACTTTGAGTCAAGACCTCAAAAACAATATCTTTCAAGGCAGTAACAACACCACGAGCGCGAACCTCTCCAATCAACTCAGCGAGCTTAACACCGCTAGCGTTTATTTGACTTACATGAACTCATTCTTAAACGCCAATAACCAAGCGGGTGGGATTTTTCAAAACAACACTAGTCAAGCTTATGGAAATGGTGTTACCGCTCAACAAATCGCTTATATCCTAAGGCAAGCTTCAATCACTATGGGGCCAAGCGGTAATGGCGGGGCTGCTGGTGCGTTTTTGGACGCCGCTTTAGCGCAACATGTTTTCAACTCTGCTAACGCTGGGAATGATTTGAGCGCTAAGGAATTTACTAGCTTGGTGCAAAATATCGTCGATACTTCTCAAAACGCTTTAACGCTAGCCAACAACGCTAACATCAGCAATTCAACAGGCTATCAAGTGAGCTATGGTGGGAATATTGATCAAGCGCGCTCTACCCAACTATTAAACAACACCACAAACACTTTGGCTAAAGTTACCGCTTTGAATAACGAGCTTAAAGCTAACCCATGGCTTGGGAATTTCGCTGCCGGTAACAGCTCTCAAGTGAATGCGTTTAACGGGTTTATCACTAAAATCGGTTATAAGCAATTCTTTGGAGAAAACAAGAATGTGGGCTTACGCTACTACGGCTTCTTCAGCTATAACGGTGCGGGCGTAGGTAATGGCCCTACTTACAATCAAGTCAATTTGCTCACTTATGGGGTGGGGACTGATGTGCTTTACAATGTGTTTAGCCGCTCTTTTGGTAGCCGAAGTCTTAATGCGGGCTTCTTTGGGGGGATCCAACTCGCAGGGGATACTTACATCAGCACGCTAAGAAATAGCCCTCAGCTTGCGAACAGACCTACAGCGACAAAATTCCAATTCTTGTTTGATGTGGGGTTACGCATGAACTTTGGTATCTTGAAAAAAGACTTGAAAAGCCATAACCAGCATTCTATAGAAATCGGTGTGCAAATCCCTACGATTTATAACACTTATTATAAAGCTGGCGGTGCTGAAGTGAAATACTTCCGCCCTTATAGCGTGTATTGGGTCTATGGCTACGCTTTCTAAAAAAGCTCAAGGCCTTTTATAGGCTTTGATTTAACCCTTTAACCCCCACTTTAAAAAAACAAAAAATCCTTATCAAATAAATGGGATTAACCCCCTAGGAACGCTTGATTAAAAGCTAGCATTCACAAAAAGCTTAACGCTCAAGGCTTATATTAAAAGCTAGCATTCACAAAAAGCTTAACTCTCAAGGCTTATTGAGATTTTAAAACGCTTGATTAAAAACTTTTAAAAACCTTAGCGCTTCAAAACTCTTTTATATTTAAAACCACCCAAGCAGAAATCCCAATCGTCTTTAGCGGTTTGGCACTTCACAACGCTTGATTAAAAACTTTTAAAAAGCTTTGAGCGCTTCAAAATTTTTATACTTAGAAAAACAACCCAAAATATTTATCAAATGTTGTCAAATATTGAGATTATCCCCCAAGAACGGCTTTAATGGTGAAGTGATCAAACGCTCAAGGCGTTTAGGATTTCTGTGGTTTAAAACTTTGTTTTATCATTCTAAAATTTTATAGTAAAACCCATTTTTTAAGGGGATAGGAAGTATTTTGAAACCCCCCCAAAACTAAATCCCCATAACCCAAGAAAACCGCTTTTAAAACCCCCAAGCAGAAATCCTAAACATCTTTAGTGTTTGGGGTGAATGCCGCTAACTTTAGTATAACACCCCCATACATTTGCATCTAGCGTAGGAAGTGCGCAAAGTTACGCCTTTATAGATATGATGCGTGAGAGCTGTAAGGAATGCGTTGGAGATCAAACTCTGTAAAATCCATTAGGCACACAGAACAATAACCAAACTCTCCTCCAACATCAGCCTAGGAAGCCCAATCGCTTTAGCGTTTGATCACTTCACAAAACTAGCTTTGCACAAAGTCTTTTATACTCAGATTTTAAAAAATGTCTTGGAGTGTTTTTAACTTGCTGCGATTTGATTAAAATCAAAACTTCAGCGTGAGGTTGGTCATCATGTAACTTCTGTCTTGGTAATTAGCGCTAAAATCGCCATCAGGGTTATTGAACTTGGGCGCTCCAAAATACCCTGCTTGATACCCTTTATTGATCCTAGCCCCATAATAAGTGATCCTAAAGTTAAGGAGAACCGATTCAGTGAACGCATAGCTCGCATTGAATTGCACGGAATATTCATTAGCCCTCCCCACTTGCCCTAACGCGTTTTTATTCGCATGAGAGATGCGCCCAAAAACATGCCATGCAAAACGCTTATGGATCCCTCCAACAGAAGTGTAAAAAGTGAAAGTGTTAGCGTTAGTGATCGCATCAGCCAGCCCATCATAAGCCGTATTATCCCAAAAATCATAGCCAATCATTCCGGCATGCCTAGTCGTTACGGAGATTTCATTGCTGATATAGGAAGTGTTATTACCCCTTGGCATCGTGTGAGAGCCTAAAAAAGCGTCTGAATTGCCAAAGGTGTTATAAAAGCCAATGGACCAGTTGAAATTATCCCACCAAAAAACCTGGCGGATATTTAAAGTAACGCCATTCCTCCCTAACAACGAGCCATGAGGCGTGCTGTCTTCTAAACTATAAGTGTTTGTCTCTGGGTTATACCACCCCCTATAGTATAAAGGAAAGGTTGTCATTATCATGCTTTGAGAGCGAAAGCCTACATTTTCAAAATTCCTATTCGTGTCATAGACTAGCTTAAAACCAGGAGCGTTATAAGTCTTAGGCGCAAAATAATAAAAAAATTGAGCGTCTAAACCTTTATAAGAATAAGTCGTGGTGATCCCATGCCAGCCATAATTGATGAAATCGTTGCTGTTATTAGGATTGCCTCCCTTTTTCAAATAAGGCACTGTTGCAAAAAACTCATAAATCCAAGAGTTGAACGCCAAACCTCTCCCAAAAGAACTCCACCACCAAAATCTTAACCTTTGCGTTTCAGTCTTATAGGGCTGATAATACACTTCCCACCCTTGATTGGAACCGCTCATAAAATCAATATTCGCTTCATAACGCCCCGCCTTAAACCCAAAAACATCTTTGTAATCGTATCGTAAAAAAGCGGTATCCACCACATAAGGCCTTGCATGATAGCTCGCTGATTGAGAAGTCCCCGCATAAGCAGGACCAAGATACTTATTAAAAAAGTATCCATGATAGCCCCCAATGAAATTCTCTACAATTGAGCCAAAAATCTTCCCGTTAGCTTGGTTAATATCATTCTTAGTCTTATCGTAAGGAATGGCTGCAATCGCCCCACCCAAAGAGAAAGAGAGCCTATGGTTTTCGGTGCCTTTAGGGAGTAAATTGACTTTGACTTGCGCTAAAGTTACAATATCTATAAAACTTTCAGTAGGATAAATCCCTTTTTTAGTATTGATTTGAGAATTGTTAAAACCAATCTTAGAAAAGTTCTCCACACGACCGCTAAAGCGATAATCAAAAGCTTCTGCAGGACATAATAAAAACGATAAAAGCGATAAAGAATAAGTCAAAAAATACTTTTCTTGCTTCACTAAACTCTCCCTAATTTTAATTGCATGATCTTTTTTGTTGATATTATAATTATAATCAAAAAAAAAAAAAAAACAGCATGAAGTTAAAATATTAATTAAAATCCACAACCCTATTTTACAAAAAATAACCATTCATTGTAAATTGATTTAAAAATTAAAGGATTAAAATCATATATTTGTTACT
>NZ_JAHXLB010000002.1:0-173240 GCF_021062735.1 Helicobacter pylori | reverse complement strand
ACCAAAACGCTTATTTAGACATGCTCTATGAAAACCCTTTAAACACCATTGATGGGAAAGCTTACTTTTACCAAGATTTGAGTTTTAAAAAAATCTTAGATTTTTTTAAAACGATTTTAGAAAACGACACGATTTATCACAATAACCCTTCCACTCTTTATCGTGATTTGCATGATCCGTTAGTATCCATTGATGATTTGAGGGTTAATTATGAAAATTTGAGGGTTAATTATGAAAATTTGAGGGTTAATTATGATAATTTGAGGGTTAATTATGATGATTTGAGGGTTAATTATGATGATTTGAGGGTTAATTATGACCGGCTTTTGCAAAACGCCTCGCCTTTATTAGAACTCTCTCAAAACACCACTTTTAAAATTTATCGCAAAGCTTATCAAAAATCCTTACCCTTATTGTGCGCCATAAGGAGATGGGTTAAAAAATAAGGCGTCTTTTAAGACTGATTGAGAAATTGGAGCGCTATTTTAAAATGTGCTAACGCTTCTTTTTTGAGCGTGGGGTTTTTGAGCATGTCCTCTAAAGCATGGGTGCTTAAAAAATGTTTGGTTTTTAAAGACACGATGCGCCCAAAGGATTCTTCTTTAGAAAGGTTTAAAAGGCGTTTGGGCAAAATCTCGCCAAATACCACAATGACTTTTGAAGCGCTGTTGTCTAATTGCCATGTTAAATGAAATAGGCATGCGTTGATTTCTTCTTCTAAATTAAGGCTGTTAGAGTCGCATTTAAGGAGCGATAAAATACTGCAATCTTTTAAGGGGTAGTTAAAAACCTTTTGGATAATGCTCTCTAACATGGCTGCTTTTAAATTGTTTAAGAAATGCAATTGGCTATCCAGCATGGGGGTGAGCGTGATGAAAGCGAGCTTGGAAGTGGGGTTAAAAAGCCCGATCACCGGTTTTGAATGTTGATGGCGTTTGCACAAATTACAATTTTCTATACCCTCATGAACTTGTTTGTTAAGGGGCTTATTTTGGGGCTTGGTAAGGTTGGTATTGGTGTAAGTTTCGCCCAAAAGACGCTCCATATAAAGGGAGCGTAAAGTTTGAAGGCGTGAAAATTGCAAAGCGTTTAATCTTTATGCTTTTTGAAAGCGTGAGGGCTTAGCATGTTTTCTGGCTTGAAAATATCGTCCAGTTGCTCTTTAGTTAAGATTTTCTTTTCTAAAGCGATGTCATAGATAGAACGATCGCTTTTTAAGGCTTCTTTAGCGATCATAGCGGATTTTTCATAACCGATATGAGGGTTTAGCGCGGTAACAATGCCAATGCTGTTAAAGACATAATCGTGGCAAATCTTTTCATTAGCCGTGATGCCTTCCACGCATTTAGTCGTTAAAGTTTCAATCGCACGCCCTAAAATCACAAAGGAATGGAAAAGCTTGTAAGCGATAACCGGCTCAAACACATTGAGTTGCAATTGCCCTCCTTCTGCGGCTAACGCCACGCTCAAGTCATTCCCAATCACCGCAAAGCACACTTGATTGACCACTTCAGGGATCACCGGATTGACTTTACCGGGCATAATAGAGCTACCCGGTTGCATTTTGGGTAAATTGATTTCATTCAGCCCGGCTCTAGGGCCTGAGCTGAGCAACCTGAGATCGTTACAAACTTTAGAAAGTTTGACCGCAATACGCTTTAACACCCCACTCACTTGCACATACGCTCCCGTGCTTTGAGTGGCTTCTATCAAGTTATTAGCCATGACAAAGGGGCGGCCCGTTACTTCTTGGATTTTCTTTTCAATCAAACTGCGATAATCCGGGTGCGAATTGATCCCTGTGCCAATAGCCGTGCCTCCTAAATTAAGCTCTCTTACCCAATTCCTAGCGTCTAAAACCTGCTCAATATCCCTATCAACCATCAAGGCATAAGTTTCAAACTCTTGCCCTAAAGTCATAGGCACAGCGTCTTGAAGCTGGGTGCGCCCCATTTTAATCACATGGGAAAATTCCTTAGCTTTTTGAGCGAAAGCGTCCCTTAAGGCTTTCATGGGGGCGACTAGATTGCTCAAGCGCTCATAAATCGCAATTTTTAACGCGCTAGGATAGGCGTCATTAGTGGATTGAGAGCGATTGACATGGTCGTTTGGGTGGCAAAATTGATACTCGCCCTTTTGATGCCCCATGTATTCTAAAGCCAAATTAGCAATCACTTCGTTCATGTTCATGTTCGTGCTTGTGCCAGCCCCCCCTTGAATCATATCCACAATGAATTGATCATGGTATTTGCCATCAATGAGCAAATCGCACGCATGGCAAATCGCAATTTTAAGCTTTTCATCAATCAATCCTAATTGCGCATTCGCTAAAGCAGCCGCTTTTTTGACTTGAGCGAAAGATTTGATAAAAACAGGATAACTGCAAAGCTTGTCGTTGGTAATGAAAAAATTTTCACTCGCTCTTAAAGTTTGGATCCCGTAATAAACTTCATCGCTAATTTCCATTTGCCCAATGAAATCATGCTCAATACGCATAAAAGCTCCTTATGTAATAATTAAAAAATATTCTAGCTATTGTAACCAAATCTTGGATTATTTTTCTTTTAAGCGCAACACTTTTGCCCCTAAGGCGTTGATTTTATCCTCTAATCTCTCATAACCCCTATCCAAGTGGTAAATCCTATGCACCCTACTCACGCCCTTAGCCACTAATGCGGCTAAAATGAGAGCCGAAGAAGCCCTTAAATCCGTCGCCATCACATCGCTTCCGGTAAGCTCTGTGGATCCGCTAATGGTAGCCACATTCGTTTTTAGGCTGATATTAGCCCCCAAGCGTTGCAATTCGCTTGCATGCATGAAGCGGTTTTCAAAAAGCGTCTCTTCAATCACGCTCGTCCCCAAACACTGCGTGGCTAACGCCATGAATTGCGCTTGCATGTCTGTGGGAAAGCCTGGGTATTCTTTCGTGGTGATTTCAAAGGCTTGTCGTTGTTTGGCCGGATAGATTTCTATAGAATTTTCTTGAATGTCTAGCGAAAAACCAATTTCTATGAGCTTATCCGTGATCGCTTGAAGATGGTTAGGGATGATACGATTGATTTTAAGCTGGCTGTTAGTGATAGCCCCTACGCACAAATAAGTGCCTGCTTCAATCCTATCGGGTATGATTTGAATGTCTTTTAAATTTAAAGCGTCGCTTTCTACCCCCCTAATCTTTAACTCGCTGCTGCCAACACCCTCAATTTCTACCCCCCCACTCTGTAAAAACGCGCACAATTGAGCGATTTCTGGCTCTTTAGCCGCATTAATGATGCGCGTGATCCCTTTAGCTAAGCTTGCTGCCATGAGAGCGTTTTCTGTGCCTGTAACGCTGATTTTATCAAATAAAATATCATTCCCTTTCAAGCCTTTAGGGGCTTTTGCATGGATATAGCCTTGCTCAATTTTGATTTCAGCCCCTAATTGTTGCATCGCTTTTAAGTGCAAATCCACTGGCCTTGCTCCTATAGCGCACCCACCGGGCAAACTCACCAAGCATTCTTTAAAACGCGCTAATAGTGGGCCTAAAACCAAAATGGAAGCGCGCATTTTACGCACCAAATCGTAAGTAGCTTCGGTGTGGCGTAAGGATTTGGCACTGATTTGAAGCGTGTTAGGATCAAGCCATTCTAAGTTAGCGCCTAAATTTTGCAACAATAACGCCATCGCCTTGATATCCACCACTTGGGGCAAAGATTTGATTTTGACTTCCTGTTGGCTTAAAAGCGTGGCGGCTAAAATGGGGAGCGCGGAGTTTTTCGCCCCAGAAATTTCTACCCCCCCTTTTAAAGGGACTTGTCCTACAATCTCTAAAAAATCCAATTCTATCCTTTTTCTTTTTTATTCTTAAGGGCTAAGCCGGTAGCGTTAGCGATTTTTTGCGCATGACTAGGGTTAGCTTTTTCTAATTCTTGCCCAAAATTAATAGCGTCTTCTAATTCAAAAAATTCTGAAGCGACTAAATTTTGAATCGTTTCTAACCACAGAGTTTCTTTGTCTTTGGGGCAAATTTTAAAACGCTCATTGAAGTCGTTTTTCAGTTTTTCTAAAGCTGACGCGCTTTTAAGGTTTTTGATTTGTTCGCTCAAATCTTTTAAAGAGAGGCTTTTATTAGGAAGATTTTGTTTTAAGGGGGGGCGAGAAAGCCTCCAAACAAGCCCCACCAATAACACAGGCAGCAAGCATGCAAAGAGGATCAAATACATGTAAGCATAATAAATCAAATTGCCCATGTTGATAAGATTTACAAGCGTTTTTTATAATAAGCGTTACTCGCTTCAATATAGCCTTCCACGCTCCCGCAATCGTATCGTTTGCCTTTGAATTGGTAAGCGATGATGCGCTTTCTTTTGGCTTGAGTGAGTAAAGCGTCTGTGATTTGGATTTCATTGTTTTTACCCGGTTTAGTCTCGCTTAAAATTTCAAAAATATCCGGAGTTAAAATGTAGCGCCCTATCACGGCTAGGTTGCTTGGAGCGTCTTCTTGATTTGGTTTTTCCACCATGTCTTTAATCTCATACACCCCCTCTTCTAACCATTCGCCCCTGATCACGCCGTATTTTGAAACTTCTTCTAGCGCCACTTCTTCAATGGCTACAATGGAGCATTGGTATTTTTGATACAATGAAGTCATTTGCTTTAACACGCTAGGATAATCATGGCTTATGCATAAGTCATCGGCTAAAATCACCGCAAAAGGCTCATTGCCTATGAGGGCTTCTCCGGTTAAAATCGCATGCCCTAGGCCTTTCATTTGCTTTTGGCGCACATAGGAAAAACAGCATTTCTCTATAATGTTACGAATGCTTTTTAGGGCGTTTTCTTTGTTAGTGCCTTGGATTTGATGCTCTATTTCATAGCTCGTGTCAAAATAATCTTCTAAACTGCGCTTGTTTCTTCCTGTAACAATCGCCATCACTTCACAGCCCGCTTCCATCGCTTCTTCCACAGCGTATTGGATTAAAGGCTTATCCACAATGGGTAGCATTTCTTTAGGAATGGTTTTAGTGATCGGCAAAAAGCGCGTGCCATAGCCAGCGGCAGGAAAAAGGCATTTTTTAATCATGGTTTGTCCTTTGAGTTAAGAGTTTGTTCTAAAAATCCATCAATAGGGATGAAATTCCCAAAAATTTCTTGATAAATCAAGTAATTGAGCATGACCCTAAAGCCATACAAACGGGTTTCGCTATAAGGCATAAGCTCCATGCTAAGCCATGGCTCAAAATGATTTTTTTCTTTAAATCGTTTGGAACTTTCTAACCACCTCCTTAAAAACCCAGGCCCAGCGTTATAAGCGTAGGCGACAAAAAGGGGGTGGTTGAATTCTTTTTTCAAATGGTTCAAGTAATAATTGCCAAGTTTGAGAGCGATGTTGGGGTTAAACATGTCGTTTAGATCAATGTTATCCATGCCAAGGCGTTTAGCGAAAGGCCCTACATTAAAGGGCATGATTTGCATAAGCCCCAGAGCGAACGAGCGCGAAATGACTGCCGGGAGCAAAAAGCTTTCTTGCCTAGCGATCGCATACGCCATAGCCTTTTCATCAACATTTTGCCATTCAATAATGCCTTCATAAGGGGATAAATAATAATAAATCTTGTCTTTATTGTGTTGGCTTAAAAGATAGGTCAATTCAGGGGCGCTTTTTTCATAATACAAGCTTTTTAGCATCGCATTAAACGCGCCCTCATCTTTCAAACTCAAGGTTTTTTCCTTAAAAATTTGCCACGAAAAAGGATCGTAGGTGTTAAAAGGAGGGTCTTCTTGACTTAAATTTTGGATGTGAGAAATGATGCGGTAACTGGGCGTGGTTTGGAGCTTGCGGCTCGCATAAAGACTATAGAGGTTTAAGGCGGGGCTTTGTGAAAGGCGTTCCAAAGTTTTTTTCTTTTTAGAGACTAAATACTGCCAAAAAATCGCTCTGTCTTTTGAAAAATCATCATCTTTAACCACCGCTTCTGAGCGTTCAAAATACTTGAGCGCTTTAGAGGGTTTTTTGCGCAAGATTTCATTAATCCCTAGAATAAAAAAGGTTTGCGCGTTGCTGTGGGTAGCGTTACTTTTAGCCAGAGCGTCTTTAAAATGATCCAATTTAGGATCTAAAATAACTTGATAGATCAAGCGGTTAAACGCCGGGTAATCTTCATCTAAAAGGCGGTTTAACTCTTTAATAGGGATATGCTTTTCAAAAATTTGGAGCTTTTTTTCATAACTCAAATGATTGAAAAGCGTGCTAAACACTTGCGCGTTAGCCTTAAACAAAGAAGCGCTCACATGCTTACTTTGCAAGATTTCTAATTCTTCATAGAGAACGGGGTAAGCCTCTTTGATTTTAATTTGTAAGGGCTTAAGGGTTTGAAGGGGGATTTTATCAAAATCTCTGATTTTTGATTTTAAAGCGATAGCGATACAACTCGCTTGGAAAGTGTCTGTTGTTTCCAACATGCTTTCTAGGGTAATTTGCTTGCAATAAATATCTTCAGGCAATTTAACATCAGGGCTTTTTTCTGCATTGTCTGAGCCTTTTTCTTGCATGGCCTTTTGTAGGGCGTTATTTTTATTTTGAGTCAATTCATAGGCTTTTTTAGCGTTTTCTAAAGTGGTTTTTTTATCGCTAATATAACGCCATAAATAATAATCCCTAACGATCCCGGCGGGCTTTTTTTCTAAATCTTTTAAATTGAACTCGGTTTGAGAAAAACCAACGCCAAGCGCACCGATAAAAAATAAAATAAAAAAACGCATGATTTTCTTTAAAGGTTTTTAGCAAGCATGAAAAACCACTGAATGAGCGTGAGATCCAAGAATTTCAAAACAATGACCACTACTAAAGGAGAGAAATCCAACCCGTTAAACACCAACTTGAATCTAGAGCGTAAAAAATAAAACACCGGCTCACATAAGCGAGAGAGGATTTGCATGATGGGGTTATTAGGGTTAGGCTGCACAAAGCCAATAAGCGAATAAATGATCACCACCCACATATAAATCGTAAGGAGCGAGCTTAAAATCACCGCTATCGCATTAATAAGGGTAGAAAATATCATGCTTTGAGCCTTAAAACTTCTTGATGATGGCTTTGGATATAGGGGAAGATCAAAGGCAATTCAACGCCATGCGAGTTCCCGGTTAAAAGAATGCGCAAAGGTTTGAAAAAATCCTTACCCTTAAGCTGGCTTAATCGCATGGCTTCTTTTTTAAAACTTTCAAAATCCTTATACGCTTGAAAATCCATGCTTTTTAGAGCGTTAAAAAGCGCTAAACAACGCTCTTTAAAATCTTCATTTTCATAAGTTTTAACAATATCCTTTGGCTCTAAAAACAACGAAATTTTTTCTTTCAATTCTAAAAGCGTGCCGCATTCTTCTATAAATAATCTTAAAAGCCCTAGGAGGTTTTTATCTTTTATTGAAGTGAGTTCTAATAACTTTTCATCGTCTAAAAGCTTTAAATGCTCGTGGTTTAAGTGTTTTAAATATTTTAAATTAAAATGAGCCGGGGAACTGGAAAGATTTTCTAAACTAAACCATTCTATCGCTTCATCAAGGCTAAAAACTTCCTTAGGTACTTTATTACCGATAGTGATGAGGTAATTTGCAATCGCAACCGGTAAAAACCCTTGATTCAAAAGCCATTTCACGCTGGAGGCTTCATCTCTTTTGCTCATCTTTTTACCGCTTACTTCATCTAAAATAATGGGCAAATGCGCATAAACAATCGGATCACTTGAGCCTAAAGCTTGCTGGATTAAGATTTGTTTGGGGGTGTTACTCACATGATCTTCGCCTCTAATGATCAGACTGATTTCATAGAGCAAATCATCGCATGCACAAGCGAAATTATAAGTAGGGCTTTTATCCTGTCTCAAAAGCACAAAAGAATCCAATTCATCAGGCTCAAATTCCACTTCTTTTTTAATCGCATCATTGAAAGACACCGCATGATTTGGGGCTTTTAAACGCACCACAGGGGCATGGTTTTTGTCTTTTTCTAAAGTGGCCCACTCGTTTAAATACCTGAAAGGGCGTTTTTCATTCTTGGCTTTTTCTTTTTCTCTTTCTAAAAACTCCGCACTCGCATAACAATAAAACGCTTTATTTTCTTTCAGTAATTTTTCTGCCATTTCTCTGTGATAATCTATGTTATGGCTTTGATACACGAGCTTGTCCCAACTTATCCCCATAAGCTTTAAAATCTCTAAAATTTCTTGGTCTTTGCCTTCAATGTTACGCTCTTTGTCCGTGTCTTCAATGCGAATGAGAAAGGGTTTGTGTTGCTGTTTGGCTACAATGTAATTGAAAATGGCTGCCCTTAAATTCCCTATGTGCATATCCCCTGTAGGCGAAGGCGCAAAACGAAGCATAAAAACCCTTTATTTAAAAATAGTTTTTGATTATACCTAAAGAATACTTAATTGTGTTGTGGTAGTTCTGTTTTATCAAACATGAATGGGCATCATTTAAGAGATTAGCGCTTGGCTAACGCCAAGCTTTTTATGGTTGGTTATCAAAAAGCTAAAAGCGTTTTTATTCAATCACTTCATAAATAACTTCTGTCTTCCAACGGGTTTTAGGGGTGATTTCTTGGTTGCGATAACCAAAACAAGCCATTACCGACACGCCAAATTCCGCCGTGTTCAGATAGCCCTTTTCCTCTAAATAAGCCTCCACTTTTTCTTGATCATACCCTTCAATCGGGCAAGAATCAATCCCTAACATGGCCGCTGCCATCATCATGTTCGCCATTTGGATATAAGTCTGCTTGCTGGCCCAATCAAACAAAGATCGTTCGCTATTGAGTTTCATATCGTTCTCTTGGAAATTTTTGATGATTTGAGCGAACCTGGAATTGGTGTCATAATCCCTTTTTTTAACTTCATGCATCACTTTCTTAACGTAATCGCTGTCATAAGTAACGCCTTTTCGCGCAAGATAAATGACAAAATGGCTCGATCCCTCTAAACCAAAAAGCGCCCCCCAGGCCATCGGTTTTAAATCTTCTTTCATGCGTTCATTTTTCAATAAAAGCATTTTCCATGGTTCAAGCCCGATTGAAGAAGGGGCTAATCTCCCCACTTCAACCAAAGCTTCCCAATCCTTTTGGGAAATACGGCGATTGGGATCGTATTTTTTGCAGCAAATCGTCGGTGCTGTAAAGCAACCACTTGTTCTCTGTCCATTTTAATGTTCTCCTTTTTCTAAATAATGATAAACGGCTGCCATATCCATTTCGCCTAAACCGGATTTTTCCGCTTGAGAATAAAGCTCTTGCGCTTTAGATAAGAATGGTAATTGAATCGCCTCTCCTGCTTCATTGTTAGCTAAACGAATGTCTTTGAGCATGAGTTTCAAACTGAAAGCGGCCGGATAGCTATCTTGCAACCACATGCCTTTTTTAGCTTGAAAGAGAGGCGAATTCATGCCAGATTGGCCAATAATTTGTAAAAACAACTCTGCATCAACTCCTAAATGTTTGGCTAACAGCAAAGCTTCTGAATAAGCGACCCCCATTTGAGCCAAAAGGCTATTAATGGATAATTTAGCCCCTGTCCCTTGACCAATCTTACCCAAATAAAAAGTTTGACTCCCCAAATGCGCCAAAACAGGTTTGAGTTTAGAGATAACTTCTTCATCGCCTGCCGCTAAAATCAATAACGCCCCGGCTTTGGCTGCGCCAACCGATCCTGAAACGGGCGCTTCAAGGTAGGTTACTTGATGCTTTTGAGCGATTTTTTCTAAAGATAAGCTTTCCAAAGGGGCGATAGTGCTCATATTCACCACGATTTTTTTAGACATCTGTTCCCAAAATTCTGGCGCTAAAACAGCATCAATCGCCGTTTTATCCGAAAGCATGGTAAAAATCAGATCAACTTTAGCGGCCAAATCTATGGGGCTAGTATAAACCACTACGCCCTTTTCTTTTAAGGAGACTGCTTTGCTCTCTGTTCGGTTATAAACCGACACTTCTAAATTTGCATCATGCAAGCGAGCCGCCATAGGAGTCCCCATAGCCCCTAGTCCAATCCATCCGATTTTCATTCAATCCTCACTTATTAGCGTGAATACGCCACTAAACCATCTAACCAAGCTTGATGGCCATTTAGCATCGCATTAGGCACAGATTTCGCTAAAGCTTTAGCAGAGACTCCTAACTGAGTTTCTTGGGTTAAAATACGCACACGATCATTATCTAATTTTTCAACTAGCCATGCGTGATAGACTTCAAGATACTCATCGCCTTTAGCTTCATTCCAACCTCTCCAAGCCAAACGCAGTATGGTGTCTTTCAATTCAAACTCTTCCACCTGTGCCTCCACTAAAAAGCCAAAAGTTTCAAAACGGAAACGAGTCTTGTCTTTAAGAATAGTATTGTCTTGATTATGCATGCGGACATTCCCTGAATTTTTGTAATACTTTTCCCAATGGGACGCGTCTCTTAAGTGTTGCACCACTTTATTAAAATCCAAACCTTTGACAATGACTTCATTGGACACAAAATTATCAGTCTCTCCTGGAACCCATTTCTTAGGCCATTGAATCGCATTCATCGTTATCATGTTTTCTCTGTTTTTAATTTTTTCTGCCTATTGGCGAGTGATTTATAGCATCATTAGGTAAATAATGATCTTTAACCCATTTTATCAGCCACTCTAAAGCGTTATTTTTAGGATTTTCAATGACTAAATTTAAGCATGCGTTTAAAATTTCGCCGATTTTTTGGTGCTGATAACCCAAGCTTTGAAGCGCACCGCCCTTAAGGGCTAGGTGCTCTTTTTTAAAAGGCTCGTTAGAATCAAAGATTTCTTTTAATAATCTTTTAATTTTTAAAGCGTGTTTGGGGTTTTTGAGTGCATAAAAATCTAAAGCCAAATTAAAAGGCTCTAAATCGTAGTTTTTCAATAAAAATTTTAACTCTGTTTTGTTATGAATATTTAAAAAAGCTTTATGGCATTCTTTAGCTTGAGTAAATAAAACACATGTTTTTTTAGGGTATCGTAGATTTTCTAAACTTTTTT
Source organism: Helicobacter pylori (assembly GCF_021062735.1). GTDB lineage: Bacteria > Campylobacterota > Campylobacteria > Campylobacterales > Helicobacteraceae > Helicobacter > Helicobacter pylori_DN. The sequence continues at coordinate 162,226 of NZ_JAHXLB010000002.1, read as the reverse complement.
GATGTTTAAAAAACCCTAACAATCTTAATTCCAGATTGAAAGGCACGTTTTTTAAAAACCCTAAATTTTCTATTTTTTCTTGAATAACCAACTCTAAAATTTCTTGATATTCTTTGGCCACTTCATAGGCGTTTTTCCCCATAAGAAGCTTATTCAACTCGCTTTGTAAGCGCTCTTTGGAGAGGTGTTTTAACAAATCCTTACACGCAAAAACCGCTCTTTTGGTGTTTGGCGCTATCTTAAAGCCTAAAGTCGCGCTAAATCGCAACGCTCTTAAAATCCTTAAAGCGTCTTCAAAAAACCTCAATCGCGCTTCCCCCACGCATTCAATCGTTTGATTTTCAATCGCATTCTGCCCTTTAAAAGGATCAATAATCCCTTTTGTAGGGCTATAAGCGATCGCATTCATGCTAAAATCGCGCCGCTTTAAATCGTCTGTCAAATGAGCGCTAAAAACCAATTCTTTAGGCTTTCGGTGCTTGATATGCCCTTTTTCAATTCTAAAAGTTGTGATTTCATAGCTCTGATGGTTTTTAAGAGCCGTGATCGTGCCATGTTTGATGCCGGTTTCTAGCACCCTAAAATGGCGCTTTAAAAGAAGCTCTTTACTTTCATTGACTAAAGCGTTTGAGGTTAAATCGTAATCTTTTGGGGTAATACCCATTAAATGATCGCGCACGCACCCCCCTACCAAGTAAAGCTCATAAGGGGATTTTTCATAAATGTCAAACAATTCTTTTAATTCTTTGTCTAGTTCAAACACGCTTTTTACTCTTAAAATTTCTTTGTGTTATTATATCTTTTTAGAATTTTCAAGGAATTTTGATGGAACAAGAAATTTGTGCAATCAGTTTTAGTGGCGGGCAAGACAGCACCACTTTAGCCGTATGGGCGAAAAAGCGTTTTAAAAAAGTCCATTTAGTGGGGTTTGATTACGCGCAAAAACACTCTGTGGAATTAGAATGCGCTCAAAAAATCGCTTCTCTTTTACAACTCCCCTATGAAATCATCTCATTAGATTTTTTAGAAAATATCACCCACTCTGCGCTTTTTAAAAACTCTAACGATTTAATAGGGCATTCGCATGCGCAAAATAAAGATTTACCCAACTCTTTTGTGCCTAATCGTAACGCTATTTTTATCACCCTTTTGCATTCTTATGCGCAAAAAATAGGGGCTAGTAACATCGCTTTAGGGGTTTCGCAAGCGGATTTTAGCGGCTATCCGGATTGTAAAGAAGATTTCATTAAAAGCATCGAGCATGCGCTCAATTTAGGATCAAACACGGCGATTAAAATCCTAACGCCTTTAATGTTTTTGAATAAAGCGCAAGAATTTCAAATGGCTAAAGATTTGGGGGCTTTAGATTTAGTCATCAAAGAAACGCACACATGCTATCAAGGAGAGCGAAAGATTTTGCATGCTTATGGTTATGGCTGCGATGAATGCCCGGCATGCCAATTGAGAAAAAAAGGCTATGAAGAGTTTGAATCTCATCAAAAATAAGGCTTTGTTTTAAAAAACCAACTAAAAAAAGCGTGTCTTAATTTTTAAAGTTATTTAAAGTTATATGTATAGTTAAGATAAACGCTCACCACTCTTTTATAATCCAATTTATCCCCATAATTATCGCTATAGTAATTGACTTTAAAAGCTGGCACTTTAACCCCTAATTCAACACTAGAACCCCCAAGATATATTTCATCGCCATAGCGATCAATATCGTATTCATCGCTATTATAACGAACGCCAAATTTTCCTTGTAACTGAAAAATCGTGTGGCTCTTGACTTGATTAAAAGGGGTGAGATTGTTGCTTGCAAACCAAGTGCTAGCCCCTACATCCATGCCAATCACAAGCCCTGAAGATTTTCTAAATACATGCCTTGATACTTTTTTTAATGTATTAGCGTCTAGCGTTCTGCCGGTCATGTCTTTGTAAAATATAGAGAGCCCTTTTACCCTTCGTTCAACATATTCTTGGGACGCTCGCTTATCGTTAGTCCAATTAATGAGCAAATCCGTATTGAAACCATAGGGTAAAAAAACGATTAAACCGCTGCCAGGAACAGAACCAACGCCACCAAGTTGGTAACCGAAAAAAAGAGAGTGCCTAAACCCTATAATCCTTTTTTTACCCAAAAAATATTTATACCCAAAGCTGAGTTCATTAAAAAGACCGCCCGATCCACCATTTCCTGCGAATCGGTTAGCGATTTTTGTTGAATCTTTCACTTTGTTTAAGGCGTTTTGTGCATCTCTTATGGCTTTTGTGTTTTGTTCGGGGAATAATGAATTTTTTGCGTTATTGATCGCTTGATTTAAGGCGTTTTCTGCTGAAGCTTTTTCGCCGATGCTGCCTTGTCCTTTAATATAGCTTCCTTCTGCAAAATTTAAACCCAAATAAAATCCATTCCTTTCAGCGTGGAGCCAAAACAAGAAAGAGAGAAAGAGTAAAAGGGTTTTTTTCATGGTTTTTCTTTGGTTTAAGATTTGATATTATGACTAGGTAGTTTATCATAAAAATAAGATTTTAGTTATTGGGTTTTAATGGAAAACAAAATTAAAATGAAATAGCCACAAAAGCTTAATGGATATTGAATTAAAAACATGTTAATCTTTAGTTATTTTTAAATTTAGGAAATCCCATGCATCAAAACAATAAAACTTTTTTACCCAACCAATCCGCTCACCTCTCTAAAACCATTCTTTTTTTAAACGCTGGCTTTTTAGCCTATCTGTTAAGCGCTTGTGGGGCGAATGTGCCTATAGAAGAAGTGCTAGTTAAAGATCCTAAAGAGACTAAAGCCCAAGAAGTCGCCAGAGAAGAAAAGGCTATCCAGCAAGAAAACGCCACTATTGATGCGCACACCACGCCCTTAATCAATCGTTTCACTAATTATAACGCTTATGGGTCTTTAAACGGCTTTTACAATTCAGTGGATAATCTCAATTCGCCCATGCAAAACGGGATGTATGGAGGCTATTACATGCCTTATTATTACATGCCCTATGGTTTCATGCCTTATGGGTCTGGCCTTATGCCTTATGGGCCTTATGGGTATGGAGCGCCTGGATACTTCCCTTACGCTTTTTATTGATTAGCTTAAAACAGCTTGCACTAAACAATAAGCGTGTTGGTGTTTTTGCTCAAACGCACTTGTGTTTTCTAATGGTTATTTCTAACATGCTAGGGTGGTGTGATAGAAAAAGACTATATTAAGAGGAGATATTCTTATGCGTATAGTTAGAAATTTATTTCTTGTATCGCTTGTGGCTTGTAGTAGCGCGTTTGCAACAGATTTAGAAACCGAAACCAAAAACGGCAAAAAGAGCAGTAAAAAGTTTTACAAACTCCATAAAAACCATGGATTAAAAACCGAGGCTAAAAACGACAAAAAGCTTTATGATTTCACTAAAAATAGCGCTTTAGAAGGCATAGATTTAGAAAAAAGCCCTAAGCTTAAAAGCCATAAAAAAAGCGATAAAAAATTTTACAAACAACTCGCTAAAAACAATATCGCCGAAGGGGTGAGCGTTCCAATCATTGACTTCAATAAGACTTTATCTTTTGGACCTTATTTTGAAAGGACTAAAAGCAAAAAAACCCAATACATGGACGGCGGGTTGATGATACACATCCGCTTTTAAGCCCTTATTCATAATCCAAAAACTCGTGCGTTTTAAGGGCTAGGGTTTTAGGGAAATACCGCACAAACAAATCCAAAAACACTTTTTCGCCAAAGAAATCCCCAGCGATCGTTACTTCTTGGACGCTAAAATTTTGTGCGTTATCCCAAATGAAATTCCCTAAAAACTCCGCTAAAGAATCCAAAATCCCCAAACTCAAGATTTCATTTTCCACGCCTGCGAGCCTGAAACTCATCGCGCTGTGCATGATCTTTGAAAAGTTTAAAGCCATTTTCAAAGAATCGTCTTTAAGGATTTTATAATCAATCCTAGGGCCTTTAGGGCGTAAGCATTCTTTGGCCAAAGGAATAACGCTCTGCGTGCAAAAATCCTCGCTATAACCCAAAACAAACCCTAAAATGCGAAAAAAATCCAATAAATTCGCGCCCCCTAGATTGTATTTAGAAAGCTCTAAAAGGCGCGCGTAAAAATCAGGGAATTTAGTAGCGTAGTTTTGTAGCATTCTGGAGGCTTTTTCATCTTGTTTGAGGAGGTTAAATATTTGATTGAAATCAAAACTAATGCTTAAAAGCGTTTTTAAAGAACCATTAGCATGCAATAACAACCTTGTAGGGCGCTTGAAACTAAAATATAGAACGATAGAATTGGGGGTTGCGCTTAAAAACTCTAATTCATCTTTAAAGGGAAAGGTAGAAAAATTATTTTCTAGCACGAATTTTTTAGTGGGTGTGATCAAGCGTTTAGGGGTTTTAAAAAGCGCTTCATAATGTAACAGCGCTTCACAAGAACGGCTTTCATGCATAAAAACAAATTCTATCCCCTCATCTTGTAAAATACGGCACAATAAATTCAATATGGGGTCATAGGGTAGTTGGGCTATGATTTCATCGTTTTTAAAAGTGTCTTTAAACACGCTTTTTAATGGGGCTTTGATGGATGGTTTTTCCAAACTGGCCAAATATTTAGCGTCCTCTAAAGGCAATTTAGTGCAGCTCAAAACGCTAGAAAGATCGCTAAAAATAACGCTTGGAGAGGGATTTTTTAAAGAAAGGGATAACGCCCCCCTAGAAGTGTGAACAGGGATAAAATCCTGTGTTTTGAGCATGCCTTTTAATTGGGTTAAGCAATCTATAAGCTCTTTAGGGCTATGGATTATAGCCCCCTTAAAAGCGGTGTTTTTGACAAAACCCAACGCATTGGCATACAAAGATGAATTTTTGTCTAAAAAATCTTGATGCTCTTTAGCGTTCATAAAAAGGGGCTTTGAAGGGCTTGTTGTTTGGAAAAGATTTTCATCTAAAGGCTCTGCGATCTCCTTTAAAGACAAAAAGCTAAAATCCAAAGAAAAGGGCAAGATCTCGCTTAATTTTTGCGCGAACTCTAAAGTGGTTTCAGCGCTCGCTTGGAGGTAGAAAGAAGCGGTATTGTCCTTATAAACACTATAAAAACGCGCTTGCAAATCGCATGCCATTTGCTCTAAAAGGGGCGTAAAATTCAGGCTTGTTTCTTCATTAACGCATTTAAAAAGAAAAACAAACGCCAATTCAAAAACCCTTATAAGAGAGTTCAGCAATACATTCTAATGCGATATGATCGGTGCGTTGCATTTGAACTCCCCATGCGTTGAGTTGGTTTTCTATGGCTTTTAAGGCGGTTTCTAAAGCGTTTAAAATCTCGCTTGAAAGCTTGAAAGTAGTCTCGCTCCCTATCACAAAAGGCACAAGCCCCACGATAAAAGTTTTAGGCAGATCCCCTAAAAACTCCGTGAGCCTTAAAGTGTGTAGCATTTCCACCTCATGAGCGCTCCCAGCCCATGTGATTTCTTTAGGAGCGTCCTTAAAATCAAAGGCATAGACTGAGCCTATCTCAACGCCTTTAGCGCTCACGCAATCCAAAATCAAAACCTTTTCATACGAAGTGATTAAAGGAATGAGCTGTTGTGCCATAGTCCCCCCATCTATAATATCCACGCTAGGGAAAAAAGAAAAATTCTTTTTAAGGTAGTGGGCTAGATGCACCCCAATCCCTTCATCGCCAAAAAGGATATTGCCAATGCCTAGAATTAGGATTTTTTGACTCATTCTTTGGTATAACCATAGCCATTAATCATAGAATCCGCCCCCGAACTTTCATACCTAATAGAATGGAAAAACACCATATAAACATGCACAGGGACAAACAAAATAATCCCCCAAGTCGCTAAGTGGTGGATAAAACGAACATTCGCTAACCCCCCACAAAGCACCTCAAACCACTTAAAAGCGCTTCCTAAAAACGCTCCAAGCCCCGCATGATAGACATTATAATACAGCACTATCCCGCTCAAACTCATCAACACGATCAAAACAACCAAAGTGAAATAAGCCACGAGCTGGATAGGGTTATACGCTCCTTTAGTGTGGGGTTTGCCGCTGATAAGAAAATACGCTTTCATCTGATCTATCCAAGCTTTTGGGCTTAAAAGTTGGCTAAAACTCCTGCGTTCCATCAAGCTTTCTTTAGTGAAAAAAAGATAGGTTCTAAAGATTAATGCACTAATGAGCAAAAACCCAAACATGACATGAAAAGAGCGCACATAAGCTTGTAAAAGATACACCCCTTTATAAAAGCTGGAATTAGGCTGCAAAAAAGGGTAAGCAATGTAAAACCCTGTAGCGATTAAAGTAAAAATACTCAAAGCCCTAACCCAATGGAAAAAGCGCACAAAACCTGAATACTCTTTGTGTAAAACGACCTTATTCATTTTATCCATGCGTAACCCTTTTTAGAATTTAGCGAAATTAGGCTCTACTTTAAACTCGTTTAAAGACTGTCCTTTAAAATCCATCACATGCACTGAGCATGCGATGCATGGGTCAAAAGAATGGATAGTCCTAATGATTTCTAAAGGCTGGGTTAAATCAGCGATTTTAGTGCCAATCAAGCTCATTTCATAAGCCCCCCTTTGATTTTGAGAATCTCTAGGCCCCGCATTCCAAGTAGAAGGCACCACCGCTTGATAATTTTCCACCACGCCGTTTTTAATACGCACCCAATGGCTTAGCATGCCCCTTGGCACTTGACCAATATAGCGCCCTTTATATTCTTGATTTTTATCAATGTGATAAGGAACGCAAGTGCTTTGATCGCTTTTTAGATTTTCCACTAACGCATCAAACGCCAAAAGGCCATTATCAGCGATCGTTTTAGCTTCAATACACCTTGCAGCTGTGCGCCCAAGCGTTGAAAACAACGCCTCTAAAGGCAGTTTAGTGTCTTTTAAAAACTTAGTAGCCACTTCAGTAACATAGGGGTTTTTCGCCGCTAAACCTACCACTACGGAACTTAAAGGGCCTACTTCCATGGGCTTACTATCGTATCTGGGCGATTTTATCCAAGAATATTTATTTTTAGTGTCAAGCACTTTAGCAGGGATGATTTTATTTTCAATCCCCACGCTCTCGCCGTCTTTTAAACCGGTATAATGCGGGTTAGTTTGCCCGTCATAAGGGTGGAGTTGCACTTCTTTAGTGTCTTCATATTGATACCAAGAATGCGTAACCTCTTCTTTAATCAAACTCTCATCAATGGGGTGCAGTTTAGAAATATCCCCATCAAGCACCACCCCACTACTCAAAAGGTATTTATCCCTTCCGAGCAACACTTCTTCATAAGCGATAAAATTCCTTAAGCCACAGCCTTTAATGACAGATGGTTCGTTAGCGAACATTTCGCCTGCCATCACCAAATCAGGGTAATAAGCATGGTTGATAAAATTAGCCACCACTTCAAACTTGCTCTTCCATTCAGCCAATCTCGTCGGATCCAATATATCCATAACACTCGTAACACCCCCCACCGTTAGGCTTTGTGGGTGAGGCTGTTTGGCCCCAAAAATAGCGGTCATTTTCGCTGCTTCCCTTTGGATTTCTAAAAGCTTGAGGTAGTGGCTTAAGACGATTAAATTTTGCTCTGGGCTTAAACGATAGGTTTTATGCCCATAGTAGCCGTTACTAAAAGGCCCTAAAGATCCGCCTTTAGCGAAATCATTCAAGCGTTTTTGAACCGCTTTTAATTCGCCGGCACCGGTATTAATGGGATAAGGGCTGTATTTGAAAGAAAGTTTTGCCGCTTGAATGGGATCGGCTTTTAAAGCGCTCATAATATCGCACCAATCAAGCCCATGCAAAGTATAGAAATGCACCACATGATCATGAAAAAGCAGTGCCATGTTCATCAAAGATCGCACCAATTGCGCGTTCAATGGGGGGGTAATGCCTAGAGCGTTTTCTACCGCTGTGATGCCGGCCTTATAATGCGAATAAGTGCATACCCCGCAAATCCTTTGAGCGATGAAGCCTGCATCTCGTGGATCTCTGCCTTTAATGATCGTTTCTAGCCCCCTAAAAAGCGTAGAAGAAGAAAACGCATCAGTGATCACATTATCATCATCTACGATCACTTCAATCCTTAAATGCCCCTCAATCCTGGTGATAGGATCGACTACGATTTTTTTTGACATGTTAATCCCTTACTCTTTGTTTTTGATCGCTTTAGAAAGGAGCACATGCGCGACAATGCCAATAGCGGTTGCGCTCAGCAAAGTCGTGCCTACTTTATCCGCTACTTTATCAGCCCCTAATCCATCAAAGGCGGTTTTAATGGAGCGGTTCGCCAAAGGCTCTTCAAAAGGACTCATCGTATCCCAAAAATTAGGCTCAGAACACCCTATGCACCCATGCCCTGCGCCTATGGGCCAAGAAGTGTGTGAATTGAAGCGGAGTTTGGAGCAATTGTTGAAAGTGTAAGGCCCTTTACAGCCCATTTTATACAAACAAAAGCCCCTTTTAGCGTTTTCATCGCCAAAATGTTCCACAAATTCGCCCGCATCAAAATGTCCTCTCCTTTCGCACAAATCATGGATCCTATTCCCATAAGCCCAAGAGGGGCGGTTATACGCATCCAATTTAGGGAGAGCCCCAAACATCAAGTAATAAAGCACATTGCCCACGATATTTTTTTCACTAGGCGGGCAACCGGGAACATTGATCACGGGTTTATCAATGATTTTATGCAAGGGTTGTGCGTTAGATGGGTTAGGGTAAGCCGCTTGAACGCCCCCAAAACTTGAGCATGTGCCTATGGCAAAAATAGCGGCTGCGTATTGAGCGGCTTTTCTGCACTCTTCAGCCCCCGTTTCAGCGTTTGGGCCTTGAGTGAGAAAGTATTCCGTGCCTTGGGGGATACCGCCCTCTACCATTAAAATGTAATTGTTTTTATGCTTTTCTATGGCGTCATGCAAGCTTTTTTCAGCCTGAAAACCGCTCGCTACCATGATGGTCTCATGGTATTCTAGGTTGATGTAATCAAAGATAATGCTATCAATGGTGGGGTCTGCGCTCCTTAACAAGCTCTCGCTACAGCCGGTGCATTCTGCCATGTGCAACCAAATCACAGGCAATCTGTTAGCCACTTCCACCGCTTTCAAAGTCAAGGGAGCGAAACTAGCCGGCAAGGCTAGAGTTGCGCTCATCATGCCCGCCCACTTCAATAAATCACGCCTGGAAATGCCCGCACCTTTAAACTCATCTTGTAAGTTTTTATGCTCGTTATGGGCGTTAAACGAACTAATTACTTCAAGGCGTTCTTCAATCTTTTGATAGGTCTTTTTTTCATCGTAGAACATGACCACTCCTTAACTATAAATTTTCATTATCTTAACATAATAAAAATAATGTAGTGGCAATTGATTATTTTTTAACTTTTATTTTAGATGAAAGAAATTTCTTTAACATTAAGTTTCATTTGGATAAAATTCCCCCCTATTTTATTAAAAAAGGAACAAAATGAAAAAAGTACTCATCATTAATGGGGGCAAAGCGTTCGGGAGCTCTGGGGGGAAACTCAATGAAACCTTGACTGATCATGCAAAAAAGACTCTAGAGTCTTTGGGGCTAGAAGTGGATACTACGATCGTGGATAAGGGCTATAATCATAGCCAAGAGGTGGAAAAGATCGTTAGTGCTGATGCGACGATTTGGCAAATGCCTGGCTGGTGGATGGGAGAGCCTTGGATTGTGAAAAAATACATTGATGAAGTCTTCACTTCAGGGCATGGGAAGCTTTATGCTAGCGATGGCAGGAGTTCGAAAAACCCCACTAAAAACTACGGGAAAGGGGGCTTGATGCAAGGCAAAAAATACATGTTGAGCTTGACTTGGAACGCTCCCATTGAAGCCTTTAATGATCCTAGTGAATTTTTTGAAGGGGTGGGTGTGGATGTTGTGTATTTGCATTTGCATAAAGCGTTCCAATTTTTAGGGCTTTCAGCGTTGCCCACTTTTATCTGCAACGATGTGGTGAAAAATCCCCAAGTGGAGCAGTATCTTAACTCCCTAACCACGCATTTGCACCAAGCTTTTGGCAAGTGATTTTAAAATTTTTTTAACCCCCCCATTTCTTTGGGGGGCTTGTTTATTCCACAATAAAATCTCTGGGATTAAGATCGCAGCCTAAGATAAGATCCTTAAGATTACTGCCCACCGTTTGATAACTCGCATTGCTCACAAAGTAGAATCCGTATTTTTCAAAAGGCACAACCAAAGTGCCATCTCTATCCCTTAATTGCGCTTTTGCTTTATCCCAACAAATATATCTTTGATATTCATCGTCTGTGTAGCTTTCAAAGGCTTCTCTGGCGTTTTCTAATAAGTAGTCTATGACAGCGCTAGCCAATTCCTTAGCGTTTCTTGCCATGTGCCTTTGGCCATTGGGGAGCTTAACGCTTTGAAGATTATGGGAAGTTAAGTCATCATCAAGGGTTTTGTGAAGCTCTCTGGTGCGGTATTCTTTAGGCAAATCTTTAAACAATCCCACTTGACAGAATTGATCCGCTAAATATTCGCTCCTATTCCTCACTTCTTCTATCCCCCAAGAATGGGTGTTATTGATGAAATAGTCGTTTAAATGCAAGGAGCTGTATTCTTCCATAAGTGCAATTTTTGCCTCGTAAGGTTTGTTGCCAAGCTTTTAATTTTGCCCTGATAAGGTCAGATTCCCAAAATTATTGAGGCAGTCTTGTTCAAAAGTGAAATAGTCCCCCACCATGTCGCGCCATTCTTGGGTGGGGGTTTTTGGGTAGAAATGCTCCACTTCTAAACTCTCTTCTTTTGGCGGTTCAGCGTTACTTAATTTTTCTATCTCAAGCAAGATGAATTTGCACACTTGATTTGCTGCATAAGCGTTACGAACAGCAAACGCCACCTTAATTTTATCGTCATTGGGGAACGCCGCTTGACCAACGCTCTTGCCCAAATACCGCTTCAATGCATCGGCTGAAACATTTTCTAGCTGTCTGTATAAAGAATAAAGAAGTTCAGTAAGTGCAGGGACAGGATCCCCGCACACGCTTCGGCGCACGAAGTAGCTAATAAGGATTTGCAAGATTTCATGGAAGTTTTCATAATCCAATTTGCCTTCTTCAAAATCTCTAGCGCAACGCAAAATAAAGGGCTTTGCCACGCCAAATTTGATTTTCACAAGATCTTTAATGCACAAGCGTAAATTCGCTAACTGTTGCGGACCTCCACGATGTAAAAAATAATGATCTCTGTCTAAAAAGATTTGATAGATTCTGCCATATTCACGCATATCGCTCATAAGACCTTGTATATCATCAGAGAAATTTTCTCTGTGGTGGTCTTTTAGCGCGTAATACACTTCGCGCTCTCCCTCTTTTACCTTATCTTCAAAATAGATCCTAAGGTAAGTTTTGATAAAATCATTCAAGTCTTTTTCACCAAGCCAATTTTCTAAAGGAACCCAATAAGTATCATAGAGATGTTTCTGTCTGTCAGAATTTTCTCCCATCATCAGATAGTTGCGGATGAGATCTAGCCCTTTTAATTGCACGCCTGTAGCGTTGATGCTCTCAAACACCACTTGCGGATCGTCTTCGCCCAACTCTAAGCCTATGGCTACGATTTTAAGCCGCAAAAATGCGCCATAAATCTCTTCTATGCGATACCCTTTGCTGATATAATTGTCAAGCTCTTTGGTGAAAAATTTATAATTATTCCTAATGTGTGATACGCCTTGTATTTCATGCGATCGATTTTGCATGACCAGATCAAAGGCTTCTTTGTCGCTTTTAATGGGCTTGAGACGCAACTTTTGTCCGGAAAGATTGAGTAGTCCGTTAATTTCTTTTTTTATCTCTTCATTTGGTATCTTGGTCTCTATGGCTTTAAGCAAAAGCATGATGGTGGTAATCCTTTGCTGCCCGTCAATGATGACAAATTCTTGCAGTTTCCTTAAGCTCTTTTCATCATCAATCAAATGCAAAATATAAGTGATAGAACCCATGAAATGCGTTTTTTTATTTTGAGAAATACCGATAATATCTTGCAGTAATTTTTCGCAATTTTCTTCTTCCCAAGTGTAGTTCCTCTGGTATACAGGGATAGAAAATATCGTGCCTGTTAAGGCAAAAAAGTCGTTAACGTTGCTTTGTTTCGCTTCCATCGCTTTTCCTTTTAAGTGAGATTATCATTGCACCGAGTATTAAATCAAAAAAAAAGAGCTTAAATTTTTGAAAAAACCGCAATTTGCGGCTGAATTTATTCAAAAAAATAAAAGAGCTTTGCGCAAAGCAAGTAGTAATCTCTTAAAAATGCGATCTTTAGGGGGGTTTAGTTAATGGGAGCGAGAATGATTTCAAAATACCCCTACTAGGGTATCTCATAAGAATTATACGGCATGAACAAGCGCCCGTAATTAGGATTCACGCGCAATAAATGCTCTTTGAAATTCCCGTAATTACGGCAGCTTGACTCAAAACCATTATCGCACGCATACGAGAATAAATCCAAAGCCCTTTGATCGTCTTGAGGCACGCCTAAGCCCTTTTGATACAGCACGCCTAAATTGTTACAGCTCCCCAAAATCCCCCCATCGCATGCCATTTGGAAATATTTCGCTGCGTAGTGGTTGTTCAAAGGAGCCCCTAAATCCCCATTCGCATAAATCCAGCCTAAATTCGCGCACCCCATCATATCCCCCGCGTTACAAGCCAAATAATTCAAATCCACTTGACTGAGCTGTGCCTTATCAATGCCATAAATATTATTCACATTAGACATCAAGCCCAGATTATAACACCCCATATCATTCCCATTCTCGCATGAAAATTTATAATAACTTATCGCTTTGTAATAATCTTTTGGGACCCCACTCCCATTAGCAAACATCCACCCCAAATTATTGCATGCGATCATATCCCCCCCTTGACAAGCCACCGCATACAATTGCAAAGCGTTTTCTTTATCGTTTGAATCAGCGTTTTTTTTGTTTTCATACATTTGAGCCAGATTCGCACAAGCGGTCGCATCGCCCCCACTGCAACCCATTTCATAATAGCGAGCGGCTTTTAATCTGTTGGTTTGGATCCCTACCCCATTAGCATACATCGCTCCCACTGCAAAACACCCGGCCGCATTACCATTATCGCACGATTGGGAAAAAAGCTTGAAAGCCCCTTGATAATCGCCCTTTTTAGCCAAATCAATACCGGCAGAAAGCTCGGTTTGAGCGTTTTCAGGCGAACCTAATTTGTCTAACAGGTTAGAATTATCGTTTTTAGGAGTGATCTGGGTGTTAGGGTTTGGCGCGCCCTTAGCGTTAGCGGGGTTTAATTCAGGGGGCGTGTTTTTTGGGGCTTGATTATTTTCTTCAGCACCGCTAATCTGTAAGACTAAAAAAACAAGCAATAACAAACTTTTTTTGAGCATTCTTTTAATCCTTAATGCAGGTTTTGATTCAACTCAATTTTTTTCACACTCCTAAAAGCAATCAGCTTACCATTTTGGCTATTGGAGCGAAAATGCACGCCATTTTTTCCGGAAAGCTCTTTGCCTTTGTAAAGATTATTGGCATGTTTTTCTAAAGTGCTATTCACTTCTAAAAGCTTTTTAAACTCATTTTCTTCAATTTCTATCACGCTCCCGGCTAATATGGCAACGCCTGCATCCACAATACAGCCATCGCCTAGACTGATTCCGGTAACGCTATTAGCCCCTAGCAAACAATTTTTCCCGATGCTAATGGGGTTGTTATTCCCTCCGCTTAAAACGCCTAAAACGCTCGCTCCCCCACCAATATCAGTGCCTGCTCCCACCACCACCGATGAAGAAATACGCCCCTCATTCATGCACACTCCCATAGCCCCTGCGTTAAAATTCACGTAACTAGCCCCGGGCATTTGAGTGTAACCTCCGGTCCCTAAATACGCCCCAAAGCGCGTTTTTGAGCTATCCAGTAAGCGGATATTGTCAAATTCAGGGATTAATTGCATCAAATAGCGCGGGAATTTATCTATAAAATCAATGCTAGGGAAATGGCCTCGCATTTTTAAAGCCACTTCGTTCGTTCTAAGCCATTCTAATTCATAAGGCTTGTTACCGCTCCAAGCCGCATTAGAAAGCTGGTTAAAAATACCCTCTAAATTCAAACTCCTTAAAGGGGCTTTACCTAAAGAGAGCGCTAAAAGTTTCATATACGCGCTCTCCACGCTCTCGCAAGGCTTGTCTTCAAACAAGATCACCAAACGATAAAGAGACTCCCCATCGCTATTTTTCAAACGATTTTCTTCTAAAGCCTTTAAAAGTTCTAAAACCACTTGGATGTTTTTATGAGCCATTTTATTGGAATAGGCTTCATTCAAAAAGGGCGTATAAAAATCCAACGCTTTTAACACAAAACTTTCATCAATCTCAATGACGCGCTCGCTCGCGCTTTCTTTTAGGATTTTTTCTTTTGAAAGCGAGTTGCAAAACACCGCATAAGAGCCTAAATTTTCATCTTTCCAGTTCAAAACGGGGTAAGTGGCGCATAAAATCTTTTTGGAAATAGGGGCAATATCCACTCTGGCAATGCCAAAGCCTAAAGGCTCTTTATAGTTATTAGATTGCTGGTAGTTGCTCACAAAATTTTTAAACTTATTGATCATGCCTAATCCTTTAAACTTTTTTCTCTTTCTTTAGCTAAATTTTCCACTTCTACCACAAAAGTTTCAAACAAATCCTTTTCAGCCAGTTTGTGAATGACTTTACCCTCTTTAATGATCAAACCGCTGCGATTCCCAAAAGCGATCGCCATGTCTGCATGCTTGGCTTCACCTAAAGCGTTCACCACGCAACCCATCACGCTAATGTCTAAAGGGGTTTTAATGTGGCTTAGGCGTTTTTCTACCCTGCTCGCCATATCCACTAAATTGGCTTCAATGCGCCCGCAAGTGGGGCAAGAAATCCAATTAATCCCTTCTTTCAAACGCCCGCTATGGCGTAAAATCGCTCTGGCCACTTTGATTTCATTTTCTAACTCCCCTGTAATGGATACGCGCATCGTATCCCCAATGCCCTCCATTAAAAGCCCCCCTAAAGCCATAGCGGATTTGATACTGGAGCTAAAAAGATTACCCGCTTCAGTAACCCCCAAATGGAAAGGATAGATCACAAGAGGGCGAAGCATCCTGTAAGCTTCTAT
The DNA here is from genome assembly GCF_021062735.1 of Helicobacter pylori. Classification (GTDB taxonomy): domain Bacteria; phylum Campylobacterota; class Campylobacteria; order Campylobacterales; family Helicobacteraceae; genus Helicobacter; species Helicobacter pylori_DN. The sequence continues at coordinate 147,056 of NZ_JAHXLB010000002.1, read as the reverse complement.
GGTGCGAATCACATCGCTCGCTTTCAAAGAAATCTTAAAATTGGTAAAATCCAAATCTTCTAAAAGTTTGGCGTTATACAAAGCGCTTTCTACCATGCCTTTTGGGGTGGGTCCGTATTTTTGATCAAACTGCTTTTCTAAACTCCCGGCATTCACGCCAATTCTTATAGGAATGTTTTTTTCTTTACAAGCATCAACCACCGCTTTGATCTTGTCTTTAGAGCCGATGTTTCCGGGGTTAATTCTTATCGCATCCACGCTTTGAGCGGCAATGAGAGCGAATTTATAATGGAAATGGATATCAGCGATTAAAGGCAAAGGAGACACTTTTTTCAATTCTTTTAAGGCTAGGGCGTCCTTTTCATTACTCACCGCTACCCTCACTAAATCAGCCCCGGCGAGTTTGAGTCGGTCAATTTGATTTTTAGTGCTTTCAATATCAGCGGTTTTGCTAAAGGTCATGCTTTGCGTGCTAATAGGAGCATCACCCCCTATGGCGACGCCACCGATAAAAATTTTCTTGGTCTTAACTCTATTTTCTAGCATTAAACCTCTTCATCAGTTAAATTCTTATCTGCTATTATACTCTTTCTTAATGATTTCATACCATAACGCTTAAATTTTAGGTAAGATCAACTATTCCATTTTAAATTAAAGTAGTCCTATGACCTTTGAGCCTTATCCTTTTGAACGATTAAGAGCCTTGTTTAAAGAGATCACCCCTAAAAAAAAGGGGCTAGATTTAGGCATCGGCGAGCCGCGATTTGAAACGCCTAAATTCATTCAAGACGCTCTCAAAAACCACACCCATTCGCTCAATATCTACCCTAAAAGCGCGTTTGAAGAGGGTTTGAGAGCGGCTCAAAGGGGTTTTTTTAAACGCCGTTTTAAGATAGAATTGAAAGAAAACGAACTCATCTCCACGCTGGGATCTAGGGAAGTGTTATTCAATTTCCCTAGTTTTGTTTTATTTGACTATCAAAACCCCACTATCGCCTACCCTAACCCCTTTTATCAAATCTATGAAGGATCAGCAAAATTCGCTAGAGCTAAAAGCCTTTTAATGCCCTTAACTAAAGAAAATGGTTTCACGCCAAGCTTGAATGAAAAAGAGTTGCAAGAAGTGGATTTAGTGATCTTAAATTCCCCTAACAACCCCACCGGAAGAACCCTTTCTTTAGAAGAGCTGATCGCTTGGGTCAAACTCGCTTTAAAACATGATTTTATTTTAATTAATGATGAATGTTATAGTGAAATTTATGAAAATACACCTCCTCCTTCGCTTTTAGAAGCTTGCATGCTGGCTGGTAATGGAGCGTTTAAAAATGTTTCAGTGATCCATTCGCTCTCCAAACGCTCCAGCGCTCCAGGGCTAAGGAGTGGTTTTATCGCTGGGGATAGCAGCCTTTTAGAAAAATACAAAGCGTTTCGCACCTATTTAGGCTATACGAGCGCTAATGCGATCCAAAAGGCTAGTGAAATCGCTTGGCTAGATGATAGGCATGCAGAATTTTTCCGCAATATTTATGCGAATAATTTGAAACTGGCGCGAAAAATCTTTAAAGACACGCTCATTTATCCTTATAGTTTTTATGTGTATCTGCCCGTTCAAAACGGCGAAAATTTTGCTAAAAGACTTTATCAAAATGAAGGCATTACTACTTTACCGGCTTTGTATTTAGGGCGTAATCATATCGGCGCTGACTATGTGCGTTTAGCCCTTGTCTATGACACCCCCCTTTTAGAAAAGCCTTTAGAAATCATAGAAGCTTACCGAGAAAACCATGCTTGAAACCCCAAAAGTTTTACTCAAAAACTTACAAGATTGCAAGATCCATTTTATCGGTATAGGGGGGATTGGTATTTCAGGCTTAGCTAAATACCTTAAAGCGCAAGGGGCTAAGATCAGCGGATCTGATATTGCCATAAGCCCTAACGTTAAATATTTGAAAGCTTTAGGCGTAGAGGTTAATATCCCGCATGATCCAAAAGCGATTAACAATCAAGATGTCATTATCCATTCAGCCATTATCAAAGAAGACAATACCGAAATACAAAGGGCTAAGGAACTAGAAATCCCTATTTTGTCTCGTAAAGACGCTTTGTATTCTATCCTTAAAGACAAGCGCGTTTTTAGCGTGTGTGGGGCTCATGGAAAAAGCAGTATCACGGCCATGTTGAGCGCGATTTGCCCCGCTTTTGGAGCGATTATTGGGGCGCATTCTAAAGAGTTTGATTCCAATGTGCGAGAGAGCGCGAATGATAGCTTAGTTTTTGAAGCCGATGAAAGCGATTCAAGTTTTTTATTTTCCAACCCTTATGCTGCGATTGTGCCTAACACAGAGCCAGAACATTTGGAGCATTATGATCACGATTTAGAACGCTTTTTCTCCGCCTATGAATATTTTTTAGACCATGCTCAAAAAAGAGTGATTTATAAAGAAGATCCTTTTTTGAAAAACTATTCTAAAGACGCCATTGTTTTAGAAAAAAAAGACATTTATAATATCCAATACATTTTAAAAGACGGCGAGCCTTACACTTCATTTGAATTGAAAGATTTGGGGGCTTTTTTGGTGTGGGGGTTAGGCGAACATAACGCTACGAATGCGAGTTTAGCGATTTTAAGCGCTTTAGATGAATTGAATTTAGAAGAAATTAGAAATAATTTATTGAATTTCAAAGGCATTAAAAAACGCTTTGATATTTTGCAAAAAAACGCGCTCATCCTCATTGATGATTACGCCCACCACCCCACTGAAATTAACGCCACTTTAAAAAGCGCTAGGATTTATGCTAACTTATTGAACACGCAAGAAAAAATTATTGTGATCTGGCAAGCGCACAAATATTCTCGCTTAATGGATAATTTAGAAGAGTTTAAAAAATGTTTTTTAGAGCATTGCGACAGATTGATCATTTTACCCGTTTATAGTGCAAGTGAAGTCAAAAGAGACATTGATTTGAAAGCCCATTTTAAACATTATAACCCCGCCTTTATAGACAGGGTGCGTAAAAAAGGGGATTTTTTAGAGCTCTTAGTCAATGATAATGTGGTAGAAACGATTGAAAAAGGCTTTGTGATAGGCTTTGGAGCGGGGGATATTACCTATCAATTGAGAGGCGAAATGTAATGGGTGCAGCGGTTGTTTTATTTTTAACGCTGATTTTATTGTTTTTAGTTTTAAGGGATTTTGGTTTAGCAAGCCCCAAACAAAAGATTTTAGCTTTTTTAATCGTAGGGGTTATAGGAGCGAGCATCAGCGTTTATACTTACAAGCAAAACCAGCAAAACCAACAAGAAATCGCTTTGCAAAGAGCGTTTTTAAGGGGGGAAACCTTGTTGTGTAAAGGCATTAAAGTGAATAACCAAACCTTTAATTTAGTGAGCGGGACTTTGAGCTTTTCAGGCAAAAAACAAACCCCTATGAAAGACGTTCTTGTGGATTTGGATTCTTGTCAGACGCTCCAAAAAGATCCCTTAATCCAACCCCAATGAATACCCAATGAATAATGAATAATAATACCCCACCAAAACCCCTAGAAGAAAGCCTGGATTTAAAAGAGTTTATCGTTCTTTTTAAAACCTTTTTTGCAAAAGAAAGAGATACTATTATTTTAGAAAACGATCTCAAGCAAACTTTCACTTATTTAAACGAAGTGGATGCGATCGGTTTGCCCACCCCTAAAAGCGTGAAAGAAAGCGATCTTATTATCATCAAACTCACCAAATTAGGGACGCTCCATTTAGATGAAATTTTTGAGATCGTCAAACGATTGCGCTACATTGTCGTTTTACAAAACGCTTTTAAAACTTTCACGCATTTAAAATTTCATGAACGCCTTAACGCTATTGTTTTACCCCCTTTTTTTAATGATCTAATCGCTTTATTGGATGATGAAGGGCAAATCAAACAAGGGGCTAACGCTACCCTAGACGCTTTAAATGAAAGTCTGAACCGCCTTAAAAAAGAGAGCGCCAAAATCATTCACCATTACGCGCGCTCTAAAGAGCTTGCCCCTTATTTAGTGGATACGCAAAGCCATTTTAAGCATGGTTATGAATGCCTTTTATTGAAAAGCGGGTTTTCTAGCGCGATTAAAGGCGTTGTGCTAGAAAGGAGCGCTAATGGCTATTTCTATCTTTTGCCTGAAAACGCGCAAAAAATCGCGCAAAAAATCGCGCAAATTGATAATGAAATAGATTGCTGTATTGTTGAAATGTGTCAAACTCTAAGCCATAGCTTGCAAAAACACCTTTTATTTTTAAAATTCCTTTTTAAAGAATTTGATTTTTTAGACAGCTTGCAAGCTAGGCTTAATTTCGCTAAAGCCTACAATTTAGAATTTGTCATGCCAAGCTTTACTCAAAAAAAAATGATTTTAGAAAACTTTTCGCACCCCATTTTAAAAGAGCCAAAGCCCTTAAATTTGAAGTTTGAAAAATCCATGCTCGCTGTTACCGGCGTGAATGCAGGCGGGAAAACCATGCTCTTAAAATCGCTTTTAAGCGCGGCTTTTTTAAGCAAGCATCTTATTGCTATGAAAATCAACGCCCATCATTCCATTATCCCCTATTTTAAAGAAATCCACGCCATTATTAATGACCCCCAAAACAGCGCGAACAATATCTCTACTTTTGCCGGCAGAATGAAGCAATTTAGCGCTCTTTTATCCAAAGAAAACATGCTTTTAGGCGTTGATGAAATTGAGCTAGGGACTGACGCTGATGAAGCGAGCAGTCTGTATAAAACCCTGTTAGAAAAATTGCTCAAACAAAACAACCAAATCATTATCACCACGCACCACAAACGCCTGAGCGTGTTAATGGCAGAAAACAAGGAAGTGGAATTACTAGCCGCTCTTTATGATGAAGAAAAAGAACGGCCCACTTACACTTTTTTAAAAGGGGTTATTGGCAAAAGCTATGCGTTTGAAACCGCTTTGCGCTATGGCGTGCCGCATTTTTTGATTGAAAAAGCGAAAGCCTTCTATGGCGAAGATAAGGAAAAATTGAATGTTTTGATTGAAAATTCCAGCGCGTTAGAAAGGGAATTGAAGCAAAAAAATGAACTTTTAGAGAACGCTTTAAAAGAGCAAGAAGATTTAAAAAATGCATGGCTTTTGGAAATGGAAAAACAAAAAGAAATCTTTCACAATAAAAAATTGGAATTGGAAAAATCCTACCAACAAGCCCTAAATCTCTTAAAAAGCGAAGTCGCTTCAAAAGATACCAGCTCCATGCATAAAGAAATCCATAAAGCGAGCGAAATTTTAAACAAGCATAAATCAAACCAGGAGATCCCACAAATCATAACGAGCTTTCAAGCCAACGAAAAAGTGCGCTATAAAAATGAAAGTGTGCTGATTGTGCAAATTTTAGACAAGGGCTATTATTGGATAGAAACCGAGCTTGGCATGCGTTTAAAAGCGCATGGGAGTTGGTTGAAAAAAATCCAAAAACCCCATAAAAACAAATTCAAGCCCCCTAAAACAACCATTCCTAAACCCCAAAAGGCGAGCTTGCGTCTTGATTTAAGGGGGCAACGCAGCGAAGAAGCCCTAGATTTACTAGACGCTTTTTTAAACGATGCGCTTTTAGGGGGCTTTGAAGAAGTGCTTATTTGCCATGGCAAAGGGAGCGGGATTTTAGAAAAGTTTGTGAAAGAATTTTTAAAAAACCACCCTAAAGTGGTAAGCTTTAGCGACGCTCCCATTAATTTAGGCGGTAGTGGGGTTAAAATCGTTAAATTGTAGTTTTTGGCGCTTTTTTATGGGGAATTAATACAAAAATCCGCTTTTAAACCATAAAGCCATTTCACACCAACACTAAATGAGAACAAAACCTTTTTAAAAGAGTGCTAAAAGGGCTTTAAGCTTAATTGAGCCAAAACCCTTAAAATCTTTAGCCTTGATAGGCTTTTATCGCTTTCTCTAAAACCTTAATCGCGCTCTCTTTGTTTTCAAACCCCTTGACTTTCACCCATTTATTAGGCTCTAAATCCTTGTAAGTTTCAAAAAAATGCTTGATTTTATCTAAAGTGTGTTTGGATAAATCATCAATGTCTTTGACATAGGAATGCGTGGGATCGATCTTATCTATGGGTAGAGCGAGTAATTTTTCATCCATTCCGCTTTCATCTTCCATGTTCAAAACCCCAACCAAACGCGCTTTCACCACGCTCCCGGCTTGAAAAGCCACATCGCTTAAAACAAGCGCATCTACAGGGTCGCCATCAGATCCTAAAGTGTTAGGCACAAAGCCATAATTGGCGGGGTAATTTTGCGCCCCATAAAGCACCCTATCCACCATTAAAGCCCCGCTTTCTTTATCCAGTTCATACTTGATATTAGAATGCTTGGATATTTCAATCACCACGCACAAAGCGTTAGCGTCATGGCTAATTTCTAGTTTTTCTAAATTCATTGCAATCTCCTTTGAATAATAAAAAAGACTTATTCTAACATAAAGCCCGCTCTTTTTAAACCTCTTTAGGGGTTTTTAAAGGAGCGTATTGTTTGCTGTATTTGTGAAACGCTCTCAAGCACTTTTTGGTGTTTAATTGATGATAAAAAAGATTATCAAAATAAGATTTTTTAGGGGGTTTTAATGAAATATCAGGCTTTTTCGCATTTTGAATGGTGCTATTGAAAGCATGCTTGTTTAAAGAAACAGGGCAAGGCACATAGGTAAAATTAGCAATATCATGGTAAGTGGGGTTGTTTATAAACATATCCACCGGCTCTATGATTTTAAAACGCTCCGTAGCTTCTATAAAAGTTTTAGCACCCTTAGGCGTGAGATAGTAGCCTGCCGTAGTAGAAACATACACGCTAGTGAGGTAAAAATGCTCTAAAAAAAAGGCTTCTTTTTCGCTATCAGCACGCCTTTCCCAAAAGGTCTCTTTGATGTTTGTCTCTTTTGCCAACAAGGATTCGTATTTTCCTGTGAGATCATCGTATTTTCCTGTGAGATCATCGTATTTTCCTGTGAGATCATCGTATTTTCCTGTGAGATCATCGTATTTTCCTGTAAGATCATCGTATTTTCCTGTGAGTTCATCGTATTTTGCCACGAGTTTCTTATACACTTCTGTCCGAGCTAAAATATTTCCAATGAAGTGGTTGAGTTTTCTTTTAATTTTTTTAAAAACCACTTGATTAAAAGAGATTTTTTGGGGCGCTATTTTGCAAGGGTTAGATGGTTCTTTGGGGTTTTGTTGCGTTTCATTAATAAAATCTTGTTGCGTATCTTGTGTGGAATTGGGGGGGGGGGTAACTTCATGGTTTTCAATAGGTGCTTCAGGTGCTTCAGCCTCTGTATAGATAGGGAGAGTGCATAAATTGGTTTTATGGCCTCCCCAATAATGCCCATAGAGTCTCACAAAATCAAAAGGGCTTTTCAAGCAATCTTCTAAGGCTTGCATAAAGTTAGGCTCTAGCATTGCATCATCTTCTAAAATAACGATCGGTTGGTTTGTTTTAACGCATTCTTTCCATAAAAAATAATGGCTTAAATAGCACCCAAATTCTTGGGGCAATAATTCTTGATAACAATAATCAGAATGGAACCAATCGGATTTTAACAAACTTGAAGAATCATAAAGCTCTTGAACGAATTTTTCAAAATCTTCATGTTTAGGGCTAATAGCGTCAAAGATTTGAAAAACACAACGGCCTTTAAATTTTTCATTGGATTCTAAAACGAGTTTTTCAGTATCCAAACGCCTTTGACTTTCTTTTAAAGAAATGATATAAACTTGTGTCAAATGAACTCCTAAATATGGCATTCTGTGACATTCTACCATAAAGTTTTTTCATTCTTTTTAAACCTCTTTAGGGGTTTTTAAAGGAGCGTATTGTTTGCTGTATTTGTGAAAGGCTTTTAAACGCTTTTTAGCGTTAATGCTGTAGTAGAAAAGATTCTTAAAAGTTGATTTTTTAGGTGGAAAGGGGTAAGATTTCAAGCTCTTTTTTTGGGGCTTTTGAATGGTGCTGTCTAAAGAATGCTCACTTAAAGAAACAGGGCAAGGCACATAAGTCAGATTCATTACATCATGATAAGCAGAATTATCCATAAACATATCCACCGGCTCTATGATTTTAAAACGCTCCGTGGCTTCTATAAAGGTTTTAGCGCCCTTAGGGGTTAAATAATAACCGGCTGTAGAGGCCACATACACGCTGGTGAGGTAAAAATGCTCTAAAAAAAAGGCTTCTTTTTCATGCGTTGCGTAATAGCTTTTTTGTATTTTTTTGAGAATATAGTGGATGACTTTATGGGTAGAAAGATTTAAAAATCTAGAAACATCAAAAAATTTTTTAAATTTTTCTAAAATAGGGTTATTTTTAAAATGATAATCAAAGGGAGGAAATACAAATTCTTTGGGTAAAACATGGAATTTTGTCTCGTGGTAATACCAATAGCACCCATAGAGTCTCACAAAATCAAAAGGGCTTTTCAAGCAATCTTCTAAGGCTTGCATGAAATTAGACTCTAGCGTTACATCATCTTCTAAAATGACGACCGGTTGGTTTAATTTGACGCATTCTTTCCACAAAAGATAATGGCTTAAATAGCACCCTAATTCAGGCAAAGTCAAACCAGCGCCCACATAAGAATGATACCAATCAGATTGCAATAAACTTTGAGCGTCATAAAGCTCTTGAAGTAATTTTTCAAAATCTTCGTGTTTAGGGCTAATAGCGTCAAAAATTTGAAAAACACAACGGCCTTTAAATTTTTCATTGGATTCTGAAACGAGTTTTTCAGTATCCAAACGCCTTTGACTTTCTTTTAAAGAAATAATATAGACACCAATCACAGCTCATTCTCTTTGGAACGCATTTTAATTCGCAAAAGACAAAATATACTCTTGCATTTCGCCCACAATCTCTTCAATGCTCCTCTCCCCATTGATCGCTTTATACACTTTCTTATTCTTGTAAAAATTTTGGATTTCAGCTAAGGGATCTAAAAACACCCGCATGCGGTTATGAAACACGACTTCATTATCATCAGCCCCCCTAGAGCGCCCTAAAACCCTTTCTTTAGCGGTGTTTTCACTCACTTTTACTTCAATCACGCTTTTCAAAACCACTTCGTTTTGAGCGTTCAATTCCTTATCCAAAGCCTGCATTTGTTCCACACTCCTGGGATAGCCATCAATTAAAATGATCCCTTTACTAGAGCTTTTAATCGCTGAAAGGATCGTTTCTACCACAATTTCTAAAGGCACTAACTCGCCTTGAGAAGTGAATTTCTCAATCAATAAACCTCGCTCAGTCTTTTTAGCGCTCTCAGCCCTTAATAAATCCCCAGTAGAAAAATGAGCGATTGTTTCGCTGTTATTCTTAGCGATAAGCTCTGCATCAGTGGTTTTACCACTCCCTGGGGCTCCAATAATCAAAAATAGTTGTTTCATATCGTATCCTTTTAAATTATTTTCTCAAGCGAATGTGTAATTCCCTTAGTTGCTCTTCATTAATGGGGCTAGGCGCATCAGTCAATAAACATGAAGCTTTTTGCGTTTTAGGGAAAGCGATCACATCTCTGATGCTACTGGATTTAGTCATTAGCATGATCAAGCGATCAAAGCCTATCGCAAAGCCCCCATGAGGAGGAGCGCCAAACTTTAGCGCTTCTAATAAAAAGCCAAATTTCTTTTGCGCTTCCTCTTCATGGATATTGATTTTTTCAAAGACTTTTTTTTGCATTTCTTCTTTATGAATCCTAATGCTCCCCCCACCAAGCTCCACGCCATTAAGCACCACATCATACGCATGCGCTTCAATCTCTTCTATATCTTCGCATTCTATATTTTTAGGCATCGTAAAAGGGTGGTGCGCGGCATGATAGCCGTTTTCGGTTTTTTCAAACATGGGGAAATTGACTACCCATAAGAAATTCAAAGCGTCTTTATCAATCAAATCAAGCGTTTCAGCCACCTTCAAGCGCAAACGCCCCATGTAATCTAACACGATTTTTTTATCCCCGGCTCCAAAAAAGACAATATCCCCAGTTTGTGCACCAGTTTTTTCTAAAATATTCTTCAGCCCCTTTTCGCTCAAAAATTTAACTAAAGGCCCTTTAACCCCATCTTCTTTAATTTGCAAATACGCCAAGCCTTGAGCCCCAAATTGGCGCACAAATTCTTCTAATTCTTTTAAAACGCTGCGGCTAAAAATCGCATCAGCCCCCTTAACGTTCAAAGCTTTAATGCGTTGGTTTTTAGGATCTTGTGCGATATTAGAAAAAATAGCGTTTGAGCTGTCCATAAAACAATCCCCCACTTCTATTAAAGGCAATCCAAAGCGTAAATCCGGCTTATCGCTCCCATAATTTTCCATCGCTTCCTTATAGGGCATGCGTTTAAAAGGTTTAGAAATATGATGCCCAATCGCTTTAAAAATCTCTTGCAACAAATCTTCCACAACGCCCATCACATCATTTTCACTACAAAAACTCATTTCCGCATCAATTTGCGTGAATTCTGGCTGCCTGTCCGCTCTCAAATCTTCATCTCTAAAGCAACGAGCGATTTGAAAATACCTGTCCATTCCCCCCACCATTAAAAGCTGTTTGAATAATTGCGGGCTTTGAGGGAGCGCGAAAAATTCGCCCTCATGCACCCTGCTTGGCACTAAATAATCCCTAGCCCCCTCAGGCGTGGTTTTAGACAAAATGGGGGTTTCAATCTCTAAAAAGCCCTTTTGGGCTAAAGCGTTACGAGCGATTAAAGCCACTTCGCTGCGCAATTTAAAGATTTCATAAGCATTCAAAGAGCGCAAATCCAAATAGCGGTATTTCAAACGCAAATCTTCATTCACATTTTTATTGCCAATTTCAATCGGTGGGGTAGCGCTTTTATTTTCAATGACTAACTCTTCTAAAACAATTTCAATTTTACCGGTCTTTAGTTTAGGGTTTTCTAAACCGGGCCCTCTTAAACGAGTTTTTCCTTTAGCCACTAGCACAAATTCACTCCTAACTTCTAAAGCCCTTTCATAAGCCTTAGAGCTAGGATCACAGACTAATTGCACTAAGCCACTTTTATCCCTTAAATCAATAAAAACCACGCCTCCATGGTCTCTATAAGTGTTACACCATCCGGCCACTTTGATGGTTTTACCCACATCTTTTTCACTAATTTCTGCACAGAAATGACTTCGCATGTTTTATCCCTTTAAATTAAAACAAAAATTAAATTTATGAAAGCGTTTTTCTAAGCATTTCATGGATTTCAAGAATGTTAGATTTTACCACAAAACCATCCGCTTCTAAAGATTGGGCTAATTGGCGGTTAGAATCGCTGCTCATGGATGAATTGATAATCACAGGAAGATGCTCAGTCCTGCTATCAGCTTTAATGGTTTTTAGCACTTCAAACCCTGAAATAACAGGCATTTCTAAATCCGTAATGACCACGCCGACCTGTTGGTAATGTTCTTTTTCATACAAATAATCCAACAATTCTCTCCCATTTGGAAAGGCTAAATAACGCAATTCTAAAGTTTGAACGATTTTTTCTAAGGTTTTAAGAGCGCTCAAAGAATCTTCAGCGATTAAAATGAGTTTTTGGCTTTGAATGGCTTCTATGCAACGCAAAGTCAAATCGTCTAAATCTTTCAAGCTAGGGAAAACATCGCTAATCATCTTTTCCACATCTAAGATCTGCACCACTCGTTCTTCATCAAAACGAGTGATAGCGCTAAGCTTACCCTCTTCATTAATGCCTTGTTTATCCCCGGCGCTAATCTCAGTCCAATTTTTATGGATGATCCTTTCAATTTTTAAAACCTTTAGAGCGATGGAATGGTTAGAAAAATGGCACACGATCACCAAATTATGGTCGTCTTTAACGCTGCATTCTTTTAAATTGCGGCTCGGATCACTAGCGTTATAATGCAACCACCTTTTCACATCCACTAAAGGAATGGATTCGCCCCTAACGCTAAGAAACCCGAGCATCACGCCATCGCTCCCCCCAAGAATCTCTGTAACTTCTCCGTCATAATGGATGATTTCTCGGATCTTAAAAATGTTCATGCCATAAAGCTGAGCGTCTTTTTCTTTATCCAATCTAAAACACAGAAATTGCGCTTCGTTGTTTAAGTGCAACGAAGTCGTTTTGTCAATACCTCTTACCACCTAATTTCCCCTAAAGCCCTATCAAAAGATTAAATGTTATAATACTACCCTAATTTAGTTTAAAAGGTTTTTACAAAAATGATAAAAAGCCAAAAAGAATATTTAGAAAGAATTGCATATTTAAACACCCTATCGCACCATTATTACAACCTTGATGAGTCAATCGTAAGCGATGCGATCTATGATGAACTCTATCAAGAATTAAAAGCTTATGAAGAAGAAAACCCTAATCGCATTCAAGCTAATTCCCCTACCCAAAAAGTGGGGGCTACTACCACCAATTCGTTCAATAAAAACCCCCATTTAATGCGGATGTGGAGCTTAGATGATGTGTTCAATCAAAGCGAATTGCAAGCGTGGTTGCAACGCATTTTAAAAGCCTATCCTAGCGCTTCGTTCGTGTGTTCGCCAAAACTTGATGGGGTTTCGCTCAATCTTTTGTATCAACATGGCAAGCTAGTGAGCGCGACCACTAGGGGCAACGGCTTAGAAGGAGAATTAGTTAGCGCAAACGCTAAACACATCGCTAATATCCCCCACGTTATCGCTTATAATGGAGAAATAGAAATCAGGGGCGAAGTGATCATTTCTAAAAAGGATTTTGACGCTTTAAACAAAGAGCGCTTAAACGCTAACGAACCCCTATTCGCTAACCCTAGAAACGCCGCATCAGGGAGTTTGAGGCAGCTTGATAGTGAAATCACTAAAAAGCGTAAATTGCAATTCATTCCTTGGGGCGTGGGCAAGCATTCTTTAAATTTCCTAAGCTTTAAGGAGTGTTTGGATTTTATTGTCTCGCTGGGTTTTAATTCTATTCAATACTTAAGCCTAAACAAAAACCACCAAGAAATAGAAGACAATTACCACACCCTAATTAGAGAAAGGGAGGGCTTTTTTGCCCTTTTAGACGGCATGGTGATCGTTGTGAATGAATTGGATATTCAAAAGGAGCTAGGCTACACGCAAAAATCCCCTAAATTCGCTTGCGCTTATAAATTCCCGGCTCTAGAAAAACACACCAAAATCATAGGAGTCATCAACCAAGTGGGGCGCAGCGGGGCGATCACACCGGTCGCTGTTTTAGAGCCTGTAGAAATTGCTGGGGCTATGATTAATAGAGCGACCTTGCACAATTATTCTGAAATTGAAAAAAAGAATATCATGCTCAATGATAGGGTGGTCGTCATTAGAAGCGGCGATGTGATCCCCAAAATCATCAAGCCTTTAGAAACTTACAGAGACGGCTCGCAACATAAAATTGAACGCCCCAAAGTTTGCCCTATATGCTCGCATGAGCTTTTATGCGAAGAGATTTTTACTTATTGTCAAAACCTTAATTGCCCGGCAAGATTGAAAGAAAGCTTGATTCATTTCGCTTCTAAGGACGCTTTAAACATTCAAGGCTTGGGCGATAAAGTCATAGAGCAACTTTTTGAAGAAAAACTCATTGTTAACGCCCTAGACTTGTATACTTTAAAATTGGAAGATTTAATGCGGCTAGACAAATTCAAAATTAAAAAAGCTCAAAATCTATTGGACGCTATTTTAAAAAGCAAAAACCCTCCCTTATGGCGTTTGATTAACGCTTTAGGGATTGAGCATATCGGCAAGGGAGCGAGTAAAACGCTGGCTAGATACGGCTTAAACGTGTTAGAAAAAAGCGAAGCCGAGTTTTTAGAAATGGAAGGCTTTGGGGTGGAAATGGCACGCTCTTTAGTCAATTTTTATGCGAGCAATCAGGAATTTATCCGATCGTTATTTGATTTGTTAAACCCTAAAAACAGCGATATGGCCAAAGAAAAGCAAGAAAGCTCTTCTGTTTTCAGTCATAAAACGATTGTTTTAACCGGCACGCTTTCTAAACCACGGCAAGAATACGCTCAAATGTTAGAAAATTTAGGGGCAAAAATTTCTTCAAGCGTGAGCGCTAAAACCGATTTTTTAATCGTTGGAGAAAACGCCGGCTCAAAACTCGCTCTAGCAAAAAAACATGGCGTGAGCGTTTTGAACGAAGAAGAATTATTAAAGCGCCTTAAAGAATTGGATTAAATTCTAAAGAAAAATTCCAATTTTCATTCTTAATGAATTTACTCACAAAATCCTATTTTATAGTAGAATGCGAAAAATAAAGATATTTTAAGGAACAATGATGGAACACCATAAAGCGCACACAACCATTCAGACTTTACAAGCCAAACGAAAAAAATTGCTAACAGAATTAGCCGAGTTAGAAGCAGAAATAAAAGTGAGCAGCGAACGAAAAAGCAGTTTTAACATTTCGCTTTCGCCGAGTTTGTTAGCCGAAATAGAAGAGATAGAATACGAAGAAAAAACAAGTAAAGAGCGAAGAATCAATCATAGCGTTTTACTTTCGCCTAGTTTTATGGCTAAAGTGGATGAATACATGAAAGAGAAAGGTTTTCCTAATCGCTCGCTTCTCTTTGAAAAAGCGTTGGAATTTTACATGTTAAAACACCCATAAACCAGTAACGGACAAAAAATGAGAGGGTATTTAGGGTTTTGAGAATGGAAAATCAAAAGCTCCGTTTCTCTTTTAGGGTCTTTCTTATTTAAAGCCGTGGCTTTGTCTATTTTTTGGAGTTGGAGCACTTTTTAAAATCGTTTGATGTTGTTTTATGCGATTAGAGTGTGTTTATCAGTAACGTTTTTGGCTCGTTTTAACAAAGATTGATTAATTTTTTAGCAACACTACGCTAAATAAAACCATCGTTTGAGTACAATAACCCTAGATGGGATTTTAAATCATTTCTATCAAAGGAGATTTTATGCAAAGGGAATTTTATGATTTCTAACATCAGCATACACCCAAAAACCATGTTTAAAAACGCTTTAAATATACAAGATTTTTCATTTAAAAGTCATACTAGTACAGCCATTATTGGCACAAATGGTGCTGGAAAATCAACGCTTATCAACACTATTCTAGGCATTAGATCAGACTATAATTTTAAAGCACAAAACAATAATATTCCATACCACGACAATGTTATACCACAACGCAAACAATTGGGAGTTGTCTCTAACCTATTCAACTACCCACCTGGATTAAACGCAAACGACCTTTTTAAATTCTATCAATTTTTTCACAAAAACTGCACTCCAAATCTATTTGAGAAAAATCTTTTGAATAAAACCTACGAACACCTAAGCGATGGACAAAAACAGCGCTTAAGGATTGATTTAGCTCTTAGCCACCACCCCCAATTAATTATTATGGATGAACCAGAAACTAGTTTAGAGCAAAACGCTCTTATAAGACTATCAAATCTCATAAGCTTGCGCAACACCCAACAACTTACAAGTATCATCGCCACTCATGATCCTATTGTCTTAGATAGTTGCGAATGGGTATTGTTCCTTAAGAATGGCAACATTGCCAAATACGAACCTTTAGATTCCATATTAAAATCTGTAGCTAAAACTTTTAACTTTAAAGAAAAACCAACCACAAAAGACTTATTAGCATTACTAAAGGATATTTAGTGGGAGCAATTCTATCTATCCTAAAACTTGAAATCAAATCTTATCTCACCAATACAAGTGCGCTATTTTGGACTTTTATTTATCCTATTTTAATGCTCCTATTACTAATTTTTGTTTTTTCAAAAAATACCACTGAAATTTTTTACTTTAATAACATTATAGGTCTAATGGGACTCCTTATTATTTCTAGCGCGATCTTTGGTCTCACACAAGCTATAACAAGCTCTAGATCGCATAATATATTCTTGTTCTACATGCTATCACCAGCAACTTTCAAACAAATAACTCTAGCATTAATCGCTTCAAGACTAATCGTTGTAATCCTATATGCTTTTATCTTTATTGTTCTCTCTTTTTATGCGCTCAATATCATCACTATTCTTAATTTTAAAGCGCTTATTTTGGGGTTTGTTAGTGTTTTTTCAAGCGCATTGTTTTGTTTTTGCTTGGCAATTTTTGTAGCTAGAATTTTTCAAAACGAACAAAGCATCTTAGGATTTTGTAATATTATCAATCTCTATGCACTAATGTCTTGTAATGTTTTTGTTCCTTTAGAATACCTACCTAATATTGGTCAATTATTTATCAAAACATCTATTTTTTACTACCTTAATCAACTTCTAATCAAAGCTTTTCAAGGGATTGATACTATACTGGTTTTAGCAACTTCAACATTTTTCATTATTGGTGGCATTATTTTATTTTTACTAAGCGCTAATCGCATGTTACTAACACCAAAAGAACGCATGCGTTAAATCCTTAATCCCACCATTGATTTGTTTAATGGCTCAAAAAAGGGGTAAGCCCTAACCCCCTAAAACGCTAAACGCATTCCAATGTTTCCGGTAATGTTGATCATTTTGTAATCCAATCCAAACCTAGCCCCCACCCCAGCATTCGCATAAAAGCTTTTAAACAATCTCACTTCCCCGCCCGTAGTGATGCTCGCAAAAGTGTTATAAAGCTCGCCTTTTCTATAACTCAAAATGTTATCGCCAATGAAACGCACCAATTTATCCCCCATTGATCGCACCAGCAAATCCCTACCAACGCCGCCAATCGCATAAAAATAAGAGTTTGTGTTGAAATAATGGCGGTTCTCTAAAGCGAAATCAATCGTTAAAACGGATTTTTTAGACGGATCGGCGTTCGCTTTAAACTGATTGTAAAGCGCGTTATCCATCACCCCATCTAAACCGGTCATGCCAATATAGTAATACCTTAAACCAATTTGAGGTTTTAAAATGATGCTTTTATTTTTAAACATGAAATCATACCCGTAATTAACTTTCGCGTTCGTCGTCCATGTGCTGTATTGATAAGACTGGTTGATCATAGAAAGTAGAGTGTCGTTGGAGCTGATTTGGGTTTTATTAGCCCCCCAAGTTTCATTGACGCTAAAAGTTAGCTCGCTCTTTTTAATGAAAGCCCTCGCATACAAGCCCACATCCACATTATCGGATTTAGAATTAGTGATGCGTTCATAAAATCCGCTATACCCATAAGCCGCATACCCTCCAACAATCACACCCTTAATGAATCTGTCATAGCCCACATTGACACCATAGAGCGTTCCTGTGCCATTTTCCACAAAACTCACGCCCCCAATGCCGGTCGCCCAAAGGTTGTTTTTTAGTTTATCCCTTTGAGAGTATTTTAAAATCACATCCATCGCGTTAGGGATTGCATCAGCAAATCTTTGGTTTTTAAGGCTGCTCAAGCGTTCGCTAAAATCCGTTGAATCAAAAGAAGCGAAACTGGAAAGCTTGGCTAAACGGCTCATTTGTTGCGTGTAAGTGTTGAGCTGTAAAACATCGGTGGAATTGTTTTTAAGATTGGGTTTAGAAAGCATGCCTAAAGCGCTGCTCACATCTTCCATTAAAGTCACAATGTGTTCAGTGGGATTGTCTTGCAAATAATAAGGAGCGAACAAGGGATTACCCCCCTTAGCCACAAAAAGTGCATTCAGCCACATAAGGGAATTATTGCCCGCAGATTTTATCGCATTCAAACCAGTGCTGCCTTGAATGTATTTGATGTAATACTCCAAACTAGGGGCTTGAATGTTAATGGGTTTATCAGAGACGGTAACTTGAACTTTATCATAAAGGATAGATGAATACACCATTTGCCCTTGAGAATCTTTAAAGCTTACCACAAGACCCCCATCTTTAATATTGACCGGTTGGTTGTCATAGCTTAACGAATCGCCATTTAATTGCATGCGTTTGCCGTTAAAATCAATGAGAGTGTAAAGCTTGAGATAATCGCTCAAGCTCCCTCCAAGAATCATTTGATTATCATAGCCATAAACCATGCGTTTAGCATTAATAAGCGTGTAAGCGCCTTGCTTGAGTTGAGTGTTTAAGTTGATTAAAGCTTGATTATTGTAAGACATGATCGTAGAAGCGCCAGTTACATTAATAATCGTTTGATGGGTGGGGTTATTAAGATTAAAGATTAATGGCCCTTCGCTCTTGAAATCGCCCCCCACATTCAAACCATTTTCATTCGTGCTAAGAGTCGCTCCTTTTACCACATTGAAATTACCGCTGATATTGACCCTGTAATTAGAATTGTTGTTAAAAGCGTTATTCACGATCAAATTGTTGGCTTTAAAAGTGGCGTTTGGCTCTAAATTTAAAGTCCCGATAGTCGTATTTTGCAAGACTTTTGAAAAATCCACTAAGCCATTCGCTCTAATTGCACCTAAGAAAGCGAAATTATTGGCATTCACTTCTAGCGTTTCATCGGTTGGGGCTGTCGCGCTTGAAGAATGAGCTTTTTTCTCGCCCATGCAATCTAAAACATTCACGCAAATTTGACCTTTTTGAACGATAATATCGTTTCGTGGCGCGTTAAGAATTAAACCATTGGTAGCGTTTAAGGTATCTAATGAAATATGAGAAAAATCTTGAGAAATCAATGAAAGCCTGCCCTGATATTGCGTGAAATTAATGGTGTTTTTCCCATTAAAGATAATGGACTTGCCCGCTATAAAATTCAATTCCCCCCCTGTGGCGTTACTAAACGAGCTGTTATTCACAAACACATAATCTTTAGCCACAAAATTGAAATTCCCTTTTTGCCAAAGATTGTGCAAGCCCCTAGAGCCTAGTAAAGATCCCAAGCCAAATTGTTCCAATTCTTTTTGTAAAGATTTAGGGAGTATGGATCCTAAACCTTGATGATAAACGCCTCCTAAGCCCTTATCAGCGATGATTTTATTAATCATTTGCCCTAGGACTTGATTGCTCATGATTTTATTCACTACGCCTTCGCCTAATAAGTCATTTAACGCTTTTTCACCTATGCTAGAAATGGTGCTAGTCAGCTCTTTACTAGAGTTAGTGATGCTATTTAAAGCGATATTGACTAAAACGCTCAAATCTTGTGGGCCTAGCCAAGAAATGAGCTTATTGATTAAGGGGGCTTGTTCAATCATTTGATTGAGAATATCCCCAAAAGTCGTTTTGTTTAAGAAACCCTGTAAGTCTTTGGAATCAGAGCTAGAGCCTATTTTATCAAGGGCTTGATTTAACCCTCCAGGCACAAAATTATTGGCAAAAGAACTCAAACTTTGCTTGCCATACCAAGTATTGATGAAATTCTCTACATTTTCAATCCCTAAAGTTTTAACGATGAATTTTTCAAACCCTGAAGAATGGGCTTGGATTTGCTCTAAAAGCATTTGATCGATTTTTTTTCTTTCCGTAGGATCTAGAGCGTTTAAAAGCCCGTTTTCACCAAAAACATCGCCCACCGTTTTAGAATTTAAAATTTCCATGATCGCGTTTTTGAATGCACTCACGCCTAAGAGGTTATTCACTTCAGTAGGGCCAAGCAAAGAGCTTAAAGTCTTAGATCCAAAATCTTTAGGGATCATACTAGCTAAATCTTTAGGGATAGCGTTATCATTCAAACTCTCTTCATAAATGATATTAGAAAGCACATTCCCTAAACCTTTTTCTCCAAAAAGCTTTTCAATGCCCCCTTGCCCCAGATAAGAAAAGATTTTATCGGTCCCTTGAGCGTCAATATTGGCTTGATTAAGCACTAAATTCGTCGCGCTTTCAAAAGACACATTTGCACTCCCTCCGCTCCCCCAAGCGTTCCCGCTGCCGATGGTTCCGGTAATGTAGATGTTTTTAGCCCTAAAATTAGCATTAATGTAGCCTAAATAAGGCGCGCTAGAATGGAGCAACTGCCCTAAATTAGTCTGCCTAAACATCTGGCAAGTGTTATCCCCAACCGCGCATGGCTCTTTATACCCATCGCCTCCAAACCACACCACGCTTTTAGTGTTCGTTTGCCCTTCTTTGATCGCTCCTACCACGAGATTGCCTTGAGAGAAATGATAATTAGCCGTGTTGGAAAAATTATTGATAATCTTTAATAAGCTCTTCCAATTTGCTTGAGTTAAAGTGATACCGTATTTTTCAAAGATACCAAAAAGAGTTTCAAAACTATTCGGGCTATTGAGATTGAGATTGTCTAAAGCCCCTGAAGCGATAAGCTTAGCCATTTTAGGCAAAAATTCCTTGCCCAAACTGGCAATAACGCTTAAATCCTGCTTAGTGATAGCCTGATTATAAATGTGTAAGGCTTGTAAGGGTTGGTTTTGCGCGTTATAAGTCCCTAGTGTTTCATTGTTTTGATTAAAGCCTTTGATATTGCTCGTTAAATAATGAGTGCCGGCCTTATCGCTTGTGTAATTATAGGAATTAGAGCTTTCATCATAAGGGTTTTTTTGGTAATCATACAAACTAGGAGCGAGATTGAACATCTCATTATTAGAAGCACCGTTTTGAGAGATCTGCACTTTCAAGCGGTTGTTATGCAAAGTTTCTGTAATCGTTTCAGTCGTATTGAGTGGGTTAGTGAAACTCCACGAATGAACGCCGTTATTAAACGAGTAATCAGCCTTTTCAATCTGTATGCCATAAAAACGGATCTTTTCATAGCCGTTATTCCCCATCAAACCCTGAATATTTTGAGCTTGTAAAATATTATAAACTAAGGGCTTGTTTTCTGCATCAAATAAATTCACATTAGACAGATTTAAAATCCCTTGAGTTCCAAAGCTGAAATTCCCGCTTGCATTAATGGATAAAGCGTTAGCGCCATTGCCTAAAAGGTTTAAAGCACCATTTAAAAGAACGCTTTGAAAATTTAGGGTGCTGTTGTTGTTTAAATCAAAAGAAGCGTCTGCATTAAAGGCCGCTAATTTAGTGAAAGAAATTTGAGAATGATTAGCGTAAAAACTCACAGGAGCGTTAAAAACGCTATCGCCATTGAAATTCAACAAGCTTGAGCCGTTGAGGTTGAAATTCGTTTCCCCTTCTACTTTGAGAGCGTTAAAGCTCGCTTGAGAACTTTCAGCTAGATTCATCGTAGAGTTATTTTCAAAAGTGGAAGCCCCTTGGAAATTGATATGGATATTTTTAGCCCTTAAATTGAGCGTGGCTTGATTAAAATTCGTATTCCCTTTGAAATTGATAAGGCGTGTGGAGTTGCCAAAATCAGGCGTTTTACCAAATAGCGGGATGCCATAAAAAGTTACATTAGCGTTATTGAAATTTGCTTGATTGAAGCTTACTTGAGCGTTAGGGTTCAAATTCAAATAAGACACCCCGTTAAAAGCGGTTGTGCCGTTAAAATTCGCCACGCTGTTGTTGTAAAAAGAAAGGCTTGAGGCGTTTTCTAAAGCCGTTTGGGTTTGGCTATCCCCAATATTAATAGCAGCGTTGGGCTTGATCGAAAGCCTGGAATTATTGAAAGTAACATTCCCATTCAATGAAGACTGATTCACATTTTTAGACACATCAATAACCATTTGAGAATTATTGAAAATAATGTTATTAGCTTTCAAATCATAGCGAACACCCCCCCCTAAAATGGAATTAGTAAAAATCAAATCCGTATTCGCAACCATATTCACATACGATGAGCCGCTCTCAGTCGCTCCGTTAATATTAGTCCAGCCGCTAAAAGTGGTGTTTTCAAAAGTGATACGCCCTGAATTAAAATTAAAGCCTCCCCATGTGAAATCCCTAAAGTTAGAGTTTTTAATATCCATAGAAAACCTGGAATTAAAATTCGCCCATGAATGCTGACTCGCACTAGTTTGTAAGCCCATAGCCACGGTTTGGAAATTCGTATAATTCAACCCGTCAGCGTTCAAGGTTTTATCAGCGTTAAAATTAATCGTCGCCCCACCGCCAGCGTTAGGGTTGCCGACATTAAAGTTATTCGTTAAAAAGATATTAGTTGCGTTGAAATTGCCGTGCAAATACAGCAAATTATTCTTACCAAACCAGATAGATCCGCCATTATTATTAGCCTTTTCTTGCGCGCTCCCTAAAAGCAAAGTCCCTACCACCGTAGCCCCAAAGTTCAGCGACCACGCAAAAGCGCTAGAGCCAATAAGGTCTTGATTTTTATAAGGCGCGATATAGCACACGCCAACACACACAGGGGTTTTTCCTGGAATAAAATCAAACTGCTTCCTCACTTGACTCCAAATATCCTTAGAATCAGCGTCTGTGTGGAAAAGCGAAGAGTTGAGCGTAAGGTATTTATAAGTGATAGATCCCGAATTAAAAGTTTCTTCAAAAACAAATTTTTGGCCGTTGCTTTGGGTGAATTGCACAAAAAAAGTATTATTATCCGTCCTTAATAAAGTCCCTCGTTCGCCATCATAATGGATCAAATTCCATAAATTTTTTGAAAAAGCATTATCCGCTAAAGCTTGGTTATTGTATTTGATGCTATCCCCGCTTAAAAGCGTGTAAGTGGTTTTATCGGTCAAGCCCCTTTCAATGTTAAAGATACTATCATTTTCAATAGAAACTGATCCTTTAAGGCGGCTGAAAGGATCGCTGTTAATGAGCGTGTTTGTGCCTTTAAAAGTGGTGTTTTTAGTGTCGTTAAACGAATAGCTACCGCCACTAAACGAGTTGTTGTTGAAAATAAGGTTTTGCACTCTGGCGTTGATATTATAAGAATTGAAGGTGTTATTTTCTAGGGTTAAAGAATTTCCGGCGCTGTTTTCACCCCCTTTATAAATCAAAGTGCCGTTATTGTTGAAAGTTACTCCACTAATGGTGGTTGTGCCATTGCTATTGGCGTTATCCACGCCAAAATTCCCCCCTCCATTCACAGAGCCTTTATCCCAAGTAATGTTATTGGCCTTAAGGTTAAAGCCTCCATGCGGGGTTTGGTTGCTAAAATTTGCGTTTGTTGCATTCAAATTACCATTATTAACAATGAAATTCATCCATGAATCTTGCAAACCGGCTTTATCGTTATTCAAACTAGCGTTAGCGATATTCAAACGCTTTTGAGCGTTAAACACTAAAGTCGCACCCCCACCGGTTTGAGCGCCGTTACCGGAGCGAATCGTGCCGGTAATATCAATTTGATTGGCTTTAAAAACGCCTTGAATATAACCCACTAGCCCCCATTCAGCCCCTGAAGTTTTCCCAAAACTCACCACGCTATTAGAAGTGGGATTCGCCCCAACAAGAAAAGGGGTGGTCTGATTGAACACTAAAACGCTGTTAGCGCCGCTATAATCTTGCGTGAAAACGCCTGTGCCAGCGTTCTTCCAAGTCGTCATGCCGTTGAGATAAAACACGGTGTTACTGGCGTTGTTATTGATATTTTTAAGATGGAATACATCATTATTGATATTCACGCAATGCGTATAGCCTAGAGTGCATAAACGAGTGAGCGTGATCCCATTATTAAAATTTTCTTTGATGTAGTAAGTCAAGCCGTTATCAATGAATTGGACATTATAAATTTTAGTGCTGCTTGGTGCGGATTGATTTTCATCCACTAACTTACCGCTAGGGTTTTCCCCGCTCGTCCAGCGCAACATTTGATACAAAGCGTTATTATTTTTATAATCCACGCTTTTAGCGTTAAGCAATTGATAAGTCGTGCCTACGCTTAGGCTGTTCAAAAGCCCTTGCATGTTGAAAACAACGCCCTTATTGAAAGTAAAAGTTGTTTGAGCGCCGTTTATTTTAAATTGGCTATTCACATTGAAAGTGTCATCAGTAAAACTGACTTTAGAAGTTTTATTAAAATCAAACACGCCCCCATTGAACGAGTTCCCACTAAAATCCACTTGCTTGGCGTTGAAATTAAACGAACCGCCATTAAACGAGTTGTTATTGAAAGCGTTTGTCTGCTCCGCGTGGTTGAAGTTAAACGAACCGCCATTAAATTTGTCTTCATTAAAAGTGTTATTTATGCCATTAAAAGTATAAGAAGCGTCATCTAAAACGGATTTTTCAATGGTGGTCTTGCCTTGAAACTTAAAATTCCCTGCTAAAAAGTTCGTGTTTTTAAAGGTGTAAGTGTTTTTAGGGCCTTGAAATTTGTAATAAGCCTTGTTGAAATTCACGCTATCAAAAGCGCCATTACCGGTAAAATCATACCCCCCACCTGTCCAATCGTAAAAATCAGACTGAGAAACATTGATCTTGCCACTCCCAGAGCTATCCCCTAACGCCATAAAAGTCATGTAAGAATTTTGTGAAGTGGTTTTTAGGTTTTTAAAAGTAGCTCCGGCGATATTAATTTCAGTCGCGCCCACAAAATTCAAAGTCGCCCCCCCACCGGTTTGAGCGCCATTACCTGACATCATGTTACCGGTGATATAAACCCTATCGGCCGTGAAAGTGCCGGTGATATAGCCTGTTTTCCCCCAATTGATTCCCTCATACCCCCCAAAACGCACCGTGCTGTTAGATTTAGGGATTGTGCCATTAGCCCAAGGGGTCGTAGCGTTAAAGACTAAAGCGCTGTTTTTCCCGCCATAGGTTTGAGAAAATCTCGCATTAGTG
Source organism: Helicobacter pylori (assembly GCF_021062735.1). Lineage (GTDB taxonomy): Bacteria > Campylobacterota > Campylobacteria > Campylobacterales > Helicobacteraceae > Helicobacter > Helicobacter pylori_DN. The sequence continues at coordinate 122,543 of NZ_JAHXLB010000002.1, read as the reverse complement.
TAATTCCAAGTGTTTAAGCCGTTAAGATAAAAAATCGCATCAGCTCTATCATCATTAATATTTTTTAAATTAAAGACATTATCATGGATATTCACGCTATTGGTGTAGTAAATATTGTTCGCACCATAATAGACAGATTGTAAAACAATAGAATTAGGGCTAAAAATTTGTCTAAAATTATAGAGTGTGCCGCCTAAATTGTAGGTTACATAGTAAGTGTGGGTGTTGTTATTAGAAGTGGCGTTTTTGTTGTTGTCTTTTGTGGCTTGCGTGTTTTTAAGCCTGATGATATTCCATAAGTTGCTGACATCATTGTAAGTGATGTTGCCATTTTTCATGCTAAAGAGCGTGTAAGCGCTTCCTATGCTAGGCGTGTAATTTTGAATATTAAAAACCGCATTAGGATTAATGGTAACTTTAGCGCTCATATTGACAAAGGGTGAAGTGGGGTTGTTGATCGTGGTTGTGCCTTGAAAATTAACATGAGCATTAGATCTATCAAAAACGAACCAACCCCCATTAAAGGTCAAATTATTAAAGGTAATATTATTTGCATTAAGAATGTAGGCGTTTCCTATAGTATTAATATTACCATTAGGCATGCTCCCTAGAGTGCTGTTATTAAAGGTAACGCTATTGGCGTTAAGATTGAGTTTATAATGATTGATATTAGAGTTAGTAAAGGTGATGCTCCCCCCGATACCATTCCCACCCTTATAAGTGAGCGCGCCATTATTGTTGAAAGTTACTCCGCTAATGGTGGTTGTGCCATTGCTATCCACATTATCAAAGCCAAAATTCCCGCCATTGACAATCCCGCCATTATAAGTGATCTTTCGCCCCATAGCATTAAAGCCCCCATTAGGGGTTTGGTTGCCAAAATCCGTGTTTGTCAAATTCACACTGTTATTGGAAATCAAATTGATCCAAGAAGTTTGTGTCCCGGCTCTGTTATTTTGAAAATAAGCCCCGTTAGTGTTTAATTCGTTTGAGCTTTCAAAAACCAGTATCGCCCCCCCACCGGTTTTCCACTCATTACCTGAGCCAACAGCCCCTGTGATAAAAATGTCTTTTGCCTTAAAAACCCCTGTAATAAAACCGATATAGCCCTCTTTCCCAAACCATATAGAAGAATTATTGGGCGTTGCGGAAGCATTTTTTGTCCCTATATACAATTTGCTGTTGTTGTAGTTTTGCGTAAAACTCCTACTCCCCCCAGCCCAAGTGCGTAAGGGGCTGATATAGTAGGATTTGTTGCTGTGGTTTTCATTCACGCTATTGAGCCAATACACCGAACTATTATAATCTTCAGCGCTCAAAGCTGAAACAAACCCTAGCCCTAAGAAGATTTTTTTGTTAAAAGATACGGAAAAGTTTGAACGCGTTTTTAAGGGATAAATTGTCAAAGACGAGTCTTTGATTTTATATTTTTTAGCGATTTTCTTTTTAACGCCCTTAAAAGAGCGGTTTTTAAAGCGTTTGTTTTTTAAATCTGTTTTATCATTTTTATCAATCATTTTAAACTCTTTCATTTAAACCCTTTCATGCGGTCATGCTAATACTTGCTAATACTTTAATACTTTTTGCACTACCCATTATAACAATTAAAAAAGAATGCGCGATCTCTTTGTGTGGTTATAGGGATCGTATCTTGTAAATGGAAGCCATCATTGGGCTATTTGGAACTTTTTTAAAACGCGTAACTATAAGCCGCATGGATAAAAACGCTCTCTAAAAAATAAGAATTTTTAAAAGAATTTCTGGTGTTTGAAAAAGGGATTTTAGCCCCAAGCTCTATGCGGTGGTGATGAGCAATCGTGCTGCCAAGCCCCACATTAAACAAGCCGTTATAACCCATAAACGAACTATTTTTCATGCCTAAATGGTTGCTTTGATAAAAATACCCTATCCCAAGCCCCCCATACACCCCAAAGCTGTATTTTTTGTAAGTGTAAAAATCGCTCAATACATCTGCATTCAAGCTCAATAAAGAAGTGTTAATCGTGTGCAATGCGGTGGGTTTTATCGCCATAAGGTAGGAAAATTCACCCCTTAGCGCTAGAGCTTTAAAAAAAGCGAATTGATATCCCCCTTTAGCCCCCCATAAAAAAGCCGTATAAGAAGAATCGCTAACGGGTTTTGGGGTTATTTCAATAGGGGCTAAACCCACCATAGCCCCAAAATAAATATGACTTTTTTTAGGCTCAAACGCCCCTAACAAGCCCACCCATAAAGCCAAAATTAAAACAATTTTTTTCATTCTAAAGTTTTTTGGTTTTGATAAAACCGCTTGATTTTGTCGTCTATGGGAGCGAGAAGGCGATAAAACACCGGCACAATGAGTAAGCTTAAGACCATAGAAATCATTAAGCCCCCACTCATCGCAATCCCTATAGGGGATTTCATCGCCGCTCCATCCCCACTCGCCAACGCTAAAGGCAGCATGCCGCAAACCATCGCAATGGTCGTCATTAAAATCGGTCTTAAACGGGTTTTGCCGGCAAACAAAATGGCTTCTTGGATATTCAAACCTTTTTTACGCTCTTCATTCGCCACATCAATTAAAAGCGTGGCGTTTTTACCCACCATACCAATGAGCAAGATCAAGCCTATCATAGAGAACATGCTCAAAGGCTGATGGACTAAACCCAGAGCAAAAAACGCCCCTGAAAAGCTTAAAGGCATGGTAACCATGATGATAAAAGGCTCTAAAATGGACTCATACAACGCCGCTAAAATCATATAAATCAGCACAAACGCTGTCGCTAGAGCGACTAAAAACTCCCCGTTGCTCTCTTTGGCGTTATCCGCTTCTCCGGTGAATCTGTAATTCGCCCCTTCAACCAGCCATTCTTTCGTGTTTTTACTCACTTGCGTTAAGATCTCGCCCAAAGAAACGCCCGCATTCCTATTAGGCTCAGCAAGCACCGTAACGCTGCGTTGGCGGTTATAGCGAGAAATGCTGGACGGGCTTTTAGTTTCTGTGATTTCCACTAAAGCGTCTAAAAACATCAATTTATCGTATTTGTTACGCACTTGCAAGCGTTTGATGTCTTCTACAGAAACGCGCTTGTCATCAGGCACTCTAATGATCATGTCGTATTCTTTACCATCTTCTTTGAACACGCTCGCTTGAGAAGTCCCAGAAAAAGCAGAACTCACCACTGATCCAATGGTTTGAGCGCTCACGCCGTATTTGTTAGCGTTTTGTCTTAAGATTTTCAGTTGCAGTTGCGGTTGCGATTCGCTCGTGCTTGTATGATAGCTTTCAACCTTGCCTTTTAATTCAGGGCTTTCTAATAAGAATTTTTTCAAATTCGCCACGCTTTTATCTACCGCTTCTTGAGAATGGGAAAACACAAAGGTTTGGAAGGGCGAACTATCCCCACCGCCCCCTATAAGAGCAACTTCAGAAAGATTAATAGTATCTAAACCTTTAGCTTCAGGCAAGCTTCTCAACTCTTTCCTTAAAGCGCTCATCAACTCAAATTGCCCCAATTCATGCTCTTTTTTGCGCTCTTTTAAAGGCTTGAGTTGCACAAAAATCTTAGCCTTAAAAGGGTTTTGTGTGGTGCCATAACCCACTTGCAAAGTGGTAAATTCCACCTCAGCATGCTTTTCAATCGCTTTTTGAAAGATCTTACTCTTTTGTGTCATGTAATCTATGCTCACGCCCGGTTTAGCCTTAAGCCACACTAAAAACCTCCCCCTATCTTCTTTCAGCATGAACTCCATACCCAATTTAGAAGCCACAAAAAGCGAACCCACAAACACCAAAACCACCGCTATAAAGATAATGAGCTTGTGGTTTAATACCCATTGGAGTAATTTGGTATAACGAGATTCTAAAGCCTTAAAAAAAGGCTCACTCCACACATAAAAACGAGAATGCCTAGGGTTGACCACGACTGAGCTTACCATGGGGATAATCGTAACGACCACCACATACGATAGAGCGATCGCTAAAGCCACCGTGATCCCAAAGCTTTGGAAAAAACGCCCGATAATGCCTTTCATGTTCCCTATGGGCACAAAAACAGAGAGCAGCATCGCTGAAATCGCCACTAGAGCAAAGCCAATTTCCCTCACCCCCTCATAACTCGCTTTGCGTTTGTTCATGCCCATTTCTAGCTTTTTATGGATGTTTTCAATCACCACGATCGCATCATCAATGATAATCCCTATCGCTAGCGTTAAAGCCACCATGGTGAGCATGTTTAATGAAAAGCCCATCCATTGAATGAGCGCAAAAGTCCCCATGACAGAAATAGGGATAGAGATCGCTGAAACGAGAGTGATCGTGCCGTTACGCAAGAATGCAAACACCACTAAAACCGCCAAAATCGCCCCCAAGACCAAGTCAAATTTCACATCTTCAATAGAGGTGCGGATATAGCCCGTGGTGTCTAAAAAGGGTCTGATTTCATAGTTAGGGCTAATGGCTTGAATGTGTTTTAAAGCTTCATACACCCTATCTACGATTTCAATTTCATTCGCTCCGGCAATCTTTTGGATTTCTAAAATCACACCAGGCTTGTCTTTAAAGCTCGCAAAAGTGTTGTCTTCTTCCAAACCGATTTCAATCTTTGCAATATCGCCAAGACGCACATGATTACCCACTTGGATCTTTTCCACATCCGCCACGCTGTAACTATTCGCATTCACCAAAATAGACAATTCCCTTTGGCTATTAACAATGCGCCCCCCATCAATTTCCACATTCTCCGCTTTAAGCGTGCTGAAAAGATCCGCATAAGTCAGGTTGTATTTATTCATCAAAGTGGGATCTGCATAAATCCTAATCTGGCGTTCCCTAAAGCCATTGAGTTGCACGCCCCCTACCCCATCGATTTTTTGGAGCATGGGTTTAATGGTTTTTTTAGCGTAGTCATTGAGGGTTGTAGCAGGCACGCTTGAACTGCTCACGAATAACGAAATAATGGCTTGGCTGTCGGTATCAAATTTATTGATAGAGGGTTTTTTAATGTTAGAATCATCAAAACGCACCGAAGAAATTTTATTAACCACATCGTTCAAGGCTTCTTCATTAGGCTTTTCTAATTCAAATTCAATGACGACAATGCTCACATTTTTAGAACTCGTAGAAGTAACCTTTTTGATCCCATCAATCCCCATCACCGCTTCTTCAATCTTGTCGGTTACCTTACTCTCTATGATTTCAGCGCTAGCCCCAGGATAAGTCGTAGTAACCACCACCGTAGGCAGATCAATTTTAGGGAAAAGCGCCACGCTCAATTTTTTAAAACCCATAGTCCCAAAAAAGACAATCGCCAAAGCAAACATCAAGGTCGTAATAGGACGATTAATCGCTGTTTTATACATCAAAAGATCCTATTATTTCGTTTGGATAAACCCATCGCCAAAAAGCCCCACTGCCATAGGCTTAGATAAAAGGGCTTCAGCGCTCACTTTTCTGGTGTTTTCATCAACCGTGGGGTAAATTTTAGTGATTTTAGCTTCATGCTGATTGGAATCCCCGTCTATAGAATAAGTGTAAGTGTCCCCCACTTTGACTGCATTAATATATTTAGAATCAAATTCAATAACCAATTTCCTAGCATGGCTGACTAGCCTCAATAACACCGTGTTATTCGCACTCACCCCTTCGCCCACTTGAATGTTTTTACTCGCTATGACGCCATCAAAAGGGGCTCTCAAAATGGTTTTATTCAATAGTGCAATAGAATAAGCGTAATCTGATTCCAAACGCCTGTAATTGAACTCATAACTTTCTAGAGTGTTTTTATCCACAGCGCCCCCAATTTTGCTGTATCGTTGGTATTGCTTTTTAGCGAAAATGAGTTGTTGCTCGGTAGAATCGCTCTGAGCCTGCTTGTCTTGATTATACAAAAGCAACAAAACATCGCCCTTTTTGACCACGCTCCCCTCAGTAACCTTAATGCTATCCACAATCCCTGTGCTGTCTAAGGTGAGCTTGGAGTCTTGCATCGCTTTCACATTGAAAATCGCATACACTCTCTCGCCAGCTTCCAAACTCAAAAGACTCAAAAAAAGTCCCATTAAAATTTTTCGTATCATTTTTATCCCTTAATGCACATAGTCGTCTATTTTATGCCCGCTGTTGAAAATGTAATTAGCTTTTTGCACTTCATAATTGTTGAGCGCTAAATTGTAAGCCACTTCCGCATCAAAGCACGTGGTTAAGCCCCTTAAATAGGTGGTGAAATCCACTAAATTAGCGTCGTATTTTCTTTTAATATTGGCAAAAGAAAGATTAGCCGCATCCAAACTAGCCTTTGAAGATTCAATCTTGGCTCTGGCAATATCAAGCGACTTCCTGTAAAGCTGTTCGTCTTTTTCTTGCTCTAATTTTTTATACGCTAAATTCTTTTCATTCGCTAATCTCCCCAACATGATGGATTGTTTTTGCAAGCTCAACCCTATATCATCAAAAAATTTCATGCTCGCAGTAACCCCAGCCGTATTTTGCTGGCCTGGGTAGAAGTTCCCAAAACCCCCCAAAGCGTAAGCGGGTTTTTGGATCCAAAAAAGCCATGAGTCATAAACATCTATCGTAGGGTAATAGTTGAGTTGTTTGTTTTGGTATTTGAGCGCGGAAATTTGCTCCCTTAAAGAAACTAAATCTTGCCTTTCTCTCAATTGCAAATTAGGCACATCAATCGTAGTCTTTTTTAAATTTTTCACACTGAGGTTAGTGAGATATTCTAAAGTCAAGCGGTTTTGCTCCAAAGCAAATTGCATGTCTAAAATATCGTATTCGCTCAAATTCCCTTGCGCTTTTAGGCTTTGCAAATCATCAATCGTGGTTAGCCCTTTGTCATAGAGTTTGGTAACCCTTTTAATGTCTGTTTTGATTTGCTCTAATTTCTTTTGTAAAGCGATCATGCGAGCGAGATTGTTAAAATACTCATAATATTGTTGCACCACTTGCAAATACACGCTCTGGCGGCTATACTCTAAATTAGCCACAGTGGATCGGTAAGTCGCAGACTTTTCTTTGACATTATTCACATCGCTAAAACCATTAAACACATTCAATTTGACTTGAGCTTGGAGTTGTTGCGTGTTATAATGTTTGAAATTTGGAGTATCCCTAGCTTCATTTTTAAAGTAATAATTCGCATCCAAAGTGGGCAAAAACATCGCTTTGGCGATGGTATGGTTCTTCATCGCTTGCTTGACACTGAGTTCTTGCGCTTGCAAACTGAGATTAGTGGTAGCCCCCTTTAGCAATTCATAAAGCCCCAAAGCGGCTTTATCGCTTTTTTCATGGTATTTAGCAATCTCTTGATTGATAGTGGTCGCTGTTTCTTTAGGCGAGGGCAAAAAACTCGGTGTTGCTTCTAAAGAACTTGTCGGCGGATCAATGAGCTTTAAATTCTTATGACTGTAATTGTTAAGGATTTGCTTGATTTCATCTGGGGTTTTAGAGGGGGTTTGGGCTAGAGCTAAAGCTGCACACAAGCCCCATAAACTAACATATCTTATAATAGTTTTCATCAAGCCCCCCTATCGCCTGGTTTTAGCATGCACTAATTGCACTAAATATTTTGCGTTTTCTCTGGGTAAATCCGGCAGCATCCCATGCCCTAAATTAAAAATATGCCCTTGATGGCCCATGACTTTTAGAATCCTTTCAACCCCTTCTTCTAAAGCGCTTTTATCATAAAGGCGGGTGGGTTCTAAATTCCCTTGCAAAACATACTTATCGCCTAAAATCTTTTTTGCCACTTCTAAAGGAGTGCCCCAATCCACGCCAAACACATCAAATTCCCCGTCTATGCTATCCAAATAAGCGCCAATCCCTTTAGGGAAAAGGATAACCGGGATATGCGTATAGCGTTTTTTAAGCTCTTTAGAGATTTTTTTCAAATAACCCCAACTGAATTTCAAATACGCTTCTTTTTCTAAAGCGCTAGCCCATGAGTCAAAAATCATCACCGCATTGGCCCCTGCTTGGATTTGAAGGCTCAAATACTCTATCAATTCAAGGCTTAATTTTTTTAAAAGCGCTTTTAAAACTTCAGGCTCGCTATAGAGCATTTTTTTGCTTTTGGCATACGATTTGCTCCCCTCGCCTTCTATCATGTAAGTCGCTAAAGTCCAAGGCGATCCGCAAAAACCGATTAACGCTTTCTCTTTAGAAAGCTTTTGGCGCGTTTGAGAAATCGTATCATAGACATAGTTTAGTTGTTTATAAGCCCCTACTTTTAGGCTTTCCACGCTTTTTAAATCCGTAATAGTCTCTAAAAAATGCGGCCCCTTTTTGGGGATAAACTCCAAATTCAAGCCCATTTCCAAAGGCACTACTAAAATATCGCTAAACAAAATAGCCGCATCCACGCCTAAAATCTCTACCGGCTGTAGGGTAACTTCTGTGGCTAAATCGCTATTTTTACACAATTCCAAGAAGCTCCCCGCTTTTTTACGGCTCTTTTGGTATTCGCTAAGGTAACGCCCCGCTTGTCTCATCATCCAAATGGGCGTGTAAGGCGTTTCCTTTCTAAAACATGCATCAATGAAAATCATCATAAATCCTTAAAGGTTTGTCTGATTATTGTTTTTATACTCTATAGTCATTTTTTAAAATGAATATTTTACCCTAAAAATCTAGTAAAATCATAAAAGGTGAAAGTGATACCAATAGAATAGATATTCAATCGTGGCGTGCCAAAGGCTTTAGAAAATTTGCTTTGGATGAAATAAAAAGGGATACCGCCCCTTGCTTCTATGCTCAAGCCAAAATTTTTAGCCGCATTGAAAAACAAGCCCACACTCCCCACCGCTGATTGGATATTGAATTGATACTTATCAATCTTAGCCCCTAAAATTTGAAGCTGATAGCCTAAGGCGATTTTAGGGATAACCCACCCCTTAAAAAGCCTCACCCCAGCCATAAACCCAGCGCTCATGAAATACGAATCGCCCATTCCTGCATCCAAATACCCCCCTAATAAAGCTTTCTTTTTTAAAACGAACCCTGCTTGAAAGCCTAAAGAAGCGTCATGGTAAATTTTATCCATTAAAATAGGCGGGCGGTTTTTAGGGCGGATGGGGGATCTTTTAGTCGTCTCTGCATGCTGGTAAAGATAGCCGATTTTAAAAGAGCCAAAATATTTTTTAGTAGGCTCTAGAGGTTTGAAAAAATCCCCATCCTTTTTGGCCAATAAAACACCTTTTAAAAGGCTTAAAATTAAGAAAAATCTAAAAATCAAAGCTTTAATTCCAATTTTTGTTTGGAAAACTCTACAATCTTTCCATGGAATCTCGCATAAAGTTGCGCTAAAGAAATGGTGTTTTCATAAAGCGCTAAGGCGGAATTTAAATTCTCTTGAACGCCTTTTTCAAAAAAATGTTGCAATTCATCATAATCTTCTATCTCTATGCCTAATTTTTTTAAAAAAAGATAGCTGTATTTATCCACCACCATCACTTCTTTAGCGCACGCATAGCATAAAATCGCATCCGCGCTTTCTTTGCCAATACCCTTTTGGTCTAAAAGCCACTCTCTGGTTACTTCTTGTTTAAAATTTTCAAAACTTTGAAAGTCTTTTAAAATATTCCCGCTCAAATCAATCAATCGTTTGGCTTTTTGGTTATAAAACCCGCTAGGGCGGACACATTCTGCAAGCTTTGAAAACTCCATATAAGCGATTTTTTTAAGATTGATCTCATCATCATTTTCTAAAATAAAAGCGTTTTTTAGATTTTCTAAAGATTTCAAAACGGCTTCAAATTTAGTGTTTTGCGTTAAAACCGCCCCTAATAGAGCTTCAAATTTCAAAGCGTTAGGCCACCACCAACTAGGGGCGTTTTTCAATAAATCCAAGCTCTTTAAAGCCTTTAAAATTTCAAAACTATCTAACACAATAACCGCCTGTAATTAAAGTATAAATAAAGGAATCAAAAAGAGTATTTTATTAAAAAAGAAGTAAAAATTAAAGCAAAAAGCCAACGCTTAAAGCGTTAGCCCCATACAAACACCTTTCTCAAAACTAAGTTAAAAGCCTTAAGATATTTTGTTGGACGGTGTTGGCTTGACTCATCGCATAGCTACCTGATTGCGCCAAAATGTTGTTTTTATTGAAATTCGCGCTCTCTTCAGCAAAATCCACATCCCTGATTTGAGACTCAGCCGCTTTAACATTCACTTGAGTGATGCTGATGTTATTCACGGTGCTAATCATTTGATTTTGCACAGAACCTAAATCAGAGCGGACTTTATCCAACATTTTCATCGCAGACTCGGCAATATCAATCACCACCATCGCACCTCTTAAGGTTGTAACCCCAGATCCCAAGCTTTGGTTACCGCTAGCGATCACGGCGTTATAATTCGCACCACTGGCTGATTTGACATTAGCGTTAAAATTCCCGGTAACATCGCGCAAATTCACCGTGGTTTCTGCCACTTGAGATTCCCCAAAACCAATCGCTGTGAAGCCTAAATGTTGCGAGTCAGAAGCTGAAACAACATTGATGCTCTTAGCGTCTAAGCGTGTAAGAGAAAGCCTCCCATAGTTAGTAGAGCCTTTTGTTAAATCCTGACCGCCATTGACCATCGTTAAAGCGCTAGGCCCATTACTGACGCTATCGGTTTTGATTTCAATCCCACGACCATCTATACTGCGCAAATTCAAGCGCCCTTTTTGATCCGTATAAGCTTCCACGCCGGTTTCTGAAGTAACCGCATTGATCGCTGCGACTAACCTTCCGTCTGAGTCATTTTTCTTAATATCTGCGATATTACCCAAATGAATCCCATTTAAGGTTAAATTACTCAAACTTCCTGACTGGACCGCCACATCGCTTGTGGTGATAACGCTCGCATAAGCTTTAACCCCTGTTCGGTTAGAATTTTTGTTAATCACTTCTGCTAACACGCCAATCCCTGTGCCTGCTGAACTAGAGACTTTCACGCTCTCTAAAGTTACATCATTCACGCCATCCACTTGTTTAAAAGTCAAGCTAATATCCCCAGAAGCGGTGATTAACGCACCTGTAGCGATACGAACCTGACCGATTTTATCGGAAGTGGTAGAGCCGATAGAAGCTTTAATGCTTTGGTTAGAATAAGCCCCTACTTGGAATTCTTTGTTAGTGAATTGACCAGACAATAACGCTTGCCCGTTATAAGTAGTCGTGTTACCGATATTATCTAAACCTTGAATCAAACGAACGATGTCAGATTGAATCGCTTTACGAGATTCCGTAGTTTGCCCGTCTTGAGCCGCTTGAGTCGCTTTAACCTTAACGGTGTCTAAGATTTTCAACTGCTCATCCATAGCCTTATCTGCAACCTGAATAATCCCCATGCCGTCATTCGTGTTGGCAATCGCTTGACCCAAACTGCTTGCTTGTGAACGCAAAGAATCCGCTACCGTCATGCCTGATGCGTCATCAGCCGCTTTATTAATCCTTAAACCTGAACTCAATCTCTCCAATGAAGTTTTAAGCGCATTTTGAGTGAGTGCGGATTGCACATGCGCATTCATCGCATTGATATTTGTATTGACCTGAAAAGCCATTGTTGTAACTCCTTGTTATAAAAAACCCAAAGGCATCCTTGCTTTTGGTTGGAACTATAATCGGTTAAAGTTTGAAATTTTAAAGGGCTTTGTTTTAAAAGCAAAATTTAAAGGAGTATGAAAATGGGCTATATATAATAAAGAAAATTTGATTATTGAATGCACACACCAATGGATACCATAAAAAACATTCCATTAAGGACTTTTGTTTTACTCTACAAAAGCTCACCAAAATGTGTTGTGTTGGCATCAATTACAGTGCTATTTTGTCGGCATTCTTCCATCTCTAAATATCCTTGTTATGATAAAATTGATTGATATTGTGGTGGATCTATTACAAAAGCATACGCATTTTGAATACAGATTGCTGTTACCAACTTTACTACTATGGGGAGCCTTGCTGTTTTTAACGCATGTGTTCTCAGGAATTTTATCAAGCTTGCAAACCATTATTGCCGAACAATTTTCTATAAACATCATCACTCATCTTGCTAATAAACTCACACAAGTTAAAAATCTAAATTTTTTTGAGAATAAAGACCATACTATCAAGCTTAACACTATCCATAACGGACTGCACATCCGCCCCCTAAATTATGTCAGTAATCTTTTTTTCAATCTACAACGCATTATAGGGCTTATCAGTCTGTTTGGGATATTATTTTCCATTAGTATTTATCTACCCTTTATAATGATTTTTGCAACAATGCCTTGTATTCTCATATCCAACCATATAGCAAAAAATATAGCACTTCCACAGATAAGCTTCAAGACCAAAAAGAAAGCATGCAAAATTACCTATACTCTGGACTAGATAACCAAAAGAACAAGGACAACTTGTTATTTAACTTCATGCTAAATTTTCATCATAAATTCATTGAAAACAAAGAATTGTATCTTAATAATTTTGTGAAAATCGCCCAAAAAAACTTAATGCTTACCATATATGCTGATATTTTAATCACCACTCTAAGTGTCGCATTATTCTTCTTAATGGTTTTTATTATCCTTTCAAAATCAATTGGTGTGGGAGCAATTGCTGGGTATATCCAAGCATTTAGCTCTACTAGGCAGCAACTACAAGATTTATCATTTTATGGAAAGTGGTTTTTTGCTATCAATAAATACTTTGAAAATTATTTCTGTATTTTAGATCACAAAACACCAAAACCAGAAACACAAATCAAATTAGAAGAAAAAATCCATAGCATTACATTTGAAAATGTTAGTTTCTCTTATCCTAATTCAAAACCTATTTTTGAAAACTTTAATCTCTCTTTACACTCTAATAAAATTTATGCATTAGTCGGCAAGAATGCTAGTGGGAAAAGCACGCTGATTAAATTATTGCTAGGGTTTTATGCCCCAAATTCAGGTCAAATTATTATCAATAACAAATACTCATTACAAGATTTAGAGCTAAACAGCTACCACCAACAAATGAGCGCTATATTCCAAGATTTTTCTCTCTATGCTGGGTATAGCATTGATGATAATCTTTTCATGCAAAACAACCCCACAAGAGAGCAATTAAAGCAAAAGAGAGAAATGCTAAAATCTTTTGATGAAAATTTTCAAAATTGTCTTAATGATTATAGCAACGCATTATTTGGAACACAGTATAATGGGATAGATTTTTCTCTGGGTCAAAAGCAACGCATAGCCACTATAAGAGCCTTTTTAAAACCAAGTCATTGTGTTGTTTTAGATGAGCCAAGCAGTACTATTGACCCCATTATAGAAAAAGAGTTTTTAGATTTTATTTTTAAAAAATCGCAATCTAAGATGGCTTTAATTATTACACACCGCATGAATAGTGTCAAGCAAGCTGATGAGATTATCGTTTTAGATCAAGGCAAACTAATAGAACAGGGCAACTTTGAAACCCTTATGAAAAAACAGGGATCATTTTACGAATTGTTTTTGAAGCAACAATATTAACGAGCGGTTAAAATGTTTGGTAATTTTGGGTATAATCTCAAAAGATTCAAATTTAAATAAGGAATGCCACCATGTTTGGGAATAAGCAGTTGCAACTTCAAATCAGTCAAAAAGATTCTGAAATTACGGAGTTAAAAAAGGAAGTCAATCTCTATCAAAGCCTTTTAAATTTGTGCTTGCATGAAGGTTTTGTAGGTATTAAAAACAATAAAGTCGTTTTTAAGAGTGGGAATCTTGCAAGCTTAAACAATTTAGAAGAACAAAGCGTTCATTTTAAAGAAAATGCAGAGAGCGTTAATTTGCAAGGGGTTTCTTATTCTTTAAAAAGCCAAAATATTGATGGCGTGCAGTATTTTTCACTAGCCAAAAAAACAGGGGGTGTGGGGGAATACCATAAAAGCGATTTGTTTAAGACTTTTTGCGCGAGCTTAAAAGAAGGCTTAGAGAACGCACAAGAAAGCATGCAGTATTTCCATCAAGAAACCGACTTGCTCTTAAATGCGGCTAAAAATGGCGAAGCGCATTCTACTGAAGGATTAGGGACCGTTAATAAAACGGGTCAAGACATTGAATCGCTTTATGAAAAGATGCAAAACGCCACTTCATTAGCGGACTCCCTAAACCAACGGAGCAATGAAATCACTCAAGTCATTTCTTTGATTGATGATATTGCAGAACAAACCAATCTCTTAGCCCTAAACGCCGCTATTGAGGCTGCGCGAGCGGGCGAGCATGGGAGAGGGTTTGCGGTGGTGGCTGATGAGGTGAGAAAACTCGCTGAAAAAACCCAAAAAGCCACTAAAGAAATCGCCGTTGTGGTTAAAAGCATGCAACAAGAAGCCAACGATATTCAAACCAATACCCACGATATTAATTCTATTGTAGGTTCTATTAAAGGCGATGTAGAAGAGCTTAAATCCACCGTAAAAAATAACATGATTGTTGCGCAAGCGGCAAAATACACCATCTACAATATCAATAACCGGGTGTTTTGCGGTCTAGCCAAACTTGATCATGTGGTCTTTAAAAACAATCTTTATGGCATGGTTTTTGGCCTCAACTCCTTTGATATTACTAGCCATAAGAATTGCCGTTTAGGCAAATGGTATTATGAGGGTGCAGGCAAAGAGAATTTTTCCAACACTTCAGGCTATAGAGCTTTAGAAAGCCACCATGCGAGCGTGCATGCTGAAGCTAATGATTTGGTTAAAGCCGTTCAAGAAGACCACATTACCGATTTAAAATACCTAGAGCATAAAGTGCATTTAATGGAAGATAGCGCTAAACATGTCAAAGAAAATATTGATAAGATGTTTTACGAAAAACAAGATGAACTCAATAAGATCATTGAAAAAATTCAAAAAGGCGAATGATTCCATTCAATGAAGTGTTTTGATGTTTTCTAAATCTTTAGAAGCCCTACGCCATGCCAAACGCTACCGCAAAAGAGAGTTGTTTGACCCTTCATTAAAGGATTACGCTTCTAATGATTATTTGGGTTTGAGCGTTAAAAAAGATTTGCTTCAAAACGCTTTTGATAAGCTCCAATCCTTTGTTTCTCATTCCCCCAAGGCTTCCATGCTAGTGAATGGCTACCACCCTTTGCATGCAGAATTAGAAGAACGATTAGCGGATTTGTTGGGGTTTGAAAGCACTCTTTTAGTGGGGAGTGGTTTTTTGGGCAATCTGGCTCTAATAGACACCCTTTTAGTCAAAAACGCTCTCTTATTCATGGACGAACACTACCATGCAAGCGGGATTTTTAGCACGAAAGCGAAGCCTGATCAAGTGGTTTTTTTCTCGCACAATGACGCTAAGGATTTGAAACAAAAACTCTTTAACGCCCCTAAAAACAAGCTCAAATTCATAGCCATTGAGGGGGTTTATTCTATGGATGCGAGCATCGCTCCTTATGATTTTTATGAAATCATTCAAGAGATTCCTAACGCTTTTTTAATCGTTGATGAAGCCCATAGTTTTGGGACTATCGGCGAAAATTTGTTGGGTTTTTTAGAATATCATCGCATCAAAGAAAAAGACAAAATCATTAAGCTCAGCACTTTTTCTAAAGCCCTTGCGAGCTATGGGGCATGTATTTTAGCCCCCTTACAAGTCATAGAGTTTTTAACTAATCGCGCTAAAAGCGTGATTTACACCACCGCTTTAAGCCTGTTAGACACCGCTTTAACTTTGGCTCATTTAGAATACTTTATCGCGCAAAAACAAGAATTAAAAAATGAGCTTAGCAAACACCAACAGATTATTTTTGAAACTTTAGGTATTAGAACGCTCGCAGGATTTTTTACTTTAGAATTTGAAAGCAATCCCGCTCTTTTAAACGCCCATCATTTTTTGAAAGAAAAGGGGTTTTTAGTGGGAGCTATCCGCCCCCCCACGGTTTCTAAACCCCTTTTACGCATCTCTTTATCTCTCAAAAACAGCTTAGAAGACACTAAAGAGCTTGCTAACACCCTTTTAAATTATTCTAAAATACAATCTTCTTTTAAGAGTGGTTAAATGCTAAAAAAGATTTTTTATGGTTTTATCGTTTTATTTTTGATTATCATAGGGTTGTTAGCCATTCTTATCGCTCAAGTTTGGGTAACTACGGATAAGGATATTGCTAAGATTAAAGATTATCGCCCGGGCGTCGCTTCACAGATTTTAGACCGAAAAGGGCGTTTGATCGCTAATATCTATGATAAAGAATTCCGTTTTTATGCGCGTTTTGAAGAAATCCCCCCACGATTTGTTGAAAGCCTTTTAGCGGTAGAAGACACCCTCTTTTTTGAACATGGGGGGATTAATTTAGACGCTATCATGCGCGCTATGATTAGAAACGCTAAAAGCGGTCGTTACACCGAGGGGGGTAGCACCCTAACCCAACAACTCGTTAAAAACATGGTGCTCACACGAGAAAAAACGCTAACCAGAAAACTCAAAGAAGCGATCATTTCTATACGCATTGAAAAAGTCTTAAGCAAAGAAGAAATTTTAGAGCGTTATTTGAACCAAACTTTTTTTGGGCATGGGTATTATGGCGTGAAAACCGCAAGTTTAGGGTATTTTAAAAAACCCCTTGACAAACTCACGCTTAAAGAAATCACCATGTTAGTCGCCTTGCCAAGGGCTCCGAGTTTTTATGACCCTACCAAAAATTTAGAATTTTCACTCTCTAAGGCTAATGATATTTTAAGGCGGTTGTATTCTTTAGGTTGGATTTCTTCTAACGAGCTCAAATCCGCTCTCAATGAAGTGCCAATCGTCTATAACCAAACTTCCACGCAAAATATCGCTCCCTATGTCGTGGATGAAGTGTTGAAGCAATTGGATCAATTAGACGGGTTAAAAACTCAAGGCTATACCATAAAGCTCACGATAGATTTGGATTACCAACGCTTAGCGTTAGAGTCCTTGCGTTTTGGGCATCAAAAAATCTTAGAAAAAATCGCTAAAGAAAAGCCAAAAACTAACGCATCTAACGAAAATGAAGACAACTTGAACGCTAGCATGATAGTTACAGACACGAGCACCGGTAAGATTTTAGCTTTAGTGGGGGGGATTGATTATAAAAAAAGCGCTTTCAATCGCGCCACGCAAGCCAAACGGCAGTTTGGGAGCGCGATCAAGCCTTTTGTGTATCAAATCGCTTTTGATAATGGCTATTCCACGACTTCTAAAATCCCTGATACCGCGCGAAACTTTGAAAATGGCAATTATAGTAAAAACAGCGAACAAAACCACGCATGGCATCCTAGCAATTATACTCGCAAGTTTTTAGGGCTTGTAACCTTGCAAGAAGCTTTGAGCCATTCGTTAAATCTAGCCACGATCAATTTAAGCGATCAGCTTGGCTTTGAAAAAATTTATCAATCTTTAAGCGATATGGGGTTTAAAAACCTCCCTAAGGACTTGTCTATTGTGTTAGGGAGCTTTGCTATCTCGCCCATTGATGCGGCTGAAAAGTATTCTTTATTTTCTAATTACGGCACCATGCTCAAACCCATGCTCATTGAAAGCATTACCGATCAGCAAAACAATATCAAAACTTTCACGCCCATTGAAACCAAAAAGATCACCTCCAAAGAACAGGCTTTTTTAACCCTTTCAGTGCTGATGAATGCGGTAGAAAACGGCACAGGGAGTTTGGCTCGCATTAAAGGTTTAGAAGTCGCCGGTAAAACCGGGACTTCTAACAACAATATTGACGCTTGGTTCATTGGCTTTACCCCCACCTTACAAAGCGTGATCTGGTTTGGGAGGGACGATAACACGCCTATTAGCAAAGGAGCGACAGGAGGCGTTGTGAGCGCACCTGTGTATTCGTATTTCATGCGTAATATTCTAAGCATTGAACCTTCTTTAAAAAGAAAGTTTGATGTCCCCAAAGGCTTGCGTAAAGAAATCGTGGATAAAATCCCCTACTACTCAACCCCCAATTCCATCACCCCCACCCCTAAAAGAACAGACGATAGCGAAGAACGCTTGTTGTTCTAAGCCTACATGGCTATAGGGACTTTAATGTCTCCGTAATTGACAGAATCTTTAAAGATTTCTTCCACTTTAGCCACAAGGATACTCACCACTTGATTGTCTAAGCCCATTTTATGCAACCCTTCGATCAAAGCGTCCTTATCAAAACCACGCGCGCGCACCAACGCAAACACTTCCTCATTGTTAGGATTGATATAAATCCCTAAACGATCCACATTCATCAAGCTGTCATAAATAGGCTGTGTCATTTGGATAAACATTTCATTAGTGATCTTTTGCTTGATGCGATTGGATTTGGAAAGGTAAGCCTCTTTGAGTTTATGCACAATATTTTGCGCCACTCTTATTGTCGCTCTCTTGGTAGCGATTTTTTCTATCTCTTCAGTTTTCTTGCCATCCACAATGTGCGAGCTATCCACCCCTTGCGTGATATACTCACTGCGATTTTGCAACATCCAATAAGGCACATCTTGCAAGAAAGAATTCCTTTGTGAAGTGTTTGGGCAAGTGCAAGCCTGCAACATCAAAACACCCAATCCGCATAAAAATAATTGCTTGCTTTTTAAAAAAGATTTTTCTAACACATTATCCCCTTTGATTTTGATTTTACAGAGTGTAACACAAATCTTTAAGATTTAAAACAATAATTAGGTAAAAAAATAAAAAAAAATAAAATGATTGAAACTTTATTAAAAAACCAACACGCAGTTGAGCATTAGAATAAGCCGGGTTCTGTCAATGGATGGCCATTTATCTGGGAAATATTTTGCAATATTCCTCAAGCGAAGCGTGTATCAATTTAGACTTACCATGCGCTTCTTGCTACAAATTGGGTTTGCCTAAACAAGCTAAATCGCTTTAGCTCTGGTGGGCTCTTACCCCACCCTTTCACCCTTACCTTAAAAAGGCGGTTTGCTTTCTGTGGCACTTTCCCTTAGCTTGCGCTAGCCATCCGTTAGATGGAATTTTGTCTAATGTAGCCCGGACTTTCCTCTATTCTAAAATAGCGACCATCTTCTAATGCGTTAATATATTAGAAAAAAGTAGCTTTAAAAGAGTTTAAAAATTAAGGGTATAGAGAATATTTTTATTATTCTCATAGCTCACAAGGACAAGCTCATTATCCCTAAACCCACAAGCGCTGATATTTTTAATCTCTTTAGGCAAGCCATAAACTTCAAGGATCTCTTCTTTTATAGGGTCTATAACTAAAAGCGTGTTAAATTCCTTACTGAACGCATAAAGCTTATTATCCTTTAACGCTAGCGCACTGATGACTAATTCGCCCAGTTTCCTTTTTGCTTTAAGTTTGGCATTGCCTAGTTCAAGTAAAAACTCCCCATGCACCTGTTTGTCGCTATTGAGCATGGAAATAATAATCAAATCCTTATAACGCTTGTTAGGAGCGCTGATTAAATAAGTGAATTTAGCCCCTCTTCTTGCAACGCTAACATAATAGTTTTTCGCCCTAGAAGTTTTTAAGCGGCTGCGTTCCACTTCGTCAAAAGAGTTAGCCCCTTCTAAAAAATAAGGGAAATTTTTAAGCGCGTTGGCGTTTTTGTTAGGAGTGATTTCCACGCTCGTTTTATTATTGCCCATGATCACAATGTTTTCATCTTCGTTAAAATCCGCCCCCACGAACGACCCCACCGTCGCACTATAATAGCTATCTAGCACCATATGGCTGTGAATGGTTTTTAAATCGTTACCCACAAGATAAAGGCCTTGGTTTTCTGTGATAAGGATTGCCCTATCTTCATTGAAGCTCAAATCCGTGATCGCTCCGTTCAGTTTTAAAAAAAGCTCTTCTTTTTTTCCAATCTCCAACGCTTTTGTGATTTCTAAAGGCGAACGCTCATAATCATTATCTTTAGGCAAAGCGCTCAATTTCAAAGGCTCACCCACATCTCTTCTGCCCAAAACGCTTCTTGGGAATTTCAAATGATTCCAATTCTCCATAGACCAGACAGATTCTTTTAAATTCCACGAAAAACGCACCGGATCGCTTTGCCCTATATAAGGGAAAGGCCCGGTAGAGAAAAACGCTTGCACGGCGTTAGAGCCCACTACAATAAAGAAAATATAAAAAGCGCTTTTTTGGAGCGTGTTTAACGAATAATCTTTAAAAAGTTGGGTATTAGGGGCAAAAAAGAGTAAAACCGCTAAAAGCACCACCACGCTAAAAAAGACAAAAAGCGCCCAAAACTGCGTGTGCAATCCCAAAATAGCGATCGCAAAGCCCTGCCCCACATCTTCTAAAGCATGGCTACCGGTATGATAAAAGCTCTCATATAACCCGCTACTAGCCATGAGCAATAACAAGGCAATGTATTTAGGCTTAAACCCAAAACGCACCACCAAAAGCGCCACAGCCCCTATTAAAATCATGTTGATGCGTTGCGCCCAGCAAAAAATACAAGGCGAATCTTTCAAAACATAGCCAAAATAAAAATTCGCCAAACCCACAGGAAAGATTAAAATCCCTAAAACCGCCAAAGAAAAAAGATTATAAAATCGGGTTTCTTTATCCATGTATCCCCCTATAGATTCATATTAGGCAAAACGCTAGAGCTGTGGGCTATAAAAATAATAAGCTCCACTAACCACACCACCATCAAAATCCCAAACGCCCAATTTTCTTTTTCAGGCTTTTTAAACGCTATCAAAATAGCGGCTAGACTCAAAAGCAGTCCCAAAAACTCCATGCCGTTCCTTAAAATTTTCGTAGGATTATACTCAAAAACAAACTATTGGATAAATAAAAATATCTAGTGAATAATTTTTAAGAGAATTATTTTAAGGGAGAAAGCCCTAGTTATCCATATTTGATTGAAACAGATCCAATTTTATGATTTCTTTTTTAACTTCCCATAGATTTTTTTAATTAGAGATAATATTTTAAACAATCTCTCTTGCTTGTTTGTCCTAAGGCTTCTTTTTAATACGCTATAACTTTGTGAAGGTTTTAAAATACAAGACAATAAAGAAACATCGTTGCAAAACAAGGGCAGAGCGTTTTTATGCGTTGCATCTGGAAGAAAATAAATTTGTTTAAATTGCTCTTGATCTTGAATACTAGGATTGTCAATAAAGAAATTTACCCATTCTATCACATCATAAATGCCTAAAGAAATTTGACTTTCTTTAAAATATGAAGCATATCCAACAGCCCCTTCTACTATTTTTTCATAAGCTTTAGAGCGGTGTTTTTCACAAGATGAAACATCTTTTTGATAAATTGGAACGCCATTTTCTACATTTAAAATAGGGTATTCAGGGCTTGTTAGCAAAAACTCCATAAAATCCCAATTATGAAAATAAACGGGTTTAGGGTGTGAAAAAGGTAAGAAACTCGTGCAATCATAATTTAAAATTCTTATAAGATCCACATAGTATCCAAAAACTTCTTTATTCAAAGCTTTTTGTATTAACTCTTGCGAAGAGTAGCCCAAAGTAATCGTATCCACAATAGCGATATTTCCCTCTAAATTTGATGAAGACAAGTATTTTCTGTAATTATCTAAACATTTTAACGCTAAATGGCGGCAGTATTCAAAATTGCTGTATATATATATATATGCTTGTTGGTTAGTGGTGATTTGCTTCTTTTTAATTTCTTCTTCGCCTTCTAAAATACGCAAAATTTCCAAACTCTCGCTCTCTACGACTTCTAAAAATACCGCTTTTTTTAAAATTCTGGGAGCATAAATATAAGTAGTTTTATATGAATTTGGATATAAAATATTAAAAATTTTTTGCAATAAATAACCATCTCGTGCAACAAACACTAAAGTATCAATATTTCTTTTATGAATCTCTTTATAGATAAACTGGCAATAAGCAACGGCTACAATTCCTGCTTGCATCGCTCCCAAAAGAAACCAATAATCAAATTTTTCATGTTTTTGAATATAATTTTTATAAAAAACGCATAAAGATCCTAAAATAAAACTTTGTGCAACACTGGTTGGATTAAATGTTTTATATTTAGGAAAAATTTCTTCAAATTGCTTCAATACGCTTTTTCTAAATAGCGTTGCTATGCCTAAACTTTTAGGCATAGCGTCATCTGCCCAAGAATTATCACCAATATGCAACATTTGTGTGTGAGTAATATTTTCTTGTTTTAAAACATGCTTAAACAAATCCTTTGAATGTTTAGTAAGCATTATATGGTTACTGAGATAGAAATTTGTATAACCATCAAAACCCTTAGAAATTAAAATATCTTCAAGGACTTCTAAAGGTAAATACATATCTGATACAATAATCACTCTCTTATTGTTTTCTTTAGCGAAACGATAGAGTTCTAACATCTCTAAGTTTGGAATAAGCACCTCTTTTTCAGTGGCAATTTCTACTCCCTTATATGAATGAAACTCTTTTGGGATTTGATGATAAATTTCATCTAGAGTAATGTCTTGTCTTTTACTGATTTCTCTAGATTGCACTTCTGCCAGGATTCTTGCTTGATGAAAACCTTTAATATTATATTTAGTCTCAATATACCAAAATAAATCTGTGGGTTTAATGAAAGGTCTTAGAAGAAGGGTATCAAAAATATCAAAAGAAATCACATCATATTTTAAAATCTCACTTTTTGCCCCATCCAAAAATTTGTGCATACAAGAATCCTTTGTAAAATTTGAGCATTATATCATTTTTTTTTTTTTTTCAAAAATACAAAAAAAGGGGAAAAAGCTATAGCTAAAGAAAAATAAGATAAGGAGTTACCCCCTTATTTTTTCAAAGCTTCTAAAGCATGTTTTTTGCCAATTTCAAAGGCTTTTTTGTTCGTTTCAGCGACTTTTGCAGGGACTTTTTTAAGCATAGTGTCTAGCACGATATTTTCTTCTACGCATTTGGTAAGCTCCACGGTAATGGCTAACGCTACCACAGATTGCGTGATAATGTTACCCACTTCATCTTTAGCGATGCTGATAATGGGGATTTTATAGATCTGGTATTTTTCTTCGTCTTCTTTAGTGGGCGTTACCAAATTGGGATCAATGACAACGATACCGCCTTGTTTAATATCGCTTTTAAACTGGTTGTAGCTGATTTGAGCGACTGAAAGCATGAAATCAATCTCGCCCTCTTTAGCATAAGGGAAAATAATTTCATCTTTGTCTAGCAAAATATCCACCTTAGTGGGCCCTCCACGCACTTGCGAAGTGTAAGTGGAAGTCTTAGTGCCATAGCCCCCACTCACAATCTTAGCTTCAGCTAAAATCTCTCCCGCTAACAGCACGCCTTGCCCTCCAACGCCCGTAAATCGTAATTGCACTTCCATTATTGTTTTCCTTGTGCTTTTTCAATGATCTCTTGATACGCTTCGCAATATTCTTTCCTGTCCGTGTCATGCTTTAAAACGCCTGTAGGGAATTTATCCACCCTTTCTTCAGGGCTCATGGCTTCAAATTGGCGTTTGCTCACTAATCGGCTTTCCATCCATTTTAGCATTTGAGACGCTTCGCCCATTTTATTTTTGCGTCCTAAATTGATATGGCAATTGCTATGGACATCAAAGAAGCTAAAGCCCTTGTGCGAGAAACCTTCTTTAAGCACTTTTTCTAATTTTTGAGGGTCTAAAACGCTCTCTCTAGCCACAAAACTCGCCCCTGCAGCGGTGGTTAAAGCACATGGGTCAAATTGGTTATCAATATTCCCCCATTGAGCCGTAACCGTCCACATGCCATTAGGCGTGGTGGGCGAAGTTTGGGAGTTGGTCAAACCATAAATGAAATTATTCACTAAAATAAAATTCAAATCAATGTTTCTTCGGCATGCATGCATGGTGTGATTGCCTCCAATAGCAAAGCCATCGCCATCGCCAGAAACCACGATCACATGCTTACTAGGGTTGGCTAATTTAACCCCTGTCGCATACGCTACAGCCCTACCATGCGTGGTATGAACGGTGTTGCAATTCACATACGAACTCATGCGCCCGCTACAACCAATCCCGCTCACCAAACACACATCATCCATTTTCCAACCTAAAGCGTCAATCGTGCGGATAATAGATTTCAAAATCACGCCATCGCCACAGCCCCAACACCACAAAGTGGGTATTTTATCCACACGCAAATATTCATCATAATTAAACGCCATTTTAAAGCTCCTTCAATTTTGCGATGATTTGTTTAGGCGAAATCGTGCGCCCATTGGCTTGCCCCAAGAAATGCACCTTTCTTTGCATAGCCCTTTCAATCTCTTCTAAATACTGCCCTTTATTCAATTCAATCACAAGGATTTTTTCGTATTTATCCCCTATTTCTTTCAAGCGTTTAGCCGGGCTTGGCCATAAGGTTTTAGGCCTGAAAAAGCCGACTTTTTGCTTGCTTTCTTTATGGTAATCTTTCAAGGATTCTTTAACCGCTAGAGAAACCGAACCGTAAGCGATAACAACGATCTCAGCGCCCTCTAAATCCATTTCCTCATTTTCGTTGATAATGTCTTGCTTGGATTCAATCTTATTAAATAATCTGTCAATCAAATCCCCCCCGATTTTAGCGTCTTCAGTAGGAAAGCCAATAGGCCCATGGTGCAAGCCTGAAACATGGTAGCGATAGCCTTTAAAGAAAGGGTTTAAGACAGCCGGCTCATCTTGTGCGACCCCATAAGGTTTGTAGTCTTTTTTATCGCCCAGAAATTCCTTACGATTAATAGTTATCTTTTGCACTTCTTCTAAATCTGGGATTTGCACCTTGCCATACATATGCCCCACGGTTTCATCCATGAGCAAGAATACAGGAGTCATGAGCATTTCAGCCAAGTTAAACGCGCGAACGGTTTCTGTGTAAGCCTCTTCCAAACTAGCAGGAGCGAGCGCGACGGCTTTAAAATCCCCATGTATGGGGTGTTTTAAGAAATTCACATCGCCTTGAGCCACACGAGTGGGCATTCCGGTTGATGGGCCTGAGCGCATCACATCAGCGATCACTAAAGGGATTTCCGCCATGAAAGAATAACCGATTTGCTCCACTTTTAATGAAATACCAGGCCCAGAGCTCGCTGTCATAGACTTCGTCCCGCTCATGCTCGCTCCTAAAGACACGCTAATCCCGCTGATTTCATCTTCCATTTGGATAAAATGGCCGCCGCATTTGGGTAAAGCCACGCTCATCGCATGCATAATATCCGAGCTTGGCGTGATAGGATAGCCCCCAAAAAACCGACACCCCACTTCAATCGCCGCTTTAGCGACTAATTCATTCCCATCAGAAATAATCTCACGCATTACTTGCCTCTCCCTTCTAAAATAGTCTCTTCTAAGAGCATGTATTTATTGGCCTTAACCTTTTCGCTTCTTTCTTGGGCTTCTTTAGAAACTTTAGCGAATTTGAAATCCTTCCTGTCAGCCACATAAATCGCAAAATCCGGGCAGTGCAACTCGCATTGCACGCAACCGATACAACTCTCTGGATAGGCTACTTTGGCCACTTTTCCAAGCACCCTTTCTTTTTCAATCCCCATGCCAAGAACCCCAGCAGGGCATACCGATACGCAAATATCACAACCCTTACACCTGTCTTCATTCACCCAAACGGCAACCCCATCTGGAGCGCTCATTTTAGCCATTCATTCTCCTTTGTGCTAAAAGCTGTTTTAAAGCCCTAGCAATCAAAATTTGCCTAGAATTGTAGCAAGCCTTTTTTAATAAAATCTAAAATGCTTTAATAGTAAGAACTTAAAATTAAAATGAGAAAATACTAAACACTTTTTACTCAATTTAAAAGAAAAAACGCCCCATTAACCTTAATTTTAAAAATGATTATTAGAAAGATTAATGTTTTTTAAATGCTCCTTATAAGTCGCGCTGAAAGCATGTTTTTTATCCGGCATTTTCACAAAATACAAGAAATCCGTTTTTTTAGGGAAAACCACGGCTCTAATCGCTTCTAGGCTCACGCTCCCTACAGGATTTTTAGGCAAGCCCTTAAATTTATAGGTATTGTAGGGGGTGTTATCGGTTTTAATGCGCTCTTTGGTCACTTTAGCGTGTGAAAATTCCTGATAATTCAAAGCCCCATCCATTTGCAAAGGCATGCCTTTTTTCAAGCGGTTAAAAATCACGCTCGCAATCAAGGGCATTTCTTCAGTACTAGCGGCTTCTTTTTGCACAATGGAAGCGAGAATGATTTTTTCAAACCACTCTTCTTTATGGTAGTATCCAAGCCATTGTTTGCTTAAAGCTTCGTGTTTTTTCATGGATTGACTGATTAAAGTTTGCATGATTTTAAAAGCGTCCTCTCCTAAGGGTAAATGATAAGTGTCTGGCCATATCACCCCATCTTCTATCACAGCGCCATTCAATCGTGGAGCGATGCTTTCATAAGCCTGATTGAGATCGCTTGTTTCTAGTTGGTAAGTCTCGCTCAAAATTTGCGTGAAAAAATAGCGGGTTTCTCCAGGGATTAAAGTCGCGCTTTTTTGTGCCGCTTTTGCTTTGATCAAACGGACTAAAAAATCCCCCTTCCTTAAAGCCCCATCGCCCATGTCAATGTAGCCTTTTTTAGGCATGCCCATTAAGCGTAAAAAAAGCAAATCTAAAGCGTTCATATCCACGCCCTGATCTTTTAAAGAAAAAAACACTTTTTTGAGCGAACCTTGCGGGACAACCACCACTTTGTTAGGATAAATTGGTATACTTAAATAAAAAAGAATACTGATGAATAAAAGAAAACATGTATCCAAGAAAGTATTTAATGTCATTATCTTATTTGTGGCAGTATTCACTCTTTTAGTTGTCATTCACAAAACCCTTTCAAACGGCATTCACATACAAAATTTAAAAATTGGAAAGCTTGGCATTTCTGAATTATACTTAAAACTTAACAACAAGCTTTCTTTAGAAATTGAACGCATTGATCTCTCTTCTTTATTCCATCAAAAACCCACTAAAAAGCGTTTAGAAGTTTCTGATCTGATTAAAAATATCCGTTATGGCATTTGGGCGGTGTCTTATTTTGAAAAACTTAAAGTCAAAGAAATTATTTTAGACGATAAAAACAAAGCCAATATCTTTTTTGATGGGAATAAATATGAGTTAGAATTCCCGGGAGTCAAAGGGGAATTTTCCCTAGAAGACGATAAAAACATCAAGCTTAAAATCATCAATTTGCTTTTTAAAGACATTAAAGTCCAAGTAGATGGCAACGCCCACTATTCACCTAAAGCTAGGAAAATGGCGTTCAATTTGATTGTCAAGCCTTTAATTGAACCCAGCGCTGCAATTTATTTGCAAGGGCTAACCGATTTAAAAACCATAGAATTAAAAATTAACACTTCTGTAATGAAAAGCCTAGCGTTTTTAAAGCCTCTTTTCCAACGCCAATCGCAAAAAAATTTAAAAACATGGATTTTTGACAAGATCCAATTTGCTAGCTTTAAGATTGATAACGCTTTAATCAAAGCTAATTTCACTCCCAGCGAGTTTATCCCATCGCTTTTGGAAAATTCTGTAGCCAAAGCCACTTTGATTAAACCTTCAGTCGTTTTTAATGATGGCTTATCGCCCATTAAAATGGATAAAACCGAATTAGTTTTCAAAAACAAACAGCTCCTCATACAGCCCCAAAAAATCACTTATGAAACCATGGAATTAACCGGCTCTTACGCCACTTTTTCCAATTTGTTAGAAGCCCCCAAGTTGGAGATTTTTTTAAAAACGACCCCTAATTATTATGGCGATAGCATTAAGGATTTATTGAGCGCTTATAAAGTCGTTTTACCTTTGGATAAAATCAGCATGCCATCTAGTGCGGATTTGAAACTCACCTTACAATTCTTGAAAAACACCGCCCCCTTATTTAGCGTTCAAGGCAGCGTTAATTTGCAAGAAGGCACTCTCTCGCTCTATAATATCCCCCTTTATACGCAAAACGCTAATATAAGCTTAGATATTGCCCAAGAATACCAATACATTTACATAGAAACTACCCACACCCGCTATGAAAACATGCTGGATTTAGACGCTAAAATCGCTTTAGATTTGAATAAAAAAACCCTTTCTTTAGATTCTTTAGTCCATAAAATACGATTCAACACTAACAATAATATCAACATGCGTTCTTATGGCTTGAATAACGACCCAGATAACCCACAACCTACTAAATTTTCTTTAGATTTAAAAAGCTTGCATTCTATTATTCAAGAGGGTGAAAACTCAGAGGTGTTTAGAAGAAAAATCATAGACACCATTAAAGCCCAAAGTGAAGACAAATTCACTAAAGATGTTTTCTACGCTACAGGAGACACTCTTAAAAACCTTTCTTTGAATTTTGATTTTTCTAACCCCAACCACATGCAATGGAGCGTGCCACAACTTTTATTAGAGGGCGAATTTAAAGATAACGCCTATGTTTTTAGAATCAAAGATTTGAAAAAAATCAAGCCCTATTCCCCTATTATGAAATATTTCGCCTTAGAAGATGGCTCTTTAGAAGTTTCTACGAGCGATTTTATCAATATTGATTTTTTTGCTAATGATTTGAAAATCACTTTACCCATCTATCATAGCAACGGCAAGCAGTTTAATTCCCTCTCTTTATTTGGCTCTATTAATAAAGATGAAATTTCTGTCTATACTCCAAGCAAAAGCATATCTATAAAAGTTAAGGGGGATCAAAAGGATATTACCCTTAATAACATTGATTTGAGTATTGATGATTTTTTAGATAGTAAGATGCCAGCGATTGCGGGATTATTCTCCAAAGAACGAAAAGAAAAGCCTAGCTCTAAAGAAATCCAAGATGAAGATATTTTCATTAGCGCCAAACAACGCTATGAAAAAGCCCACAAAATTATCCCTATCTCTACACGCATCCATGCTAAAGATGTCGTGTTAATCTATAAAAAAATGCCTTTTCCTTTAGAAAATCTTGATATTGTCGCTCAAGATGACAGAGTGAAAATTGATGGCAATTATAAAAACGCCATGATCATGGCGGATTTAGTGCATGGGGCTTTGTATCTTAAGGCTCATAATTTTAGCGGGGATTATATCAACACCATTCTCCAAAAAGATTTCGTAGAAGGGGGCTTATTCACGCTTATTGGAGCTCTTGAAGATCAGGTTTTCAATGGCGAATTGAAATTCCAAAACACAAGCTTAAAGAATTTCGCTCTCATGCAAAACATGATCAATCTCATCAACACCATTCCCTCTCTCATTGTCTTTAGGAACCCTCATTTAGGGGCTAATGGCTATCAAATCAAAAAGGGATCTGTTGTTTTTGGGATCACTAAAGAATATTTAGGGTTAGAAAAAATTGATCTTATCGGCAAAACGCTTGATATTGCTGGCAATGGGATCATTGAATTAGACAAAAACAAATTAGATTTGAATTTAGAAGTTTCCACTATCAAGGCTTTGAGTAACGTCTTAAATAAAATCCCTATTGTGGGCTATCTCGTTTTAGGAAAAGGAGGTAAAATCACCACTAATGTGAATGTCAAAGGCACGCTAGATAAACCTAAAACTCAAGTCACTTTAGCATCAGATATTATCCAAGCACCTTTTAAAATCTTGCGCCGTATTTTCACACCTATTGACATCATCGTAGATGAAGTCAAAAAAAACATTGATTCAAAAAGGAAGTAAAATGACGCTCAATGAAGCCATTAAAGACAAAGTTTATGAAATCGTAGAAATCGCTAACTGCGATGAAACCCTTAAAAAACGCTTTCTCTCTTTTGGTATCCATGAAGGGGTTCAATGCACTCTTTTGCATTATTCCATGAAAAAGGCCACGCTTTCGGTTAAAATCAACCGCATTCAAGTGGCTTTAAGATCCCATGAAGCGCAATACCTTGTCATCAAAGAAAGCGTGTGAAAATGGGTTTAAAACACGCTAAAGCCCAACAAATCAAAGAATTGCTCTTAAAACATTACCCCAACCAAACCACCGAATTGCACCATAAAAACCCCTATGAATTGCTGGTGGCTACCATTTTAAGCGCTCAATGCACGGACGCTAGAGTGAATCAAATAACGCCCAAGTTATTTGAAAAATACCCAAGCGTGAACGATTTAGCTCTCGCTTCTTTAGAAGAGGTTAAAGAGATCATTAAATCCGTTTCGTATTTCAACAACAAAAGCAAGCATTTAATCAGTATGGCTCAAAAAGTGGTTAGGGATTTTAAGGGCGTTATCCCCTCTACGCAAAAAGAATTGATGAGTCTAGATGGCGTGGGGCAAAAAACCGCTAATGTGGTGCTTTCAGTGTGCTTTGATGCAAACTATATAGCGGTAGATACCCATGTGTTCCGCGCAACACACCGCTTAGGCTTAAGCAACGCTAAAACGCCCATTAAGACCGAAGAAGAACTCAGCGATCTGTTTAAAGACAACCTATCCAAACTCCACCATGCCTTAATCTTGTTTGGCCGCTACACCTGCAAGGCTAAAAACCCCTTATGCGGTGCGTGTTTTTTAAAAGAATTTTGCGTTTCTAAGGCTAGCTTTAAAGCGTAGTGGCTTTATTTATTATAAAATTTATAGTAAAATTAAGATTTTATAATCAAAGTCAAATCATTCTTGAAAGAGTAGAGTTTTATGTCAGAAACAGAAGCTAATAAATTGAAAATAGCCGAAAAAGAGAAAGAAAAAGCTAGCAAGGAAAGAGAACTAGAGCTTTCCACTTATTTAGAAGAACTCATCTGCGATTATAAAAATCTTTTAGACATGGAGATTGTTTTTAGCGCAGAACTTGGCTCTACGCAAATCCCTTTGTTGCAAATTTTGCGTTTTGAAAAAGGCTCTGTGATTGATTTGCAAAAACCCGCCGGAGAAAGCGTGGATACTTTTGTGAACGGGCGGGTTATCGGTAAGGGTGAGGTGATGGTTTTTGAAAGGAATTTAGCCATTCGTTTGAATGAAATCCTAGATTCTAACGCCATTGTGTATTATCTCGCTAAAAATTCATGAGATTGTTGTTCTTGTTACTGAGTGCTACTTTGATGTTACTGGCTGAAGAAACCACCTCTTTGAACGCTAAAACGCCCACTGATGACGCCCCCATTAAATTGGTGCATTGGCAAAATGCATTAAAAGAAGTCCAACCTGATTCAAACGCTCTAACAACCCCACCTATAAAGGCCGTGCAAACCACGCTCACTTTTGAAACGCCTTTTAACAAAACGCCTAAAATCATGGAGGTTGAAGGGCAAAAAGTGATCGTTTTAAAAAACGCTAAACTGGATTCTAAAAAAATGATGGATTTTAAAGAAGCCTCTTTAAATGCCTTAGAAATGTTTTCCTACCAAAATGACATCTACCTCTTGTCTAAAAAAGCTAAAGCGGAATTAGAAATCCAAGCCTCAAACAGCAAGGACAAAAAGCAACTCCGCTTTCTTTTTTTACCTAAAGGTTTTCATTTAGCCCCACCGCCTAGCCTGAAAGAACAATCTCAGCATGCCAATCTCGCAAGCCAAGATGGAAAAGAGCGAGCTAAAAGCCCCTTAAACACTCTAGAGTTAAAACCCCCACTGGATTTAAGCCATGCTTATAAGGCGCTAGCAGTTATTGCTGCCTTACTCTTAATATTGTATATAATCAAAAAAAAAATTGTTCCCACACAAGGGTCTTTTTCTGCAAAAGATTTTAAGTTAGAAATTAGCGTTTTGGGTCGTGTTGGTGCGAACCATAAAATCATTTCAATAGAAACCAATAAAGAGCGTTACTTGGTCTTACTAAGCGATAAATACGGCCTGCTTTTAGACAAAATAAGCCCAAAAACATCTAAAGAAGAACTGATTAAAGAAGCTGAAAATAATATAAAGAATTCAAAATTAGGAAATTTATATGCCGGAAAATTCTAAACTACAACCTGCTAAGTTAGGGAAAAATTTTGACCCTGTGGATCATTCTAACAGGAATTTTTTCTTTTCTCTCATTCTGTCTGTATTGTTGCATTGGTTGATTTATTTTTTATTTGAACACAGAGAAGATTTTTTTCCTTCAAAACCCAAGCTTGTTAAATTAAATCCTGAAAATTTATTGGTTTTAAAAAGAGGCCATTCGCAAGATCCCAGTAAAAACACCCAGGGTGCTCCTAAACCCACGCTGGCTGGCCCCCAAAAACCCCCCACACCACCAACCCCACCCATTCCGCCAACCCCGCCAAAACCTATAGAAAAGCCTAAACCTGAGCCTAAACCTAAGCCAAAACCCAAACCTGAACCCAAAAAGCCCAATCACAAACACAAGGCTCTTAAAAAAGTAGAAAAAGTGGAAGAGAAAAAAGTGGTAGAGGAGAAAAAAGAAGAGAAAAAAATCGTAGAGGAGAAAGTAGAACAAAAAGTAGAGCATAAAAAAGTGGAAGAGAAAAAACCTGTCAAAAAAGAATTTGACCCTAACCAGCTTTCTTTCTTGCCTAAAGAAGTTGCACCACCCAGACAAGAAAATAATAAAGGCTTGGACAACCAAACCAGAAGGGATATTGATGAATTGTATGGCGAAGAATTTGGGGATTTAGGCACAGCCGAAAAAGATTTCATCAGGAATAATTTAAGAGATATTGGGCGCATCACGCAAAAATATTTAGAATACCCTCAAGTAGCGGCTTATTTAGGGCAAGACGGGACGAATGCGGTAGAATTTTACTTGCACCCTAATGGCGATATTAGCGATCTTAAAATCATCATTGGCTCTGAATACAAAATGCTTGATGACAACACCTTAAAGACCATTCAGATCGCTTATAAGGATTACCCACGCCCCAAAACTAAAACCCTCATTCGCATCAGAGTGCGCTATTACTTAGGAGGCAATTAAAAAATGGAAATCACGCTTTTTGACCCCATAGACGCCCACTTGCATGTGCGAGAAAACGCGCTTTTAAAAGCGATATTAAGATACTCTAGCGAGCCTTTTAGCGCGGCGGTGATCATGCCTAATCTCAGTAAGCCCTTGATTGACACTCCAACCACCCTTGAATACGAAGAAGAAATTTTAAACCATTCTTCAAACTTCAAGCCTTTAATGAGTTTGTATTTTAATGACGACTTGACTTTAGAAGAACTGCAACGCGCCAAAGAAAAAGGCATCAGGTTTTTAAAGCTCTACCCCAAAGGCATGACCACAAACGCGCAAAACGGCACTTCGGATTTGTTGGGTGAAAAAACTTTAGAAATTTTAGAAAACGCCCAAAAATTAGGCTTTATTTTATGCGTCCATGCAGAACAGGCTGGGTTTTGTTTGGATAAAGAATTTTTATGCCATAGCGTTTTAGAGACTTTCGCCCTTTCATTCCCTAAACTCAAAATCATTATAGAGCATTTGAGCGACTGGCGCAGTATCGCTTTAATTGAAAAGCATGACAATCTCTATGCGACTTTAACTTTACACCATATCAGCATGACTTTAGATGATTTATTAGGGGGGAGTTTGAACCCGCATTGTTTTTGCAAACCCTTAATCAAAACCAAAAAAGACCAAGAAAGGCTTTTATCCCTTGCTTTAAAAGCCCACCCTAAAATCTCTTTTGGCTCTGATAGCGCCCCGCATTTTGTCTCTAAAAAGCATAGCGCTAACATCCCGGCGGGCATCTTTTCTGCCCCTATTTTGTTGCCTGCGTTGTGTGAACTTTTTGAAAAACACAACGCTTTAGAAAACTTGCAAGTCTTTATCAGCGATAACGCTAAAAAAATCTACACGCTAGACAATCTACCCAGTAAAAAAGCGCGTTTGTCTAAAAAACCCTTTATGATCCCTACACACACGCTTTGCTTGAATGAAAAAATTGCTATCTTAAGAGGGGGCGAAACGCTATCTTGGAACCTTCAAGAAATCGCCTAAAGCATGCCGCCTTTTTTGTGGGGCTTTTTATCGTTTCATTTTTAATTATAATGAAGCGCCAAACCCCCCCCTATGCTTTCACGCATAATCAAACCCTTTCAACTGAAAACCCCCCCTATTTCACTCAATTCACTATCCCTAAACCAAATGACGCTTTAAGCGTGCATGCGAGCGCTTTAATCAGCTTGCCTAACGATAACCTCTTGAGCGCTTATTTTAGCGGCACTAAAGAAGGGGCAAGGGATGTGAAAATCAGCGCGAATCTTTTTGATAGCAAGACTAATCGCTGGAGCGAAGCCTTCACTATTTTAACCAAAGAAGAGCTTTCTTTTTATTCGCATGAATATATCAAAAAACTAGGTAACCCCTTGCTTTTTTTGCATGACGATAAGATTTTGTTGTTTGTCGTAGGGGTGAGCATGGGCGGGTGGGCCACTTCTAAAATCTATCAACTTGAAAGCGCTTTAGAGCCGATTCGTTTTAAGTTTGCGCGAAAACTCTCCTTAAGCCCTTTTTTAAACTTAAGCCATTTGATAAAAAATAAGCCTTTAAGCACCACTGATGGCGGGTTTATGCTACCACTCTATCACGAATTAGCCACCCAATACCCCTTGTTGTTGAAATTTGACAAACACAATAACCCACGAGAGCTTTTAAGGCCTAATACCCTAAACCACCAGCTCCAGCCAAGCCTAACCCCCTTTAAAGATTGCGCCATCATGGCGTTTAGAAACTATTCTTTTAAAGATAATCTCATGCTAGAAACCTGTAAAACCCCCACCGCTTGGCAAAAACCCATGCTTACGAATTTGAAAAACTTGAATGACGCTTTGAATTTGATCAATTTAAACAAAGAATTGTATTTGATCCACAACTCTAGCGATTTATCTTTGCGCCGTAAAGAACTCTGGCTTTCTAAATTAGAAAACTCAAACTCTTTTAAAACCTTAAAGATTTTAGATAAAGCGGATGAAGTGAGTTACCCAAGCTATAGTCTTAATCCTCATTTTATAGATATTGTCTATACTTACAACCGCTCTCATATCAAACACATCCGTTTTAATATGGCTTATTTAAAATCCCTTCTCAAGTGATTAACGATGCTTATATCTTCTTCTTACACGCTGAGTTTTATGTGGCTTTTTTTAATTTTCTTTTTTTTCAAAAATAAGGCGTTAAGTTTGAGGTTTTCGCTCTCTTTTGTAAGCGTGATTTTAAGCAATATCGCTTTGAAAGGCTCTCTATCGCTCAATGCATTTTTAAGCAGTTTTACAGCCCCCTTAAGCCCCTTTAGCTGTCTTTTGATCCTTGCTTATGCGCTCTTTTCTTGCCGCCTCCTCCAAAAGCCCCCTTTAGAAACCTTGCAATCTTATAGCGTCATGCTGTTTTTCAATCTGTTGCTTTTGACAGATATTTTAGGGTTCTTGCCTTTTTCAATCTATCATCATTTCATGGCTTCTCTTATTTTTAGCGCGCTTTTTTGCGGCAGTTTGTTTTTGAGTAGCCCCTTATTAGGTGTGATCGCTTTAGTAGCGTTATCCAGTTCGCTTTTGATGCGTTCTAATTTTCAAATCTTAGATTCTTTATTGGATTTCCCCTTGCTTCTTTTTGTCTTTTTTAAGACTTTATATCTTGTTAAAAAAAGGTTGTATTAACGCTCATGAAATCCCTATCTTATGCCCTTTTTTCGCTCTTTTTAAAAGGTTTTTACTTCACCTTTTTTATGAGCTTGTTGTTTGTGTTTAATCGTATCGGCTTTATCCTTTATACTGGCTATTATAAGCATGCTTTAAAAAACCCTATTTTTGATGAAATCATCAAAACCCTATTCAATGGAGCAAGATACGATAATCGTGTGGTTTCAAGCCTAGCGATTCTTTTTATCATCATCGGGTTATTGGGGTTATTTGCCCCTAAACACCAAATTAAAATGCTTAATATCACGGCGTATTTTTCTATCGCTATTATCCTGTTTTTAAATATTGCAAACATTGTTTATTATGGCATTTATGGGAATGTGTTTGATGAAAATTTATTGGAATTTTTGCATGAAGACACGCTCACGATTTTAAAAATGAGTGGGGAATACCCTATTTTTTCTAGTTTTTCACTCTTTGTGATCCTTAGCGTTTTAATCTCTTTCATCTATTTCAAACTCCAAAACGCCCTTTTTAAACCCAATGTTTATCAAACCACCAAACCCCTTAAAACTTTCATTTTATTTGCGCTTTTTTCACTCACGCAAATGTTTTACATTAACGCGCAATTGAGCTTTGTTGGCGCGTCTTTAGACCTCAGCATAGAGCCAGCCAAAGATCCTTTTTTAATGAAAATCACCCCCGGGGCGTTTCGCAACCTTTATCTTTTGGCGCGCAATTACAGACAAAGCCATAACCTTAAATTCAGCGATTTTGCTAAAGAAACGCCTTTAGAAGTGGCGAAAAATTATTTCCATCTTAAAGAAAACCCTTCAAACAACCTCTATGAGTTGCTTTCTCAAACAAGCCACAACGATTCTCTTCAAACCATTCAACATGTTTTCTATATCGTTTCAGAGTCCCTGAGTTCATGGCATTTTGATAAAAAATTTGATTCCATAGGGCTAACGAGCGCTTTACAAGACTTGGTTAAAAAAGAACATGCCCACATGCTTTCTGCTTTTATTGAAAGTGCCCCACGGACCGTTAAAAGCCTGGATGTCCAGATCACAGGCTTACCCTACATCAATGATAATAACTTAGTCAATTCAGGGGTGATCCTCCCTAGCTTTCCTATGGCGATTGGCAATATCACAAAAACTTTAGGTTATAAAAACAACTTTTATTATGGGGGTAGCGGGATTTGGAACAAACTCACTAGTTTCACCAAAAAACAAGGTTTTCACGCCCTTTATTTTAACAATCACCTCTTAGAATTTGTTAAAAATAAGCCCTACCCTAAGCCCATAGAAAGCAACTGGGGAGTGCATGATAATATTTTATTTGACTATATTTTAGAAAACACCAACCCCAATGAAAAAACTTTCAGCATGGTCATGACTTTAAGCAACCACGCGATCAAAAACGTGAATCTCAAAGCCTTTGGCGTGCCTTTAGAAAAAATCCAACAATTTGTGGAAAAAACCCCCAAATCAGAAAATCTACCGGACGCTAATTCTTTAGGGCATATTTACTGGTATGACAAAGTAATAGTCAATTTCATCAAAAAAGCCAGCCAAAAATTCCCTAACTCGCTTTTTATCATCACAGGAGATCACTTTGACAGGAGCTATGAATACGCTAAAAACGATTTATATACCATTAAATCCGTGCCGCTTATTTTATATGCCCCTACTTTAAAGCCTAAAAAAATCAGTCAGGTCGGATCGCATTTAGACATCGCCCCTACGATTATTGAATTAGTCGCTCCTAAAGGTTTTCAATTCGTGAGTTTCGGGAAGCCTTTATTTTCTAACAATACAACAAACCCTCCAAGCCACCCCAATTACGCGCTAGGTTATGAAGCGATCGCTACCAAAGATTATTTTTATAACCCGAGTTTGGGGTTAAGGTATTTGAATGAAAACCCTAAAGAGCCAGAGGATAAACAAAACGACAAAATAGAAGCTTCTAAGTTTTATCAGCAATTAGAATCTTTGAAAGCCCTTAGTTATTACTTGCTCTATCATGGGGTTAATCTTAAAGATTGACAAACTGGGTTTTTATTCCATTAAACGCATGATTTTTGCTACAATAATAGGATTTTAATGGATAAAGGACAAATAAGCATGCCAAATAGGGGCGTTGTTTTATTAGACGGGCAAGCGCTAGCTTATCATATAGAAAAAGATTTGAAAAATAAAATCCAAATAATAACCGCGCAAACGCATAAACGCCCCAAACTAGCCGTGATTTTAGTGGGGAAAGATCCCGCCAGTATCACTTATGTCAATATGAAGATCAAAGCATGCCAAAGGGTGGGCATGGATTTTGACTTAAAAACTCTCCAAGAAAATATCACTGAAGCCGAATTGTTGTCCTTGATTAAAGATTATAATACCGATCAAAGCATTTCAGGCGTTTTAGTCCAGCTCCCTTTGCCCAGACACATTGACACTAAAATGGTTTTAGAAGCCATTGACCCCAGTAAAGATGTGGATGGTTTCCACCCCCTTAATATCGGCAAGCTCTGCACTCAAAAAGAATCGTTTCTGCCAGCTACCCCTATGGGCGTGATGCGTCTTTTAAAGCATTATCATATTGAAATCAAGGGCAAGGATGTGGCGATTATTGGAGCAAGCAATATCATTGGCAAACCTTTAAGCATGCTCATGCTAAACGCCGGGGCTAGCGTGAGCGTGTGCCATATTTTGACTAAAGACATTAGTTTTTACACCCAAAACGCTGATATTGTCTGCGTGGGCGTGGGTAAGCCTGATTTGATTAAAGCGAGCATGTTAAAAAAAGGGGCTGTAGTGGTGGATATTGGGATCAATCATTTGAATGATGGGCGTATCGTGGGCGATGTGGATTTTACCAACGCGCAAAAAGTCGCCGGTTTTATCACTCCTGTGCCTAAAGGCGTAGGGCCTATGACGATCGTCTCGCTTTTAGAAAACACTCTAATCGCTTTTGAAAAACAACAAAGGAAGGGATTTTAATGAAATTTTTACGCTCTGTTTATGCTTTTTGCTCCAGTTGGGTAGGGACGATTGTTATTGTGCTGTTGGTTATCTTTTTTATCGCGCAAGCCTTCATCATTCCCTCTCGCTCTATGGTTGGCACGCTCTATGAGGGCGATATGCTCTTTGTCAAAAAGTTTTCTTACGGCATCCCCATTCCCAAAATCCCATGGATTGAGCTTCCTGTTATGCCTGATTTTAAAAATAACGGGCATTTGATAGAGGGGGATCGCCCTAAGCGCGGCGAAGTGGTGGTGTTTATCCCTCCCCATGAAAAAAAATCTTACTATGTCAAAAGGAATTTTGCCATTGGGGGCGATGAGGTGTTATTCACTAATGAGGGGTTTTATTTGCACCCTTTTGAGAGCGACACGGACAAAACTTACATCGCTAAACATTACCCAGATGCTATGACTAAAGAATTTATGGGTAAAATTTTTGTTTTAAACCCTTATAAAAATAAGCATCCGGGTATTAATTACCAAAAAGACAATGAAACCTTCCATTTAATGGAGCAGTTAGCCACTCAAGGTGCAGAAGCTAATATCAGCATGCAACTCATTCAAATGGAGGGCGAAAAGGTGTTTTATAAGAAAATCAATGACGATGAATTTTTCATGATCGGCGATAACAGAGACAATTCTAGCGACTCGCGCTTTTGGGGGAGTGTGGCTTATAAAAACATCGTGGGTTCGCCTTGGTTTGTTTATTTCAGTTTGAGTTTAAAAAATAGCCTGGAAATGGATGCAGAAAATAACCCTAAAAAACGCTATCTGGTGCGTTGGGAACGCATGTTTAAAAGCGTTGAAGGCTTAGAAAAAATCATTAAAAAAGAAAACGCAACGCATTAAGGTTTTTTGTGCAATTTTTTGATTCCTCTTTAGAAAGTTTTATTACCACCTTAATGAAGATTTTAGCCCTTTTGATCGCTATCATAGGGCATGAGATCATGCATGGCTTGAGCGCGTTTTTATTTGGGGATAGGAGCGCCAAAGACGCTAGGCGTTTGAGTTTAAACCCTATCAGGCATTTAGACATGATGGGTTCGGTGCTTTTACCGGCTTTATTACTCATTTTTCAAGCCCCCTTTTTGTTTGGGTGGGCCAAACCCGTGCCGGTGGATATGCGCTATATTGTCTCTCAAAAAGGCTCTTTGGCATGCGTAGTGGTGAGTTTAGCCGGGGTGGCTTATAATTTCACCTTGGCCGTTCTGCTCGCTTCCATCACGCATTTGAGCTTCCAACAACTAGGGATCAACGCTTTAAATATCAATGAATTGAATCTTTATCAGCTCGCTTTAGTAACCTTTCTCATTCAAGGCATTCTCTATAATCTTGTCTTGGGCGTTTTCAACAGCCTCCCTATCCCGCCTTTAGACGGCTCCAAAGCGTTAGGCTTTTTAGCGTTGCATTTTAAAAGTTCGTTTCTATTGGAATGGTTTTCTAAAATGGAACGCTACGGCTTTTTGGTAGTGTTTATCTTTTTGTTTATCCCCCCTTTATCGGAGTTTTTTATCCATGCGCCCACAAGATTTTTATTTTCCTTACTCCTTTCTTAATCTTTTATCAAGGAGAGTTTATGAATAAGCCCTTAAAGCCTTCTCAAGTTTTTATAGGGAGCGATCATGCAGGGTTGCATCTTGCAGAGTTTGTCCAACATTTTTTAGAAGACAAACATTTTAAGATCCAAGCTTTTTTACCCACTATGAGAGTGGATTACCCCGATTACGCTAAATTAGTGTGCCAAAAGGTCCTAGAAAACCCGCAAAGTTATGGTGTTTTGGTGTGCGCTACAGGGATAGGCATGAGCATGGGCGCTAATCGTTTTAAGGGTATTAGAGCCGCTTTGTGCCTTGATGCTTACATGGCCAAAATGACTCGCTTGCACAATAACGCTAATGTCTTGTGCTTGGGCGAAAAGATTAGCGGTATTGGCGTAACAGAAAGCATTTTAGAAGCGTTTTTCTCTACAGAATTTGAACAGGGCCGCCATGTGTTGCGCATCCAAAAGCTAGATGAATCGCTGAAATCATAAACCTAATGTAGTATAATTGCATCGTTTCGCTAAAAGGATATTTTAATAGAATGTTTACCCAATGGTTTATCATCACTATCGCTATTGTTTTTATCCTTTATATGGGTGTGCGCACTTTCTTTTTTAAAACCGTGGCTAAACGGCAAGAACGCACCAACGCGTCCATGAAACTCACCTTACAAGAAGCTGAAATTTTGATCCAAAAACACCAATTGCAACTCCAAAGAGCTTTGGGTAATATTGATATTCTTACCCAAGAAATGAGCTCGTTAAAAACAGAATTAAAAGCCCTTAAACAACGAAACTCTGAATACAAAGGCGAATCGGATAAATATAAAAATCGCATTAAAGAATTGGAGCAAAAAATAGAAGCTCTCCTTTAAAAACGCTATAATAAACCAAAATTCTACAACCAATCCGTTATATTAAAGGAAATCAAAATGAATGAAACGCTCAAAGAAGAACTTTTACAAAGCATCAGAGAAGTGAAAGACTACCCTAAAAAAGGGATTTTATTCAAAGATATTACCACGCTACTCAACTACCCTAAACTCTTTAACAAACTCATTGACGCGCTCAAAAAACGCTATCTCGCTCTCAATATAGACTTTATCGTGGGCATTGAAGCTAGGGGGTTTATTTTAGGCTCTGCTCTCGCTTATGCGCTTGGGGTGGGTTTTGTGCCTGTGAGAAAAAAGGGCAAGCTCCCTGCACACACCCTGTCTCAAAGCTATAGTTTAGAATACGGGAGCGATAGCATAGAAATCCACTCTGACGCTTTTAGGGGAATTAAGGGGGTAAGGGTGGTGTTAATTGATGACTTATTAGCCACTGGTGGCACAGCTTTAGCGAGCCTTGAGCTTATCAAAGCCCTACAAGCCGAATGCATAGAAGCATGCTTTTTGATAGGGTTAAAAGAATTACCGGGTATCCAACTTTTAGAAGAGCGCGTGAAAACCTTTTGTTTGTTAGAGTGCTAGAATAAGGGTGAATTTTGGAAGAATACATCATTGACTTATGGAATCAGCATGCAGCGACTTGGGGATATCTCATTTTATTTGGGTGGAGCATTTTAGAAGGCGAAATTGGGTTGATTTTAGCAGGGATTGCCAGCTATACCGGTCATATGCATTTAGGGTTAGCGATTTTAGTCGCAGGGATTGGGGGTTTTGTGGGGGATCAGATCTATTTTTACATCGGCCGCACCAATAAAGCTTACATCCAAAAAAAGCTAGAAAAACAACGCCGAAAACTAGCCCTAGCCCATTTATTGTTGCAAAAACACGGCTGGTTTATCATTTTTATCCAACGCTACATGTATGGCATGCGCACCATCATTCCCATTAGCATAGGCCTCACGCGCTATAGCGCTTTAAAATTCGCTATCATCAATCTCATTAGCGCGATGGTGTGGGCGAGCATTACCATTATTCTAGCGTGGTATTTGGGAGAAGAGTTATTGCATGCGTTAGAGTGGCTTAAAAAACACCCTTATGCGCTAATATTACTATTAGTATCTTTCTTGGCGTTAGTGCTATGGTATTTCCAATACTATAGTAAGAAAAACCGCTAGAGTGCAATACAATTCTTGAAAGATATGAAATTAAAAAAGGAGACTTTATGTTAACAATCAAATTAGAAAAAACCACTTTTGAAAACGCAAAAGCTGAATGCGGTTTAGTTTTTATTATCAATAAGGATTTTAGCCACGCTTGGGTCAAAAATAAAGAATTGCTAGAAACCTTTAAATACGAAGGCGAAGGCGTATTTTTAGACCAAGAAAATAAAATCTTGTATGCGGGCGTTAAAGAAGACGATGTGCATTTATTAAGAGAGAGTGCATGTTTAGCCGTTCGCGCCCTTAAAAAACTCGCTTTTAAAAGCGTTAAAGTGGGGGTCTATACTTGCGGAGTGCATTCTAAAGATAACGCGCTTTTAGAAAACTTAAAAGCGTTGTTTTTGGGCTTGAAATTAGGCTTGTATGAATACGACACTTTTAAATCCAACAAAAAAGAAAGCGTTTTAGAAGAAGCGGTTGTCGCTTTAGAATTGCACAAACCTTGCGAAAAAACTTGCGCGAATTCTTTAGAAAAGAGCGCTAAAGAGGCTTTAAAATACGCTGAAATCATGACAGAAAGCTTGAATATCGTTAGGGATCTAGTCAATACCCCCCCTATGATTGCCACCCCGGTTTATATGGCTGAAGTGGCGCAAAAAGTGGCTAAAGAAAACCATTTAGAAATCCATGTCCATGATGAAAAATTTTTAGAAGAAAAGAAAATGAACGCCTTTTTAGCGGTCAATAAAGCCTCTCTTGCTATCAATCCTCCTCGCTTGATCCATTTAGTCTATAAGCCCAAAAAAGCGAAGAAAAAAATCGCTTTAGTGGGTAAGGGCTTGACTTATGATTGCGGAGGTTTGAGCTTGAA
Source organism: Helicobacter pylori (assembly GCF_021062735.1). Classification (GTDB taxonomy): domain Bacteria; phylum Campylobacterota; class Campylobacteria; order Campylobacterales; family Helicobacteraceae; genus Helicobacter; species Helicobacter pylori_DN. Next base: position 79,649 of record NZ_JAHXLB010000002.1, on the reverse strand, counting down.
ACCAGCCGATTACATGGTTACCATGAAAGCGGATAAAGGCGGTGGCTCTGCGGTGATTGGGCTTTTAAACGCGTTAGCCAAACTAGGCGTGGAAGCTGAAGTGCATGGCATTATTGGGGCCACAGAAAACATGATAGGCCCAGCCGCTTATAAACCAGATGATATTTTAATCTCCAAAGAAGGCAAGAGCATAGAGGTCCGTAATACCGACGCTGAGGGGCGTTTGGTTTTAGCGGATTGTTTGAGCTACGCTCAAGACTTGAACCCTGATGTGATCGTGGATTTTGCGACTCTTACTGGGGCATGCGTTGTGGGCTTAGGCGAATTCACTTCAGCGATCATGGGACATAATGAAGAGTTAAAAAACCTCTTTGAAACTTCAGGGTTAGAATCCGGCGAATTATTAGCCAAACTCCCCTTTAACCGCCATTTAAAGAAATTGATTGAATCTAAAATCGCTGATGTGTGCAATATTTCTTCTTCACGCTATGGCGGTGCGATCACAGCGGGCTTGTTTTTAAATGAATTTATTAGAGATGAATTTAAAGACAAATGGCTACACATTGACATTGCAGGCCCTGCTTATGTGGAAAAAGAATGGGATGTGAATAGCTTTGGAGCGAGTGGGGCCGGCGTGAGAGCATGCACAGCTTTTGTGGAAGAGCTTTTGAAAAAGGCTTGAAATGGGCTTGTCTGTAGGCATTGTGGGTTTGCCTAATGTGGGCAAATCCAGCACCTTTAACGCGCTCACTAAAACCCAAAACGCTCAAAGTGCGAACTACCCTTTTTGCACCATTGAACCCAATAAAGCCATCGTGAATGTGCCTGATAGGCGGCTTGATGCGTTGGCTCAAATCGTAAAGCCTGAACGCATTTTGCATTCTGTGGTGGAATTTGTGGATATTGCCGGATTGATTAAGGGAGCGAGCAAGGGGGAGGGTTTAGGCAATCAATTTTTAGCCAATATCAAGGAATGCGAAGTGATCTTGCAAGTGGTGCGCTGTTTTGAAGATGACAATATCACGCATGTGAACGATAAAATTGACCCTTTGAATGATATAGAGATTATTGAATTGGAGCTGATTTTAGCGGATATTGCCACTTTAGACAAAAGGATCGATCGCTTGCAAAAAGCCTTAAAAAGCTCAAAAGACGCTAAAAATCTTTTAGAATGCGCTTTGAGTTTAAAAACGCATTTAGAAGAATTAAAGCCGGCGAAAACTTTTCCCTTGAATACAAGCGAGGCTTTTTTAGAATTGGACAAGGAATTGCGTTTTTTATCTCATAAAAAAATGATCTATGCCGCTAATGTGGGCGAAGAAGATTTAAACGCTCTCAATGAGCATGCCAAAAAAGTCAAAAACCATGCGAAAGCCCAAAATAGCGAGTTTGTCGCCTTGTGCGCTAAATTGGAAGAAGAAATGGTTTCTATGAGTGGAGATGAAGTCAAAGAATTTTTACAAAGTTTGGGCGTAGAAGAAAGCGGTCTAGAAAAAACCATTCGTTTGAGTTTTAAGGAATTAGGCTTGATCAATTATTTTACCGCTGGAGTCAAGGAAGTGCGATCATGGACGATTAAAAAAGGCTCTAGTGCACCTGTGGCTGCTGGGGTGATCCATAAGGATTTTGAAAAAGGCTTTATCAGAGCTGAAACCATCAGCTATGATGATTTTATCGCTTATAAGGGCGAAGCCGGAGCGAAAGAAAAGGGAGCGTTACGCATTGAAGGTAAGGATTATATCGTTCAAGATGGCGATGTGTTGCATTTTCGCTTCAATGTCTAGTCTGTCTTATTACTAATTTCTCATAAGAATTGACACCCAACAAGAAACTTTTTAAAAAAATCTATATAGAATTAAGCGATATTTGCGGGTTGCAATGCAGTTTTTGCTCTAACCCCAAAAATATCAGAGGCGTGATGTCTCTAGAATTATTTGAAAAAGTTTGTAAAGAAGTGGCCCCCTTAACCCAAATGATCACCTTGCATGTTTTAGGCGATCCTTGCAAACTCAAAAATTTAAACCACTATTTAAGCGCCGCTAGACGCTTTTCTTTGAAAGTGGATTTGGTTACTAGCGGGGTGTATTTGCACGATTTTGAAACACTCCTACAAGATGTAATCTATCAAATTTCTATTTCTTTAGACGCAGGGCTAGACCATCATAACAAACTCAACCAGCACCGCTATATCCAAAAAATTTTAGAATTTTGCCGCTATAAATTTGAAAAAAATAGCGAAGTGTTTTTGAATTTACGCATTCAAGACAGCACCCTTGACAAACACCAGAATTTGATCAAGCCTTTTTTAGAAAGCTTTGAATGCGTTTCTTTAGAGGGTTTAAAAACGCAAGGCCGCGCCCATTTGTTTAAAAAAAGTTTTTTGAATATCCAAAAAACCTTTAAATGGCCGAGTTTGAACGCCCCAAATCCTTTAAACCAGAAATCAAAAATCCCCTATTGTTATGGGCTTATTAAACAAGTCGCTATTTTATCTAATGGCGTTGTCGTGCCGTGCTGCATGGACACGCAAGCTAATATCAACCTTGGCGATTTAAACCATATGCCCCTAAAAGATATTTTAAACAGCCAAAAAGCTATGGCTATCAAAACCCATTTTTTAAAGGGCGAAGCGTTAGAACTCTTATGCAAAAACTGCTCCTACCCTTTGATCCGCTATAAAAAATAAAATTTGTATCTATTAAGATATGGGTTTAAATTTGCGTTCGCATTGAATGAGGTGTTTGAAAATTCTTCATAAGAATGGTTATTTCTATAACTCACTCTTATATATCATTTTTAAAAATTTCGTTGTGAGCCATAGGGCTTATATCATTTGCATGCTTTTTGATCGTTTTGGATAAAGTAATTTTCATACAATCGCAGTAACGCAATAAAAAACGCCGTGATAGTAGGCCCCACAATGATCCCCCAAAAACCAAATTGTGAAATCCCAGCAATCATAGAAAAGAAAATCAACATTTCATTGATTTTAAGGGTGGTTTTAAAAATTCTTTTTTTGATGAAGACGATTAAAATTGGCTTGATCACGCTATCAATCAACACGCTAATCAATAAAATGGAATACAAAGCGATAAAAATAGCCTCATTCACATTCCCATGATAAAGCTCATAAATCGCTATAGGGATCCAAATCAAAGCCCCTCCAACAGCCGGCACCAAAGACGCCAGGCCGTATAAAATCCCTAAAGACCAGCCGTCATGCCCAAACCATACGATCATCAACCCAAACGCCACGCCCTCTAAAATAACCGTGATGAGGGAAGTTAAAAGCACGATGCGTAAAATCCCAGCCACTTCTTCAAAAATCTTTTTGCTTTGATGGATTCCAAGAGGCAAGACCCCTAAAAAATAACGATAAAATCTCTCCCCATAGTAAAAAAAGAAAAACAACAGCCCCAAGATAAACAAGGCGTCTGTAATGAGTTTCAAGCTGTATCTCCCCACATAGCTGCTTATTTTCAACAAATAGCCCGTGATTGAAGCGGCGCTAAAATTTTCTAAAAACTTGCTCGCTCCATCATGAATGGTAGGAAAATGCGATAAATTTTCAGTGATTGTCCCTTTAAGCCATTTGATTAGAGCTGAAAATTTTTCAAAATTGATTTCAAAAATGATATTAGAACTTTTATAAACAATAAAATACAACGGCACGATCAAAACGCTCGCTAAAAACAAAACGCATAAAAACGAACTAACAACATTGAAAAAGCGCTTATCTAAAAAAACTTTCACTTGAAAAAACCCCACGCACAAAAGCCCAGCAATCAGCGCATCCATTAAAAAATCTTGATACAGATAGATCATCCAATAAAAACCAATCAAAAAAAGAATCCAAAAGAAATACTGAGCTTTCATAAAATTATCCCCATCAAACTGAACCAAAAATTATCAAATGTTAGCTAAAAAACGCTCTTTTAAGGATAAAAAACCTCTTTTAACTTATAATTAAAATCAAAAAGGCTTATCATAGATGGTGTTTTACAAATATTCAGGGAGCGGGAATGATTTTTTAATCACGCAAAGTTTCAAAAAAAAAGATTTTTCAAATTTAGCCAAGCAGGTGTGCCATAGGCATGAGGGTTTTGGGGCTGATGGGCTTGTGGTCGTCTTACCGAGTAAAGATTATGACTACGAATGGGATTTTTACAATTCAGACGGCTCTAAAGCTGGCATGTGCGGGAATGCGAGCCGTTGCGTGGGGTTATTTGCCTACCAGCATGGTATAGCCCCTAAAGAGCATGTTTTTTTAGCCGGAAAAAGAGAGATTTCTATTTGCATAGAAGAACCCAATATTATAGAGAGCAATCTTGGTAACTACAAAATCCTAGACACCATACCCGCCTTAAGATGCGAAAAATTTTTTTCAAGCGACAGCGTTTTAGAACATATCCCTACTTTCTACCTCATAGATACAGGAGTGCCGCATTTAGTGGGATTTGTAAAAAATAAAGAGAGGTTAAATTCCCTTAACACGCTGGAATTAAGGGCTTTAAGGCATGAGTTTAACGCTAATATTAACATCGCTTTTATAGAGAATAAAGAGACGATTTTTTTACAAACTTATGAAAGAGGGGTTGAAGATTTCACACTGGCTTGCGGGACGGGCATGGCGGCGGTTTTTATCGCTTCGCACATTTTTTATAACATGCCTAAAAAAGCCACTCTCATCCCTAAAAGTAACGAATCTTTAGAGCTTTCTTTAAAAAATGATGGAATTTTTTATAAAGGTGCGGTGCGTTATATTGGCATGAGTGTTTTGGGCATGGGTGTTTTTGATCGTTATTTCTTGTAATGGTAATGATTTTGTTGCAATTAAACATAATGCGCTATCATTTGCGAGCTGTTTTTAGCAATATAAAAAATATCCTAAAGGAATAAAACCATGCAAGCGTTAAAATCATTGCTTGAAGTGATTACAAAACTTCAAAATTTAGGCGGCTATTTGATGCATATAGCTATTTTCATCATTTTTATTTGGATTGGAGGGCTTAAGTTTGTGCCGTATGAAGCCGAAGGGATCGCTCCTTTTGTGGCTAACTCCCCTTTCTTTTCTTTCATGTATCAATTTGAAAAACCTGCATACAAACAACACAAAATGTCTGAATCCCAATCCATGCAAGAAGAAATGCAAGATGACCCTAAAATCGCTGAAAACAAAGAATGGCATAAAGAAAACCGCACTTATTTAGTGGCTGAAGGTTTAGGGATTACGATCATGATCCTAGGCATTTTGGTGCTTTTAGGGCTTTGGATGCCTTTAATGGGCGTGATTGGGGGCTTGCTTGTCGCTGGAATGACGATCACGACTCTATCCTTTTTATTCACAACGCCAGAAGTGTTTGTCAATCAGCATTTCCCATGGCTTTCTGGAGCTGGAAGGCTAGTGGTTAAAGACTTGGCGTTATTTGCTGGAGGCTTGTTTGTGGCAGGGTTTGATGCGAAACGCTATTTAGAGGGGAAAGGGTTTTGCTTGATGGATCGCTCATCAGTAGGGATTAAGACTAAATGCTCTAGCGGGTGTTGCTCTTAAGAGCTGATACCTTAAAGTAGGCTTAAAGCCTACTAGAAGAATCATAATTGATAGAAGAATCTTGGTTAGTGCCTTTTTTGTAAATGATTGTTTTTAAAATGTGGCGTTTGACAAAGGAATTGACGCTTTCTACTTCTTCATCAGCTAATCGTCTTAAGACATCATGCTCGTCTTTAGAGAGATAAAAAGTAACTGAAAAATTGCGTTTCAACTCATCTACAGCGACACGCTTGCGACCGGGTTTTATATTTTTATTTCCTAATTCCATTAAAATTTCCTTTTTTAGTTAGTGTGTAGTAATATCATGACGGCTATTCTAACATGAAATAAACGCCATTTTATATTAAATCTAAAGAAAAATATTTTTAGATGTGCTAGAATACCCATTTGTTACAAGATAAGCTTTTTTATCAAAAATAATGATGACATAGGGATAACAAATGGCAATAAACACCTTTTTAAAACATTCTTTTTTGGTCTGTTTGTTAGCGGTTAATTCTTACGCTTTTGATTGGAATATTTTTAAATACAATCTGGGTTTCAATATGTTTATCATGGACCATGAAGGCTCAACGCCTTATTGGGTCAATACTAACACCAATCTTAAAACCCGTTTGACTCCAAATTTTGGGATCCAATTTTATACAAGAGGTGTGGAGCAAAGCTTGACTGTAGGGGCGTATTTTTTTCAAAATTTCCATAACTACAGCACTAATTTTCCCTACCGTTGGGGGCCTACTATGTATTATAAGGCTAGAGGGAAGCGTTTTACTTTTTATGGAGGGATTTTCCCTAGAAAAAACCTCTTAGGGAGGTATGGTTTGAATATTTTTGCCCCTTATTATTGGTTTATAGATCCAAACGCTAGAGGGTTTTTATTGCAATTTCAAAACCATTATTCGCCTTCAAAACCCTATTATGGGCATGCGGAATTCATGCTAGATTGGTTTGGAGGCAATTGTTACAACACTTGTAAATTCGGGAGAAACCCTTATGGGAACGCGATGGACAGGTTTCAAATGAACGGCTCTGTCGCTTATAATTTCTTTAAGGATTTATTGGGTATTGGAGGGTATTTTGTCTTGTTCCATAATGAAGACAAATACCTTTTGAATGGGGCTGATGGCATGCAGTTTAATGAAAAAAAAGCGATTGACAACAATAATATTTATCTTATGGATCGCCTCTATTTTAACGCTTACATAGGGACAAGCCTTTTAGACATCGCCCCCTTTATGGAAAAGCTCAACGCCAGTTTTGGCATGGTTTCTGAATCAAGCCGATTAAGGCAAATCCACAAAAATGTGCCTTTTATGAACAGCGTGGGCGGGCAATTGGATGTGGAGATTCAATACAAAGGCTTTGGAATACACAATTTATTTTTCTTCGCCAAGACCCCAGAGATGCCTTTTTATAACCAATACCAGTATGTTGAAATGTATTGCACACCTTCGTATTGCCCCACGCCTATTTATCGTGGCGTGCCATTCTTTCAAGCCAACATGTATAACCGTTTTGATTTTTATTACAATTGGAAAAACGACTTCGCATCGGTCCGCATCAACTTCGTGCTTAATGCGATGCGTGGGGGCTTTGATAAGAGCTTGCCTTGGTCAGAATCTTACCAAGTGTATATGACGGTCGCCTTTGATCCTTATAACCTTATTAACAAAATTGCTAGAAAAAAGTGAAAATTCTTGACAACCAGTTAATTCGTCTTATATAATGCTATTTCATTTGTAGCCATTGTTAAGCAATGATTTTAAGCTATGGAAAAGAGGTGATAGCAGTATGCCAGGGATTAAGGTTAGAGAAGGCGATGCGTTTGATGAAGCTTACAGGAGATTCAAAAAGCAAACCGATCGCAATCTGGTGGTAACAGAATGCCGTGCTAGAAGGTTCTTTGAGTCTAAGACTGAAAAACGCAAAAAACAAAAAATCAGCGCTAAAAAGAAAGTCTTAAAGCGTCTTTACATGTTAAGGCGTTATGAGTCAAGACTATAATAAGCTTTGAGAAAAATTTAAAAATTAAGGATAATCATGCAATTCACAGGGAAAAATGTTCTCATTACTGGGGCTTCTAAAGGCATTGGGGCCGAAATCGCCAAAACTCTCGCTTCTATGGGGCTGAAAGTTTGGATCAATTACCGCAGTAATGCTGAAGTGGCTGACGCTTTGAAAAATGAGCTTGAAGAAAAAGGCTATAAAGCGGCTGTCATTAAATTTGACGCGACTTCTGAAAGCGATTTTGTTGAAGCGATACAAACCATTGTCCAAAGCGATGGAAGTTTGTCTTACTTGGTGAATAACGCCGGTGTGGTGCGCGATAAATTAGCGATCAAAATGAAAACAGAAGATTTTCACCATGTCATAGACAATAACCTTACTTCAGCTTTTATAGGTTGCCGAGAGGCTTTAAAGGTGATGAGTAAGAGTCGTTTTGGGAGCGTGGTTAATGTCGCTTCTATCATTGGTGAAAGAGGCAATATGGGGCAGACAAACTACTCAGCGAGTAAGGGGGGGATGATTGCGATGAGCAAGTCCTTTGCTTATGAGGGAGCTTTAAGGAATATTCGTTTCAACTCTGTAACGCCAGGCTTTATAGAAACCGACATGAACGCCAATTTGAAAGACGAACTCAAAGCGGATTATGTTAAAAACATTCCTTTAAGTAGGCTAGGGTCTGCTAAGGAAGTGGCAGAGGCAGTAGCGTTTCTTTTGAGCGATCACTCTAGTTATATCACTGGGGAGACTCTCAAAGTCAATGGCGGGCTTTATATGTAGTCCTAAACAAAGGATTCTTTTAGCGATAAAAGTTTGTAAGTGGCGAAAATCATGCTAACATTATGAGGTTATTCTAAAACAAAGAGGTTATTATCAAATGGGGATTATTTACTTAATATTGTTTCTCATTGTAATTTATTTGTTGTATAGGATTTTAGATGTTTTGGAGCACAAATAAACGCTCCAATGAATGGTTGATTTAATTTTTACAAAACAAGGGAGTTTTAATTATGGCTTTATTTGAAGATATTCAGGCAGTTATTGCTGAGCAGTTGAATGTGGATACGGCACAAGTTACGCCAGAGGCGGAATTTGTGAAGGATTTGGGTGCGGACTCTTTAGATGTCGTGGAATTGATCATGGCGTTAGAAGAAAAGTTTGGCATTGAGATTCCTGATGAGCAAGCGGAAAAAATCGTCAATGTGGGCGATGTGGTGAAGTATATTGAGAATAATAAACTAGCTTAATCTTTTTAACTTGGAGCGTTTGTCTCCAGGTTTTAGTCAAAAATTTGGCTTTAGCTAAAATCTAGTTTTATTGAATGAAAGTTTTTGAAATGAGGAGCTATTGGTGCGTCGGATTGTAGTAACTGGAATGGGAATGATCAATTCGCTAGGTTTAAATAAAGAAGATTCTTTTTTAGCGATCGCTAAAGGGGAATGCGGTATCAAACACATAGAAAGTTTTGATGCGAGCGCGTTTCCTGTGCGTATTGCTGGAGAAATCACTGACTTTGACCCTACAGAGGTGATGAATCCCAAAGATGTTAAAAAGGCGGGTCGTTTCATTCAATTAGCCTTGAAAGCCACAAGAGAGGCGATGAAAGATAGTGGGATTTTAGACGCTCACAATAGATGCCCTGAAGAATTGGCAAATCGCATGGGCGTAAGCTCTGGCTCTGGGATTGGCGGGTTAGGCAATATTGAAGCGAATTCCATTTTTTGTTTTGAAAAAGGCCCTAGAAAAGTCAATCCCTTTTTTATCACTTCTGCGTTAGTGAATATGATTGGTGGTTTCACTTCCATTGAGTTTGGCATTAAAGGGCCTAACCTCTCTAGCGTAACGGCTTGTGCAGCAGGCACTCATGCCATTATTGAAGCGGTTAAAACCATTCTGCTTAATGGGGCTGACAGAATGCTAGTCGTGGGAGCGGAATCCACCATTTGTCCTGTAGGGATTGGAGGGTTTGCGAGCATTAAAGCCCTTTCTACAAGGAATGATGAGCCTAAAAAAGCTTCAAGACCTTTTGATAAGGATCGCAATGGTTTTGTGATGGGAGAAGGCGCTGGGGCTTTGGTGCTTGAAGAATACGAGAGCGCGAAAAAAAGAGGAGCAAAAATTTATGCAGAATTTGCTGGATATGGCGAGAGTGGCGATGCTAACCATATCACAGCCCCGGCCCCTGAGGGCGAAGGGGCTTTTAGAGCCATGAAAATGGCTTTAGAAATGGCAAAAGTGGAAGTAGGCTATGTGAACGCTCATGGGACAAGCACGCATTATAACGATTGGTATGAAAGCATCGCTCTAAAAAATGTGTTTGGCTCTAAAGAAAAAGTCCCTCCCGTCAGCTCCACTAAAGGGCAGATTGGGCATTGCTTGGGCGCTGCGGGCGCGTTAGAAGCCGTTATTTCTATCATGGCCATGAATCAAGGGATCTTACCTCCTACCATCAATCAAGAAACGCCTGACCCAGAATGCGATCTAGATTATATCCCTAATGCGGCCAGAGAAAAGCAAGTGGATGCAGTGATGAGTAACTCATTTGGTTTTGGTGGCACTAATGGTGTTGTGATTTTCAAAAAAGCCTAGTTTTACAAAGTTAGGATTTTGAATGGCTATTTATTTAGATTTTGAAAATCATATTAAAGAGATTCAAAATGAAATTGAATTAGCCCTTATTAGAGGCGATGAGGACGCTAAAGAAATCTTAGAAAAAAGATTGGATAAGGAAGTTAAAAGCATTTACTCCAATCTCACTGATTTTCAAAAACTCCAGTTAGCAAGACACCCTGATAGACCCTACGCTATGGATTACATTGATCTCATCTTAAAAGATAAGTATGAAGTCTTTGGGGATAGGCACTATAACGATGATAAAGCGATCGTGTGCTTTATAGGGAAAATTGATAATGTCCCGGTTGTGGTGATCGGAGAAGAAAAAGGCAGAGGGACTAAAAACAAGCTCTTAAGAAATTTCGGCATGCCTAACCCTTGTGGCTATCGTAAGGCTTTGAAAATGGCGAAATTTGCTGAGAAGTTTAATTTGCCTATTTTAATGCTTGTAGATACAGCTGGGGCGTATCCGGGGATTGGCGCAGAGGAAAGAGGCCAGAGTGAAGCGATCGCTAAAAACCTCCAAGAGTTCGCTTCCTTAAAAGTCCCTACTATTTCTGTAATTATCGGTGAAGGGGGCAGTGGTGGTGCACTAGCGATTGCAGTGGCTGACAAATTAGCTATGATGGAATATTCCATTTTTAGCGTTATATCCCCAGAAGGTTGCGCGGCGATTCTTTGGGATGACCCTAGCAAGACTGAAGTGGCTATTAAAGCGATGAAAATCACGCCCAGAGATTTAAAGGAGGCAGGGCTTATTGATGATATTATTTTAGAGCCTAGCAAAGGGGCTCATAGAGACAAATTTTCAGCCGCCAACACGATCAAAGAGTATTTTTTAGACGCTCTAAGGACTATCCAACAAGACCCTCATTTCCTTGACAATCGCTATCAAAAATTAATGTCGCTTGGTTCGTTTGTGGAGAGCATGAACTAAATATATAAAAAACTTTGCGTTAATGAAGTATTGATAATTGGTTCTTTAACTTTTAAAATTGTGTATTTAAACTTTATTTTAAACCCGTTCTCTTAAAGAAATAAGGAGTGTTTTGAAATCATTCCCCCCTACAACTAAAATCCATCCTAAAAAACGCTTTAAAAAAAATACCGCTTGAATAAAATCAAGCTCTTTACTATCCGATCTTAAAAAATGCAATATTTTTTATAACCAACGCTCAATAAAAACAAAGCCAAATTTTTCACTACTTGCTATCATTTTAGAAAAAAGCGAATATTTTACATAGTTTGTGTAACAATATAAAAAACATCATTATGTTACCAATCTGCTATCTCTATCCTTTTGTTTGAATATAAAAAGACAATCATCATGATCAGAGTATTGAATGAAAGCATTCTTATTTTACAATACAAAAGTTAGGTCTAATGGTATTTTAAAAAAGAAAGAAATCCCATGGTTACACATGAAAAAATCAAAAGCCGCTTTTCTAGGAATTGGTCTTTAAGGGATAGGGGTAGGCATTTTGCATCTGCAAGCGTGTATTTTTTCTCACTTCTTGTCATTACAGCGGTTAATAGAAGTAGCGCAGTTGCTTGGTTATTAATGCCTGAACATTTGATTGGGTGGTTTTTGATTTCTTTTAGTGGGGAATTTGTAGCAGACATGGCGTTTGGCAAAAAAAGTAAGATCTTTAAAACCCGCTTTGGAATTTCTATTGTGAGCGGCATTTCACTATTGCTTGGCGCTTTACCAGCGCATTTATTTTTTGTATGGTTTGGTTTTATTCATTGGTGGGTTGTCTTTTTTATAGAAGCGGGAGCTGATCTATTGGTGGGTTGTGTGATACAAAAGATTTCTTTTGGTAAATATTGGGTGGATCGCTATTATTAAGGCTCTCTTTTTTTAAGCCTGAAAGCGGATTTTCTCATATTCCAATTAAATTGGATAAGGGTTACCCCCTACTTAAGGCATCGCATCAAAAACCACGCTGATCCCATTTTTTAAAACGATAGGGTTTTTTGCGTCAGTGACATGGATAAAACGCACGCCATCAAGCAAATTAAGAGCGATTTCTTGTTGTCTGTTTTCTTTGGCAATGATTTGAATGATCTTTAAGTTTTCATCATAAAAAATGATTTTGGGTTGCCACAAAGGGTTATTAGAGCTTATTTTTAAATACGCGTTTTGATTCACGCTCAGCCAGTATTTCCCGCTCGCTTCCTTAAACTCCACAGGATCGCTACTCAAAACTAAAACTCTCGCATTAGGAAGCTTGATCTTTTGTAAGACAAAGTCGTATTCCCACTCTTTTAAAGACACCCGTCTAATATCCACAAAATCAAAACCATGCCTTTTCATCGTCTCTATCAAAATGTTAGGGTCTAAAACATATTCCGTTTTAAGCTCGTATGAAAAAACATTCTCGCCCAAAGAGCTTTGCATTTTAATGGGCAAAACATACGAATACCCCATCATGCTTAAAGAATTATTGATGCTTTTGGCAAACGCTAGGGGATTGCTTGAAGCCTTGAAAGTGATTTTCAACATGCTTGGCTTGTCAAAATTAAAAGACAAAAGCCCGTTTTCTTTGAGAGTGTTGAGCAGTTTCAAGGAATCCAAACGCCCCATTACATAGAAATCCTTACGATTTTTAAACAAACGCTCTAAAAAAAGCTTGTTCGTATGATAAGCTCGCTCCCCCATTAAATTCTCAACCTTATCGTTTAAAGCATCAGCACTTAATAGCGTTCCCCCAACAATAAAAGCTAAAAAAAGGTTTTTCATTGCTGGAGTTCTTTGTATTGGGCCTCGTTGATGAGCGTTAAGCCTTTATTTGGCTCGTATAAAAACCGCCTAGTTTTGCTGTCGTTATAATCTTGTTCTTGATGGTTGTTTTTAAGGCTAAGATGCCCATGCCCAAAACGCAACAACAGGCGGTGGTTTTTGGTTTCTAAAGAATAATTTTTTTTAAAAACCTTTTGAAAGGAGTTTTTTTTCTCATCTAAATCAATCACTTCTACCCAAACATCTTTTTTAGGGATAATATAAATGGTATTAGGATTTTCTTTGATCGCTTCTTTTTCTTGCTTGTCTTGTTCTTTTGGTTTTTCTTCTAGTTTAGGCGTTGGCTCTGGCTTGTTTTCTTCTGTAGGATTAGCTTTATTGGAAGAACTCTTTTTAGTGCCGGATTTAATAGCGTTTTCTTGCTCTCTTTCTTCTTTTAAAGAAGAGCTGTTTTGAATGATAACGACCGCCAAAATAATGACAATCACCCCTAAAACGATAACAAAGGGTTTCCATTTGGAAGATTTTTTGGATAATGAAGTATTAGCCTGATTGATGCTGTAATCCAATTCAACCTTAAGGGGTTTTTTTGCTGTTTCTTCAGGGTTTGTTTCTTGATTTTTCTCTTCTCCCACGCCCTCTTTAAAAACACACACTTTGTCAAATTCTTTCATCCATGCGCTCAAATCAATTTTATACTCGCGTTCTAAAATTTGTATAAAGCCCCTAGCATGCACCCTTGATAAAGACTCATAGCGTTTTTCCAAGATAGAATGGATATTTTTAGAAGCGATTCTAGTCGCCTTGCAAATTTCTGCCACTCCAACTTCTTTTAAAATCTGCAAATTTTTATCTAAATTTTTAAGCGATAATTCTTCTAAAGCCGCACCAGAAATATCTTTAGAAATGTTTTGAACATCAGAAATATCTAAATTTTCTAAACTTTTTTTATTCTGTTCCATTCAATTGACCACCTAGTTGATTTTATCCATTAAGATCCCTGCTGCCACGCTCACATTGAGCGAATCAAAATCTCTTCGCATTTTTACGCTCAATATAGCGTCCATTTTAGCAAGGATTTTTTTAGACAACCCCTCATGCTCGCTCCCCAAAAAAAGAGCGCATTTTTTTAAGGACAGATTTTCTGCTTGGCTAGAGCCTTGCATGCTCGCGCCCAAACATAAAAACCCGCTCGTTTTCAATTCATTGATTAAATCCAATGTGTTAGGCATAACGCTAAAAGGCAAATCATACATAAGCCCCAAGCTGGATCGCACAATCCCCTCATAAGCCAATTCTTTAGCAAAATCTAAAATAACGCCATCCATTCCTAAGCAATACGCGCTCCTAAAAATACCTCCAATATTCCCCACATCCGTAATGCCACAAAGCACCAAAAGTTTTTGAGCTTTTTTAATTTCTTTTAAAGAAGCGGCTAAGGGCAGTTCCACCTTAGCTAAAACCCCTTGATGATTCCCCCCTTTAGCCAAGCTTTGCGCTTTTTTATTATCCACTTTGATGATATTAGGGCATGCTTTTTTGAGCGCGAAAAAAAGCTTTTTGTCTATTTCTTTAGAAAGATAGATTTCTTGCAATTTTTCTTGATGAGAGTTTAGAAGGTGCATAACCACCTGCTTGCCATAAATTACTGCTTGCATGCTAAACCCCTTTTATTGATCTTTTTCTTCTAACAAACGCTGGAAATAAAGCTCTTTAGCGTTTTTTTGCGTCATAGCGGCTTCAATTTTAGCCTTAATTTTAGGAGGCAAATCCAACTCCAATAACGCCGATAGCCCCATGCAAGGCTCTATTTTTTTCTCATTCAAAAGCACTAAAACCCACTCCCCTTGGATATTGCTCTTTTGTAATTGCGTCATGATTTGAGAAATTTCTCCCAAATAATACTGCTGGTGGAGTTTGGTAAGCTCTTTAGCCGCAAACAAATGCATGCCTTTAGCCAAATCGTTTAAATCCTTTAAAGTCTCCAACAATCGGTGCGGGCTTTCATAAAAAACCACCGGGGTTTTTTCTTCCAAATACGCTAAAGCGTTTAAAATTTTAGCGATTTTTAAGCGCCTTTCCTTACTCTTATGAGGTAAAAAGCCAGCATAAAAAAACCGCCCTTCTAAAAACCCGCTCGCACAAAACGCCGTAGTGAGCGCGTTAGCCCCGGGCAAAACATCGTATTGGATATTGTGTTTTAAAGCGTAAGCGGCTAAACTCATGCCTGGATCGCTCAAACTTGGCATGCCCGCATCGCTCATCACAGCGATTTCTTTGTCAAAAAAAGAAAGCTCTATTTGGTTTAAAAATTCCTGATCGTTGTGTGAATGGAAGGCGATAAACTCCCTTTTTTTAGCAACGATATTGGGGAAAGAATGGCTAATAACAGGGTTTTGTGCGAGCAAGTGCAACAACCTCTTACTCACCCTTGTATCCTCGCATAAAAAAACCTCGCAACGCTCTAAAACTTCTAAGGTGCGTAGCGTGATGTCAGCGAGATTACCTATAGGAGTGGGCAAAAAATACAGCACAAAAAGCCACGCTTTTTAAAAGAGTTACTTCAAGTTGTAGCGTTGCTTGAATTTCTCTACTCTCCCTGCAGTGTCAGCGATTTTATCGCTACCGGTATAGAAAGGGTGGCAAAAGCTAGAAATATCAATACGCATTTCAGGTTTGGTGCTTAAAACTTCAATTTCTTTCCCGCTAGTTACGCAAGTAACTTTGCATGGGATATATTCGGGGTGAATGCCTTTTTTCATCAAGTATCCTTTATTTTTAAATTTAAACTTAAAATTATAGCATAAGTCATAATAAATTAAAACACTCTAAAATTAGAACAAAAATTTGCTTTGTTAAAAAAATTATGATAGCATAGTCGTTACAAAATCCAACACTGTGGCATGGGCCACTTATCAGCATCTTTTGGTTACACTAATTTTTTAAGAATGCCTTAGCTTTTTGTATTTTTATCTTAATTGCAACAAACTAGAAACCTCTTTTTAATTAAAAGGAAATTTAATGAACGAAAACGTGCCTACGCATAAAAGTCCGCACAAAGTCAAAACACACACGCCAGTGAGCGGTTATCACATTGAAGATTTACGCACCTACCCTACTGAAAAGCTTTTAGAAATCGCTAACAAGCTCAAAGTGGAAAACCCCCAAGAATTCAAACGACAAGACTTGATGTTTGAAATTTTAAAAACCCAAGTTACGCAAGGCGGATACATTCTTTTTACCGGGATTTTAGAAATCATGCCTGATGGCTATGGCTTTTTAAGGGGGTTTGATGGGAGTTTTTCAGACGGGCATAACGACACATATGTTAGCCCTTCTCAAATCAGGCGTTTTGCTTTAAGGAATGGCGATATTGTTACCGGTCAAGTGCGATCCCCCAAAGACCAGGAAAAATACTACGCCCTTTTAAAAATAGAAGCCATCAATTATTTGCCTTCAGATGAGATTAAAAACCGCCCTTTGTTTGACAATCTAACCCCCCTATTCCCGGATGAACCAATCAAATTAGAATACGAACCCACTAAAGTTACCGGTAGAATGCTAGATTTATTCAGCCCTGTGGGGAAAGGTCAAAGGGCTTTGATCGTTGCGCCGCCAAGGACTGGGAAAACGGAGCTGATGAAAGAACTCGCCCAAGGCATCACCTCTAACCACCCTGAAGTGGAGCTGATTATCCTTTTAGTGGATGAGCGCCCTGAAGAAGTTACGGATATGCAACGAAGCGTTAAAGGTCAAGTTTTTAGCTCCACTTTTGATTTGCCCGCAAACAACCACATAAGAATCGCTGAATTAGTCTTAGAAAGGGCTAAAAGGCGAGTGGAAATGGGCAAAGATGTGGTGGTTTTATTAGATTCAATCACCCGTTTAGCCAGAGCGTATAACGCTGTAACGCCTTCAAGCGGTAAGGTTTTAAGTGGGGGCGTGGATGCGAACGCCTTGCACAGGCCCAAGCGCTTTTTTGGAGCCGCAAGGAATATTGAAGAAGGCGGGAGCTTAACGATTATCGCTACGGCGTTGATTGAAACGGGATCTAGAATGGATGAGGTGATTTTTGAAGAATTTAAAGGCACCGGGAATAGCGAAATCGTTTTAGCGAGAAATATTGCAGACAGGCGTATTTATCCGGCCTTTGATATTTTAAAATCCGGCACACGAAAAGACAATATCTTGCTTGGCAAAGACCGATTGACGAAAGTGTGGGTTTTAAGGAATGTGATGCAACAAATGGATGACATAGAAGCCTTAAGCTTTGTGTATTCTAAAATGCAACAAACTAAGGACAATGAAGAATTTTTAAATTTAATGAATGAAAAATAAAATCCCTAATTAATCCCATTAAATTAAAAATAGTGTCATGAAAATAGGCGTTTTTGATAGCGGTGTGGGAGGGTTTAGCGTTTTAAAAAGCCTTTTAAAAGTGCAACTATTTGATGAAATCATCTATTATGGCGATAGCGCTAGAGTGCCTTATGGCACTAAAGACCCCACCACGATCAAGCAATTTGGCTTAGAGGCTTTGGATTTTTTCAAACCGCACCAGATTAAATTATTGATTGTGGCATGCAACACAGCGAGCGCTCTAGCTTTAGAAGAGATGCAAAAATATTCCAAAATCCCTATTGTGGGCGTGATTGAGCCAAGCATTTTAGCGATCAAGCAACAAGTAAAAGATAAAAACGCCCCTATTTTAGTGCTAGGGACAAAAGCAACGATTCAATCTAACGCTTATGACAACGCCCTAAAACAACAAGGCTATTTGAACATTTCGCATTTAGCCACTTCTCTTTTTGTGCCTTTGATTGAAGAAAGTATTTTAGAGGGCGAATTGTTAGAGACTTGCATGCGTTATTATTTCACTCCATTAGAGATTTTACCTGAAGTGGTTATTTTAGGTTGCACGCATTTTCCCTTGATCGCTCAAAAAATTGAGGGCTATTTTATGGAGCATTTTGCCCTTTCAACACCCCCCCTACTCATCCATTCGGGCGACGCTATTGTGGAATATTTGCAGCAAAAATACGCCCTTAAGAAAAACGCATGCGCATTCCCTAAAGTAGAATTTTATGCGAGCGGCGATGTGATCTGGCTAGAAAAACAGGCTAAAGAATGGCTCAAATTGTAACGCTAATAAAAATTTAGGGTCAAATAACTCAATTCCCAAAAAGGGCTATCTCTCACACTATAAGGGTATTGTGTTGATTATAAAGCGCTTTAGAGAGATTTATGAAAGCGTTTTGAAGCGAAGAATGCCTAATGATTATCTTTGGAAAAGATTACCTATCTACAGACTTGCAAAATAGCGCTAAAGATATTCTTCTCATCGCTTCGTAAATTCTCAAAGAAAGACTTTTTACCCACAAAAATGAGATTTTCTTTTGCCCTAGAAATAGCTACATTCAAGCGTTTAGAATCTAGCAAGAAAGAAAGATTACCACAAGTTTTCACGGTGGAATAAATAATAATATCTGCCTCTTCACCTTGAAAGGCATCCACAGTGTCTATTTTGAGCTCATCAAAATTCTTGAAGCCGCATTTTTCCACTTCTAATCGCAAGCGTCTTTTTTGGGCATTATAAGGTGTGATAATTCCTATGGTTTTTCTGATTTTTCTTTGGTTAAGAGAGCGATTGATTTGCTCTAAAAGCTCTATGATTTTTTGAACTTGATCTTTGTTATAGCTACTTGTTTTTTCTAGTTTATGCTCTCTTTATAACACTTAATTAATTCCGCACTATAGCCCGACCCACTAGCACAATCAAATTTAATTTTAAGCAAAGGGTTAAGTTTTTTTGGGGTAGGAAATATCCATGCAGACTTTAAAGAACAAAGCTTTTCGTTAGTGTCTGTCGGGATATTTTAAGGTGAAGTGCCCAACCGCTAAAGACGATTGGGCTTCCTAGGCTGATGTTGCCCATAGGGAGAGTTTGGTTCTCACTCTGTGTCCCTATAGTAGGGATTTTACAGAGTTTGAACTCCAACGCATTCCCTACAGGTCTCACACATCATATCTTATAAAGGCGTAACTTTGCACACTTCCTGCGCTAGATACGAATGTATGGGGATATGATACCATGAATTAGGTAGCATTCATCCCAAACACTAAAGATATTTGGGATTTCTGCTAAGGAGTATTAAAAATAAGCATGGTAAAATATTTGGTAAAAGAATTTCATGATCGCTTTATTTATTTTATAGACTTACTCGCGCAGCATTTTATCATCGTTGTGCTTTCTGGTTTTCTCGTGCTGGTGTTTGGGGTTTTGATTGGGGTTTTTGTGTTTTATAACTCAAAGGCCAAGGCGTTCTTGCTCCCTGTGGTGAATTTCCTCTACACCATCCCATCGCTGGCGTTATTCGCGTTATTCATTCCTGTGATTGGGTGTATGAAAGCTATTACTTCTCATATTTTTTCAAATATTCTATGACTTTCTCTAAAAATTTTGGATTATCTTTAAATCTGCCAAGTCCTGTGTTACAACTATCGCAAATCCACTCTCTGCCCCAACCTGTGTCGTGATTGTGATCGCGTACTAGATTTGCTGTAACGCCAACTATACTTCGCTTTTCACAAATAGGACAGATAAAAACACTTCCTTTAGGTGGTGCGATTTCATCCATTTTCTTTTTCTCTGTGGAAGATAATTTCACACCATCAATATTTTTTCGGCATTCTCTGCAACTTGGACGAGTAGTTTTTCTACCTTTGGCATCTGTTTGGTTGACTTCAAAGCCATCTATGTTTTTTAAAATATGGCAAATATTACATATCTTTTTATCATAGCCCTTACCTGTCCTAAATATCTATCACTTCTAGCTCACTAAAATCAACCCTTTTTAACTCATTAAGTCCGATAAATAGCACTATTGCAGTTTTTCCATTGATAGTTCTAATGACACCCACAGAATTTGGTACAATATTACCTAATTGATTTTTTGCGATTACAAAATCATCATTTTTTAGCATACGAATAAGCCTTGTTGATATTGTTGTAATCTTTTTTGGGCTATTTGTATGTATTCTTTGCTTATATCTACGCCTATGAAATTTCTATTGTGCAAAAACGCCATTTTGCAAGTCGTACCCGAGCCACACATAGGATCAAAGACTATATCTCTCTCATTGCTCCAAGATAAAATATGATCAAGTGCTAACTGCTCTGGAAATATAGCTGGGTGATTAAAGGCGATTTTGTCATTTGTGCTACCGCCTAGTCCGACTGCATAATGCCAAATGTTGTTTTTTGTTTTTTGTTTTTTCTTTTTTGAGTTCTTTTAGGATCTTATTGTTTTTTGCATCTGCACCTTTATTAGTGACAAGCATTTCCATTCCATTTCTTGCAGTGGGTTCTTTTAATGGATTGAAAGTTTTTGGCTTTCCTTTGGATAAGACAAACATATATTCATACGCATTTGTGTAAGCATTTGAGCGCATAAAGGGCGTATTTTTCTTTGCATAAATCATCACATCGTGCATATTAAATCCTATTTGCTGAAAATACAATGCTTGTCTAAAACTAGTAAGGCTTTTGTTACCGTTTTTTATTTTATCACCCACAATCCAAACAACAACACCACCTCTTTTGATAACCCTAAAAATCTCATTAGCAATGTTCTCAAACGCAAAAGTATAGCCTTGATAATTTCTCAAATTATCATAAGGTGGCGAAGTGAGAATCATATCAATGCTTTCATTTTGTAATTTGTGTTGCATAAAATTCACACAATTATCTACATAAAAATTATTTAGCAATGATTGTATGTTTGGTTTGATTTTAGCGGTCATACTATGAGCCTTTTATCAAAATTACACCATTCTAACATATAAATATTTAAAATGTAGGAAAAATAGGTAGGATTATATTTTTGCAAATTTTTCACAAAAATTTTTGCGATTTTTTATGCGAAAACCAACCCCTATGGATAGAAGTGAGCACGAATTTAGGCAAACGCACCTTTCAGTTTTAACCTGCAACCAACATTAAAGAATGCCTTTAACATTTTAAAACCCCTTTATTCAAATAAGTTTGGTTATAATGCTAGGCATGGGCGTTTTTAAACAATTGATCAAAGAATTGTATGAATGGTTGCTCCATTCTATAGATGTGGCTACGCAGCATTTAGTTGCTATGGTGTTAAAAATAAGCATGGTAAAATATTTGGTAAAAGAATTTCATGATCGCTTTATTTATTTTATAGACTTACTCGCACAGCATTTTATCATCGTTGTGCTTTCTGGTTTTCTCGTGCTGGTGTTTGGGGTTTTGATTGGGGTTTTTGTGTTTTATAACTCAAAGGCCAAGGCGTTCTTGCTCCCTGTGGTGAATTTCCTCTACACCATCCCATCGCTGGCGTTATTCGCGTTATTCATTCCTGTGATTGGGGTGGGGTTAAAAAACGCGCTTTTAGTGTTGGTCTTATACGGCTTATTACCCATTGTCCATAGCACTTATAACGCTTTAAAAGAGGTGCGAGAAGAGGTGATTAAGGCCGCTATTGGGCTAGGGTGTAACCCCAAAGAGTTGTTTTTTAAAGTGCGATTCTTGCTCGCTATCCCCCAAATTTTAGTGGGTTTAAGGATTGCGGTGGTGATGTTAGTGGCGATGGCTGGGATTGGAGCGCTCATTGGGGCTGGGGGCTTAGGGCAGGCGATTTTTAGAGGGCTAAACACGCAAAACACCACGCTTTTAGTGGCGGGCAGTTTGATCATAGCTCTTTTTAGTGTTTTAGCGGATAAATTTGTGAGCGTCTTTCAGCATGAAAACGCCTTGCAACGCCTATTTTCTCAAAACGCCACCCAAAAACAAAAAAGAAGAGTTTATCTTAATTTAGCGGTGTTTCTTTTTTTATTGCTAGCGAGCGCTTTATGGCTCATTCCTAGAAACGCCATAGAAGAAAAGCCCTTAGTCGTAGCGACAAAACCTAGCAGTGAGCAGTATATTTTGGGCGAGATTTTAAGCCTTTTGTTAGAAAAACACCATATCCCTATCAAGCGGGCGTTTGGCATTGGTGGGGGGACGATGAATATCCATCCAGCATTAATTAGGGGCGATTTTGATTTGTATGTGGAATATACCGGCACCGCTTGGGTGAACACGCTCAAAAACCCTTTGACACAAAAAGTGGATTTTAAAACGATTAAAAAGCGTTATAAGAAGGAATTTAATCTTTTGTGGGTGGGGCTTTTGGGCTTTAATAACACCTATTCTTTAGCGATTTCTAAAGAAGACGCTCAAAAATACGCGATTGAAACTTTCAGCGATTTAGCCTTTCATAGCCCCAATTTTGATTTTGGAGCGGAGTTTGACTTTTTTGAAAGAGAGGACGCTTTTAAGGGCTTAGTGAAAGCTTATCGCTTTCATTTTAGAAGTTTGCATGAAATGGATATTAATTTGCGTTATAAAAGTTTTGAATCCCATAAAATCAACGCTTTAGATGTCTTCACCACAGACGCTCAAATCAAAGAGCTGGATTTAAAGGTGCTTAAGGATGATAAAGGGTTTTTCCCTAATTATCAGGCCGGTATTGTTATAAGAAAAGAAACTATAAAAAAGTATCCTGAAGCACTAGAAATCTTAGAAAAATTGGATTCAAAAATTAACGATGAGACGATGCAGGATTTAAACTATCAGGTGGAAGTGTTGAAAAAAAGCCCTAAAATCGTAGCTAAAGATTTTTTAGAAAGATTAGGGTTATAAAGCATGAAAGAAATCGTCAAAATAGAGAATGTGTCTTTTAACTACCACAATCGCGCTGTTTTTAAGGATTTCAATTTAAGCATTGAAAAAGGGGATTTTTTATGCGTTTTAGGGGAGAGCGGGAGCGGCAAAAGCACGCTTTTAGGCTTGATTTTAGGGCTTTTAAAACCTGATCTTGGGAGCGTTAAAATCTTTAATGAGACCCTTTCAAACAACGCTTTTTTACGCCAAAAAATAGGCTATATCGCTCAAGGCAATTCCTTATTTTCTCATTTAAACGCCATGCAAAACATGACCTTTTGCCTTAATTTACAAGGCATGGATAAAGAATCCGCTCAAAAAGAGGCCAAAGCCTTAGCGTTAAAAATGGGGTTAGAGGAGAGCCTTATGGATAAATTCCCCAATGAATTGAGTGGGGGGCAAGCCCAAAGAGTGGGCATTATTAGGGGGATTATCCACAGGCCAGAACTCATTTTATTAGACGAGCCTTTTAGTGCTTTAGATAGTTTTAATCGTAAGAATTTACAGGATCTCATCAAAGAAATACACCAAAATTCTTGCGCTACTTTCATTATGGTAACGCATGATGAGAAAGAAGCGCAAAAGTTAGCCACAAAAACCCTAGAAATCAAAGCCCTTAAATAAGGGCAATGATTTTAAGGCTGATTTAAAAATTCTGGCGTGGTGTTGTTGGTGGGCGTTTGCATAGAAGAATTAGAGCTGTTTGAAGTTTTTTTAGCGGGTTTTTCGTTGAATGGAGGGGCTTTATAGCCACAAGCTTGAATCGTTAGCGCCACAAGCGTTAAAAAGCATGTTAAGATCAGTTTATGGAACAAAATATTTTCTCCTTACTCATTCAAAAAAAGTCTTATAAAAAGCTTGAAACTCTTTTGAAACTCAAAAAGCTTAAGGTTTTTATGCCTTTAAGTTTACAAGAAAATTTGCTTTTTATCTTTATAAAAGACTCTAAATTGCTTTTTGCGTTTAAAGATCTTTGGGCTTCTAAAGAATTTAACCAGCGATTCGCTAAAGAAATCAGCCATTTTTTGAACACGCAAGGGCATGTTTATGGGTTTGACGGGTTGAATGGGTTAGAAATTTTAGGTTATGTGCCTAAAGACGCGCTAAAAAAAGCCAATTTTTATGCCCCCATTAAAAAACAAGCCCGTTTTTTTCGCCCTAGTGCTTTAGGGTTGTTCCATAACCCCATTAAAGACGCTCGTTTGCATGAATGTTTTGAAAAAGCGCGCGCTTTGATCCACTACCAACGAAGTTTTTTTGAGAAATGAATGGCTGATTTATTGTCCAGTTTGAAAAACCTTCCTAATAGCAGTGGCGTGTATCAATATTTTGATAAAAACCGCCAATTACTCTATATCGGTAAAGCAAAAAACTTAAAAAAGCGCATCAAAAGCTATTTTTCTGTCCGCAATAATGAAATCACGCCTAATCCTCGTGCAAGCTTACGCATCCAAATGATGGTCAAACAAATCGCTTTTTTAGAAACCATTTTAGTGGAAAACGAGCAAGACGCTTTGATTTTGGAAAATTCTTTGATCAAGCAGCTCAAGCCCAAATACAACATTCTTTTAAGAGACGATAAAACTTACCCTTATATTTACATGGATTTTTCCACTGATTTCCCTATCCCTTTAATCACACGAAAAATTTTAAAACAGCCTGGCGTTAAATATTTTGGCCCTTTTACGAGTGGGGCTAAGGATATTTTAGACAGCTTGTATGAATTGCTCCCGTTAGTTCAAAAGAAAAATTGCATTAAGGATAAAAAGGCATGCATGTTTTATCAAATAGAGCGTTGTAAAGCCCCATGCGAGGATAAAATCACTAAAGAAGAGTATTTAAAAATCGCTAAAGAATGTTTAGAAATGATTGAAAATAAAGACAGGCTCATCAAAGAGCTTGAATTAAAAATGGAGCGCCTTTCTAGTAACTTGCGTTTTGAAGAAGCCCTCATTTACAGGGACAGAATTGCAAAAATCCAAAAAATCGCCCCTTTCACTTGCATGGATTTGGCCAAACTCTACGATTTGGATATTTTTGCTTTTTATGGCGCAAGCAATAAGGCGGTGTTAGTGAAAATGTTTATGCGTGGGGGTAAAATCATTTCTTCTGCGTTTGAAAAAATCCACTCTCTCAACGGGTTTGACACTGATGAAGCGATGAAACAAGCCATTATCAACCATTACCAATCGCATTTGCCTTTGATGCCTGAACAAATTCTATTAAACGCTTGCTCTAACGAAGTGCTTAAAGAATTGCAAGAGTTTATCTCTCATCAATATTCTAAAAAAATCGCTCTTAGCATTCCTAAAAAGGGCGATAAGCTCGCTTTAATAGAAATCGCTATGAAAAACGCTCAAGAGATTTTTAGCCAAGAAAAAACCTCTAATGAAGATCTGATTTTAGAAGAAGCACGATCGCTTTTCAATTTAGAGTGCGTGCCTTATAGGGTGGAAATCTTTGACACAAGCCACCATTCAAACAGCCAATGCGTGGGGGGAATGGTCGTGTATGAAAACAATGCATTCCAAAAAAACTCTTACCGGCGCTACCATTTAAAAGGCTCTAATGAATACGCTCAAATGAGCGAATTGCTCACCAGAAGGGCTTTAGACTTTGCCAAAGAGCCACCGCCTAATTTGTGGGTGATAGATGGAGGGAGGGCGCAATTAAACATCGCTTTAGAAATTTTAAAAAGCAGCGGGAGTTTTGTAGAAGTGATCGCTATTTCTAAAGAAAAAAGGGATTCTAAGGCTTATCGTTCTAAAGGGGGCACTAAAGACATTATCCATACGCCCAGCAATACTTTTAAATTGCTCCCTAGCGACAAACGCTTGCAGTGGGTGCAAAAATTGCGCGATGAAAGCCACCGGTATGCGATAAACTTCCACAGATCCACTAAACTTAAAAACATGAAACAAATCGCTCTTTTAAAAGAAAAGGGCATAGGAGAAGCCAGCGTGAAAAAATTATTGGATTATTTTGGGAGTTTTGAAGCGATAGAAAAAGCGAGCGAGCAGGAAAAAAACGCCGTTTTAAAAAAACGAATTTAAAGGAAAAGACATGAAAAAAAGATTGAATATAGGGCTTGTGGGTTTAGGGTGTGTGGGGAGCGCAGTCGCTAAAATCTTACAAGAAAATCAAGAAATCATCAAAGACAGAGCCGGCGTGGAAATTAAAATTAAAAAAGCGGTGGTGCGAGATGTGAAAAAGCACAAAGGTTATGCTTTTGAAATCAGTGATGATTTAGAAAGCTTGATAGAAGATAAAGAGATTGATATTGTTGTGGAGCTTATGGGTGGGGTTGAAGCGCCTTATCTTTTAGCTAAAAAAACTTTAGCCAAGCAAAAAGCCTTCGTTACAGCCAATAAAGCCATGTTA
Source organism: Helicobacter pylori (assembly GCF_021062735.1). Lineage (GTDB taxonomy): Bacteria > Campylobacterota > Campylobacteria > Campylobacterales > Helicobacteraceae > Helicobacter > Helicobacter pylori_DN. The sequence continues at coordinate 53,621 of NZ_JAHXLB010000002.1, read as the reverse complement.
GCGTATCACCGCTATGAATTAGAACAAATCGCTAAAAACACCCCCATAGGCTTTGAAGCGAGCGTGTGTGGGGGTATCCCCATTATCAAGGCTTTAAAAGACGGCTTGAGCGCTAATCACATCCTTTCTTTTAAAGGGATTTTAAACGGCACAAGCAATTACATTTTAAGCCAGATGTTTAAAAATCAAGCGAGCTTTAAGGACGCTTTGAAAGACGCGCAACGTTTAGGCTATGCGGAATTGAACCCTGAATTTGACATTAAAGGCATTGATGCGGCACACAAATTATTGATTTTATCGTCTTTAGCGTATGGCATTGATGCGAAATTAGAAGAAATTTTAATTGAAGGCATTGAAAAAATAGAGCCAGACGACATGGAGTTTGCTAAAGATTTTGGTTATAGCATTAAACTTTTAGGCATCGCTAAAAAACACCCAGATTGCATTGAATTAAGGGTGCATCCAAGCATGATTAAAAATGAATGCATGCTCTCTAAAGTGGATGGGGTGATGAACGCTATCAGCGTTATAGGGGATAAGGTGGGCGAGACTTTGTATTATGGGGCTGGGGCTGGGGGAGAGCCTACTGCAAGCGCGGTCATTAGCGATATTATAGAAATCGCAAGGGAAAAAAGCTCTCTAATGCTAGGCTTTGAAACCCCTCAAAAACTCCCCCTAAAACCCAAAGAAGAAATCCAATGCGCTTATTATGCGCGTTTGTTGGTGAGCGATGAAAAAGGGGTTTTTTCTCAAATTAGCGCGATTTTAGCCCAAAATGATATTTCGCTCAACAATGTCTTACAAAAAGAAATCCCGCATTCCAACAAGGCTAAAATCTTATTTTCCACGCACACCACCAACGAAAAATCCATGTTAAACGCCCTTAAAGAGCTTGAAAATCTACAAAGCGTGTTGGATACCCCTAAAATGATCCGTTTGGAAAATTGATGCGCTTTTTGAATAACAAACACAGGGCAAAGGGCTTGAAGGCTGAAGAAGAAGCTTGCGAATTTTTAAAATTGCTGGGTTTTGAAATAATGGAGAGGAACTTTTTTTCAAAATTTGGCGAAATTGATATTATCGCTTTGAAAAAAGGGGTTTTGCATTTCATTGAAGTCAAAAGCGGGGAAAATTTTGATCCCATTTATGCGATCACGCCGAGTAAATTAAAAAAGATGATTAAAACGATCCGCTGTTATTTGTCTCAAAAAGATCCCAATAGCGATTTTTGCATTGACGCTCTTATTGTGAAAAATGGTAATTTTGAGCTTTTAGAAAATATCACTTTTTAGATTTTTATCCAAAACCCATGCGTCTTCATTAACATTCTTAAGCTAATATAATTCTCGTTAATCAAAATCATATATTTAGGAGTAACCAATGAGTCACTATATTGAATTAACTGAAGAAAATTTTGAAAGCACCATTAAAAAAGGGGTTGCGTTAGTGGATTTTTGGGCGCCATGGTGTGGGCCTTGTAAGATGCTATCCCCTGTGATTGATGAATTAGCTAGCGAATATGAAGGTAAGGCTAAGGTTTGTAAAGTCAATACCGATGAGCAAGAAGAATTGAGCGCGAAATTTGGTATTAGAAGCATTCCTACGCTTTTATTCACAAAAGATGGCGAAGTTGTCCATCAGTTGGTGGGCGTGCAAACTAAAGTTGCTTTAAAAGAGCAATTGAACAAACTTTTAAGCTAGTAGCCATGATAGATTGTGCGATTATTGGAGGTGGTCCTGCGGGTTTGAGTGCGGGGCTTTACGCCACTAGAGGCGGTGTTAAAAACGCCGTTTTATTTGAGAAAGGAATGCCTGGAGGGCAAATCACTGGCAGTAGTGAGATTGAAAACTATCCGGGCGTTAAGGAAGTGGTGAGCGGGTTGGATTTCATGCAGCCATGGCAGGAGCAGTGTTTCCGCTTTGGCTTAAAGCATGAAATGACCGCTGTTCAAAGAGTTTCTAAAAAAGACTCTCATTTTGTTATTTTAGCAGAAGATGGCAAGACTTTTGAAGCTAAAAGCGTGATTATCGCTACCGGTGGTAGCCCTAAACGCACAGGCATCAAGGGCGAGTCAGAGTATTGGGGTAAAGGCGTTAGCACTTGTGCGACATGCGATGGCTTCTTTTACAAAAATAAGGAAGTAGCGGTGCTTGGTGGAGGCGATACCGCCGTAGAAGAGGCGATTTATCTAGCCAACATCTGCAAAAAAGTCTATCTCATCCACAGAAGAGATGGTTTTAGGTGTGCACCTATCACTTTAGAGCATGCCAAAAACAACGATAAGATTGAGTTTTTAACCCCTTATGTAGTAGAAGAAATCAAGGGCGATGCTTCTGGCGTGTCTTCTTTAAGCATTAAAAACACAGCCACCAATGAAACGAGAGAATTGGTTGTGCCGGGGTTTTTTATTTTTGTGGGTTATGATGTGAATAACGCCGTGTTGAAACAAGAGGATAACTCCATGCTATGCAAATGCGATGAATACGGCTCTATTGTCGTGGATTTTTCCATGAAAACGGATGTTCAAGGCTTGTTTGCAGCAGGGGATATTCGCATTTTTGCCCCCAAGCAAGTGGTTTGCGCTGCAAGCGATGGCGCTACGGCAGCCTTAAGCGTGATTTCTTATTTAGAACACCATTAAAATTATAGCTTATAACCCTAGATTTAGGGTTATGAGTCCTCGCTTCAACATTAATTGGATTTTCAAAGCTTGTAAGGCATTTTAGGTTTCTTGTTATTTTAATCTTATTTTAGCCACAATGTCATTTCGTTCTCTTGCTTTGTTTTAATTAAATATTGATCACAAAATTTAAAAACGCTCAAAACATTTTTTACAATCAATATAATAAAAGAACTTGTTTGATCAAAAAAGCACTCCTTAGGGGGTTGTGGGGATTTAGTTGGGGGTTGTAGGGGGAGAACTATTTTAATACCCCCTATTCTCTTAAGAGTTTTATTGCAAAACAGAGCCTAAAAACGATATACTCTATTAAAAATTATGGGAGTTTAAGCTTTGCGTGTTTTTATCATTTCTTTAAATCAAAAAGTGTGCGATACATTTGGTTTGGTTTTTAGAGACACCACGACTTTACTCAATAGCATCAATGCCACCCACCACCAAGCGCAAATTTTTGATGCGATTTATTCTAAAACTTTTGAAGGCGGGTTGCACCCCTTAGTGAAAAAGCATTTACACCCTTATTTCATCACGCAAAATATCAAAGACATGGGGATTACAACCAGTCTCATCAGTGAGGTTTCTAAGTTTTATTACGCTTTAAAATACCATGCGAAGTTTATGAGCTTGGGGGAGCTTGGGTGCTATGCGAGCCATTATTCCTTATGGGAAAAATGCATAGAACTCAATGAAGCGATCTGTATTTTAGAAGACGATATAACCTTAAAAGAGGATTTTAAAGAGGGCTTGGATTTTTTAGAAAAACACATCCAAGAGTTAGGTTATATCCGCTTGATGCATTTATTGTATGATGCCAGTGTAAAAAGTGAGCCGTTGAGCCATAAAAACCACGAGATACAAGAGCGTGTGGGGATCATTAAAGCTTATAGCGAAGGGGTGGGGACGCAAGGCTATGTGATCACGCCCAAGATTGCCAAAGTTTTTTTGAAACACAGCCGAAAATGGGTTGTTCCTGTGGATACGATAATGGACGCTACTTTTATCCATGGCGTGAAAAATCTGGTGTTACAACCTTTTGTGATCGCTGATGATGAGCAAATCTCTACGATAGCGCGAAAAGAAGAACCCTATAGCCCTAAAATCGCTTTAATGAGAGAACTCCATTTCAAATATTTGAAATATTGGCAGTTTGTATAGTCAATAATAAAAATACTAAAGAGCGTTTTAAAGCTTTAGTTGTCCCTATTTGATTAGAATAATTTAATTAAAATAAGACTAATTTTTAATCGCTTTTAAAAATGGATTACAATCTTTAAGTGGATTTTAAAAGGGTTTTTAACCCCTTTTAGCTTCTATAAGCAATCTAAATAAGACATATTAAAAGAATAAAGTGCATTAGAAAATTATTTTCTAATTTTCTAATGCTTTAAGATTAAGACTTTTTAGGATTGGCTTCGGTTACCCTAATCGTTCTGCCCATAAAATCCGTATTATCCAATTTAGCAATCGCTTCGCTAACGCCCTCTTCTTGCATTTCTACAAAGCCAAAACCTTTAGGTTTCTTCGTTTCTCTGTCATAAATCAGTTTGACATTAAACACCTTGCCAAATTGACTGAAAAGCTCCTTGACTTGCTCACTGGTAGCGCTATAAACCAAATTCCCTACATAAATGTTTTTCAAGATAAAATTCTCCGGTAAAAAAATGACAACATACCCATAAGAATATGAAAAAGTTATAAAAAAGTAACACTTCTAAAACCCAAACACATCCAAAACAGAAGTATGGTGGATTTTATCTAATGATTGCTTAAAAAATTATAAAAGCTATTAAAATTGGGTATTGATAATAAAATAGAACTTACACAAGCAAGCGGTAATTTTAAAAAGCGTTATCAAAGGATAAGAGGGAACATGGTTTCAAAACCACCCCCCTATCCTTTTTAAGCTTTACCATAAAACAAAGTTTTAAAAAAACAACATTAAAGCCAAACAAGAATGTTTTGCTTAATGCCCCTCATCAGTTAAAACAGCCCCTGCCAAATACACATAAGTAAGGATCATAAAAACAAAAGCTTGTAAAATCCCCATAAAAAACAAGACCATAAAGGGCGCTACAGGAACCGCCCAAGGCACTAATAAAAGCATGATGAGCAAGAACATGTCATCGCCCTTGATATTCCCAAACAAACGAAACGATAAAGACACGATCCTAGAAAAATGCGAGATGATCTCAATGGGGAACATGAAAGGGGCGAGCCACTTCACAGGGCCTGCAAAATGAGCGAAATACTTAAAAAAGCCCTGCACTCTAATGCCTTCAAAATGGTAATAAAAGAACACAATCAGCGCTAAAACCAGCGTAAAGCTCCAGCTAGCCGTAGGGGATTCAAAACCAGGAATGATGCCTATCATGTTAGAAAAAAAGACATACAAAGCGATCGTGCCAGCTAGGGGGAAGTATTTGCGGGCTAATTCTTCGCCTATAATATCCTTAGCCACGCTCAAAATCGCGCTAATAATGCTCTCATACACATTCTGCAAACCCATAGGTACCATCTGCATTTTGCGCGACGCGCCAAGCGAAATGAAAAACATCAAAACCGCTGTCAAAACGACAAAAAACCCGGTGATAAAATCATGATTGGAGCTAAAAAAATTAGCAATAGTAAATACTCTGTGTTCCATGAAAAAGTTTCTCTAAGCCTTATTGAAAATTTCCTTAATTGTAGCAATTAAGTTTTAAAAACTCATTAAACCAAGCTTTTTAACGAGTTTTTTAACGATCTGTCTTGTTTTCTTTTAAAATTCACCCATAATAATTAGGGGCTTCTTTAGTAATATCCACGCCATGCACATGGCTTTCTTTTAACCCCGCGCTAGTGATTTCTACAAATTCAGCGTTTTGATACAATTCCAAAATATTTTTCGCCCCCTGATACCCCATAGAAGAGCGTACGCCCCCTACTAATTGGAAAATCATATCCGAAACCTTACCACGATAAGGCACACGCCCCTCAATGCCTTCTGGGACTAACTTTTCACTCGCCACGCCCTCTTGAAAATACCTATCAGAGCTCCCTTTTGTCATAGCCCCAATGCTACCCATTCCCCTATAACTTTTATATTGCCTCCCTTGGTAAATCATAAAATCCCCTGGAGATTCTTCTGTGCCAGCGAGTAAAGAGCCTATCATCACGCTTGATGCCCCCAAAGCTAAAGCCTTAGCCACATCGCCTGAATAGCGGATCCCTCCATCTGCAATCACAGGAATATCAAATTTAGACGCCACTTCTACGCAATTATCAATCGCGCTCACTTGGGGCATTCCCACTCCAGCCACAATCCTAGTGGTGCAAATGCTTCCTGGCCCAATACCCACTTTAACAGCGTCCGCTCCCGCGCTAATCAAATCGCTTGTGGCCTCTTTAGTAACCACATTCCCCACAATCACATCTACTACCAAGCTTTTTTTAATCTCTTCTAAAGTGTGTAAAATATTCGCCGAATGCCCATGCGCGCTGTCCAACACCAACGCATCCACCCCCGCTTTAACTAACATTTCAGCCCTATCCAACTGCCCCACTCCAATAGCCGCCCCCACTCTCAAGCGCCCAAAATCATCTTTATTGGCCTCAGGGTATTCAATGCGTTTTTGAATGTCCTTGATCGTGATTAAGCCTTTTAAAACATTATCTTTATCCACAATAGGCAATTTTTCAATCTTATGCTTGTGCATCAAATCGCTCGCTTCATCCAAACTAATGCCCACATGAGCGGTAACTAAAGGCATTTTAGTCATCACATCGCCCACTTTTTTACTCAAATCGGTTTCAAAGCGCACATCTCTGTTGGTTAAAATCCCGATCAACAACCCCTTATCATCTACCACAGGCACGCCTGAAATCTTATAATTATCCGTTATGACTTTAGCGTCCGCTAGCGTCCTGTGCGCATGGATAAAAATAGGATCATTAATCACCCCGCTCTCGCTTTTTTTAACTTTAGTGATTTCTTTAACTTGCGTTTGAATATCCATGTTTTTATGCACGATGCCAATACCCCCAAGGCGTGCCATAGCGATAGCGGTTTTATGCTCTGTAACCGTATCCATAGCCGCGCTAATAAAGGGGATATTCAAACGAATGTTTTTAGTTAGGCGAGACTTTAAGCTCACATCTTTAGGTAAAACGCTAGACTTTCTAGGCACCATCAACACGTCTTCAAAAGTCAAAGCCCTTTGTAAAATTCTCATTTTCTATCCTTAATCTAATTTTAAATCTAATTCTTGCTCTAAAGCGTAAGAAACATCTAAAAGGCTTTGCTCATCAAAAGCCTTAGCAATGAATTGCATCCCTATGGGCAAGCCTAAAGGATCTTTAGCGACAGGTAAGGAAAGGGCCGGCAAACCGCTCAAATTCGCCCCAATCGTGTAAATATCGCTCAAATACATTTCTAAAGGGCTTGCATGGTAATTGAATAAATGAGCGCTCGTAGGGGCTACAGGGGTGAAAATCAAATCCACTTCTTCAAAAATCTTGTTGTATTGCTCTTTGATTATCAAACGCATTTGCTGGGCTTTCAAATAATAAGCGTCATAATACCCACTGCTTAAGACAAAATTCCCTAACATGATGCGCCGTTTCACCTCATCGCCAAAACCTTCACTGCGGCTTTTGAGATACAATTCTTTCAAATCTTTAATATTTTGAGCTCTTCTCCCATAACGCACCCCATCAAATCTGGCCAGATTCGAACTCGCTTCAGCCATGCTGATAATATAATAGATAGAGATTTGATAATGCGAATCCAACATCTTTTTCTCCACAATCTCATGCCCCATTTCTTTCAAGGCTTTAAGGGTGTTTTCATAAGCGAGTTGCACTTCATTGCTCGCATCTTTAATATGATCTCTTAAGATAGCGATTTTAAAGCGTTTGTCTCTGTTAAGGTTTTTAAAGGTTTGCGTGGGTTTGAGATTCGCGCTCGTGGAATCCTTGCTATCATACCCACTAATTGCGTCAAATAAAATAGAAGCGTCTTCTACATTTTGCGTGATAGGCCCGATTTGATCAAAACTAGAGCAATACGCGATCAAACCATAACGGCTCACCCTCCCATAAGTGGGCTTTAACCCCACGCACCCGCAATAGCTCGCCGGCTGCCTGATAGATCCGCCCGTATCGCTCCCTAAAGCCGCCACCGCTAAGCCACCCGCGACTGCTGCTGCGCTTCCCCCGCTACTCCCTCCAGGCACTCTGTTTTTGTCTCGTGGGTTTTTAGTGATCCCATAGCAACTAGACTCCGTGGTGCTTCCCATCGCAAACTCGTCCATGTTAGAAAGCCCAAACCCTGCCATGCTGTTTTGGTGCAAGTTTTCAATCACGCTCGCATGATAAGGAGCGACATAGCCTTTTAAAATCTTACTGGAACAAGTGATTTCCCACCCCTTAACGCTGATATTGTCTTTAATAAGGATCGGCACCCCTTTAGTGCTAGCACCATTAAGGCTAGGGGCTTTAATATAAGCGTTCAAATCTGAAGCTCTAACCTTAGCGTCAATTTCGTTTTTAAGGGTTTCTAATTCATCTTGGGATAAAGAAAGGGCTTGTTTTAAAGTGATCATGTTTTTAGCCTTACAAAAAATTTAATGGTAGTTTAACATGTTTACATATAAAACGAGCTTATAAGAGCGTTTTTAAAAAGCGTTCAACTCGCTTATTTAAATCTTTTAAACTGGAGCCGTTGTCTATAATGTAATCGCTCATGGCGCGTTTTTGCTCTATATCCATTTGACAAGCTAAGCGCTGCAAGATTTCAGCCTCTTTGAGTTTGTCTCGCTCTAAAAGGCGCTCAATTTGTAAAGCTCTTGGTGCATAGATTAACACCACTTTACTCACAGGGTAGCGCTCTTTTCCCCCCACTTCAAAAAATAAAGGGATGTCTAAAAAATACGCTTGATGATTTTTTTCTAATTCATAGGCTTTTTTAAGCATGCACTCACGGATTAAGGGGTGCAAAAAATCCTCTAGCCATTTTAACTCATTAGCCTTTTGAAACACGATCGCGCCAAGCTTTTTTCTGTTAAGAATATCTTTTTCTATAATATCTGATCCAAAATGTTGGGCGATTTTAAACCGGTGCTCTTGCAATAATTGGTGAGCGATCTTATCCGCATCTAAAATCTCATAGCCTTGCGATTCTAATATTTTAATGGTGGTGCTTTTACCGGTGCCTATCCCCCCTGTCAGAGCGATAGCGTTTTTTAAGATCATTTTAAGATTTGATATTGTCTTTAAAGACTTCTTGTAAATTTTTAGGCAAAGCGAATGCAGCCCTATGAATGTCTTCGTTATAGTATCTCACGCTTGTTAACGCTTCTATTTTTGGCGTCATTAGATCTTTTAAAGGGTGGGTTTTAAAAGAAGCGTAAATATAACCTTTATTGCTCAAAATCCTTAAAGGCGCTACAAAAGGCATGGCAACAGCAAAAAAGTCGCCCAAGTTTTTAAGGGCGTTTTGCATGCTCACATGCTCTAATAACGGGTGTTTGGCTACCGAAATAAACACCCCATCTTCTTTAAGCATTCTTTTTAAACCATCTATTTTATGAATATCCGGCTCTTGCAAGCAAAGGATCAAATCGTATTTTTTAATGTCTAAATCTAAGAGTTGTTTAGCGTGCGTGAAATTCTTGTTGTTTTTCACTTCATGGAAATGGGGGAAAAAACTAATGAAGCTATCCAAAATCTTTTCATCCGCTTGCACAAAATCGATATGCGTGTCGTATTTAAAAAGCTGGTGGGCTAATTCCAAATCAAACCCATCCACAATCAAAACTTCTTTAAGCTCTTTCTTGGTGCAACCTCCCATATGAGCGAGCAACTCGCTTTCAATATGCAAAAAATTCTTGAACAATAATTGGCGGTTGAGCATCGCAATTTCACCAAAATCCTTAGATTTAAAAATCTCTAAGATATTATGCTCGCTTCTAACATCTAATAATTTCGCTTCTATGGTGTATTCTTTACGCAAATACGGCGTGATTTCTTGGGTGATCCACATAAACATTCCTTAGCTTACTTTATAACAATATCCATGCCTTTGAAACGCTAACATGCTACCCAAAAAAATCTAAATTGTCGTAATAAACGCCCTAACTTTCCTTAAGGCATTCTAAAAAAAGTTCCGTATCGCTCTTAAAACGCTCTTTTTTAAAATCCAAATCAATACTGATGGCTTTATGCTGGCTGTCTAGTTTATCGGTTGAATGCTTTTTTAACACCATTTGACACTTTGAAATCTCAATCGTATCTAAAGCCTTATCCCCTATCGTATAAACATTATCGCTCTTTTTTTCTAACAAAAAGGATTCATAAAAAGGCCTTAAACTCAAATCGCTGTCATTGGTGGTATAAACATACGAAGAAATTTTGCCCTTAAATTGCGCGATTTGCGTTTTAGTGTCATTAAAAGTGAAAGTTTGGATCTGGCGATCTTTATCGTTTTGATCTTTTAAAAAACGCTTCAAGGCTTTGGATTTGATTCCTATCAGCCATTGATCCCCTTCTCTACTCATCACAATATCCCCATCCTTTAGGGGGTAGAAATCTTGTTGGGAGTATTCAATGAGTTTTGGATTTTTTGTTTTTCTTTTCGGTTTGTAAAGGAATGGGTTTTTTTCATTATTAGCGTTGTTGTTGGGATCGTTTTGGTATAGGAGCGGGTTTTTTTCATTATTATCGCTTGGCTCATTCAATAAAATCACAGAAGTTTCAGGGTTAAAAGAATCGTTTCCATCTTTAGTCAGTTGGAAAAAAGCGTTTCTTTCATTTGTAGGCTGATACACCATGTTTTGTAAAAAAATCGTTTCGCTAAAGACTTCATAATCCGAATCCACATAGCTAGGGCGTTTAGAGCCGTCATTTTCTTGCTCTTGGGCTTTTTTTTGCAACTTAATAAATCTCTCTTGCGAGCAAGCTAAAAAGCATATTAAAATCATTATTACCACGCCTATTTTTTTGACTAAAAACAATGTCAGACCCTTATTTAAGCTTTAAATAACTATAATATTGTAATCTAATTTTGATTAAATTGAAGCGATAAAAAAGATGAATACAAGCCATAAAACTTTAAAAACCATTGCGATTTTAGGCCAGCCTAATGTGGGGAAAAGCTCACTATTTAACCGCCTGGCTAGAGAAAGGATCGCTATCACTTCAGATTTTGCAGGCACTACACGAGACATTAACAAACGAAAAATCGCACTAAATGGCCATGAAGTGGAATTGTTAGATACAGGGGGCATGGCTAAAGACGCTCTTTTGTCTAAAGAAATCAAAGCCATTAATTTAAAAGCCGCTCAAATGAGCGATTTGATTTTATATGTTGTGGATGGCAAGTCTATCCCTAGCGATGAAGATCTTAAGCTTTTTAGAGAGGTTTTTAAGATCAACCCTAACTGCTTTTTAGTGATCAATAAGATTGATAACGACAAAGAAAAAGAGCGATCTTATGCGTTTTCTTCTTTTGGCATGCCAAAGAGTTTTAACATCTCCGTTTCGCACAATAGGGGCATTAGCGCGTTAATTGATGCGGTGTTGAACGTGCTGAATTTAAACCAAATCATAGAGCAAGATTTGGATGCGGATATTTTAGAAAGCTTAGAAACCCCTAATAACGCTTTAGAAGAAACTAAAGAAGAAGAAATCATTCAAGTAGGCATCATTGGGAGGGTGAATGTGGGCAAAAGCTCGCTCTTAAACGCGCTCACGAAAAAAGAAAGGAGTCTTGTCTCTAGCGTGGCTGGCACTACCATTGATCCCATAGATGAAACCATTCTCATAGGCGATCAAAAAATCTGCTTTGTGGATACCGCTGGCATCAGGCATAGGGGTAAAATTTTAGGCATTGAAAAATACGCCCTAGAACGCACGCAAAAAGCCTTAGAAAAATCCCACATCGTGCTTTTAGTTTTAGACGTGAGCGCTCCTTTTGTGGAATTGGACGAAAAGATCAGCTCCTTAGCGGATAAACACTCTTTAGGCATCATTCTTATTTTAAACAAATGGGACATCCGCTACGCCCCTTATGAAGAGATCATGGCAACCTTAAAAAGGAAATTCCGCTTTTTAGAATACGCCCCCGTGATCACAACCAGCTGCTTAAAAACGCACCATATAGATGAAATCAAGCATAAAATCATAGAAGTCTATGAGTGTTTTTCCAAACGCATTCCCACAAGCTTGCTCAATAGCGTGATTTCTCAAGCCACTCAAAAACACCCCTTGCCAAGCGATGGCGGGAAATTAGTGAAAGTGTATTACGCCACGCAATTTGCCACCAAACCCCCTCAAATCTCTCTTATCATGAATCGCCCTAAAGCCTTGCATTTCAGTTACAAACGCTATTTGATTAACACCTTAAGGAAAGAATTTAATTTTTTAGGCACGCCCTTAATCCTTAACGCTAAAGATAAAAAAAGCGCCCAACAGAATTAAATTTTTTATGCGTTAAACCCCCTTAAAAAAGCGTTTTTGCTTGATTTATCTTTAGGATTTGATTATAATTATCGCTCAATCAGTCAAGCTAGGCGATTGAATCGCTTGGTTTTAGCATCTATTAGAAAAGGGGTTATCCACATGAACAAAGCGGAATTTATTGATTTGGTTAAAGAAGCGGGTAAATACAACAGCAAAAGAGAAGCCGAAGAAGCGATCAGTGCCTTTACTCTAGCGGTAGAGACAGCTTTAAGCAAGGGTGAGAGCGTGGAGTTGGTTGGTTTTGGCAAATTTGAAACCGCAGAGCAAAAAGGCAAAGAGGGTAAAGTTCCAGGAAGCGATAAAACTTATAAAACCGAAGACAAACGAGTACCTAAATTCAAACCCGGCAAAATCCTTAAACAAAAAGTTGAAGAAGGCAAGTAAATTTGATCCACTCAGCAAGGGGCTTATCAACAGGTTGTAAGTTTCTTGCTTTCTTATGTCCTTGTAGCTCAGCTGGATAGAGCGTATGATTCCTAATCGTAAGGTCGTGGGTTCGAATCCCGCCAAGGACACCATTCGCACTATTTTTACTATCATAGGAATTTAAAAAAATTTATTTTATTTCTCATCTTATTTAAAAAATATTCAAAGCATTTTTTACAATTAAAAAATCTTGCAAAAAGCAAGCCGTAACCTCTTAAAAAAGCACTCTTTAGGGGGTTTTAAGGGTTGTAGGGGGAAATTTTCAAAATGCCTCCTACCCCCTTAAGAAAATGAATTTAAAAATCAAACTTAAAAAATGAGTTTTATCATTAAAATAAAATCTTAAAACGATAAGCCATTAAAATCCCTTTTTTAAAAAATTGAGTGATCCTTATTAAAAATTTAGGAAAACCAAAAATAGATCATAATCCCCTAGACTTTAAAACCCACTAGCCTTATAAACTTAATAAGAACATCCGCATGACAAATCCATTCAAAAATGATATAATAGACCTGATGAACTCATTTTTTAAGGAAATGCCCATGCGTTTGCACACTGCCTTTTTTGGTATTAATTCATTGCTTGTTGCCGCTCTTTTGATAAGTGGTTGCAGTCTCTTTAAAAAGCGTAACACTAACGCTCAGTTAATCCCCCCTTCGGCTAATGGCTTGCAAGCCCCCATTTATCCCCCAACTAATTTCACCCCCAGAAAGAGCATTCAGCCTCTCCCAAGCCCTCGCCTTGAGAATAACGATCAGCCCATCATTAGCTCTAATCCCACTAACGCTATCCCTAACACCCCCATTCTCACGCCTAATAATGTCATTGAATTGAACGCAGTGGGCATGGGTGTGGCTCCAGAATCCACCATTTCGCCCTCTCAAGCCCTAGCTTTGGCCAAACGAGCCGCTATTGTTGATGGCTACCGCCAATTGGGTGAAAAAATGTATGGTATTAGAGTGAACGCTCAAGACACCGTCAAAGACATGGTTTTACAAAATTCCGTGATTAAAACCAGAGTCAATGCCCTCATTCGTAACGCTGAAATCACTGAAACCATCTATAAAGACGGCTTGTGTCAAGTCAGCATGGAGCTTAAATTAGACGGTAGGATTTGGTATCGTATTTTGAGCGGAGCGAGAGGATAGACCCTCTTACTCTATAGTCATGCGGTATTTTAGAAGCGCTTTTTTATTATTTTTCATGACGCTTTTTTTTACCTCTTGCTCCAAGCACCCTTTTTCTAAGCAAACCCCTAAAACTAGGGAGCAGATCAGACAAGAAGAAGCCCGTAAAAAAAGAGAAGAGACTTTGAATGCCTTGCGCCAATTCAGACTCATTTATATTAACACGCCGGTTTTTCGCTTTTACGATTACGGCACAATTAAAACCGATAAAGACCATAATATTGAAATAACCCTTTATAAGCTCAGCCAAAGAGTGGGCGATATTTATATGACTAAACGAAGCATTTGTTTTAGCCAAAAATGTTCGGCTAAATGGATTGCTGCAAGGGATTTGTTTGGTAAGGTGAGCTATGGGGATTTGTTTGATGACATTGTTTTAGGGAGGGATATTTTTAAGGGATTAGGGAAACGCCACTTAACCCCTGAATATGTGATCCAAAGGTTTCAAAAAAGCGGGGAAATTATCCTTTATGAAAGAAAAAATGGTCTGATTTCTTTCCAAAATTTGACGCAAAAAATTGCTATTAGGATTGAACCCTATGAGCCTTCTTTGCAAGATTTAGAAGATAATGAAAACGCTGACAGCGAGCTCCAATGAAAAACTTTTCCCCACTTTGTTGCTTTAAAAAGCTCAAAAAACGCCATTTAATCGCTTTGAGCCTGCCCTTGCTTTCTTATGCCAATGGCTTTAAAATCCAAGAGCAAAGTTTGAATGGCACGGCTTTAGGATCGGCGTATGTCGCTGGGGCTAGGGGGGCTGATGCTTCCTTTTATAACCCGGCGAATATGGGCTTTACTAACGATTGGGGTGAAAACAGAAGCGAATTTGAAATGACCACCACCATGATTAACATTCCGGCCTTTAGCTTTAAAGTCCCTACGACTAATCAAGGCTTGTATTCAGTGACGAGTTTAGAAATTGATAAAAGCCAACAAAATATTTTAGGCATCATCAACACTATAGGGCTTGGCAATATCCTTAAAGCGCTTGGCAATACGGCCGCTACCAATGGCTTGCAACAAGCTTTCAATCGTGTTCAAGGGCTTATGAATCTAACCAATCAAAAAGTCGTAACCCTCGCTTCATCGCCTGACACTCAAATCGTGAATGGCTGGACGGGAACGACTAATTTTGTTTTACCCAAATTCTTTTATAAAACGCGCACGCATAACGGCTTCACTTTTGGGGGGAGTTTTACCGCTCCTAGCGGACTAGGCATGAAATGGAATGGTAAGGGGGGGGAATTTTTGCATGATGTGTTTATCATGATGGTAGAGCTTGCCCCTAGCATGAGCTATACTGTTAATAAGCGCTTTTCCGTGGGCGTGGGCTTAAGGGGGCTTTATGCGACCGGGAGCTTTAATAACACCGTTTATGTGCCTTTAGAGGGCGCTTCGGTTTTGAGTGCGGAGCAAATTTTAAATTTACCCAACAATGTTTTTGCCGATCAAGTGCCAAGTAACATGATGACTTTATTAGGCAATATTGGCTATCAGCCGGCGCTTAATTGCCAAAAAGCCGGTGGGGATATGAGCGATCAGAGCTGTCAAGAGTTTTACAACGGCTTGAAAAAAATCATGGGTTATAGTGGCTTAATCAAAGCGAGCGCGAATCTTTATGGCACGACTCAAGTCGTGCAAAAATCTAACGGGCAAGGCGTATCGGGGGGCTATAGAGTGGGTTCGAGTTTGCGCGTGTTTAATCATGGCATGTTTTCTGTGGTGTATAATTCTTCAGTTACCTTTAACATGAAAGGCGGTTTAGTGGCTATCACCGAGCTTGGCCCTTCTTTAGGGAGCGTTTTGACTAAAGGCAGCTTGAATATCAATGTTTCACTCCCCCAAACCCTAAGCCTAGCCTACGCCCACCAATTTTTTAAAGACCATTTAAGAATAGAGGGGGTGTTTGAGCGCACTTTTTGGAGTCAAGGGAATAAATTTTTAGTAACCCCTGATTTTGCAAACGCCACTTACAAGGGCTTGAGCGGAACGGTGGCTTCACTAGACTCTGAGACGCTTAAAAAAATGGTAGGCTTAGCGAATTTTAAAAGCGTGATGAACATGGGGGCTGGCTGGAGGGATACCAACACCTTTAGATTAGGGGTAACTTACATGGGTAAAAGCTTGCGTTTGATGGGTGCTATTGATTATGATCAAGCCCCAAGCCCCCAAGACGCGATAGGCATTCCGGATTCTAATGGCTATACCGTGGCTTTTGGGACTAAATACAATTTTAGAGGCTTTGATTTGGGCGTAGCGGGGAGTTTCACTTTTAAAAGCAACCGCTCCAGTTTGTATCAATCCCCAAGTATTGGGCAATTGAGAATCTTTAGCGCTTCCTTAGGCTATCGCTGGTAAAACATGCTAGACAACAAAACGATTTTAATCACCGGAGGCACTGGGAGTTTTGGCAAGCGCTTTGTTCGTAAAGTTTTAGACACCACCAACGCTAAAAAAATCATCGTTTATAGCCGAGATGAATTAAAGCAAAGCGAAATGGCCATGGAATTTAATGATCCTAGAATGCGTTTTTTTATCGGCGATGTCAGGGATTTAGAGCGCTTGAATTACGCTTTAGAGGGCGTGGATATTTGTATCCATGCGGCCGCGCTCAAGCATGTGCCTATCGCTGAATACAACCCCCTAGAATGCATTAAAACCAATATCATGGGAGCGAGCAATGTGATTAACGCATGCTTAAAAAACGCAATCAGCCAGGTCATCGCCCTAAGCACCGATAAAGCCGCTAACCCCATTAACCTCTACGGCGCGACAAAATTGTGCAGCGATAAGCTCTTTGTGAGCGCGAATAACTTTAAAGGCTCTTCTCAAACGCAATTTAGCGTGGTGCGTTATGGTAATGTGGTGGGGAGTCGTGGGAGCGTGGTGCCGTTTTTTAAAAAATTAGTCCAAAACCAAGCGAGTGAAATCCCCATTACCGACATTCGCATGACACGATTTTGGATCACCTTAGATGAGGGGGTTTCTTTTGTGCTTAAAAGCTTGAAAAGAATGCATGGGGGTGAAATTTTTGTGCCTAAAATCCCTAGCATGAAAATGACCGATCTCGCTAAAGCCCTAGCCCCCAATATTCCTACTAAAATCATAGGGATTCGCCCGGGCGAAAAACTCCATGAAGTGATGATCCCTAAAGATGAAAGCCATTTAGCCCTAGAATTTGAAGACTTTTTTATCATTCAGCCCACTATAAGCTTCCAAACGCCTAAAGATTACACGCTCACCAAACTCCACGAAAAGGGTCAAAAAGTCGCCCCTGATTTTGAATACAGTAGCCACACTAACAACCAATGGCTAGAGCCTGATGATTTATTGAAATTACTATGAATTTTTTAGAAGATTTGTTTTACCCCTTAAGATTGTTAGAAAACAAGCGCGTTTTATTGCTCGTGAGCGGATCTATTGCGGCGTATAAATCCCTAGAATTAACGCGCTTGTTGTTTAAAAGCGGGGCTAGTATTCAAGTGGTGATGAGTAAGGGCGCACAAAAATTTATCAAGCCCTTAAGTTTTGAAGCCTTGAGTCATCATAAAGTCTTGCATGATCGTAATGAAAAATGGTATTACAACCACCAAAACAAATTGCACCACAACCACATCGCATGCGCTGCTAGCGCTGATTTACTCATCTTTGCCCCTTTAAGCGCTAACAGCTTGTCTAAAATCGCTCACGCTTTAGCGGATAATACCATCAGCGCGACTTTTTTAGCTTGCACTTCCCCTAAAATCCTAGCCCCTAGCATGAACACTAACATGCTCAATTCCCCTATCACTCAAAGTCATTTAAAACGCTTGAAAGATTCCAACCACATTATTTTAGACACGCAAAACGGCCTTTTAGCATGCGATACTAAAGGCGATGGGGCAATAGCTGAGCCTTTAGAAATCCTTTTTAAAGCCGCTCAAACGCTCCTAAAAGACGCTTATTTTGAAAACAGAGAAGTCATAGTCATGGGCGGCGCGAGTATGGAAAAGATTGACAGCGTTAGAGTTATTAGCAATCTTTCTAGCGGGATTCAAGCGAGCGCGTTAGCCCTAGCGTTATATTTTAAGGGAGCCAAAGTAACTTTGATTGCATCCAACTTCCCCACTCCTTTGCCTAAAGAAATCACAAGCGTTTTAGTTAGCGACACCGCTTCTTATGAAAACGCCTTAAATAACGCCGCTAAAAACTTGCAAAAACATGCCTTAAAACCCCTGCTCTTTAATTTAGCCGCCATTAGCGATTATATGCCTAAAACTTCTTTTAACCATAAGCTTAAAAAAAGCGAAATCGGCGAAACCCTAAACATTGAATGCGTTCAAAATAAGGATTTACTGGCTTCTGTCAATCCTAACCAATTCGTTAAAATCGGTTTTAAAGCCGAAGACGATCAACAAAACGCTATCAAAAACGCTCAAAATCTTTTAAAACCTTCTCAAAATAACGGCAAGGATTGCTCTGTGGTTGCTTTGAATCTCATTAAAGATTCACGCCCCTTTGGCTCATTAGAGAATGAATTGTGGCTCTTTAGCCATAAAAAAACCCAAAAAATCCCTTCTATGAACAAATTAGAAGCGAGTTTTAAAATCCTTGATTTTATCAAAGACAACGCCCTTTAATGCTAGAAGCCCTAAACGCCCTAAACCAACTTAACGCCCTTCATTCCAAAAACGCCGCACACCATTTTAACGCCACTTTACCCATTCTTTTAAAGGTTTTAGAAAAACAAGATAAAGATCTTTTTCTTTTGCAAGTGGGTAATAAAATTATCCCCACCAAAAGCGAACAGGAATTAAAAATCAATCAGCCTTATTTTGCGACTATGCAAAGAGATCGGCTGGGCGATATTGTGCTTAAAAATTTAGTGCCTGCCCCAAAAATCTTAGACGCATTAGACGATTTGCCCGCCCTTGAAATGAATAAATTAAAAGAAATCTTAAGCGCCAAAGACAATACCCCTTTAAAAGAATACAAAGAACTTTTGAGCGAAAAATTAGTCCATGCTAAAAATTCGCAAGAGTTTTTGAATACGGCCAACATGCTTTTAAGCTTGCAATCGCAGGTTTTAAGCTTTGTGGTTGAAAACGAACGCAAAAAAGCCTTTTTACAGATGAAAGCCAAAAAACAAAGCGTTGATTTTTACGCTCTGTATCCTAACTTGGGCGAAATTGGCGGCGTTATTTACTTGAAAGAAAAAGAAAAACAACTTTTTTTAAAAACCACCCTCCAAAGGACTAAAGAGGTTTTAAAAGAGGCTCAAAACACCCTTTTAGGCTTTTCTTTTGTGGAAATCGTGTGCGAAAAAACCCCCATGCTTTTTGCCTTTGAAGAGCGTTTATTGGACACACTAGGGTAAAAGTTTTTAGCGTTTTAAAAACGCCTTTATGATGGATTTAAGCACTTTTAAATCCAATAAAAAGCGATACCCTTTTTTACTTTAATCCATGCGGAATTTTAGAATCTCTCACGCATTGTTTAAAAGTTTTCCAACCGCTAAGGCTTTATCTCTGGCTTGTGTGATCGCGCTAATGACTGCGATACCCCCATATTCGCGCAATTTTGGAGCGTTATGCATCGTGATGCCCCCAATCGCTATAAGGGGTTTTTTTACCCCGCTATCTTGTATTTTTTTTAAAAGCTCTACGCCTACAACTTCTTTAGCGTCTTTTTTAGATGGTGTGGGGAAAATAGGGCCTACCCCTAAATAGGCTACGGCGTCTAAATGGCGCGCTTTTAGGGCTTGCTCTAAAGTATTGACGCTCAAACCGATAAAAAGGTGCTTTTTGCATAAAGTTATTACCTCTTCTATGGCCATGTCTTCTTGCCCCACATGCACGCCATCAGCCTTTAATTCTAACGCAAGTTTTGCCTCGTCATTGACAATAAAAGGCACGCCGTATTTTTTGCATAATTTTTGACACTCTAGGGCTAATCGTTTGATTTGAGTAGGATCTTGTAGGGCTAAATCGCCTTTTTGGCGGAATTGAAACGCTGTGATTTGAGATTCTAAAGCTAATTCTAAAGTGTCTAAAAGCGCGTTTATCCTATCGTTTTTGCCGCCTTTTATGTGGTAGAAGTCTTGCGAGCCGGCCACAAACATGAGTTTCAAACAATCCGCATCAAACATGCTTTTTAATGCTCCATAAATTCAAAGGCCCATGCCCATGCCCAATGTTTAAGGGGTTTTGAATGATGATAGTTAAAAGCTCTTTAGCCTTTGTGATAGCGTTTTTTAAATCCAGCCCTTGAGCGAGTAAGCCCACAATCAAGCTAGATAGAACACAACCTGTGCCATGCGTGTTTTTGGTGTTAAAGCGCTTGGCGTTTAGGATAAATTCAGCGTCTTCTAAAAACACCCAGTCGTTGCTAAATTCCCCTTGAAAACGCTCTGTATGCCCCCCCTTAATCACAGCGTTTTTAACGCCTAAATCCCTTAAAACGCCCATCGCTTTTGAAGCGCTTTTATCGTCTCGCACTTGAACGCCTGTGAGCGCATAGACTTCAGGGAGGTTAGGGGTTAATAAATTGGTTTTGGGTAAAAGGCGTTTTTTTAAGCTTAAAATCGCATCTTCTTCTAAAAGCAAAGCCCCATTCTTTGCCACCATCACCGGATCTAAAACGCACAACCCAAAATCACAAGTTTCTAAAGCGTCCGCCACGCATTCAATGATTTGATTATTGCATAACGCTCCCATTTTGAACGCTTTGATAAAAAAATCATCTCTAATGGCTAAGATTTGCGCTTTCACGCTCTCTACACTCAATGGATAAACCCCATGCACGCCCTGTGTGTTTTGCGCGGTGATGCAAGTGATCACGCTTGTCCCAAACACGCCCAAAGTTTGGAACGCTTTCAAATCGGCTTGTATCCCAGCGCCCCCACCGCTATCGCTGCCAGCAATGCTTAAAACCTGCGGGTAAATTTTCATAACTCTTCCTTAATAAGGCTATTTTCTAACTTTATGGGCAAGCTTAGAGCGTCTAAAAAATAAAACAAGAACGAACCATTAGAGCCGTTATTTTCCAACACTTTTTTTTGCGCACTAAAAGCGGCTTGTTTATAGAGCGCGCAAAGTTGCACCATAGAATCTAAGGGGTCTTTTTTCAAACTTAAAAAGCTCGCGCACGCTGCGGCATGCAAACACCCAGCCCCAGTAATGAGTGCTAAATACTCGCTCCCCCCAGTAATGCTAAAAACTTTTTTCCCATCGCTCACGTAATCTGTTTTACCCGTCATTACCGCTATCACGGAATATTTTTGAGCCGCTCGTTTGATCATTTCTATAGGCGTAGCGGAATGCTTGGAATCTAACCCCTTACTTTCGCAAGAAATACCCACTAAAGAGCCTAATTCGGCAGCATTACCCCTAAGTGCGCTAATTCCTTCGCTTTCTAAAAGCTCTAAGCTTGTGTCATAGCGCAAAGCGCTTGCTGAACACCCCACAGGATCTAACACGATGGGTTTATCCAAAGCCTTGTAATGTTTGATAGCCTCTTTAGCGCATAAAATGGTGCGTTCATTGAGGGTGCCAATATTAATAGCGAGCGCGTCAGAAATTTTTGCTAAATCTGGCATTTCAGCAATCGCATCACTCATTAAAGGCGATGCCCCTAAGGCTAACAAACCATTAGCCACAAATTGCGCCGCCACATAATTGGTGATATTATGCACTAAAGGGCGTTTTTGTCGTAATTCTTTCAACACCACAAGCCTCCTTAAAATTTCTTTTATTTTACAAAAAATCCATTCAACGGTGCTGTCTTTGAGCTTTAATACAAAAGCGTTCATGAACTATTTTTCATTAACCTCATCTTTTTTAACCCCATTTTTCTAAATACAGAACTAGTGAGATCACAAAAGCGGTGGAAAAAACAAGAAAGGCTTGCAGCGACTCTTTCTTTCACCTCTTGATAGCGCGAATTTTTGCCAAACATGGAGGGTTTTTCTTCAATGATTTTAGGGAATTCCATCCCATTAAAGCTGATTTCGCCCCCTTTAAAGGCATGCTGCATGAACGAATAGGCTTTTTCTTCATTCAAGCGGTTTTCTTTTATGATATTTTGGAATTCCTCTTCTCTTTTTTGGTGGATATAATTTTGAAAATGCGCATGGATTTCTTGGTCTTTGTTGTATTTGTCAATGAAACCCATGATCAAATCTTTTTTATTCCTTAACTCTATGCTGGAGTTGATGATTGGCTTTATTTTGGTTTTAACGCCTTGAATTTCCACCCCATGCTCTTTAGCGAACTCTTCAATCAAGTTCAAAATATAGTCAATATTGACTTCCACTTGCTTAATGAGTTCAATTTCAAAAATCAAATCATCATTAATCTCTTCTTTATCCCTCCCTTTTTCTGGCCTCATTTCATCGTAAAAATCAAGGTATTTGCTTTGATAGTCTTGAAAATCCCTGGGGTTGATGTAATCGTCTTTGTTGAAATTTTCAAAGCTGTTTAAAATATTTTCTAATTTCAAAATCTTGCCAAAAAGCTTGATGAAATCCTTTTTCTGGCTTTCTGAAATGATCGGCTCTTTTAAAGGGAATTCGCTTAAAAGCCTTCCAATCAAACCCTCATAGCCCTCGTATTCTTTATGATTATCCGTGTAGCCTTTCAAATAATCTTCATATTTTCTTAATAGCGCAATAGATTGAGCGTCCTTGTTGCCAAAAAGCATGAGCGCATCATTCAAATCCTGCTCCAAATCCCTAAAACACACGATATTCCCATGCGTTTTAACGCTATCTAAAATGCGGTTTGTGCGTGAAAAAGCCTGAATTAACCCATGGTATTTGAGATTTTTATCCACCCAAAGGGTGTTGAGCCTTGTAGCGTCAAACCCGGTCAAAAACATGTTCACCACCATTAAAAGATCGATTTTACGATCCTTCATTTTTTGGGAAAGATCCTTATAATAACTTTGGAATTTTTGATCCGAAGTGTCAAAAGAAGTTTTAAACATCCCATTATAATCCGCAATCGCGCCCTCTAAAAAATCCCTTGAGCTTTTGTCTAACCCGCAAGCGCTTTCATTGTTTTCATCTTCTAGTGCTTCAATTTCTTCATTAGTGCTATAGCTAAAAATGGCAGCGATTTTAAGGTCATGTTTTTCTTCTTTAAAGGCTTGGTAGTATTTTTTCAGCGCTTCTATGCTAGAGCATGCCAGAATGGAATTGAATTTTTTATTTTTAGTGGCTTGATTGAAACGCTCTACAATGCATTTAGCGATTTCTTTGATCCTTCTGTTATCTAAAAGTGCACTTTTTTCATCAACCGCTCTAACCTTATTATCCTTAATGTCCTCTTTAGCTTTAATGGTGTTGTGGTATTCCACTCTAAAGGGCAAAACGTTTTTATCCCTGATCGCATCAATAATGGTGTATTGGTGGAGACATTTCCCAAACTTTTGCTCTGTCGTGCCTAAAGGGTTGTTTTTATCGCAATTAGCTGCGAAAATGGGCGTGCCAGTAAAGCCAAAAAGGTGGTATTTTTTAAACGCTTTAGTGATAGCTTGATGCATGGAGCCTAACTGACTCCTGTGGCATTCATCAAAAATCATCACAACTTCTTCATTAAAAATCGCATGCCCTTTATGGGATTTAACGAATTTGTCTAATTTTTGGATCGTGGTGATAATGATTTTAGCGTTAGAATCTTCAAGCTGTTCTTTTAAAATCTTAGTGCTTGTGTTGGAATTAGTGCAATCTTTTTGGAATCTATCGTATTCTTTCATGGTTTGATAGTCCAAATCCTTTCTATCCACCACAAACAAAACTTTTGAAACGCTCTCTAATTCTTTAGCTAATGTTGCGCTTTTAAAGCTCGTTAAGGTTTTACCGCTCCCTGTCGTGTGCCAGATAAAGCCTTTGCTTTGATTTTTCGTTTTACTATTTTGTGCGGCTTTGATTTTTTCTAAAATCCTTTCGGCCACCACGATTTGATAAGGCCGCATCACCAATAAAACCTCATCGCTCGTGAAAACGCAATAGCGCGTTAAAACATTCAAAAGGCTATGCTTTGCAAAAAACGACCGGGCAAAATCCATTAAATCTTCAATATTATTATTCTTGCTATCCGCCCAATAATTCGTGAATTCAAAAGTATCGGCTTTATGGTTTTTTTCCAGCTGGGCTATTCTTGTGGTGTTTGAATAATATTTACTACTCGTGCTGTTACTGATAACAAAAATCTGTACAAACTCAAAAAGCCCGTCTTCAGCGCTAAAACTATCCCTTTTATAGCGCTTGATTTGATTGAACGCCTCTCTAATCGCTACGCCTCTTCTTTTCAATTCCACATGCACTAAAGGCAAGCCATTCACAAGGACACTCACATCATAGCGGTTCTCATACTTCTCCCCTTTAGCGCTGTATTGGTGGATCACTTGCAAGGCGTTTTTATGGATATTTTTCTTATCAATGATTTTAATGTTTTTGGTTTTCCCATTCTCTAGCGTGAGATTAAAAATCGGATCTTCTTGGATTTTTCTCGTTTTAGCCTTATAGTCATCGTTTTTATTAGCGATGTATTGAGAATAAAGAATCTCCCATTCCTTAGGCGTGAAATAATAATCATTAAGCTTTTCTAACTGCTCTTTTAAATTGTCTTTTAATTCTTGTTCTTTATGGATGTTTTTGAATTCATAGCCTTGTTTTTGTAAAAGCGCAATAAACGCCCTTTCTAGCTCTGCTTCGCTCTCATAAGCGCTTTTCTTTTCATTATCGCTATGATACTCGGCTATCACGGTGCTTTCATTGCTTTCTGCGATAATCTCATAATTCATAATTTTATGCCTTGAGTGGTTTAAAGGTTAGTAGTTTTTCTCTGTAATATTCGTATTGCTTTTTCCTCGCTTTTATTTCAGCCGGGATACCGGCTAATAAATCGGTGGTTAAGGCCAAAAATTGATCCAAAATCTTAACGATCTCTTGTTGGATTTCTAGGGGTGGGATTGGGATTGTTATTTTTGAAAGTAATTGCTTTGAAACATTAAAGCGTGTTACACCATTAGCAACTTTTGAAATATTTTTCCTAAAATTGTAGTCTCTTAAAAAATGTTTAAGAAATGATGGATTAAATAAATTCTTATCAAAAAATCTAAAACCAAAACAAAAACTATTAAGATAAATATCTTTTTCAATCTTTTGAGTAACTACGCAAGACATCGCACAATCCTCTAAATTTTCAGACGAGCCAGTAAAAAGCACATCGCCTAATTGAATTGTATTTTGTTTTTCTTTATCCCCTATTTGAACGCTTTCTAAAGCATTTAGATCTAATTGTGGATTATTAAAAACATTGACATAAGGAACATAAAATTTATTCCCTTGAGAGAAAGATTTTTTACTTTTTCCAACAAGTCCGCTATAAAATTCCCCAATATCCCCCAATTTCCTAAACTCCACCCCCTTAGGCGCTAAAGTTTGGAGTAAGCGCTCTATTTTATGCATTTTGCCTTCTTCTAACTCTTTGATAATACGATCAAGGCTGTTCCTTAAAGCGCTTTGTTTGGCTACGATTTGAGAAATCTCAAATTGAAGCGCTTTAATGTCAATGATCTCTTTAGTGTCTTCTTGCTCCACATAGCGATTCACGGAAAGGTTGTAATCGTTTTCTTTGATTTGCTCCATACTCGCTAGGGCGGAAAAATGCTTGATTGCTTTCCTTTCAGTATAGGTTTGCAAAATCTTTTCTCGGTTGTGTTCTTTGAGCTTGTTTTTCTTGCCTTCTTTGACAAATTCCTTACTCGCATCAATAAAAAGCGTGGTGTCGTCTTGTTTGTTTTTCTTAAGCACTAAAATACAAGTAGCGATACTCGTTCCAAAAAAGAGGTTGTCTGGTAAAGCGATCACGCAGTCAATGAAATTATTTTGGACTAAATATTCTCTGATTTTTGCTTCAGCATTCCCTCTATAAAGCACCCCGGAAAATTCCACGATCGCAGCAGTGCCGCTATTGGACAAATAAGAAAGCATGTGCATGGTGAAAGCGAGATCAGCGGCGTTTTTGGGCGCTAGCACACCGGCTTTGCTAAAGCGCTCATCGCTGATTAAAATGGGGCTTTTATCGCCCTCCCATTTAGTGGAATAAGGAGGGTTGGAAACGATCGCATCAAAAGGCTCATCGTCTTTGTGTTTTGGGTCTAAAAGCGTGTCCCCATGCGCTATGTGGAATTTAGAGTAATTGATGTCATGCAAAAACATATTGATTCGGCAAAGGTTGTAAGTGGTCAGGTTGATTTCTTGCCCAAAATACTCTTTTGAAACGTTTTTATCGCCTAGCACTTTAGAAAATTGTAAGAGTAAGCTCCCGCTCCCACAGCATGGATCATAAACTTTATTGACGCTTTCTTGGCCGTGCAGGGCGATTTTAGCGAGCAGTTCGCTCACTTCTTGGGGGGTGAAAAATTCCCCTCCGCTTTTGCCGGCATTGCTCGCATACATGGCCATTAAATATTCATAAGCGTCGCCAAAAACATCAATCCCGCTTTTTTGATAATCGCCTAATTGCATGCCCCCTATGGCTTGAAGGATTTTAGTCAATTTTTCCACCCTATTTTTATGAGAGCTCCCTAATTTATTGCTATTGACATCTAAATCCGCAAACAAGCCTTTGACATTTTCTTCTGATGGAGCGCCAAGGCTGGATTTTTCTATTTCGTTAAAAATATTTTGTAGGGTTACATTGAGATCTTCGTTACTAGGCGCGTTTTTTAGCGCATTACAAAATAAAGCGCTTGGCGGGATGAAAAAGCCTTTTTCTTCAATAAGGTGTTTTCTTGCACGCTCGGCCTCTTCATCGCTTAATTTGGCGTAATCAAAACTCGGATCAATCTCTCGCTCTTCTTTATTGATGTAATGAGTCATGTTTTCTGAAATGTAGCGGTAAAAAAGAATGCCTAAAACGTATTGCTTAAAATCCCAGCCATCCACTGAGCCTCTCAATTCATTAGCCACTTTCCAAATGGTGTTGTGCAGTTCGTTACGCTCTAATGAAGAAGATTCGTTCGCTTTGTTTTCCATGATAAAAGCCCTTTTTTTGTATTTTGATTGGCGGTTTTGTTTGGCGTTTTTAGCCTTTAAAGGTTTCATTATAGCAAAGAATATTATTTTTTTTATTCCTTGCGTTTTTCCATGCGTTTGTGGGATAAATAAGCTATAATCCCATTTTTCAAAAGACATTTTTAAAAGGGGTTTGAATGGTATTTGACAGAACGATAAGCGTAAGAGAGAAAAAAGCGGCTAAGATTCTTGGGATTATTGGGGTGGTCTTTTTTATTTTGTTTGGCATCGTGATAAGCGGGGTGGCTTTTCAAAAAGAGTGGGTGCAACAATTGGATTTATTTTTTATAGACTTGATCCGCAACCCTGCCCCCATTCAAGGGAGCGCATGGCTTTCTTTCGTGTTTTTTAGCACTTGGTTTGCACAAAGCAAGCTCACCACTCCTATAGCCTTACTCATTGGCTTGTGGTTTGGGTTTCAAAAACGCATCGCTTTGGGGGTGTGGTTTTTCTTTAGCATCTTATTAGGTGAATTCACCTTAAAATCCCTTAAGCTTTTAGTGGCGCGCCCACGGCCTGCAACCAATGGCGAATTGGTTTTTGCGCATGGCTTTAGTTTCCCCAGCGGGCATGCTTTGGCTTCAGCGCTTTTCTACGGCTCTTTGGCGTTGTTGTTATGCTATTCTAACGCAAATGCCCGCATTAAAACGATTGTTGCTGTTATTTTACTTTTTTGGATTTTTTTAATGTCGTATGATAGGGTTTATTTAGGGGTGCATTACCCTAGCGATGTTTTAGGAGGGTTTTTATTAGGGATTGCTTGGTCGTGCTGCTCTTTAGCGCTTTATTTGGGGTTTTTGAAACGCCCTTACAAAAACGCTTAAAGCGTTTTTTAAAAAGAAAGTGATGGGTTAGGGTATAACTCCTCTTTCTTTTTGATCTCATCAAATTCATCTTTATAGCGGTATGAGTGAGCCGGGTCGTAATCCACAACGCTCTTTAAAAAACCGCTGAATTTTTCATTTTTGTCGCTAAGCTCTGAAGCCACGGTGTAATCAATCTTTTCTTTGTATTTAGCGTTCAATAAAATAGCGCTTTTGTCCTCATCAGTTCTTAAATCAATCACGCCAATCCCAAAACTCGCATGCAAACGCTTCAATAAATCCATGAGTTGGGGATTGTGCGTATCAATATGACGGCCCACCAAATACCCCTCATTAGCCCACGAGCTGTTAGAAATCGCTTGAAAATAACACTCCCTGCAATTATTCACGCTGATTTCTTTTTTCAATTCAAAGCTCACCAATTTAACGGGCAAAGTGTCAAATTTCTTAGAAAAAGCGATTAAATTTTCATTGGATAATTCAGCGTGCAAAAACCTAACCCCCACCATGTCCGGATAAAGCCACCTGTCCATGCCTTTTGGCGATTTCAAGCTTCCTTCATGAAAAATGGTTTTCGTGTAGCATTTCAAATTTTCATTATAGCAAGCCATGTAAGTTAAAAAAGGGTGCAAATCCCTTTCATGCGCGATTTTAACGCCTGGAATGCTTGATTTTTGAATGTTTAAAACCGGCTCTTTAGCCGCATCTTTTAAAGCGATTAAAACAGGTTTTTCTTGCACTTTCAAAAAAGGCAGCTCTTCGCCATTGCTTAAGGCTGCATAAATAGAGTCGTAACACGCTCGTGTGGCATTTCACCCCTATAATCAAACATGTTTTCAATCTCGCCTTTTTCAAAAAGCTCTTTGGCTTTATCATAAATCCGCCTAGGGCTAATAGGCTCTTTGATAACCTCTAAAACGCTTTGAATGATTCCAATATTTCGTGGTTTCATTTTTTGCTCGCTAAATACTCTTCATAACTGCCTTTAAAATCAATGATTGAAGCGCCTTTAGGGCCTGGGACTAATTCAATGATCCGGTTAGCATACGCATCAATAAGCTCTCTGTCATGGCTTATGCAAATCACTGCCCCATCAAATTTAAAGAGCGCTTCACCTAGTGCGATAATGGCTTCTAAATCCAGGTGGTTGGTTGGCTCATCTAGGACTAAAAAATTCCCCCCCTCTAGCATGAGCTTGGATAAAACCATTCGGTGTTTTTCGCCTCCGCTTAAAGCGTTCACGCACTTTTCTTGCTCTTCGCCATTAAAAAGCATCCTCCCTAAAGCGTTCCTAACCTCTGCACTTTCAATCTTTTTATTGAAATTAAAAAGCCATTGATACAAGGTCTCTTCGCCGCTGATTTCTTCGCTCACGTTTTGAGGGAAATACCCTCTTAAAACGGTCGCTCCCCACTTCACCACGCCCTTATCCGGCTTTAACTCTTCTACTAAAATTTTACAAAGCGTGGATTTACCCACACCATTTGGCCCTATGAGAGCGATTTTATCTTTAGGCATCACTTTCAGGCTCACTTGATTTAAAATCATTTGCCCATCATAACTTTTAGAGACATTTTCGCACTCTAAAGCTTCATTACCAATGGTGCGTTTGGGTTTGAAAATAATGCTAGGGTCTCTCCTACTGGATACCGCTAAACTTTGAATGTCTAATTTATCCAGTTGTTTTTGGCGGCTGGTGGCTTGCTTGGCTTTAGAAGCGTTAGCGCTAAAACGAGCGATGAATTTTTCCAGCTCTTCTTTTTCTTTGAGTTTTTTATTGCGTTCAGCCTCTTGCTGTTTAGCGATCAGAGTAGAAGCGATATACCAATCGTCATAATTCCCGCTAAATTCGCGCACGCTGTGAAAATCCAAATCCAAAATGTGCGTGCATACCGCATTTAAAAAATGCCTGTCATGGCTGATGACTACCATCGTGCCTTCATGGCGTTTGAGGTTGTTTTCTAGCCATTCAATGGCGTTTAAATCCAGGTTGTTCGTAGGCTCATCTAACAGCAAAATATCCGGTTTAGGGAACAAAACTTGAGCGAGAAGGATTTTAAATTTATCGCTGCTTGGCAAGGTTTTCATCAAATCGTTGTGCCTGGAGCTAGGAATGCCTAAATCTTCTAGGATTTTTTCAATCACCACTTCGCATTCATACATGGGATCTTCTTCCACGCAAATGGTTTCTAACTCCCCTAATCTCGCATTCACTTTATCATCGCTCAAATCGCCTTCGGTGTATAAGCACTCTTTTTCTTTGATAGCGTCATACAAACGCTTATTGCCTATCAAAACCGCATCTTTAAGGCTCAAATCTTCAAAAGCGTATTGATCCTGCCCTAAAACCCCCATCCTCATCCCGCTTGTAATGATGACTTCCCCACTGCTACAATCAATGCTCTTGCTTAAAATCTTTAAAAAAGTGGACTTTCCTGCACCATTAGCCCCAATCAGCCCGTAGCGCTTGTTTTTATCCAGCTTGATATTCACGTTTTCAAACAATTTTTTAGTCGCATAGCGTTGCGTTAAGTTGATGGTTTGCAGCATCTTATGATTTCCTTATTTTTTATGATTAGAGAAAGTTTATTGTAGCGTTTTCTTTGCAATATTGTAACCCTTGCTTATTATGGTTATTCATAAGGCCTTTGACGCCCAAAATTTGATCGAGCCTATATCATTTCCTCTTGATTTTTTATTCAATTTAAGGTAAAAATAATGTTTTTAAAGCAAAAAAGGATCAAGTCATTGAAAGTATTTGATTACGAAGATGTCCAACTCATTCCTAATAAATGCATTGTGAATAGCCGTTCAGAGTGCGATACGACCGTTATTCTAGGCAAACACGCGTTTAAAATGCCCATAGTCCCAGCCAACATGCAAACAATCATTAACGAATCGATCGCAGAATTTCTAGCAGAAAATGGCTATTTCTACATCATGCACCGCTTTGATGGAGTGAAAAGAATCCCGTTTGTCAAAAAGATGAAAGAACGCCAGTGGATCAGTTCAATCAGCGTTGGGGTGAAAAAGGAAGAATATCTTTTGATAGAAGAGTTAGCCAAACAAGGATTAACGCCAGACTATATCACAATCGATATTGCACATGGCCATTCAAATTCTGTCATTGAAATGATCCAACGCATCAAAACGCGTTTGCCCGAAACTTTTGTGATTGCCGGGAATGTGGGCACGCCAGAAGCAGTCCGTGAATTAGAGAACGCCGGTGCTGACGCTACAAAAGTTGGCATCGGGCCTGGAAAAGTGTGTATCACTAAAATCAAAACAGGCTTTGGCACGGGTGGTTGGCAGCTGGCGGCTCTTAGGTGGTGCGCTAAAGCAGCAAGAAAACCCATTATTGCAGATGGCGGCATTCGCACGCATGGGGATATTGCAAAATCAATACGCTTTGGCGCGACAATGGTAATGATTGGCTCGCTTTTTGCAGGGCATGAAGAATCATCTGGAGAAACAAAAATAGAAAATGGTATCGCATATAAAGAATATTTCGGTTCGGCATCAGAGTTCCAAAAAGGTGAAAGGAAAAATGTTGAAGGTAAGAAAATTTGGATCCAACATAAAGGCTCGTTAAAAGACACGCTGGTTGAAATGCATCAAGATTTGCAATCTTCAATCTCCTATGCAGGCGGAAGAGACCTTGAAGCGATTCGAAAAGTGGATTACGTGATTGTGAAAAATTCAATTTTCAATGGGGACACAATCTAAAGAAGATCAATGAAAAGCAATTTGCTTTGACTTGGGTTTTTGTTGTTTTTTGATCCTTTCTTTTTAAATTCAGGTGCATAGCCTTTGAATTTAATTTTTATGAGCGAAATGCCTTTCAATGCAATCGCATAAGATGTGGATCATAAGAATGTGCATTTCTTGGATTCGTGGGGTGTCATCGCTAGGGACAATCAAAGCCATATCGCTTAAAGGCTTCATTTTCCCCCCATCACGCCCCGCTAAGCTAAGCGTTTTCATCCCTAAATCTTTGGCTTTTTCATAAGCTTTTAGGACATTTTTGGAATTACCGCTTGTAGAAATCCCTATTAAAATATCTTCTTTATTCCCTAGCGCTTCCACTTGTCTGGCAAACACTTCTTCATAACCATAATCGTTCGCAATGGCGGTGAGGGCTGAGGTATCCGTGCTTAAACTTATTGCGCTCAAGCCTTTCCTTTCCAGTTTATAGCGCCCGGTCAATTCAGCGGCAAAATGCTGCGCATCGCTAGCACTCCCCCCGTTACCGCAAATAAGGATTTTCCCTTGATTTTCTAAAGTTTCTATCAAAAGATGAACGCTTTGCTTTAACGCTTCTTGCAAACTTTCTAAACTTTTTTCTAACACTTCCTTATGGGCTAAAAATTCTTTTTTTATTAAATCATCAATCATTGCATGTCCTTTTAATTTTTTCTATGATAGCGCTTGTGGAATAACCTTCTTCAAACTCTATCAAACGGGTTTCTTTAGCCAACTCGCTCCCTATGACTTCTTTATTGAGGTAGTCCGCTCCCTTGACTAAAATATCAGGCTTTAGGGCTTGAATTAATTTGATGGGCGTGTCTTCTTCAAACACCACGACATAATCCACGCAAGACAAACTCGCTAAAAGAAACGCTCTGTCTTTTTCGCTCACTATGGGGCGTTTATCCCCCTTAAGCCTTTTAATGGAATCATCGCTATTTAACCCCACAATGAGAATATCCCCTAAAGCTTTAGCCTTTTGCAAATAACTCGCATGCCCTTTATGGAGGAGGTCAAAACAGCCATTGGTGAAAACGATTTTTTGCTGATCTAAAGTTTCTAACAGCTTTTCTAAAGGGAGGATTTTGGGGTGCGTTTGGTTTAAAATCAAAGCGATTTCTTCTAAACTCGCTAACGCGCTCCCCATTTTACCCACCACCACAGCCGCCGCCGCATTGGCAAACTCGCAAGCATCTTTTAGGCTCTTTGATTCTAATAAAGAAAGCGTTAAAGACGCGATCACCGTATCGCCAGCTCCCGTAACATCATAAACTTCTTTAGCGATAGTGGGGCAATTGACTAGCTCGTTTTTTTCTAAAAAAGCGATGCCTTGTTCGCTCAAAGTGACTAAAGGCATAGCGATTTGATAAGTTTCTTTTAAGATTTGGAGCGCTTTTGATAAATTAGCATGGCTGTCTAACTTCAAATGGAGCGCATGCTCTAATTCAGCGCGATTAGGCGTGATCAAACTCGCATGAGCATATTTGCTATAATCCTTCCCTTTAGGGTCGCATAAAATGAGCTTGTGGTGTTGGTTGGCTAGAGCGATCATTGTTTGAGCGAGTTCAAAATCCAACACGCCCTTATTGTAATCTGAAAGGATCACGCCATCTATTTCTTGGATTTTTTCTGTGAAAAAATCTAAAAGTTTTTTTCTTAAATCAGCGTTTAAGGGGTCTTTGATTTCCTTATCCACGCGCGCGATTTGCTGGTTTTGCGCGATGATGCGCGTCTTAAGCGTGGTGCAACGGGTTTTATCTATTAAGACGCCTGAAGTGTCAATCCCTCTTGTTTTTAAAGCGCTAATGAAATGCTTGCCCTCTAAATCATCGCCCACGACCCCACATAAAAAAACTTTAGCTTTTAAAGAAATGAGATTATTAGCCACATTAGCCGCTCCGCCTAAATTCTTGCTCTCTTTTTTGACTTCTAAAACAGGCACAGGGGCTTCAGGCGAAAGGCGTTCGCTCTTCCCCCACAAATAATAATCAGCGATCAGATCGCCTACGACTAGGATTTTTTTCATGTGCGCTGTCCTTTAAAAATCGCATGGATATGGGGCAAATAATCTTTAATACCGCTTTCTAAATCGTATAAAGGGGTGTAATCTAAATCCAAAATAGTAGGCTCAATATGCGCTTGGGTGTGCTTTTGGAAAAAAGCATAAGGGTTTTTAATATAGCTCACTTTAAAATCCCCTAAATGCTCTTTTAAAATGCTAACGATTTCATTATAGCTTCTGGCTTGGGAATAACCCACATTATAAACCCCGCTTTTTTGAGCCTTCATCGCTTTCACGTTCGCTTGGATCACATCTTCAATATAGACAAAATCCCTTAATTGCTCGCCAAATTCAAAAAGCTTGACTTCCTTAAACGCCATTGCGCTTAAAGCGAGTTGCAAAACCATGGAAGCGGTTTTTTCTTTATAAAATTCTCTAGGTCCATAGACATTAAAATACCTTAAGCCCACTTGAATGTTATCGCTTGAATGCGAAAGAACAAATTCGTCCATGCAAAGCTTGGAAAAGCCATAAACGTTTTCAGGGTTTTCGTTTGAGCCTACCACATTGGGGGCTTTGGTGTTGCCATAAACGCCCGCTGAAGAAGCGTAAATCACTTTAGCCTTTTTTGATCGAGCGATTTCTAAAAGGTTTAAAAAAGCCTGATAATTGGTTTTCATCACTAATTCTTGATCCAGCATGGTCGTATCAGAAACAGCGGCTTGGTGGAACAAATAATCAAAATGCAATTTTTCTAAACGCCTTAAATCTAAGGGGTTATTAATATCAGCTACAACCACCTCACCCTTAAAACCGATTAAATTCTTAAAATGCCCTAAAGAACTGGGGCGCTTATTACTAGAGAGTGTGTTACTGCGAAACTTATCCAAAATGACTACTTTAGCTTTAGGGTGGTTCTCTTGAAAATAAAAGGCCAAATTACTGCCTACAAAGCCAGCCCCACCGGTGATTAAAATCGTTTGATTTTCTAATCCATCATCAATATAACGCATTACTATCCTTATTTGATTAGTTCCATCATCTCTTTAAGATTTTTACATTGTATCCAAGAATGAGGAGTTTTTAAAAAATTTGTAGTCAATAAAAGGTTATTTTTAACTTTAGCGTTCAAGCCGGCTAACATGTCGCTCTCCTTATCGCCTATCATAAAAGATCGCTCCAAGCAAATTTGATGCTCTTTAGCGGCTTGTAAAATCAAAAAGGGCTTTGGCTTTCTGCAAGCGCAATTTTCTTCTGGGGCGTGCCTGCAAAAATAGACGCCATCCAGATTAAAACCTAATTCTTTGAGCAAGCTTTCTTGGAGGTATTCGGTGAGGTTTTCAAAATCTTTAAGGGTGTAATAGCCCCGGTTGATCCCAGATTGGTTGGTGATTAAAAGCAGTTTGTAGTCCAAAAATTTCGCATGCTTTAGCAATTCAAAAATCCCTTTTTGAAACTCAAAATCTTCTTTTTGACTCACATAGCCTTTATCAATATTGATAATGCCGTCTCTATCTAAAAAAAGGGCTTTGTTAGTGGCGCTCATGTATTCGCTTGTGATCGTGTTGGGTGGTTTCGCTTGAATGGTGCATCGCATGGGGGTTTTGGTGGTTAATGAGCATGATCCCCATATAAAGAATATAAAGCCCAAAAACCCCCATTAAACCTTTAGACAAAAGATTGAAAAATTTCCTGTAAGAAATGGAAATTTTGCTTAAAAAAACCCCCATTAAAAACAACGGCACGCTAGTGCCAAGCCCAAAAGAAAGGCCTAGCATCGCTCCCATAAATGCGCTATGACTGAGAATCACGCTCGCTAAAAACGAATACACCATCATGCAAGGTAAAAACCCGTTCAACACGCCTAAGAAATACAGCCCTAGAATGTTTTGAGATTGCAAGGTTTTTTTCATCAAAAAAGAGATGAAAGGGATTTGAAAGCTTAATTTTTCCACTTTAGCTCCCAAGAGCGCTAAACCGATCAAAATAATCCCCATGCTGATGAATAAAACACCCCTAAAACCCATGCTCACGCTAAGACTATGCCCTAAACCCGCCACTATAGCCCCTAAAAGCATGTAGGTGCTGATCCTCCCTACATTATAAAGGGCATGGCAAGTGAGCTGGTAAGAAAAGCTTGTAATTTTAGAAAATTTTATTTGACTGAACGCGCTCACAATCCCCCCACACATGCCCACACAATGCCCTAAAGACATGCTCAAAGCGGCTAAAAACATGCCCAAAAAACTCAAATTCTGCATCATTTGCATTCTAGTATCCCTGCTTTTTTAAGAGCGATCTCCATCCCGTCAAAAACCAAACTCTCCTTGCAAACAGAATGGGGTAAAAACGCGCTCAAATACTTCGCATCGCCCCCACAAAGATAGATTTTTTGGTTTTTGGCTAAATGCTGGATACAAGAGATGACGCTCAAAATCATGCCGTAATTCACAGCGTCTCTAGTGTTTTTAGGTAAAACTTCTAAAGAATCTAAGGCTTTGAAAGGTTGCTCTAAAATTTTAGCGCTTTTTTTATACGCATGAATATATTGGGCTAAACCGGGTAAAATACACCCTCCTAAATGCTTGCCCTCTTTAATTAAATCAATCGTAATCGCGCTCCCCGCATCCACCACCACGCCATTATTTAGTGCTAGACACGCCATTTGCCGGTCTATCCCAAGCCCTACATAGTCGGTTTCTAAATGAAAAAATCCTGCAATATTTTTAGCGTTAGGATAACAATTCAAAAGGGCTTTTTCATTTTCTTCATTCACGCTAATGTAAAAAATTTCCTTTTGAATACCCAAACGCTTTAAATCTTCTTTAACGCTTGAAAAGAGCTGGTAGTTTTGCGCGAAATGGATACGCGTGTTGCCTATATCGCATAAAACCAGGTTTTTCAAATCTTTAAAAGATTGCCTAGCTGGCATAGGCCTACTTCTTATTCATTTCTAAAGCTTTTCTTTTTTCTTCAAGCTCTTTTTCATCTCTTTCTTGATGCTCTCTCGCTCTTTGTTCAAATTCTCTCGCTCTTTGTTCGGCTTTGGCTTTTTTCTTTTCTTCTTTCAAGCGGCGTTTTTCTTCTTTAGAATTTAGTTTATTCTCTTCTTTTTGAGCCTTGTTCTCTTTAGGAGCGTTTTTGTTTTCTTGATTTTCTTTTACGCCTTTTTGGATAGCGTTATTTTGATCCCTAATAGGCTCAGGCCTTCTGGTTTTAACCTCTTCTTCTTCAAACCCGCTATTTCTTGGCTTAACTTTGTTTTCTTCTAAAGGCTTTTCTTTAGCTTTATGCCTTTCTTGCAAATAAATAGGAGCGTTCCCTTTTTCGCCTTTTTGAGATTTTTTAGATGCAGGTTTTTCCACAACGGGATAAAGCTTGGGTTTAAAATTATTATAATCTAAATAGTAGCGATCATAATACACCCGATTTTTATCATAAAACACCCCTCTATCCAAACGATTGGATGAAAAAAACTTAAAACTGCCTATAGTTGGCGTTTTATAGACATTATACGAATTAAAATCATTCAAATCCACCTCTATCACATACCCTCGTTTTTCTAAAGAATACAATTTATTATGGTTTAATACAATGGTATTGAGCGAAGCAAAGGGTAATTTCACGCTGTTTAATTCCCTCAAACTCTTATCCATTTGCAAAATCTGCCCGTCTAGCGTGAGCACATATAAAGTCCCCTTATCATAAAGCAAATCCACAATATCCCCATCATAGTTGAACTCTTGACCGCTCACCACTGAGAGTATCCTTTTCCCTGTAGAAGCGATCATGTTATTGCCATCTACGATAAGGTAGGTGATATTGTTAAAAAACTTATCGCTGCTGATAACAATGTTTCTAATAGGCGTAGGGTTTCCATGCACATAATCCACGACCAACAAGCGCCCATCTAGCATAGGGAACACCACGACCGTATCCATAAAAATAGGCATCGCCATTAAAGAATTGATCGTGGTGCTTGGGGAACCTTTCTCACTAAAAAGCAATTTTTGAGAAGTGATGTCGTATAAATTCGCTGAATTGTCCGCTAACACCACCGCTAAAAGATTCCCTTTAACGCTCGCGCTCAAGGCAAAAGTCTCCAAAGAAATAACAATAGATTGTTGGCTGGCGTTAGGGTTATTGCTAATCAATTCCACTTGATGACAGACTTTATCTTGGACTTCCGCTTCAACGCCCTTTAATTTCAATTCCGTTTCTTCAGTCTTAGCCGCCTTGCTTTTGCTTGTTTTTTTATCAATCTTGTTCAAACAATCTTGCGCAAGGATGAAAAACCCTTGACTCTCATTTAAAAAACTGCTTTCGTAATTGAAGTTCTTACCGATTCTTAGCTGCGTTAAACCTTTATCGCCTATAACCGCTCCATTTTTCAAAATGGCTCCATAACGATTAGATGAAACGATACTTTCTTGCAAATGGTTAGGGAAATACGCTTCGCCTTTAACTTGGTGTTTAGCGGGTTTGAAGTATTTTCTCATGTTACAGCCGCTAAAGGCAATTAGGGCTATGAGTAAGATTAAAAATGGTTTATTCATCAAATCAATGCGTTCCTTGAATGGTTTCTTTTTTTAGATTGGTTGGTTTGGAAGGGTTTTGCTGAATATCTTCTAACACGCCATAATGTTTTAAAACAGAGATTATAGCATAGAGTGAAGAACTTATAGGGATAGTGGATAAACTTTGATGCGCTTTTTTAATTGCGTCTTTAGAATTTTCTTCATACAACAAGTTCACTTCTTGTAAAGCGCTCATTTCTTTAAGAATGGGGCTTTTTTCAAGCAGGTTTTTATCTCTAGAAAGCGATGCGTAAGAATATTTGGCGAACGCTTTGATAATTTCATTAGAAGATTGCGAAAGTTTTTTAAACTCGTTTGCATCATTTCTCTCACTCGCTCTGGCGAACTGATACAAGTCATACAACTCTGGGGCGACTTCTTTCAATCTTTTTTGCAAGGCTATATTATTAGGACTCTCTAGCACTTCATTATAAATTTGAGTGATCCGCTCTCTCGTTTGCTCATGCTTATAATCTTGTAATTTTGTATCCCCTAAATAAGCGATAAAAGCCACCACGATAAACAACAACACCCACTTGTAGCGTTTGAAAAACTTTTCTAATCTAAACGCCCCCTCTAAAAGCTTTTCATCGCTTTTGAATTCGTTTTTAACTTGCTCTAAATTTTCCTTAATGCTCATGCCTTGCTCACTCCTGTGCTGCCAAACCCCCCACTACCCCTTGAAGTTTCATCTAATTGTTCGCATTCTATAAATTCGGCTTTATAAGTTTTTTGAACCACCCCTTGAGCGATCCTATCCCCTACTTGAACTTTAAAATCTTTATCGCTCAAATTCGCTAAAATGACCTTAATTTCGCCCCTATAATCATTATCCACCGTGCCAGGAGAATTCAACACCATCACCTGATGATTCAAAGCCAAACCACTACGGGTGCGCACTTGCAATTCATACCCCACTTCTAAAGACAAACAAATCCCTATTTTCACCAACCCCACGCTATGAGGTTTGATCATTACTTCTTCTACAGCATGCAAATCAAAGCCTGAAGAGCCCTCGGTTTGGTATTCAGGGATAAGGGCGTTTGGGTGGATTTTTTGGATTTTAATTTTCATCAAAACAAATCTCTTTATAATAAATGTCTAAAATTTCAAAATCGCTTTCGCCATTAGGCAATTGAATGCTCACCGCATCGCCCTTACTCTTACCGATCAAACTCTTAGCGATTGGCGAACCAAAAGAGATCAACCCTTTAGCCGGATCACTCTCCACGCTCCCTACTATCGTATAAGAAAACTCTTTATCGTTGTCTAAATTAAGGATTTTAATCGTGCTGCCAAAACTCACTTTATTATGAGCCAAAACGCTCGGATCAATCACTTGAGCGTTAGCGACAATTTCGCTTAAATCCACGATTCTCGCTTCAATGAAGCGTTGTTTTTCTTTAGCGGCATGGTATTCAGCGTTTTCTTTCAAATCCCCATGCCCTCTAGCAATATCAATTTCTTTCACAATATTAGGCCGTTCCACCTCTTTTAATTGCTTTAATTCCGCACAAATCTTATTGTATCCATGCATACTCATAGGTTCTTTATTCATTTAATCTCCTAAGCTTATTCAGTAGAGATTATAGTAAAAATTAAGTTAAATTCAGCAAAAAAGCCACCTCTTCGGCGACTTTTCTCGTGCTCCCATGTTTTAAATATTCCCTTAATCTCAAACTTTCTTTAAAATAGCACTCTCTATCCATTTCTTTATACGCTTTTAACAAACCCTCTACGCTCAAAAAATGCTGGATCAATTCCGGGTGCAATTGGCTCTCCCCAAGCCCTGGAGTTTCATCATTTAAGGCGTTATAAAAAATATTAGCGAGTCCTATATAATGCAAATTGACCAACATTCTAGCGATCAAAAAATCCATCGTTTTAGCCCTATACGCTAACACAAAAGGCGTGCCAATCAAAGCGGCCTCTAAAGTCGCTGTGCCGCTGCAAATGAACGCAAACTCCGCTTCAAATAAACTTTTATGTGCATCATAAGAAATTTCAAATAATTGAATGTCTTCTCCATAAAGAGCTTTCAAATCCAACCCCTTAAAGAAACTCGGCACCACTAACACACGCCTTTTAAACCCTTCGTTTTGTTCTAAAATTTGAGCCACTTTGACAAACAAAGGGAACATTTTAGCGATTTCACTTTTTCGGCTTCCTGGCATAAACACTAGAGTTTCGCCCTTAATATCTTTTTTATAGTATTTAATCTCATCTAATAAAGGATGTCCTACATATTGAGCCTTTTTTTGGTAATAGCCCACTTCAAAAGGCAAAATCGCTCCCAAAAAATCGCAGTATTTTTCAAGACTTTTAGCGCGCCATTTTTTCCATGCCCAAACTTGCGGTAAAATATAATACATGATTTTTTTATGCGGATCTTGTTTTTTGATTTTTTTGGCTAGGGGGATATTGAAAGAAGAAGAATCCATTAAAAGCACCATATCCGCTTGTTTGGCTAATTGGACCATTTCTTTATGGGCTTTGAGTAAAAACCCTAAACGGCCTATCACATCTCTAAACCCCATGACAGAAAATTCCCTAGGGCTATAGAGTGCCTCTTTGCTTTCAAACACGCCAATGAAACGATAATCTTTAGGCAAATTGTGGCGTAATTCCTCTAAATGCGCATTAGAGCTCGCTTCTAAAGCGCTCACTAAAATCGTGGGCATTATTTGTCTTTCAAAAGGTTTTGGACTTGATAGAGCTTGATTTCTTTATGCAAATCCCTCAATTCAATTTTGAGTAGCGAATTTTCAAAATCTTTTTTAGAGAGATGGTTTTTTAAAAGCCTGTTTTCGCGCAAAACGCTGCGGTATTGCAAATAAAGCCCTTCATCAAACACGCGCTTGCTTGGTTTTGCCATGATAACCTGATTATCACTAGTGAAAACCTCCACTTCTTCAAGGGCTTTAGGGAAAATCACATCCTCTCCTGTATTTTGCGCTTCTTTGTTTGAGCGGGAGTTTTCTTTTTCTGATTTTTTTTGACAGATTTCTTGCTTCAAACCTTTTAAGGTGCTTTTTTTCTTACGCAAGATTTCTTGGACTTGCTTCAATTCCAAACGGATTTTTTTTAAAACTTCCCTAGTGTCTTCAATTTCTTGCTGGTAAGCGTTCAATTTTTCTTGCATCGGTTTTTATTCCGCTAACATTTCTAAAGACAACAAACGCATTTCATTGCCTTGAGTGATAATGACATTCTTGCTGTGGCATTTTTCGCACACCCCATAATCTAGAGCGTTAGGCTTAAAAACATGCGAACAATCCTTGCATTCTAATTCAACCTTTTCATCTACAATGTCTAAAATAGCGTCTTTACACACCAAAGATTCTTCTCTAAAAGTCTCAAACGCGCTCACAAACAAGCTCTTATCCATAGCACTTCTTTCACCAATACCGACCACGACTCTTTCAATCTTATGGGCTTGATTTTTCTTCGCATGCTCTTCGCAAAGAGCGATTAAAGAAGAAACGACCGAGTATTCATGCATACTAAACCTTAATCTTTAAATTAGCCCCTATTATATTGTATTAGAGTAATCCTTTAGTTTATTGCTTAAGATTCAATAGGGTATTAAGGATTTGATCGGATGTGGTTACCGCTTTAGAGTTCGCTTGAAACCCCCTTTGAACCACAATCAAATTCGTTAAACTCCGGCTCAAATCCACATTACTAGACTCTAGTTTGGATCCTGAAATCGAACCCCTACGCCCCGTATTAGCCGCACCGATTAAGGCTTGCCCTGAGTTTCCGGTTTGAGAAAAGACATTCCCGCCTAAAGCCTGTAAGCCCGCATCGTTAGCGAAATTCGCTAACGCCACTTGAGCGAGCGCTAAAGTCCTGCCATTACTGAACGCTCCTAAAAGCACCCCGTCTGAATCAAAGCGGACATCCATCAAATCGCCCGCCTGATAGCCGTTTTGCTCAATCGCATAAGTTTCAGAAATCTTATCCACGCTCGTTAGCCCATCAAAGCTCCCTGAGGAACCAAAGGCTAAATTGATGCGTTGGGGAGCATCAGCGCCATTTTTAGGGTCAAATTGCAAAAGAGGCGGGTTCATGCCCGCAAGCGATCCGTCGTTATTAAAATGCAAACGGCCTCCTTCAAACACATTAGGCCTAGCCGCTGACCCCCCTACTAATTCCCCAGGCTCAGGCACGATCACCCTAAAATTCCATTCCGCTCCCCCACTCCTATAAAACTCAATGCGCATGGCGTGTTTAGTGCCTAAGCTGTCTATCACATCAATGCTTGTCGCATGCGTAGCGTGGGTGAATTTAGAACTGCTCGCTGACGCTCCCCCTTCAATTAAAGAAGCGGTATTAAGCCCTTTCATCGCGTTTTTAAACAAAACATTGTTCGTTACGCTGTCTGAAGAATACCCGCTCACAAAGATATTGAGATTTTCTTTAATGACATTTTTATTGTCTTTATTATTGATTTCAAACATGCCGTATTGATTGATTGTAACCCCTATAGAAGCCGCTGAGTCCTGGTAATTGTCCGCTAAGCTAGGATCTTTTACGATATTAGCGTCATGCTGGATTAATGCACGCAAGTCTTCAGTGGTCCTAAACTGCCCAATATCCGCATTAGGGCTGATAGAATGCGTGTAGCTGTATTTGAAAGCCGTTACATCTTTATCGCCGTCTAAAAAGTTAGCGAACGCTCCGGTTCCGGCTTGAGTGACCACAATGTTTTTAAGCTTTTCATCGCCATCTAATTCATTGGTGTTTTCCAAACGCAATTGCTTGCCGTCCAAATAAGCTTCAATGCCTGTTTGGCTTTTGACCGCGTTGATCGCATTTTTGGCCGCTACTAGGCTTGAAGTCCTGCTCACCGCTGAATCGTTGGTGAAAGAAATCTTAACCCCATTCAATTCAAGCGTGCTGTTTTCTGCAGAAGGGAGGATGTCTTTGACCATTTTTGCGCTCTTATAACTCACCCAAATCCCTTGATTTTCATTCAATAAAAGAGCGTCGCCATCTTCATTGTATAAAGATCCCATGTCTTCAGCGACTTGAGCAAGATTCGTGCCTGAATCATACACCGGATTAATGCCATCTGAAGGGGTTTTAGCCGAAGAATCCAAAGCAAATATCGCCGCTGTTTGATCCGCATGCCTTCCAGCGTTTAAATTCGCCCTCATAGAAATGCGGTTACTCGCTCTAGCTGGCATCACCATTCCTGGATCAATTCTAATGTTTTCTAAAGGGCCTGTGTTATCCACTTTTAAAGCGTCCGTATCGCTCCCTTTATTGCCGGTATCGCTCCCGTTTCTCACCCACCCTTGCACCACAAGCCCGCCGGTGGTAACCAAACTCCCTTGCGAGTCAAAAAGGAACTCCCCGTCTCTAGTGAAATTGCG
The DNA here is from genome assembly GCF_021062735.1 of Helicobacter pylori. Lineage (GTDB taxonomy): Bacteria > Campylobacterota > Campylobacteria > Campylobacterales > Helicobacteraceae > Helicobacter > Helicobacter pylori_DN. The sequence goes on along the minus strand of NZ_JAHXLB010000002.1, from coordinate 10,234 downwards.
CGTGATCCCCCTATCAGGGCTAATAATAAAAAAGCCATCGCCTTGAATCGCTAGATCGGTTTTGACATCTGTGTTTTGGATATTGCCTTGTGAAAAGATTTTAGTCGTCGCATCCACGCCTACCCCAAGCCCCACAGAAAAGTCATTCTGCCCTGCTAACCCGTTTTTATAGGGTGCGGTAGCGATGAGTTTGACTTGAGAGAGCATATCCACAAAAGAAGCCCTAGAATATTTAAACCCAGTGGTATTCACGTTCGCAATATTATTACTCTCAATATCCAAAGCGATTTGGTGGGCTTGCATCCCATTGACACCAGACCATAAAGACCTAAGCATGGTTATCCTTTAATGTAAAGAAATTCAATCTATGCAAAATAAAGCAAAAGTTGTTCCTAAATAGCTTTTTAGAATGATTGGTTGCGGATTTTAAGTTTTATTAATCAAAAAGATCGGTCAAATTCATAAGGGGATAGGGAGTTTTGTAACACTACCCCATAACGCTTTTTAAAGGTTATCGCTCAAAATCTAACCCACCTTAACGCAAAATCGCGCATTCATGATCTTGAATCTCTTCGGCTGAAGCGCGATTGGAAGTCAATGGGTTAAATCGTGTCGCTAATAAGACAAAGGAGTTATCGCTTTGTTGCACCACCGCCAAGCCATAGTCCCCCATGCGTTTATGCACATTAGGCACTTCTTTATTAAGCATGATAAACGGGCTTTTTTGCGCTAATTCGCTCTCTGTTACCCGACGCGCCAAGTATTTATGCCCGTTCAAACCCCCTGATAATGGCGACCAACGGCTGTTGATTTTTTTTAGATTATTGTCCAGCTGTTTGCGCGCATCAAGGCTAATGCAAGAGATGTGGATATGAAAATGGTTTTGCGATCGCCCTTTGCTAGAGTTAATCGTCAAAGAGATTGCGCTATCAGGAATGGGTTTGCCGTATTTTTTACTCATAAAATCACGCGCTTGCCAGGATAAATAAAAAAAGTTAGGCGTAGAAGAATCAAGCAACAAAGGGCTTTCAATACCGCTAATGTGAGTTGTTGGCATCAACAAATATTGCAACGGGCCGTTAATATCTTTTAAAACCACATAGCCGGCATCGGGTTTGACTTCTATGCATGGCGAAGGATTCTGATTTTTCTCATAATTAGGCAGACATTTCTCAAAAACAATCTTACGCAACACATTCGGATCTTTAGCGTTTAAGCTCATAACAACGATAGCCACCATCGCTAAAAAAAGAAAGCCCGCTTTTTTCATCTTTTTTGCTCCTTGTTTTTAATGAGAGTTTTTACAAACCCTCTTGTTATTTTTCTACAATAGTGGTTAAAATCTTTAATCATTATGATTATTTTAATAAATTTTAACTTATTTGTAACATTTGGTAACCTATTTTTAAAAAGAGATTTTTGAATACTAACTAGAAAAAATTTAAATTGATAACATTAAAAAAATCTAAAAGAATTTTTAAAATATTAAATAGCTTGCGTTAAGCAGGTGGTAATTTTTCGTCATGCGATCTTATGGGGTTGGTGCTTATCAAAATAAAGCGTTTTATAACCTTGATTTAGGTAATATCATCAACCTAATACCACTATAAGGACGATTACCATGCAAGATTTACCCCCATGCCCTAAATGCAATGACGCCTACACCTACCATGATGGCACGCAATTAATTTGCTCTAGCTGTTTGTATGAATGGAATGGAAATGAAGTTAATGATGAAGAATTGATCGTTAAAGATTGCCACAATAATCTTTTACAAAATGGGGACTCGGTCACTCTCATTAAGGATTTAAAGGTTAAAGGTTCATCTTTAGTGCTTAAAAAAGGCACTAAAATCAAAAACATCAAACTTGTCAATAGCGATCACAATGTGGATTGTAAAATAGAAGGGCAGAGCCTGTCTTTAAAATCTGAATTCCTCAAAAAAGCTTAGGAGAATACAAAAGCTTAAGAAAAAACTTAGTGGCTTTTTAGGCTTGTAAAAATCATTTTTTAGAAAAAATCAACTTGTCCAGCTTGAAAAAAATCACCGCTCCAATGGTTTGCCCCAAGAAAAGATTGAGCCACAACGGAAAATTGAAATAATAAAAAATCTCCATAAAAGGCAGCATCACCAACGCGCTCAACATCCATCTAAGCCAATAAACCAAAAACAGCTTAGAAGCGTATTCTGTGCCAAGTTTCTTAAAAAATTCTCGCATAAAGACAACCCTTTAAACCCTTTTTGCAAACTCTCCCTAAAAAGGAAAGCCCGCTATCAAGGAATATTTCTAAATTTCATGCCTTTAGACAATCGTATAGGACACTCTTTTTTCAAAAAGTTTGCTCTCGTAATTGCCTAAATCCCTACCATCCACAAGGGCGAAAGCATCGCCAAAAGTCGCCAATAAGGCAGAATCTAACTGCATGTCTTTATGGCGATTCAATGGGATAAAAACTTCCTTGTGATTATTTTGAAAATCAAACGCTAGAAATGAATCTTTCAAATACACTTCCACTCTAGGAGTGTTTTTCACCACGCTGTTTTGACCCAATTTCAAGCCTTGCACTTCAGCGCTTTTAATCCCACACGCATGGCATAAGGACACAAACATGCTCTCTTTTGAAATGGTTGCAAACCAAGGCAAACTCTCGCGCTTAGGCAAATTTTCTTTACCCTCTAAAGCCTTCTGTCTTCTAGGCATCTCATGCTTGATGAACGCATAAAAATTACGAACGCTTTCTTTAGGGGTTATTCCCTTGAGCTGGTTGGCAATATTAGCCACGCTCGCATCGTCTCTTTCATAACGCCCCATTGCTACAAAATCGCTCGTTTCAAACAAACGATCATTCAATTGATAGCTAGCGATCTCATAAGACAAATGGACTTGCTTTTTTTGAGTGCTTTTTAAAAAATCCACTTGCAAATAAGGCACTCCAAAATTGAGCATGCTTTTATAACTGGCATGATTGCCTTGTAAATGCACATTGCTCGCTACAACACTTGGCATGGGAATAAATAAGGAAGTGTTTTCTGCAGAATCAAAATCAATGCTGTATTGAGCTTCTATTTTATATTTTGCAACACTCCCTTTGCTTTCTTCTGCCTGCAAAATCTGTGCTCCTAAAACAGCACCTGTAGCACCTAAAGCAGTCGTTTTAATAAAATCCCTTCGTTTCATAACTATAACTCTTTATTGTAATTTTTAAATTCGTTAAATGAATGAAAAAGTAGGACACACCACCAAAGGATTGATGAGTATCCAAAAACCTAAATTTTGAAAGACAAAGCGTTCCTAAAAAATAAGAACGCTTAAAGAAAAGGGTTACTTTTTCTTTTTTGTGTGGTGCATGTCTTTTCCATGCATGTCTTTCATCATTTTTTGGTGTTTTTCAAGAGCTTTTTTAACTCCCTCAGCGTATTTGGGGTCAGCTTTCTTGAAATGCTCCAATTGTTTATCCACGATTTCCTTATGGGTAACATGAGCTAAAGACTCTCCAATAGTGTCATGCAACCTTTCTTTTTCATCAGCTGGCAGTGAGCGGTAGTAATCACCTGGTTGGGTGTAGTAATCGCTATCATCAGCTCTGTAATCCCAATTCCACACTTCAAACTCTTTCTCAATATGAGCTAAGTTGAACTTAGGATCTCTTGCGCTCTTATCTTCTTTATAGCCAGGCAATGAGCTAGGCGTATAGTTTTGTAAAGAGCCGTAGTACCCGTTTTGCATGTAACCATCTCTGCTAGAAGAGTGGAACGGGCATCTTGGTTTATTAACCGGTATTTGAGGATAATTAACCCCTAAGCGGTAGCGGTGTGTGTCTCCATAAGAGAACAAGCGCCCTTGTAACATCCTATCAGGGCTATAGCCAATTCCAGGAACGACATTAGCCGGACTGAATGCCGCTTGCTCCACTTCTGCGAAATAGTTTTCAGGATTTTTATTCAACTCTACAATGCCCACTTCCATCAACGGATAATCTTGGAGATACCAAATTTTAGTTACATCAAACGGATGGAATCGATATTTCTTAGCATCTTCTTCTGGCATCACTTGAATGCTTAATTTCCATTTTGGGAAATCCCCTCTAGCGATCGCATTGAATAAATCCCTTTGATTGGAATCAGGATCATATTTTCTGACTTCTGCGGCTTCTTCGTTAGTCAAGTGCTTAACGCCTTGCATGGTATGAAAGTGGAATTTCACCCAAAAGCGTTCGCCTTTAGCGTTGATAAGACTGAAAGTGTGGCTGCCAAAACCATCCATGTGGCGGAAAGATTTAGGGATCCCTCTATCGCTCATAACCCATGTTACTTGGTATAAGCTTTCAGGAACATTACTCCAAAAATCCCACACCATGTCGTGGTTAGGCAAATTGGTTTGAGGATCTCGTTTTTGAGTGTGGATGAAATCAGGGAATTTGATCGCATCACGGATAAAGAAAACAGGCGTGTTGTTCCCTACTAAATCCCAGTTACCTTCTTCAGTGTAATACTTCATCGCAAAACCTCTAGGGTCTCTCACTGCATCCGCACTGCCTCTTTCCCCTGCCACAGTAGAAAATCTGAAAAAGCATTCAGTTTTTTTGCCCACTTTAGAGAAAATTTTCGCTTTAGTGTATTTAGTGATGTCTTTAGTCACGGTGAAAGTGCCATAAGCTCCGCTTCCTTTAGCATGCACTACCCTTTCAGGAATCCTTTCTCGATCAAACGCTGCTAATTTTTCCAAAAACCAAGTGCTTTGTAATAAAACAGGACCTCTAGGGCCAGCCGTAATCACATTGTTGTCATCCCAAACGGGAGCACCAAAAGCAGTGGTTTGTTTCACATCTTTATTAACCATCTTTTTTCCTTTATTTGTATTGTAAATCTTCGTAATCTGACACTAATCCGATTACTTGTGGAAATTATCACATAATTTGTTATACAAAGACTAACAAGATTCAATTTCCTTAAAAAATCCTTTTTTTAAGAATGAAAAACCCCCTTAAGTATTTCTATTTGTAACAATTAATGAAAATAATAAAGATTAAAAACAAAATTTTATTTTTAATCTGGTTTTAATAATAATTATCATACTATTCTATCTCAATGCATTGACGGATTTTTTTTGATTTTTATTTTTTGAATTTTCAGATTAAGGAGAATTATTGGATGTTTTTAAGATCATACCCAAAGCTTAGATACGCTTTATGTTTACCCCTACTCACTGAGACTTGCTATAGCGAGGAGCACACTTTAAATAAGGTTACCACCCAAGCTAAAAGGATTTTCACTTACAATAATGAGTTTAAGGTTACTTCTAAAGAACTGGATCAACGCCAAAGCAATGAAGTCAAAGACCTATTTAGGACTAACCCTGATGTGAATGTGGGCGGAGGGAGCGTGATGGGGCAGAAAATCTATGTGAGAGGCGTTGAAGACAGGCTTTTAAGGGTTACAGTGGATGGGGCTGCGCAAAATGGCAATATCTACCACCACCAAGGCAACACCGTGATTGATCCTGGCATGCTCAAAAGCGTGGAAGTGACTAAAGGCGCGGCTAATGCGAGCGCGGGGCCAGGAGCGATTGCGGGAGTGATTAAAATGGAGACTAAAGGAGCGGCTGATTTTATCCCTAGGGGGAAAAATTATGCAGCGAGTGGGGCGGTGAGTTTTTATACCAATTTTGGCGATCGAGAGACTTTCAGATCGGCCTATCAAAACGCGCATTTTGATATTATCGCTTACTACACGCACCAAAATATTTTCTATTATAGAAGCGGTGCTACAGCGATGAAAAACCTTTTTCATCCCACACAAGCCGATAAAGAGCCAGGAACTCCTAGCGAGCAAAATAACGCTTTGATTAAAATGAATGGCTATTTGAGCGACAGGGATACGCTCACTTTCAGCTGGAACATGACACGAGATAACGCCACACGCCCTTTAAGGAGTAACGCTATAGGGTTAGCTTATCCTTGTGAAGCCCCTTTTAGTCCTGATGGCGCTCAAGGGTGTCCTAATGTGTTAGATAGTTTCACAAGGTATTTGTATCACTCTATTAATAGCGCTAACAATCTTTCCTTACAATACAAAAGGGAAGCGGGAAATTCTTTTGGCGACCCACGATTAGATTTTACCCTTTATACAAGCATCAGGAACGCTCAGTTTGATCCCCTATTTGATCCTAATGGCGTTTATGCTAAATTCCCCACTTCTTTAGCGAGCGCATGGGAAAAAGAAAATTACCCATGCGTGGAAGGCGGGTATTGCACCCCAAGCTTTTCAGATGTGGATAAACCAAGCTCGCAGCCTAGGGATTTGTTTTTAAACAACACCGGCTTAAACCTTAAAGTCGCACATGTGATTGATGAAGCCACAGACAGCCTTTTTGAATACGGATTCAATTACCAAAATTTAAGCGTTTTTGACGCTCGTATCCCCAAATCAGAATTATACAGGCCTAATCAAGTTTATACTGATGATAAAGGACAAAAACAAATCGCTTGCACTCTTGTGGATAATAACCCTAATGACCCTACGCTATGCCAAAGAGGGAAAGCCAATGGGAATATTTATGGAGGCTATGTCCAAGCGAATTACTCGCCTCATAAAATCATCACTTTTGGAGCTGGGGTGAGGTGGGATGCTTACACGCTTTATGATAAAGATTGGAACCACCGCTACACTCAAGGCTTTAGCCCTAGCGCGGCTCTTGTAATCAGCCCCATTGAGCCTTTATCTTTAAAAATCACTTATTCTCAAGTTACAAGGGGGGTTATGCCAGGAGATGGCGTGTATATGCGCCAAAACGATTTACGATACGCTAAAAATATCAAGCCTGAAGTGGGCTCTAACGCTGAATTTAATATTGATTATTCAAGCCAGTATTTTAGCGGGAGGGCTGCGGCGTTTTATCAAGCTTTGGATAATTTCATCTCACAATACGCGCAAAATTTGATTGTAACCAATTTGAGTCAAGCGATTAGGATTTATGGCTATGAGGTGGGTGGGACATTCAAATACAAAGGCGTGAGTTTGAATGTGGGGATCTCGCGCACCTGGCCCACCACTAGGGGGTATTTAATGGCGGATAGCTATGAGCTTGCCGCAAGCACCGGTAATGTTTTTATCATCAAATTGGATTACACCATCCCCAAAACAGGGATCAATCTTGCATGGCTTAGCCGCTTTGTTACCGGTTTAGATTATTGCGGGTTTGATATTTACTTGCCTGATTATGGGACGGCTGAAAAACCCAAAACCCCTACCGATTTAGCCAAATGCGGATCCCAATTAGGATTAGTGCATATGCATAAACCGGGCTATGGCGTGAGTAATTTTTATATCAATTGGAGTCCTAAAACCAAAAGCCACTGGAAAGGTTTGTTGCTTTCAGCCGTGTTTAATAATGTTTTCAACAAATTCTATGTGGATCAAACAAGCCCTTATGTCATGAGCCCGGATATGCCAGGCACTGACGCTATTAAAAGAGCGATCGCCGAGCCCGGGTTTAACGCGCGCTTTGAAGTAGCTTGCAAATGGTAGTTAGTGGGGCTTCAATCGTTGCGCATGCGTGATAGCAACGGCTATCGCATCGCTAATATCCAAAGGCTTGATTTCGCTTGTGATGTTAAGCAAGCGTTTGACCATAAAGGCTACTTGCTCTTTAGCAGCTTTCCCGTTACCGGTTAGGGCTTTTTTGACTTGTAGGGGCGTGTATTCGCTAAAATTGCCGATCCTTTCTAAAATCTTTAAGGACAACGCCCCCCTGAATTGCGCGAGCTTGATCACGCTTTTAGGGTTATACGCAAAAAAAATATCTTCAATCGCTACTTCATGAACTTCGTAACGATCCAATAAGCAATCTAAGGCCTCTATCAAATCTAAGATTTGTTCTTGCAAGCGTGTCGTGGTGATATTAATGAACCCGGCCGTGATTAAAGAAAGCTTACTAGAAGTGTGAGAAATGATAGCATACCCGCATTTCCTACTGCCCGGATCTATTCCTAAAATACGCATCAATCATTCCTGTTTATTTATCGCAAGGTTTAAAAAACGCTATTATTATATCCATGTTTCTTGTTGGCACAAAATACAAGATTGCATTAAGAATTTTTAAAAAATTTAGCGTATAAATAAGGGAGCAATAAATGAAAGCAAACACAATCATATTAGTGGATTGGGAGAATTTCAGGCGCGATATTAAACAAACAAAATGCGTTAATTACAATATCGCTTTAGATGTGATCGTTACTATCAGGGCTTTTTTACTAGATGATGAATGGATCAGCCGTATTTACTTTTATACCACCCCACCCTTTGATTTTGAACATGCGTTATGGGATAAGAGGAACGACACCCTCCAAAATGAAAAAAATCCGGGAACAGAAATGAAAATCTTCACAAGCAGCGACATTGAAGAGATCTTACAAAGCAGTGAAGCGACTAAATGGGAGAAGATTTATAGCGATGTGGAAAATTTCCAACACGATCTGGCTTCATTGGATCAAGTGGAATTGAGGTTAGGGAGGACTAAGTTAAACGCAATAAGGGTGGAGTTTGATGGGAGTTATAGGGCGTTATTGGAACAAAAGCAGGTGGATATGCTCATGGGTCTTGACATTCAAAGAATAGCCTTTAAAAAAATAGCTGATAGGATTTTGATATTTTCAAAAGATACGGATCTAATCCCCGCGCTCAAATTAGCTAGAGATGAGGGGTTAAGGGTGGATATTGCCGATTTGTCTAACAGATTGTCTCTTCTTAGTCAGGATTTGAAATACAATTCGGATAAAGTGAGGAAATTGAGCAGTAACGAAGTCAAAGACAAGCTTTTTTCCATCAGAGAAAACCTCACTAAAACCAACTGGGCTTAAACTAAACCATAAAAAGGGTTATTTCATTTTTATAGAGTTTAAAAAATCATTTTTTAAAAACTCAATTATTGGCATTTGATTAGAACAAAGCCAGAATTTTTAAAGGGGTTTTTAGGCTTATTTTTCTCATACTGACTGGGTTGGGTAGTTTATTGCCTTGCTTATTCTTTTGTGGTAGGATTGGGGTTATTAGAGTTTAAAGAAGAAGCTAAACGCTCTCCATCTTTTGTAATTAAGCTAGGGTCTATAAACTTAGCTTGCTCTCTAAGATTTCCTGCTTTCTTTTCAAACCCTATAATAACCCACTCACTCTTTAATGATTCGCCTTATCCATTATCCTTCTCGCTTCTCCTATAGATTTGATTGTAGCTATTGAGTTCGCTTTCTTTCATTTCTTGACTTTTTCAAGTTTTTGTTTTATAGTTTCAATGAGCCCACTCATTGCTTTTTAGCATTTTCAGCTATCTTGCGGAATGAAAGAGTGGATAATGTCCGCCTTGTTCATCTCTGCTTTAACATCGTTTTTTGTTTTTCATTTATTCTCCTTGCGTTCTCCTTGAAAAGATTTAGGTCGTTATTTGACTTTGTTGGGGTTTTTGTGGTAACATTTCTAAAGATGTCGCTATAGGAACTCAACCTATGGTTGCCCCTTAGAGGGTTTGGTGTCTTGCATTAAAGCTTTGATTGATGCATCATTTTTAAAATTAATTCATTTTTCACCCATTGACTCATTAAAGTTTTTTAAGTATTGTTCTTTTTAGCACCACCATGGGAACTCGACCTATGGCTGAACCCTTGCGTTAGCATTGAGTCCGGTACTTGAAAACTTCTTATAAGCGTTGTTATTCTTATAATCTCCGTTACTCTTGAACATTATTTTTAAAACTAATTCACTCTTTCTATTATTTATATTTAATATTTTTGTGCTAATATTGTCAAGGCATGGGTTGGAGAATAACTTTCTAACCCATACTAAAAACACTTTGAGTGTGCCAAGAGACCCTGACACATAAGACGCAAGGGCTTGTGTATGGTCAAGGTGAGGCTTTTTAATGCTTTTCATTCCTTACTCCTTGTGTTTAATTTTTTATGTTAAAGTTTCAAAACACATTAGCTTTATCAAATATGTCTAGCACTCAGCTCATAACTGATGGTCAATTGCTATTCTGAGATTTTGCTAATGTTTTTCTATGGGCTACACTATCCTTATAATTTCGTTTTATGCTTCGTTTTTAGTATTAATTCATACTTTTCGGCGTTGGCTTGTTCTAATAGGCTTAAATTTTTAGCTTCTTGTGTGGTTTCGTTTAAATTTTCGCTTGTTTTTAGTAAATCCTCTTGATCTGTTAGGGGTTTTTGGGCAGGATTCTTTGTA
>NZ_JAHXLB010000019.1:0-23621 GCF_021062735.1 Helicobacter pylori | reverse complement strand
GCCCCATGCGTTTGCTTTTGCTCCGCATGGCGTTGCCGAAGATCTCATGGCGGTCGAGCTTTACGCCTGAGCGCTGGCATAGGAAGCATCGGGAAGTATCGGCTTGTACGATGCTCGGAGCGTAGCCGTTTCGGTCAAGCTCTGCGCCCCATTCGTTTTTCAACCGTCACACCTCCCAGCCTGTCCCCATTCTCTGCCGATTTGGTTATCGATGATCCTGATTTGCAGTTTAAGGCTGTTGATTGCTTCCAAGTTCGCCTTGTAGACTGCTTCGGCAACATCTCGCTTAAACCGTGCTTCTGCCACGCTCGGTATCCCGTAGCAGGTCTTGTCGATCAGGCCGATGGCAACTCCATCATCTTTGAGCTTTAAGCACTCGGTGCGGAGAAGGACTTTATAGTCCCGCTCCGCAGCAGCATACTCGCTTCCCGAATTTCGCAAGGTCTTAACGGCTGTATTAAGCTGTGCCGATTTCTGTTGCAGCTCGGTCCACAGGTCAAGCTCCATTCTTCTCGGCCTCCTTTTCGGCGGCAAAGGCTTTCTTCTGGCAGTTCGGGCACAGCTTGCGGCCGAACCGCTGGACGCTGTAGGCGGCGATCTCGCTTACAGGCCAATACTCCCCGTTGCGCTTGTTGATACCGGTGATCTGCTGCCCGCAGTCGATGCAATACTCGGTAGGCTCCGGTTCTCTTTCTGCGCCCTCCGGCAAGTCCTCGCCAGCGTAGATATATAGGCCAAGGCCATGACGGGCACATGCTTTTGTAAGGGAACGCTGGATTGCCTTATTGGCATCGAATGAGGTAACATCACTGGCCGGGATTGAGCGGTTGCGGTTATCCATGACCGGCAGATACTCGATGTGCTCAATGCCGTTGACGGTTACGCCAGTCTTAACCCAGCAGGTCTTACCGTCTGTGTGGTAAAACAGGCCGTTAGCATCCTCGTATATGGTATAGGTGGCATCCGGGTGCAGCTTCTTGATTTCTCCCCAGGCCCATGCCCAAGAAAGGTATGTAAGGCCATTCTTCTTCTCTGTCTTGTCAGAACAGTTGATGCTGTTCAATTCTCGAAAGTAGTTCTCCATAGCTCCTCCTTAATATCTGTCTGGTTCTTCATCAAAGTACCTGTCAGCATCCGCATCGCTGGCGTCAAACCGCTTAACACAGTTTTCGCAGCCAATGACCATGCCGTCCTTAATGTAAATGGTCTCGTTGATCTCGCAGCCGCACTCCGGGCAGATGTGCGGCTTATCATCGTAGTTATCCACCCAGCTCGGGATGGGCCTATCCGGGACATCGTATGGGTTCATGCTCATTCCTCCCAAAATCTTGCGAAACTCTCGGCGTTGTACTGCCCTTTCGTTACCGCTATCATCTCTCGGATGGTGTAGCTGTCTTGCAGCTTCCCGGCGGAGTGAAGGCTCTCAGCAAATGCTTCTGTCCCCTGTCTGCAGGCACCGGTGATGATACGATACATTGTCTTGCAGTCCTCCAACGGGATTTTCTTATCCATGTCCATACCGAGGAATTGGTCTGCGCCACGGTCTGCGGCTTCCTTGAATTTTAAGTCTGCGATGCCATCGCGGAAGTTGCTGCAGTGGGCATAGTTTTTGCCATCTCCTACCACATTCCTCCCTTTGATTTTGCCGATATAGAGGGTATATTCACTGACATTTTTGGTGGATTTGATGTGCGTCAAAATGCCATCTGCATACAGATATTTGCCGGGCTTATACTCTCCATCGTTCAACCTCTTGACTTTCCACTGTCTTTTTCGCTTGTCTCTTATCTGCGTGCCGCTGAGGTCGAGCCCCCCGCCTACGGTTAGGTTATCCGGCAGGCTGGTTATCTGCGTGCCGCTGAGGTCGAGCCATCCGCCTACGGTTAGGTTGTCCGGCAGGCTGGTTATCTGCGTGCCTCTGAGGTCGAGCCCCCCGCCTACGGTTAGGTTATCCGGCAGGCTGGTTATCTGCGTGCCGCTGAGGTCGAGCCATCCGCCTACGGTTAGGTTGTCCGGCAGACTGGTTATCTGCGTGCCGCTGAGGTTGAGCCATCCGCCTACGGTTAGGTTGTCCGGCAGACTGGTTATCTGCGTGCCTCTGAGGTCGAGCGAGCCGCCTACGGTTAGGTTGTCCGGCAGGCTGGTTATCTGCGTGCCTCTGAGGTCGAGCGAGCCGCCTACGGTTAGGTTATCCGGCAGGCTGGTTATCTGCGTGCCGCTGAGGTCGAGCGAGCCGCCTACGGTTAGGTTATCCGGCAGGCTGGTTATCTGCGTGCCGCTGAGGTCGAGCCATCCGCCTACGGTTAGGTTATCCGGCAGGCTGGTTATCTGCGTGCCGCTGAGGTCGAGCGAGCCGCCGCTTTTCTCCATCATCTGTTTTGCCTTATCCAGTGTGAGCCTACTCCCCATTGTGTTTTTCGCGATCTCCATTGACATTCCTCCTTTAATCCTGTATAGTTGTGGTGGTGGTTAGGTCTCCGTCTTTGACGGGGGCCTTTCTTTTTTTGTATTCCTCCTGCTGGCGGCGGATACAGCGCAGAACCCATGCTGTGAAGTTGCAGTAACCCATTTCGATAAGCTGCTGACGGAACTCCGCCATATTCACATAACCCAAAGGAATACGCACAGACAGCTTATAGTTTGCTTCCCGCTTCCTGCCGGGCTTGTCCGCTATCAGCGCTTCCGCTTCGGCAGTACGCCGGATGCCATAATACTCCGGCCGTTTGCACATACTGTCCACCGGCTTGGTGTAACCGGGGAACTTCTCCCGGATAACTGCTATCCTCTCGTTCTGCTCCATGGCCTTACCTCACCAGCAGCAGGATCGTCACCGCTGCGAAGATGGTTCCCATTCCGAGGACTACGGCCAAGGCTTCCTGCAGCCACTCCTTTTTACTCATCTTCCTGTACCTCCTTTTGCGGGAGCTCCGGTAGGAATGCCCACCACTGGACTTCGATAACGGTCTCCACATGATCTCCGCATACATTGAACATTCTGTGCTTAGCGCTGAACGGAAGGGTAGCGAAATACCCAGGTGCCGTCTGACATAGGTATCGTCCGTCCTTGCTTGGAACGATCTCATCCGAGTTAAACCACCGGATAAAGGTGTTGGTTGTTGCTTCCATGTTGTTCCTCCTTCTTTTCCACCCCGTTTGGCGGGAAAAACTTCTTGACATCTTTTATTGGAATAAATAATGCATCGCAGACCTTATAGACTTCCTCCAATGTCCACGGGGTCTTGCAAATCATTCTGTCGCTGATCTGCTGGCGGCTCATACCGGTGCGCTTCCCAAGGCTTGTCTGGTCGTGGCCAAGTTCCAGCATCAGCGCTCGCAGTTTGCGGTATGTATCAACCTTCCTTGACATTGCTATCCCTCCCTTCATGTGGTAAACTATGGTTGAGGTGATATTATGAGCGAAAAACTTGATGTTTCGTATTCTTTGACCGAAGAAGAAAAGAGAATATTTCGCAAATTCAAGCGAAGCAACAGCGCCAGATTGAATAAGGCTGAATTTCAAACTATGCTCCGGTCAAAGCTGGTAGATGGCGGTTTCGGCGGCGAATACTACTGGTTTAGCAATGGCTCCTTTGATGAGGGAGTTGCTTGCCTATCGGAAAACGGTTTGCGCGTTAAAGCCGCCATGCAGGCCGAGAAGAAGTTAAGCGTCCGGTATTGGATTACAACAGGGGTTGCAATCGCCGGTTTTCTTCTCGCCGTCCTGTCTCTCCTCATGCAACATGGGATAATATCACTACTGCCGCTATGATGATGGAGAGAACACCGCACACAACCGTGATAATCTGCGGTGGCCTGGTCTTAAATAGGTATGCTTTCCAGCTGGTATCGCCGTAGACCTCGATAAGGTATTTTTCAAATTCATCGTTTCTCATGTCATGCCAGTCTTTCATTGTCCTCCTCCTTTTCCTTGATAAGCTCGTCCAGCGCAGCCATGAACCGCTGTTCTGCTCCCTTTGGGTTTCTGTGGCCGTTGAGAACCATGCAGACATACGCCTTGGTCACGCCAAGTTTTTCGGCGACCTGTGTCATGGTAATTCTGTTGTTGTGCATCTTGCCGACCATGTCGCCAGTCCATTGTGCAGGCATCCAAACTGTCCTCCTTTCTTTAATTTTTTGTTGCAAGAGTAAACAAAGTGTGCTATCATATTTATGGGATAAATATTGCGCTACCCTGGCGATTGCTGGGGCACTTCGGTTTACTCCGCTGACCATGTTCCTATTATACAGTTTACTCTGTTATCCGTCAAGGGGAAATGCGCAACTTTGTTAACTTTGTAGGCTTGCACAAATAAGGGGCGTGTTAACTGTGTTTTATGACAATTATTTGAGGCTTTGTAACTCTGTGCGCAAAACGCCAAGTGCTGTTGCATTGGAAATTGGGCTGACAAAGCCATCTGTTTCCAGATGGAAGTCAGGGTCTATGCCAACCGATGCAACGCTTCAAAAGGTCGCCGATTACTTCGGCATCACCGTTGACGAGCTTTTGGGTAAAGAAAAACAGCCCACCGAAGGTGAGCTGCATCCTGCCAATAAAAAACTTATGGAGCTTTCCCGGACTCTTTCGCCGGAGGAAGCCGAGAAAGTATATAAGGCCATTTCGCTGCTATTAGAGAAATAGCTCTTTCGCATTGTTCAGGTGTCATTTGTAAAATAAGCTGCTCTAACGCCGTGTTCCAATCCATTGGTGTTCCTCCTCTTTTGTCAATTATTGTCGAATAAAAATCCTTCCAAATTCAGTAGGTATTTGGTACAATTCAATTGTAACAAATTGCATTGCCAATATGTACTGACAAATGTTGCGGTTTTGGCGTCAAATTTGTCATGTTTTCCTGACAAAAGTGCCCGGTAACAAAAAACAGGAGATGAGTTTGTGAATTCAGACGAAGAAAGGAATTGGGAAAACTTTTTATTGGAGGTAGCCACAAAACGGCAGGAGCAGGGAATGACACACAAGGATTTGGCCGACAATGCCGGGACAGTTGAGAGGACGATCTCCCGGTTGCTTTCGGAGCCGACAAAAAATCCAAGCCTTTTTCTCGTTGCTTCCGTCTGCCAAGCGCTGCACATATCTCTCGACAAGCATTTCGTGAAGGAAGTCTATAACAAAACAGACAGCCAGAACAGCGAAGAAATGATCGAGATGCTGAAAGAGCAGGTGCGCCAGCGCCGGAGGCTCTCCAAAACGCTTTTCGCAGTTATTTTTGCCCTGCTGGCGATGATGATTTTATACCTCGTCCTAATCGATGCAAATAACCTTAACTACGGTTTAATTCGGGATTAAGAACAGATGTTCTTTCCAAATATAATCGTACACCGTAAAGTGTACAATAATCAGTACTGGAGGAGACGACTATGGAGGAAATGGAGAAAACAACACCAGAGATCAAGCCAAAGAAGAAAAAAACGATGGTAACAGCAATAATCCTAATTGTTATCATAATTGCAATCATCGGAGCGCTTGCCGGTGGAGAAAAGGATAAAGACAAACAGGACAATCAGCAAAATCAGCAGCAACAGCAAGAGGAGCAAAACACGGAAGTGGATATGTCCGTAGTCGCTTCGGCCATAAAAACTGTGCTTGATAAAAATGCGGAGGGCACAGGGATTGAGTACTCTTTAGAATACGATGACACCGGTCTTGTTATAGCAGCAAAAGCGTCAGGAGTAGCTGCAGAAGTGGCGCAAGCAAAAGCGGACGGATACGACGATACATACGAGCCATGGGTAACAATGCGTGAAAGCATGGTTAAACTGTGCAATTCGATATCTGATGCTGTTGATACGCTTGGCGCAAAGGATAAATATGTAACAGTCACAGTGGTCAACGATGCCAATGAGGACAACACCCTCTTGACGATTATGAACGGCGTGGTTGTATACGATGTAATGGCAGAAAAATAAAAAAACACCGCCCCCGGAAACGAGGGCGGTTAATTGCAGGAGGATAACATGAAAGAGAGAACAAATACTGCAAAATGGTTGGAAAAGCAAGGTCGCTGGCAAATAGCCGTGCAAAAGGACGGCGTGAGAAAAACATTTACCAGCAGCAGGCCCGGACGGGAAGGGCAGCGGGAAGCAAATCGCAAGGCTGATGAATGGTTGTCATCTGGCATCAGTGGAACCAAGCTGCGCCTGTCAGAGCTGCACGAAAGCTATATGGAGCAGCTGAAAACGCATACAACAATAAGTAACTGGCGTCCAGTCGACGCACGGTGGCGGAAGTGGATAGACCCGCAGATCGGGCACATGAAAGCATCTGCACTTTCAGACGCCGTGCTGCAGCGCGTGGTTGACCATGCGTATCAAGAGGGGCAGCTATCCAAAAAGACCCTCAACAACATAAAAGCAGATCTTACCTCTTTCTGCAAATATCTCCGCAAAGCGAAAGTGAGCAATTACACTCCGGAGGATATAGCTATCCCCAAAAGCGCGAGGGCAAGCAGGAAGAACATCTTGCAGCCGGAGCATGTCATTAAACTTTTTGCCGAAGATACGACAACGCTTTATAATAAGCGCATAGTCGACCCGTTGGTGAATGCTTACCGCCTTGAAGTCCTTACCGGTCTGCGCCCCGGAGAGCTGCGCGGCTTGATGCGCAATGATATTGATTTAGAAACGGGGAAAATCATCGTCAGACGCTCCATAAACGAATACGACGAAATCACTACAGGCAAAAACGAAAACGCTGTACGCGCCGTTTTCGTCGGCGAGATGGGCAAGGAGGTTTTGAAGAACCAGCTCGCCCAATCAAACGGGCTGTATCTCTTTGATGTAAAGAGGGGAGAGCACTACCGCAGAAGCTGGAAAAGGTATTGTGAAGCAAATGATATCCC
Source organism: Helicobacter pylori (assembly GCF_021062735.1). Taxonomy (GTDB): domain Bacteria; phylum Campylobacterota; class Campylobacteria; order Campylobacterales; family Helicobacteraceae; genus Helicobacter; species Helicobacter pylori_DN. Next base: position 16,767 of record NZ_JAHXLB010000019.1, on the reverse strand, counting down.
ACAGACAACGCCTTATGAGCTGCGGCACACATTTGTCTCAATGGCACAAGCGCTGCCGGAGGGTTGGGTAAAGCAGCTGGTCGGGCATTCCAAGAGCATGGATACATTCGGGGTTTACGGGCACGCTGTTTCCGGAATGGAAAAGCAGATAACAAGCGCTCTTGATGATGTTTTCGGCGGTATTTTGGCTACGCAGGAATAAAAGTGAGTTATTTTGTGAGTTACAAGGAAAAAGAAAAAGCCCAGTTTTCGCTTGAAACTGGGCTTTTCTTGTGGCGGAGATGGAGGGATTTGAACCCACACGCAAAATTATGCTATTGCCGTAAAGTGTAGGAATCAAGCGGTTTTTCCGACTTTTATTCCGCTGAAAAAAGCATGAAAAACTCACTTTCGGAACAAAAGTGAGTTGCAAAGTGAGTTATTTTGCCACCGTATCGTACTGTTCGATGGCGGCTAAAATTCTGCCACGCAATGCCTGTGCGGATGCGTGTTCGGTTCTGTATTTTTCTTTGATGTCTTCCAACTCGGCGACCAGCTTATCATAATCGCTCGGCGCCTGGGTATCGTCATTGAGATACTGCCGCACCAACGCCAAAAATGCGCTCCAGTGCGGCCTGATATAGGCAGGGCAATCTTTCCTTGCGTACCAGTCATGGTGCTGATAGACGGCGCTCTCGTCCAAGCCATGCCGTTTTAGGATAGCAGCGCAAAGTCTTGCGCCATTATCTTCGGCAATCCGATTGTACTCGGCATCAGTTCCGTCCATGATGATCTCGATGGCGATGGTAGTGCTGTTGCCGGGGCCGTAGTTTCCATCGGCAGCGTGCCAGCCGACCTCGCCCTCGTCAAGGTTCTGCCATGCTTCGTTCTCGTCCACATAGTAGTGGACACGGACAGACCCCATGTTGCAGTTGGGATAAGTTGCTCTGGTGTACTGCTCCGCCATTGTGGTTCCGCTGGGGATTTTAATCCGGCCAGTATTGTGAATAGTCACACCGTTAATGGCGGATAACGCCCGGTTTGCCTTGTACTGCGTACCTTTGCGGTATGTATAACCGGCCTCGGTATAGTCTCGGTTCCATACGGCGCTATCAGGAATAAGCTTTTCACAGATTTTTACGCCGTTATCATAGCGTACATTGTCGGGAGAGAGGAAAGCCATTAGGCTTCCCCCTTTCCTTCGGCATCCAAAATAGCCGCATCAGTGTGTTTGACCATGCCGGTGGTGGCTGCGTCATATGTACCATTAGCAGCCAAGGCCACGATAACCGCATTGAGCAGGCACAGCACCACGCCCTGTACCGTCAGAGCAGAGCCGTTAAAGGCTTCGGCTCCGATGAGGATGGCCACAGAGATGATGTAAGCAAGCAGCTGGGTGTTGATGTTCTTGAGGGGGGTCTGCTTGAGGAACTGGGTAATGATTGTGACCATCATTACAGCGCCTGCGTAAGTACCAAGAGAAGTCCAAGTTACAAATTCGTTCATTTTATGTCCTCCTTAAAGGAATTTGAGTTCCCCACGAATACAGCGGTCGTGGACGCTCTTAATGTTGCGGATCGCTGCATCCGCTTTGGAATTGATGTAGACATCTTCGTGCTCCACACAGTACTCTGTGTAGTTGTCGATATCCTCCAGCACATTGTTGAAGGATTCTTCGCTGTGGTTCACCCCACGGCGCAGCTCGTCCGAAAAGCGCAGGATGCGGATGCGGCACATATCTGTCCGGTAGCGTTCGTCAGAATCAATATGCTGTTGCAGCTTATTGTCCAAGGCTGCCATACCGGAGATAATCTGATCCTGCTTGTCCTGCTTGCGGTCAATACGATGCAGCAGCCAGCTAATGACGGTAGCCAATGCGCCGGAGCCGAGGAGGGCCAGTGCAATTTCCATGGGTTATGCCTCCTCAAAATACTGGCCTATAAGCTCATGCGGCAGGTAATACAGCACGATGGTGCCTGTTTCATTCAAACGCTTGCAGAGGTAGGTTTTGCTGTCCTCCGGGTCGAGGTAGTACTTGCCGTACTCGTATTCCATACCCTTCGATGCCGGGATTGGGTCATCAATCGTTCCGGGAGAACTGGTGTTGACTACCACCCACAGAGCAGGAACAGCCGGGGGTTCCCAGTCTGCCTGCGAGGTGTGCGCCTGCAAGCACTTGTATACCTTGCCATCGTGTCGTCTGCGGTCACCCACCGCATACTTGGTGCCAGTTTCCCATGGTAGGAACAGCATGGGGTTCTTTGCTGCATCAGCGTCCGCCATGGCACCAGTCACGCTATCAATGCTCGTCCGGATTTCCTGCGCCTGCTCTAAGATGTCATTCCGCATTGGCTGTTTCCTCCTTTTCTTCGGTTTCTACGCCAAGGGTTTGCAGCGCTGCTTTCAGATGTTCCAACTCTGCTTCCTGCTTTGCTTTTACTTCTTTGGCTTTTTCGGTGTAATAGCCCATTAGTTCACCCCCATAATGTTAAGAGCATTAAGTGTATCAAGGATATAACTTTCGCCAGAAAGTGTTTTCCACTGATTTGTAGTTGTATCGTAAATATAAGCATTTGTGAGTTGAGCGATGTTGTTTGAATCTCCGATATAAGCGTTTCGTAAGTAGGCTTCAAATTCGGATTTTTGACCTTTTACGACTGTGAATGGATTGTCAAATCCAAAGTCTGCTTGGAGGAATAGATGATTTTGTTGCAAAACAGTCGATTGTGTAAATGTTTCTACTGAAGAAGCATTAGAACCCCCAAGAAGATAAAATTTATCACCAACAAATCCACAGCAAGCTGATATTCTATCTGCGTGTAATTCAAGCTCAAGCACATCAACGACCAAGGTATCTAAATTTACACGAATTATCTTTTTTCGATACAGAGTAGTATCTATATTTCCAAAGATATATGCATAGTTACCAAATCTACAGCACCTATTTACATAGTTCACAATATAAGGTAGTACATTGTTATTCTGAGTATATTCTTGCGTATCAACATCAAATGTCTGTATAGACTTCCGTGGGTCAAATGAGACTCTTGTTGTGCCTCCAAATACATAAACTTTGCTTCCTACTGCAACACAAGCTGCATTATAGGTTCCTTGAGCTTGTACTGGCATATTTCCATGATAAGTAAATTTTTCTGTTGTTACATCGAAAACTGATACAGTAGCAGAGTTTATACTTCCAACATATGAACCAACAAGAAATATTTTATTTCCACTAACACAACCACTTGAAAAATAGTATGTATTTGTGCCTGTAAAGGGATAAGAAACATTTCTTAGTGTAGTTTTTTCTCCTGTTTCCAAATCAAACTTATCTACATACTCGGAATCTGCTCCAACAGTATGATTAAAAGTATACATGTATTTGCCAACAGTAAATGCGAGTACGCTATATTGGTAAACCAGGTCTGAATAAAAAGTCGTTCTTTCTCCTGTTGTTACGTCATATCTATATATATCATTTTGCTGACTACCTATAAATGGACAAACAGAATAAATATAATTACCGTACGAACACATTTGCGGATTGTCACTTCTAAGCTGAGAAAAACCAACTGTCCAGTTCTTTGTCTCAGTGTATTCATTTCCATAATTCAAAACAGGGCTGCATTTCACGAAGTCTGGCTTACTCGCCAAAGGTACCCATAGTTTAGTTGTGTCTGTCGGAGGGGTAGAACCGTAATCAATGTTGAGTTTTACCCCCCCACCGTTGGTAATAATTGGATTGCCATAGATGATGCTCATGCGGTTACCTCCGTTATTGTTACCTGTACCGCCATATCCGCATTGGGCTTTTCGCCCATTGCTTTGGCGGTAAGGGTACCATTGTTGTTCTCAATCCAAAGGGCAGATGTGCCGCTGTCTATGATAACGCCAAGAGCGGTTGCGTCCATCTGGATATCCACCTTGCTATTGGCAGTAGTCCCAAGGCCGGTTACCGTCTGGCTGTAGGGGCTTTCGGAGCCGAGCCAAGATGCCGCAGGAAGCGAAAGCTGCTTAATAACAACCGCCCGGTTTATCTTGTACTCCATCTTTCCGATGGCCTGCGTTACCGTATCTGTTGTGGTTACATTCTGCCGGGAGGTTGCCTGCTTGTAGCCGGGGATTTTGATTTGGCTGCCGGTGTAATCGCCGGTTTGCGGTGTCACCGCTCCGGTGCGGCCGTTAAAGCTCGCAACAGTACCGGGGCTGATGGTGTGCGCTACATACTGCAAATCGGAGATCATTGTGGGCTGGGCTGTGTAAGTGGCTATCGGCAGCTGGTACACAGTACCGCTTGCATTGATATCCTCCTGCACCAGCGCCGGAAGCGGGTCTTGCGCCTGTGTCACAAAAGAAATCGGTGCTTCGGTGTTTGCCATGTCAATTTGGATAAGCAATCGACCGGGGACAGAGCCGCTGGTCGGAAGCGTCGCATTGATCGTTTGGGCTTCCACAACAAAGTTTCGGCCGAGGATTATACCACGGCCATCGGAAACATTTATGATGTTACCACCCTGTGTAGTTACTTCAACGCCAGTAAAGATGCCGCTGTCGTTGATAATGTGGTTGTACAGATACGCATCATCCGTTGGAGTTACGATAGATGCGTTATACTGGAGCAGCGTTATCATGCGTTTGCCCTCCTTTCAAGGATCAAAATTTTGGTAAGGTCGGCACGGACAACGCCGAAGGTCATTTTTGTAACATCCTGCGACCTTGCATAGCCGGTAAGGATAGATTTGTAACTACTGTCGCCATCAATGACCAAAACCTCTGTGCCGATGGCCATCGAGGTATCAAGTACGCCACAGTCGTTTCGGGCAGTCAGCTCGATCATGTTGTCATACTTTTGCGGGCTTAACGCTTCGTAAGCCTTTTTGTATGCAGCAGATTCAAAATTGATATCCGTTTCCAAAAACTGCGCCGCAAAAAACACAGGTGTAATTCTGTCCGTGTTGTTTGTGTCGACCTTGCCGTTAGGATGCAGATAGTAGGTTATGCGCTGCGTCTCATCGGCCTTGTTGTAGATGGTCACCTTGTTCAGCTGGCCTGAGCTGTCGCCAATGATAATATTTTTATCCACAATGGCTTGCAGGCTTGCTTCGATGACAGCGCTTTCACTTACCTTTCCAACCGTAACGGTAATAGCCTTATTCTGCGGGTCAAAGGCCATGTTTATGGCTATGCCGTAAGCTGTCAAGGATTTGGTAATGATCTCGTAAAAGCTGTGGATGTTGTCCTTTAGGTTGAGCGCCCCGGTCGTTTCGGAGGTCGTTTCCACCGTCATACCGGATATGTTTTGCAAAGCATCTCCAGAAGAAACAAAGTTATCTCGGATGATCGAAGCAATAAAAGGCTCAATCTTTGCAGAGGTCGTGCGATCGAAATATACCTCGGTGTCAAAAAGCGACATAAGAGGCTGCGCCGAAATCGTTACGCCCGTTTTATCTGTTTCCACATCGTCAACGATTCCCTGATAAGCTACATTCCCGTTTTGGTCTGTAACGCTTATAAAGTCGCCCTTTTTCGCATCCAGCTTTACGGCCCGGAGAGTAGTTTTTTCTAGGGTCAGGTAGTCAAACCGTATCTCCGGGCTTTCAATCGGAGCAAAACTTCGGAATGTGAAATCCCTTGCGAATACTTCGCACTTAAACAGAGTATGCAAGTTTCTCCACCTCCACATATGCTACGATATCCGATGTGCCGTCGTGCGAAAATGTCAAAGTGCTTTCTCCCGGCGGAGCATAGATAAATCTTCCGGTCGAAAAGTCGCTGGACTGGTACAGGTTTTGGATGTATGTCCCGTCGAGCGCATACTCTGCGATCTCCATTGTTGCAGGGTCAGCATCAACAACGAGTTTGTGTCCGTCAGGGATTGTTGCGGTTACTTTTCCGACCGCTACACGGGTACCGGCCTTGATAAGCGCCCAAGCAGGATTGACGACCGGGCCGAAGATTTGCAGTTTGCACGGTGATGCCAAATCCCCGTTTCTTATTTTTGCAGTTCCTGTTGCTGTTTCTGCGTAGTAATAAGGATAAGTGTAACTGTACCTTTTAATTCCTTGGTCTGGCGCTTGACTTTGTGTTACCTTAACAGCTTCGTGCCAAGTCCCGAAGCAGAGGAATGTAATCGGTACTGCCAAATAGCCGGATTTCAGTTCCGACTTATCCGCAGACTGCACTTCACACTTGATTTTGTACCATGTGTCCAGCGGGGAATACATCAGGTAAAGCGGGCCTTTTGTCACGAACGAAATAAACGCCTGATACCGGGAATAGTCGAAGAATATCATTTCGCCTGTCACGGCATACTGGTTAAGGAATTCATCCGATACCAGCCATGCGCTTCCGGCTTGGATGGTGGAGTAGGTTTTGCCAAAGCCTAATCCACCTGGCGCATTGAAGTACGCCGTTTTGTCCATCAAATCCCATTCGGCGCCGACACCGTTCTTGAGCTTAAATTTTCTCATCAGTAAGCCCTCCCAAGCGCACGGTTGACCGCCTGTACCAAGTTCCTTGCGGCAGCTTCACCGGCTGCGTTATCGTAGCCGTTAAATGTGTTGTTCATTTCGATGGTGATGCCGCCACGGTCGTTTCCGTTCAGTGGCATAACATGGGCACGGCCACCGGCCATGGTAAGCAGCTCCGGCCCGGCTTCGCCGACGATGGCGCTGCCGGAGGACAAAACTCCGCCCTTGGCAAGATAAGCAATTTTTCCGATGGTCGGAATATTAAATCCGAGGGACTTACCGCCCAAAACAGGAACCCAATCCGGAACATCAAAGTGAATGCTGTTAAGGCCGTTTATCATCCAGTTAATGGCGTCAATAACCATGTTGATAAGGCCGATGATTCCATTAAGAGGAGCCTTTGCAATCGCCACAAGGGCTGTAAAGATGCCCTTAAAGATTTCCTGAACACCTGTCCATGCTCTTTCCCAGTCCCCCGTGAATACGCCACGAATAAAATCGATAATACCGTCAAAAACGGCCTTTATGGAATCCCAAACGGATTTTACTGTTGCGAAGAAGAAATTTAAGATTTCCCCCAATACTCCAAACGATTCCGACCAATCCGTCGTAAATACGCCCTGTAAGAAATCATCCACACGCTGGAGGATGGCCTGTATCTCGTCTCCACTTGTTGCAATCCAAGCAACAAGTCCTACAATGGCAGCTATGAGAAGCACGATAGGATTTGCGATTATGAAATTTATGGCCGTTATCAGCGCCGGGATAACCGTTCCAGTTATAAAACTGATGGCTCCGGTAATTCCTGAAATAATACCTGCAATCGGGGAAATCGCCGCAATAAGACCGCCGACAATAAGGATCGTCTTTTTGACCCCATCGTCGAGGTTTGAAAACCAATCGATTGCATTTTGAAGCCCTGCGACGATTTTATTGATAATCGGCAGCAGGATATCGCCAATGGAAATTGCAAGATTATTAAGGCCGTTTTTGAGTATTTTCATCTGGCTTTCGGTCGTTGCGTATCTTTTGCTTGCCTCGTTGGAGAGGGCAATATTTTCGTCCCATGCAGTATTTGCGGTTGTAACAGCATCGTCCAACACATCGGACGCAAGGGCTAACGCACGAAGCATATTGGACTGGCGAATCCCGGAGAGCCCCAATTTATCCAATACGGCGATTGTGTCCTCTCCATTTTCGTTCATCTTCCCAAGCCCGCCGATGAAAGCACTGATTGCGTCTATCGGTTCATTGCCCCACATATCTGCGAATTCAGAAGCAGATACACCAGCGATCTTTGCAAATGTTTCAAGATCATCACCGCCAGCAGACACAGCCTTGCTTATTGCGGTCATTGTTTGGGTCATTGCCGTACCGCCTGCCTCTGCGTTGATGCCAACCGAGGACATTGCGGTAGACAATGCAAGGATATCCTGTTCGGACAACCCGGCAACTGTACCAGCAGACGCAAGGCGTGTAGCCATCTCAACAATATCGCGCTCTGTTGTGGCAAAGTTATTGCCAAGGTCAACAATGGTACTGCCGAGTTTGGAGTATTCATCAGCGGTCGTTCCGGTAATGTTGGCAAATTTGGCAAGTGCAGAGGCAGCTTCATCAGCGGAAAGGTTTGTTGCTTCGCCCAAGTCGATCATGACGCGGGTAAAGTCAAGTACATCATCGGTGGCAATACCCAACTGTCCAGCAGCTTCCGCAACCGCCGCAATCTCCGTAGTGGACGCAGGAATTTCTTCTGCCATGTCCAATATGCCCTGCCGGAGTGCCGCAAGCTGCTCTGTAGTGCCGTCTACTGTTTTTTCAACGCCAGCAAAGGCGCTTTCAAATTCTACAGCCGCTTTTGTGGCTGCCACTCCTGCGCCTGCAAAGGCCAAAGATGCCGGTGCAAACTTCTTTGCAATGTTCCCGGACTTTTCTGCTATTGCTCCGGTAACCGCTGAAACCTGTGCAAGTGCCGCACGGCTCTTGGACGCTTCGGCCTGTAGGTCTTTCAGCTTTAGTTCGGCGCTGGTCAGTTCACGTACTAACTCACGGTATTGTTTTTGGTTGACCTCCGTTCCTGCGGCCATTTCTTGATCCGCTTGCTTTTTGGCGTTTCGGAGGCTTTCAACCTTGTTTTCTGTATTTTTGATTTGATCCCCGAGCAACTTCTCCTTTTGCTTGAGCAGGTCAATATTGGTCGGGTCGAGTTTCAGCAGGCGATTGACCTTATTAAGCTCCGATTGTGTCCCACGGATTTCGCTGTTCAGCGAGCTGATCGCTTTTGACAGTCCCTTTGTGTCACCGCCGATTTCAACAACGATGCCTTTAACATTTTCAGCCAATCTTACCACCTCCTGCGAAGAAATCACGCAAGCCGCCGGGTCTGCCCTTTATGGCATACTGTTCTGCGTCGTTGGACTTTTCGATCATCAAATCATAGACCATTCCGCAGGTCATGTCCTCCAGCGCTTCATCGGATAACCCGAGTTCAGCGCAGCGGAGCATAAAGGTTGACCCGGTAGGCTCACGCACGGTTTGTTTTATTTTTTTTTTGGAACAGCGGTAGTCTTGTTGTTCAGACTCCAAAGCTCCAAAATAGCAGGGAGCACTTTATAGATGGAAAACATCTCAAACTGCTCCAGCCACTCGTCAACATTGTCGGGGATGGACCCGTCATATTGCCGAGCCATGATAAAAGCGACATCCTCAAAGATTTCAAGATCGCTTACGGAAAAAGATCCGTCATCGGATGTCGCTGCTGTTTGTAGCTTTTGCAGGTCTCGGACAATGTCCCGACCCACTTTATGGCGGTAGATGCGTGGGGTCAGCGCATTAGCGCACAACCCTACACTTTTTCCGTCGATCTCGATTACTTTGTTCATTTCAGCCTCCAGTCGTCGGAGTGAATACGGCGGTGTACCAGCCGTTCACGGTCGCCTCCGGGGTCTCCGCCGTAGTGTAGGCAAGGGAGTTGCCATTGGCCAGCGGGGAAGCGGTGATGCTGACGGTCTGCGTCTGCGGCTCTACGCTCTCGGTCGTGGTGTTCAGCTCACGAGTGGGGCGGGTGCAGGTGCAGTTATAAAGAACAAACTTAGTTCCGTTCACATCGCCCTCCTCTTGGAACAGCAGGGCGAAGGACTTGGGCTGAATGTTTGCATTCTCGATCATCACCTTGCTGGTGGTGTCAAGAGTGTAACCGAAAACATCCTTGAGGAATGCTTCGGGGAAAACGGCGACTTCGAGATCGCCGGTGTAGCCGCTGTTCGCCACGGCTACGAAATACTGAATGTTGTCCGCATAAAACGGTGTGGTATCGCCGGAAGGCTCCAAAGACAGGCTAACTGCGCCGGGGATGGCTACGGGAGTGCCATAGGTGTTATTTTCCCCGTCGAGGATAGCGTAATGGACATTCGAGATACCGAATTTAACTTTATCAGCCATTTTTACACCTCGATTTCATAAACTACTTGGTTACACTGCTGATCTTCAATGTAACTCTCGGACTTCTGCCAAAACAGAGAGGACAAAGCCTGTTCGACTTTGCCCTCTGCTGTTAGGTCTTTATCTTTTGTGTAAAGCTCAACCTGTATATGGTTGATGGGGTGATACACCACATTGTCAGCGCCAAAATTATTGGAGTAGGAGACGCGATAGAGGATATACGGTAACTTTTGCGGCTTATTGAAGTAACCGTAAGCTACGGGCATCCTCGTCTGTTTTAACAGGGAATTGACATCTTGCAGTGTCATCCTTTCTTAATCACCACCTTTACACGAGTTAATAGTTTCTGCTCTGCCTTTTGCTCCGCTGGGCCGATGTGGGGGAATGGGCGGGCAGAGCCTTTTGCGGTTCCGCCTGGGCCTGCGTGACCATGTTCCAGCAAGTGCGTGAGCTGGTAATCCGTTTTGTTGAAAATTCGCATACGGATATCGCTGTAGCTCTCATATGCGACCTTGTCACGCCAACCGGCCTTATAATCGCCGGTCTGTACCGGGCTGCCGGTCACAATGTCTTGGCGGCATTCCTTTGCCACCTGCCGAACCTCTTTTTTTACGCCATCCGTAACGGCCTGGTCATAGTTTTTCAGTTCGGACAGGATTGCCGTTGCCAACTCATCCGGTCTAACCGTTTTCGACATCGTTGCCCACCTTTTCCTCAAGGTACAACTCTATTTCATCGCTGCCTGTTACAAAATAGGTGCGATAAATGGAATAGCGTGTGCCGCGCCACTCGGCTAATTTCTGCCCAGCATAGTTGGCGATAGGAGTAACCGCCACAAGGGACGGCTGCAAGCCGTTTTGACCGGCGGAATAGAACTCCGCCCGTGTAGCGGACTGCAGCCGCGCCCAGACCTGTGTTGTGGTTTCTGTGGCAATCTGTACCCCGATATCGTTCTGCTCAAAGGTTTGGGAGATTAATGTAATGAGATCATCCAAATCAATCACCCACCTTTTGCTCAAACAGCCGGTTGTTGAGTGCCCACCGGAGCATCCGGGGCATTGCTACGACCTTTTCCCGGCGTTGCCGGTAAAGGTAGGCGGCGTACATCTCCACCAGCATAGCATCACCGGTGCTGGTGGAAAGTACGATTCCCTCGGTAGCGATATACTCCTTGGCAGACGCGATCAACGCCGACAGGTAATCGTCAAGCGCTGTTGTGGAAAGTTGCAAATCAACCTTCAAGATCACGAGGATATCAGCGTCTGTCATGCTTTAACCCCCTTTTAGGAAGCCTTGGTTACATTGACTGTGTAAACAACGGTCTCGTTGCCATTCTTGACAGTAACGGTCAGAGGATGGGCAGCGCCATCAGCCAGCCAGGTAACAGAGCCGCCGTTCTTCACATTGGCGTTGTTGTAGGCAATAGCGACCTGCGCACCAGCAACCTCGGTAGTGGCGTTTACTGCAGCAGTCGCAGCGGAAGCGGTAGCGGTGTAGCTCAGCACATCGCCATCAAAAGCAGGGCTGAGGGACAGGTTTCCAACGGTCAGAGCGGACAGCTTAGCGTTGTTGGCGGTATCAGCCGCAAAGGTCATGGAGGTGGTTACGGAAGCGCCGTTAATGTTGATCGCCACAAAAGCGCCGGGGATAACGGGCATACCGTCAGCACGCTCTTTGCCGCGGAATACGGTGTTATCCTGAATGAACTGAACCTCGCGGGATGCTTCGATGGTCATGCCGGAGCGCTGCGCCCACAGGTACAGGTCGCCATAGCCGCCAACGATGTCGCCATCGGGGATAAATTCGAGGATTTCCACATCACCGCCGATGATGGGCATGGTCATACCGTCAAAGGTGACATACCGGCCCAAAGCGGTAGCAAGGATTGCCTTGGACTGCAGAGTAGCCAGGGTCTTGCTATTCATAGCCCAGAAGCGCTCGCCGCGGGAATAGCGGGTGAAGGTGTTACCAGCAGCAACAGCCAGCGCAGCCCAGAAAGCCTCGCCGGTGGAAGCAGTGGGAATGGTGATGATGTTGGAGGTGTGCAGGTCAACCCAAGCAGGAGCATTGGCCGGGTAATCGCTGGGTTTGCTCTCCTGCGCCAGACGCGTCACAATACCGAGAGGCATCTTCTGACCAGCGCCCTTGCCGTACAGGATGGCCTTATCCTTGGCAAGGCCGATAGCCTCGGACAGCATCTCGACGATCCAAGAGGCGAGGTTTACATCGTTATCCTCCAGCAGGGAATTACAAACAGGAACATAACCGGCAACCTTGAAGCCGTCAAGAGTGATCTGGTTAAAACTGAAGGTCAGCTCATTGATGGCACCGCACATTTCAGTCCAAACGGCCTCGGGGACAGTACCGGCAATGGTCTGACGGGCTTCGCCATTGACATTGCGGATGCGGACCCGACGCATCAGTTTGGAGTAGCGATACATATTCTCGGCAATGAGGTCGAGGAATACAACAGGGATGGTCAGCTCACCACCGGTGATATCTCTCTTGCTGCGGGCAGCGTTACGAAGCTCCGCAAAGAAGGTCTGCACATCGGGCTGGGCTACGATAGCGTCACGCTGCTCTTTGGGAAGAGCGTCAAAGGCGCGCACATTCATGGGGAGGGAGCGAATGTTGATGGTATTCATGGTAAAATCATTCCTTTCGTCTTTCTTTTCTGCTTTGGGTTCAGCCTTGGGAGGATCCTTTTCGGCATTTTCCAAATCTTCCTCAAGGCCCTTGATTTCTGCGGACAGTTTTTCTTTTTCGGCGTTGTGGGCATCCTGTTCCTCGGTAAATTTGTTCATGGCGTCCTCAACAGCCTGCTGCTCCTCATCGGTGGTAGCTTCGCCGATTGCTTTTTCGATTTCAGCGGAGCGTGTTGCAAATTCTGCGTCTTTAGCTACCAGTGCCTCAAAAGCTGCTCTTTTCAGTTCCAGCTTTTTGGCAATCATAATGGATTTCAGTGCCATGTCAGCACTCCTTTCTTAGTTTTTTGAGGGCTTCGGCCCTCCATTGGTCGAGCTTGCGCTCGTTGATCTTTTCAAGGTCTTTTTTCCGAGCCTCTACCATGGTGTCCTCGTAGGCCGGGAAGGTAACGACCGATACCTCATACAGTTTGACTTTGCGAATAGTCCACACGGTTGTGCCATCTGGCCGGATTTCGGTTTCCTCGTCAAGGATGTCAAAGCCGAAAGAACATTGGGAAACATCCCCACGCTTTACGCGCTCATAGGCGTTCATGGCGTCCTGATCCGCTTGATTAATGAGGATGGACCCCCAAAGGCCCAAATCGTCAACGCGGAGGGTCAGTGTACCAGCTGTTGTTCTGCCAAGCACGATTGTGGTATCATGGTTAACCAGCGCCCGAATATCATCACCGAGGGTACCATCAAAGGCTCCTCGGTCAATGCGCTCGATGGCTTTATCCCACATCCGGTATTCGCCGGTAAAGGTGGCGAAATAGCCCTCAATGTAGAGGTTTCCATCAGCAGCGCGGGTTTTGAAGTCGCCACTGCGGCTGATTGCCTGTCTTGCTCCTACCATTTACTCACCTCCTCCGTTTAGTTTTTTCTGATCGCCAAGGCGGTCCGCGGGAATGTAGTTTTCAAGGGCCAAAAGCTCATCCATCCCCTCGTGCGGAGTAAGCCCAACCCAACTGCGCCACTCGTTCCGTGTCATTGCCATGCGGTCAACCATTTCCGCGCCAGCTTTGATGGTTTCCTCCAAGGAATAGTTGTAGAGGGAGCGGACATTGAAGCGGAAAAAGTAATCCGGAGATACGAGCAGCTTTCGGCTAAACTCCTGCTCCAAAATCTGTGCAATCGGCATGATACGGGAAGAAATAAAGTTGTTCCATTCGTCTCGCTTGAACTCGCCAACGCCCAAAACAAAAGGCGGCACGCCAAGAATGGTTGCCACCGTCGTTTTATCCAGTTTTACGAAGTCTGCCAGCGCAAGATCAGATAGAGTAAGGGGCCTTACCTGTTCCACCGAGAATTGCTCGGCAGGAATCAGCCAAGGTTCCCCGGCTTTATTGCTTGCCACAAAATCGCCAAGGAGCTTTGCACGCCCCTCCGGGTCAGAAAACTCGTCCGTCAGCGAATCTACCTTCACGATAAGAGACGGTTTCCATTCACTGGCCATGAAGCCATTTTCTGTTTTCGCCGCTTGCTTGAGGTTATTTGCCACATCAGCCAGCGCAATGCTGTACCCAGTGCCTTTCCATGGGTAGTAATTGCTCGGATTTATGGCAAAATGCAGCACATCCTTCGGGTCATAGGGTTTCCCAGATATTTCGATGCTATAATACCGTTCCCCATTCGGTACAAATGCTACAAACGCCGCCGGAATCGGGTCAAGACGCCGGAGCAGCCCCTTCCGTGTCTTTGGGAGCACTACAGCGTTCCCCCGGCCATCCAGCAGCATTGTTTTGATGATCCACTGGATAAAGTTTGACCGGCCCATGTAACTGTTCGGCTCGATATCAACCACACGAGACAGCCCATTTTTAACCCGGATATCTCCACTATCGGTGTTTTGCATCAGATAGATTGTCATACTTCCAATTAAAGACGCAATCCTATCAACAGCGGCACAGATTTCCGGGTTGTGCGCAAGGTCTGTATAGCCGGAACAGGTTAGGTCTTTCCAGCCGGTTCCATCACACAGGCATACAGCGCTCCGCGTTTGGGGCTTATCCCGAGAGCGGAAGCGCTCAAAAAAATTTGCTATGCTCATTTATCACCCCACCATTTCTTTCCTGCTTTAGATTTATCCAAAGCCTCCAAGTACCGCACCGTGGCGAATACGGAGGCATCGAACACATCAATTCGGTTTGTCGGTCTTACCTTGTCGTACTGGATCATATCGTCTGTCTTTTCGACGGCCGAGACATTCCCAACACAATACTCATATGCTTCGGAATGCATATAATACAGCGTCCCATTTTTGGCGCTCTGCTCGATATGCCGGAAACCTTCTGATTTCCTGTAAAAATACTGCGGTTGGTCGATAATGTTAAACCCAGCCGATTTCATGCCAATGAAATACTCTCGGCAGAATTTACGGTCATGCCCCACCTGTCGTATTCGGAAACCGCGCTTTCGCATTGTAACAAACCAGTTGACAACATCGGCGTGGTTTACGGTTGGACTGTTGCACATGGTCAAAAGCCCATCATCGGCCCAGCCGAAAAGCGGTATACCATCCTCGTCGGCCTTAACATGAGCCTGCACCACAGGGAACCAAGCGTGACTGATGATGATATCCACGCCTTTGTAATTTCCAAAAAGCGCAGCCGCCGTTAGGTCATGCATTTTTGAGAGGTCTGCACCACCGTACCATTCTATTGGGAGCTTGGAAAGCTCGTCCAGCGTCCAGTTGTATTTTTCATCGCTTCGCCGGAATTCGTCGAGGTTGAAATAGGACTTGATAGCCCCGGTATAGACATTGAGAGACTTTGCGAAGAAATCTTTCCGCTGCTGCGGGTCATTCTGCGCCTGCAAGCTATCGTTTAGAATTTCCTCCGGCCGGATGGAAACGCCATAGGCCGGATTGGCCATCTCATGTACCAGGGGATTGGTATAGTCGATATTTCCCTCCTCATCCGGATTGGCGCAGCACATAAAGATAAAATATTGTTCGTCCTTGATGGTGCCATCCAGCACCTTTCGGCAGTATTGCAGCCGCTGCCCAAGGAAGCCCTGTTCGTTATCGCCAGCCGTGGAAATACCTATCAGCAGCTTGTTGGTGTAGGCTTTCATGGCTTCCTTAAAAAGGTTGTACTGCTTAGGCTTGGTAAAAGCGTGGATTTCATCGCAGATCGCAATATTGCAGTTAAGAGAATCCTGCGCATCCGGGTTTGCAGCCAGAGCGCGGATAAAAAACGAGCCGTCTGGAAGCTCTGCCTCCATTGAGTGCTCGTTGTTGTTGTCAATGATCTTTACACCGCCGCCATGCTTCTCGTCCTCGCCCATAAGCCGGATGTTATAATCCAGAAAATTAAAGCTTTCAAGGGACTGCATCAGAGCCGCGGCCGATATGTAGGTTTTGGAACCGCTGCGCCGGTACCACAGGGACAGCGCCCATGCGAGGGAAGCGGCAAAACTGGTTTTGATGTTCTTTCGAGGGATAAAAATAAGGGCTTCATGAAACCGCACCACATCGGTGCCTTTCAACTTAAACCCAAGAAGATTGTATATGATGAATTTGTGAAACGGCTCCAACAGGAACGGCTTCCCCCGGAGCGGTGTACCGTCCAGCTTTTCCCCCTGCTGGTGGCAGAGGGTCTTTTCGATGATTTGAATACAGAACTCCGGCCCTTTCGGCGCGAAATCGTACTCGTCATTATCGAGGTCAGCAAAGAAACGGTCAACAGCCTGCCGCAATTCCTTGCAAGCGACCTTTCTCCCGTCTCTGATGCTTTCGGCATACTCAAGGACTACGGGCCAGTTCTTACCCTTAATCTGTCTCAAGGCTGGCAAGAGCAGCGGCAAGGCCGCCCTTTTCCTCCTTTTCCTTCACTCCGCCGGTCATTTTGCGGAAACTCGATGGAGTAAGCCCCAATTCGCGCCAGTATGCCAGTGCGCTCTTGTTGAGGTCGTCCCACAGAATCAACAGAGGGTTTTTTACCATATTTGTGGCGTTCCCTTTGTTGGTATATTCGATGACGGACTTACCGCCGGACTTTTTGAACTCGGCCTTGGTCTTATCCCGCTGTTCCAGTATCTCTGCAAGCGTTTCTACCGCAGATTGATAAGATGGGTCGGCCGTGCCGAGTTTTTCCATCTGTTTTTCGATAGTTTCAACCCATTTTTCCTTTGTCATGGCTTCCCCTTTCTCCAAAACATACCGTAGAGTTGGAAAGAGTTCCCCCCCCCTT
>NZ_JAHXLB010000018.1:0-26983 GCF_021062735.1 Helicobacter pylori | reverse complement strand
AGAAAAGCTTTTAACATTCGCTTGTTAAAAGCCAAGAGTATTACCTGACAAAAGAACTTCTTGTTGCTTAGTTTTGAAAGATTGAGCTTTTCTTTTGTTTTTACTTCTTGATTTTATTTAATATTTGCTTGCTTATTGTTTGTTATTTCTTAATGCTTATATTTTTAGTTGTTAGTGTCTTTATATTTAATGTTTAATGTGTTTAGTTTGCTTGTGTTGGTTTCTTAGATCTTGCTTTTTGTCTAAAGTTTTATTTTATAGTGAAATTCATAAGGGGGTGGGGGGGTTATTTTGCGATACCCTAAATCCTAAAACGCTTCAAAAGTTATCGTTTGATTGAAGTTAAGTTATTTTATAGCCAACACTCCATTGAAACAGAATCAAAAACAAAAACCATAGCCCACCAAGCAAAGACCTAACACCCAATAAGGGAAAAGGCTAAACGAAAACATGGAGCATAAGAATTGTGCGCACCGGCAAGTTTGATGAGCAGGAAAGACTTCAGACAGCCTTTCATCGGTTTTAAGCCTGTTTTCTATGAGCCATTGGTATTGCTCCCTGAATAACCTTTCTCGCATGAGATAATACGCGTCTAAAAGATAAAAGCATGCCAACAACACCCCTAAAACGCATAACCCATAAGAATTAGAAATCGCTTCTATTTTAAGGGATAGAACCCCAACCGCAAGAGCGAGAGTCCATTTTTTGCATTCTAAAGAATTTTGTGCCATTCTGTTGATAACGCCTTGTAAGATTTTAAGCTCTTCTACAAGGATTTTTGCTCTGTCTTTTGGGGTATTTTCCATGTTTGATATTTATCTGTCAAAGTTAAAAGTCCAAGTGCCTTTGTTGGTTTGTATTTCTGCTTCTATAATATCGCACCCTTGAGAAATGCCCTCTCTTTTTTCTCCAAATTTAAGGGTTTGAGACTCCATCATCACACCCTTTTGCTCTAACTGAGAAATTTTATTTTCTATGTCTGCCAACCCTTCTTTTTGAGCTCCAAACATCTTATAAAAGCTTGCCATATCTTTAAAATCCTGTATAGAGATTGGAGTAACTAGACCTAAAGCAACTATGTTGCCAAACACCTCTTCTGGAACAAAATTAACAGCACAATTACCCCGATTAAGCTTCACGCCTTGAATAGTAACGCTATCCACTCTAGAGCTGATTTGAAACTCTCCCTTGCTATTCACGCTCATCTCAATCGGCGATTCACCGTCGCCACCATTCCCACAGCCCACTAAATACAACGCTAAACAGCTTGCACTTAGTAATTTTTGATAAGTTTTAAAAAACATTGTTTGCTCCTACGAATTGATTTGTTGTGATAGTTTTTTAAGGGTTATGGTCTCAAAACTTTTTAAAAATAGCGATATATCATGAAAGAGTTGCATGCTTTCCATCATTGGAATTGGGCGACTCTCACTAATAGAATGAGCGATTTTCAACTCTTCATAAATCCATGCGGAATGAGTGATACCTAATAGATCTTGATTAAGAGAAACACTATTCTTGCTTTGTAAAAACACGAAATAAGGGCATTTTTTGATCATATATTCTAAAGATTCCCTGAGAATGAGCGTGAAAGCGTCTTCAATCTTGCTAACATCAATATGATGTTTTTTTATTTCTTTTAGAATATCATTTTTATAATCCCAAAAGAGAGAGTCTATAAATATTAAATTAGAACGATCGGATGGTTCTAAAAAGGACTTGATATTTTTAACGCCTAAAAAATCATTATTTTTCATGTCAATATGCGAATGAGAAAGAAAAACCTTAGTTTTATTTAATCGCTCTTGTAAGGGATTAAAAAAGGCTTCTTTAATTTCATTGCGATTTAGTAAAGTGTATTCATTATTTTTTAGACTCTTTTGAATGAGAGTTTTAATCTTATTGGCTACTTCATGTATGTTAGAAACAGCTTGCTTGTCATAATAAGCGTATTCAAGCTTACTTTTCCCCCTCTGTCAAAATGAAACTTGCATAAAACTTCACGATTTTCTCTTTCATCTAAATTAACCTTAAAAGCTTTCATGATATATTTTCCTTAATATTTTTATGAAATTCTCAAACCTTTATACATACGATTTTAAGTTCCCTTTAAAATCTTTTGATTATAGTAGACTTAGACTTAGCTTAAGAGTGCCTGAATTTTGGGAGTTTTAGGGGCTATTTGGTGCTAAAAACCACCGCTAAAAAAGCCTTTTTGCAAACAAAAAAGGCGTTAAAACTTACAAGCGGCAGACCTTAAAAGCGCAAAAAACAACAAAAACAATCTAAAAAACCTCTTCGCACGCCTTCTTGTCTTTATGGAGTAAGCATTCTTTTTGCAACTCCATAAAACGCTTTTTCCTTTCTTCTTCGGTCATATTGTTAGGCTTTTCAATGGGGCGTGAAAGAGAGTGTGAAGGCTTTGAAGTGGGGGTGAATTGGGGTGCATACCCTAGTTTATTAACTAAATAAAAGCCTAAAGCAGCGATTAAAATAAAAATCCAATCTGTTTTTCTGATCTTAGGGCAAAATTTACACGCCATGATTTAATCCTTAAAACATTTGAAGTATAATACACTCTTATGGTCAAATATTAAGTTTAGGAAAAGCTGCATGTGGAGTTTCATTCAAAAAATCTTTAGGGCTTTAATCATTATGCCTTTAGATTTTATCACGAAGTATTTCAAGTCGTTTGTGCTGTTACTCATTGTATTAGTCTTTTTTAGCGCCAAAGAAAGCGCACCAAGCAATCCGCCTAATTTAGCTAAACTCTATTTAAATGGGGCGATTTTTAGCACAGAGGATTTTGACAAAGAAGTGGATAAAATCTTAAAAACCCCTAGCATTAAGGGCGTTTTATTGTTGATTGATTCTCCTGGTGGGGCGGTGTCAGCGAGCGTGGAATTGAGCGAAAAAATCGCTGATTTGAAGCAAAAAATGCCCGTTTTAGCGTATGCTAGGGGGATTATGGCGAGCGGGAGCTATTATGCGGGCATGCAAGCGAGCGAAGTTTATGCCTCTAAAGCGAGTTTGATAGGATCCATTGGGGTGATTTTTTCGGGTGCGAATGTGGAAAATTTGCTCAATAAAGTCGGCGTAGCCACTCAAGGCGTGCATGCGGGCGAATACAAAGAAATAGGCACTTTCACCAGAGCATGGAAACCTAACGAAAAAGATTTTTTGCAAAATTTAGTCAATGAGCAATACCAAATGTTTGTGAATGATGTTGCAAAAGCTAGGAAATTAGACGCTAAGGATTATAAGGATTTTGCTGAAGGGAAGGTCTTTAGCGCTCAAAACGCTCTAAAATTAAAACTCATTGATAAAATCAGCACGATCAAACAAGCCCAAGATCGCTTGATGGAATTGAGTAAGGTTAAAAAAGCCTATTGGCTGGAAAAAAGCCCTATGGAGCGCTTCATTGAAAAGGCCACGCAATCAGCGAGTAATATCATCACGCAAGCCTTTGGCTATCAATTATTAATGAGATAAAGATGTTAGAATTTATTTTAAAAATTCAAGCTAGAGACTCTAAAGGTTTGGTGAGTGCGATAAGTAGTACTATCGCTAACAAGTGCTATAACATCGTCAAAAACGATGAATTTGTTGATCCCTTAAAACAACGCTTTTTCATGCGGCTAAAAATCCAAAAAGAAATCAAGCCCTTGAATACTGAAATTAAAGAGCAAGAAGAGCGATCCTTAAAAACCGCTCTTTTTAAAGCCCTAGAAAACTTTAGCGAACTATTGATTGAAGTCATTTTAACGCATAAAAAAAACATTATTTTACTCGCTACTAAAGAGAGCCATTGCTTAGGGGATTTGCTTTTAAGGGTGTATGGGGGGGAATTGAACGCTCAAATTTTAGGCGTTATTTCTAATTACGAGGTTTTACGCCCTTTAGTGGAAAAATTTGACATCCCTTATTTTTACGCGCCTTGCGATAACCAAAACTTGCATGAAAAAGAAGTTTTAGCAATCATTAAAAACCTGGAATTAAAACACAAAGTGAGCGCGGATCTGCTCGTTTTAGCCAAATACATGCGCATTTTAAGCCATGATTTTACGAAGCGTTATGAAAATCAGATCTTAAATATCCATCATAGTTTCTTGCCCGCATTCATCGGGGCTAACCCTTACCAACAAGCGTTTGAAAGGGGCGTGAAAGTCATCGGGGCCACGGCGCATTTTGTGAATGAAAGCCTTGATGCCGGGCCGATTATTTTACAAGACACTCTGCCCATTAACCACAATTACAGCGTGGAAAAAATGCGCCTAGCGGGTAAGGATATAGAAAAACTGGTTTTGGCTAGGGCTTTAAAACTAGTTTTAGAAGATCGGGTGTTTGTGCATGAAAACAAAACGGTGGTGTTTTGAATGCCTTTAGATTTCAGCAACCTCAATGAAGAACCCTTAAAAAGCCAGATCAAAGCCGAGTTCTTTAAGGATAAAAAATTCCTTTATAGCGGGGATAAAATAGATTTCATGTTAAGCTATAAGCATTCTAACGCCACCTTACCCATTTTATGGGGCGAAGCTAAAAGGGGCGATTTTGATGATTTGAACAAAGCTTTCACGCAACTTCTTTTAACCATAGGCAAACACAGGCTTTATACCCACCACACGCCACCTTATTTGTGCGCTTTCAACGCTTTTAGAATGGAATTTATCGCCTTTGATGACACGATCACAAGCTTTTTTTATAAAAGCGATATAGATTTTTCTATCACCCCAAGCAACCACAACACAGAAGGTTTTAAGCATGCTTTAGACATGTTTAAAGCCATGTGTAAATCCCATAAATCGGTTTTTGACTTTAAAACCCAAAGCCAAGAATGCAAAGAATTTATCAAAAACCATTTAAACTCTAGCCATTTACTCAGCAAAATCCAAATTGATAAAAATAATTTCTTTACAATCTATCAAAAGTGGCTTGAAGCTGTCAAACCCACCATTGACATAAATTGGGAGGTGGCTAAAACTAAAGGCATTTTAGACGCAGACTATTATTTGGCGGATTTGCTTAGCGATGGCGATAAAACCATTAAAG
The DNA here is from genome assembly GCF_021062735.1 of Helicobacter pylori. GTDB lineage: Bacteria > Campylobacterota > Campylobacteria > Campylobacterales > Helicobacteraceae > Helicobacter > Helicobacter pylori_DN. The sequence goes on along the minus strand of NZ_JAHXLB010000018.1, from coordinate 21,934 downwards.
AGAAATTGCAAACGATTTTAAGCTCCAGTTATTATAAATTAAAAAGGGGTGTGAATGAGTTAGGTAAAATAGATTTTATGGAAATTGGTTTCACAGACGGCCAACAAGCCCACCAAGAATTTTGGAATATTTATGAAAGGCCTCCTAAAGTAGAGTTTCAAGCGTTTATTTTAGAGCGGCGCGATTTGTTAGTGCCAAGCGATGTGAGGGAAAGGAAAGGAGCGTTTTTCACCCCTAGAATCTGGGTGGAAAAGAGTCAAGAATATTTAGCTAAAGCTTTGGGGCAAGATTATCAAGAGGATTATATCATTTGGGATTGCGCTGGGGGGACTGGGAATCTTTTGAATGGCTTGACCAATAAAGCTAATTGTTTTCTATCCACTTTAGACAGCAACGATGTGGCGATCGTTAAAGAATTAGCCGCTGCCAACAAACTGAATCTGCTAGAAAACCATGTTTTCCAATTTGACTTTTTAAACGATGATTTTAATAAAGCGCCAAAAAGCTTGCAAGAAATCTTAAACGACAAAGAGAAACGAAAAAAGCTCATCATTTACATCAACCCGCCGTATGCGGAAGCGGGCAATAAGGCTAAAATGAGTGGCACAGGGAAGCATAAAGATTTAGTGGCTAGGGGCAATCGTATTTGCGAGAAGTATAAAAATGAATTGAATAAAGCCAATAACGAACTTTTCGCTCAATTTTTCATGCGCATTTATAAGGAATTGAACGGCTGTATCATGGCGAGTTTTTCAACGCTCAAATACCTTAATTCTAGCAACTTTAAAAAATTCAGAGAAGTCTTTAAAGCTAAATTTTTAGAGGGGTTTATGGTGCCTGCGGATAGCTTTGATAATGTGAAAGGGCAATTCCCCATCGGCTTTTTGGTGTGGGATACCGCTACCCCCCCCTTAAAACCAACCAATGCGCTCAATTTAGAAGTGTTTGACTCGCTTGGCGAATTTTTGGGGTATAAAAATATACACTCGTGCAATAAGGTTCTATTTTTAGCAGACTATTTACAAAAGTTTCAGCCAACAAAAAGAGACACTATTTTTGGCTATTTAGATCCTGGTCGCAATAGTTTTCAACATCAAAATTTAGTCCATATTAGCGTTATTGATAAATCACAACAATCGCATGTAAAATATTTTCCAATCATTGCAACTACAATTTTGTTGGTATCTGTATTTTTCTCCATCCGCCATTGCATCAAAGCCACATGGCAAAACGACAGGGATCAGTTTTACGCTCCCTATGATGATGCGTTCCAAGACGACAGCGAGTTTAAAGGCAATTGTTTGATTTTCATGCTTTTTCACACACAAAACCGCATCACTGCCACTCAAGGGGCTAACCATTTTATCCCCTTTAGCGAAGATGAAGTTGAGTCTAAAGAAAGATATTCTAGCCACGCTTTATTAGACTTTTTAAAGGGCGGGATAAAAGAGGAGGGCGATAGCCTCTTTTTAAACGACAAAAAAGAAAACAAGCCTCTGAAATTCAGCCCGAGCGCTTCAAAGGTGTTTGACGCTGGCAGAGAGGTTTATCGCTATTACCACACACAAGATTTCACAAACCGCCCCTATAACGCTAACGCAAGCCTTTATGACATCAAAGAATTTTTTCAAGGCCGTAACGCGCAAGGCAAATTAAATCTACCCGCTAAAGCTAAAGATGGATATTACAAACAGCTTTATGCTAACCTACAAGACGCTTTAAAAGACTTAGCTAAAGAAATACAGCCTAAAGTCTATGAATACGGGTTTTTAAGGGAGTAGTTTTTAAGACAAATAATCAAAAAGCTAGAGCAAGCGGTATTTTTTAAAAGCACTCTATGAGGGGATTTAGTTTTATAGAGGGGAGAATTATTTCTATCCCCTTAAAAAAAATAAGTTTTATAACAAAATGACCAACGCCCCAAAAGTCAAGGACAAACCCGCTTTTTAAAGGAAACCCCTAAGCTTTTAAACTTAAGGGAACGCTCTTAGAAAATCAGCGTTTCACAGAAACGATCACTTTAAGCCCCAAAAAAGCAAACTCAAAGTATAATGAACTCCAAGAGCGTTTGCCACTTTTGTGTTTCATGGCATGCTCCTTTTGACATAGGATTTGCCCCATATCGCAACTATGGGGCGTGATGAAATCCTACAACAAACCCCCTTAAAACTTTTAATTTTACAAGCACTAAAACAAGATTAAAAAATTGAAAAGATAAAAAATAAACGCCCCAAAAGTCAAGGACAAACCCGCTTATAAAGGAAACCCCTAAGCTTTTAAACTCAGGGGAACTTTGGCTAATATATTACTTTTCTATAGAAAAGACCACTTTAAACCCCTTAAAAGAGATTTTAATGTATAATACTAACCAAGAGTTTTTATCATGTTTTCTTTTCATGATAAACCCTTTTAACCGTGATTTGCCCCATATCGCAACTATGGGGCGTGATGAAATCCTACAACAAACCCCCTTAAAAACACCCCTAGATCGCACCAAATACGCAAGACAAAGTTTTACGCCCCATTATGACTACTCAATGAATAAGCTTATCTTTATTGGATAGAAAACAGAGCCATTTGATAACCATCAAAAAGAGGGATTTTAAAAGTTTAAAAATCTAACGGAGCTAAAAAAGTTAGTTTAAATGGATAAATTTACTAGATCTAGATTAAAAGAAAGAGTTAAAAGCCAGGAGTAGCCCTAAGGCCGCCCCCACAAACGCCCCAATCAATATTGTTGGTTTTGTTGTTGTGCTTTTTGTTGTTGTTGCTGTTGTTGAGCTTGTTGCTCTGCTTGTTGTTCAGCGTGTTGTTGCGCATTATGATGATGGTGTTCGCCGCCATAGTAATGGTGGTGGTGTGCATGGTGATGGTGGTGGTGTTGGCTGTTAGCCTGTTGTTGTTGCTGTTGTTCATGGTGTGCCATGATGACTCCTTTAATTGAAATTTAAATTCTAGCTCATTGGCTAGGATTTCATTTTATAATGCAAAATCTAACCAATTATTAACGAAAAAGATTTTAATACTAATTTTTAATACGAGCGCCACGAGTGTTAATTGAAGCGTTCCTATTGTCAAAACTACCAACATCTTTGAATGAAAAAAGCTATAATAAAAAAGTTGCATTAAAAAGGAAAGACAAATCCCCTTTTTAAGGTATAATATGAGGAGTTTTAGAAGCACTTCTTATGGTAGTAGCTAAAAAGTCTTTAGGACAGCATTTTTTAACGGACGAGTCGTTTTTAGACAGGATTGTTAATGCTTTGCCTCCCTTAAACCCATTAAAGCTAATTGAAATCGGCGTGGGGTTAGGGGATTTGACTCTTAAGTTGTTGGATCGCTATCCTTTAAAGACTTATGAGATAGACAGCAATTTGTGCGAGAAAATGCGATCAAAACTAAAGGCGCAAAGAAAGCCTTTTAAATTAGAATTGGTGGAAAAAGACGCTCTTTTTTTGAAAGAAGAAGAGCCTTATTTTTTGATCTCTAATTTGCCTTATTATATCGCTACCAGGCTTGTTTTAAACGCGCTCAAAGACCCTAAATGCAGGGGCTTATTGGTGATGACGCAAAAGGAAGTGGCACTCAAATTTTGCGCTAAAGATTCGCAAAATGCCTTAAGCGTTTTAGCTCACGCAATAGGGAACGCTACCCTTTTGTTTGATGTGCCGCCTAGCGCGTTTAGCCCGCCTCCAAAGGTGTTTTCTAGCGTGTTTGAAGTGATTAAAGAGCCGCTGAAAGAAAAGGCGTTGGCTTCATTACTCCAAGCGCCATTTTTTGAAGAAGCCCTACAAAAAGGGTTTGAAACGTTAGAAGATTTTTTGAAAGCTTGTTTCTCATCTCCCAGGAAGACGCTTTCAAACAATCTTAAAAAAAGCGTTTCTTATAGAGAAAAGCTTGATAAGGTGTTAGGTTTTTTAGCGTTAGAAAACCAACCAACAAGCGTGAGGGCGTCTGAGATAAAAGATTATCTCAAGCTCTTAGAATACCTTTTAAAAGGCTAATGCCTTTTTAAAAAATTGAAAGGAATAATTATTATGACTGATAACAACCATTATGAAAATAATGAAAACAATGAAAACAGCAGTGAAAACCCAAAAGCTCATCATGAGGCGCGAGCCGGAGCGTTTGAGCGATTCACTAACCGCAAAAAGCACTTTAGAGAAAACGCGCAAAAAAACGCAGACTCTTCAAACCATGAAGCGCCTTCACACCATAAAAAAGAGCGCCACCCCAACAAAAAACCAAACCACCACCACAAAGCCAAACACACCCCCCAAAAGACTAGAAATTACGCCCAAGAAGAATTGGATAACAATAAAGTAGAGGGCGTTACGGAAATTTTGCATGTGAATGAGAGAGGGACTTTAGGCTTTCATAAGGAGCTAAAAAAGGGCGTTGAAGCTAATAACAAGATCCAAGTGGAGCATTTAAACCCGCATTATAAGATGAATCTAAACTCTAAAGCGAGCGTTAAAATCACGCCTTTAGGGGGCTTGGGCGAGATTGGGGGGAACATGATGGTCATTGAAACCCCAAAAAGCGCGATCGTGATTGATGCGGGCATGAGCTTCCCTAAAGAAGGGCTTTTTGGCGTGGATATTTTAATCCCGGATTTTTCCTACTTGCACCAAATCAAGGACAAAATCGCTGGCATTATCATCACCCATGCCCATGAAGATCACATAGGGGCCACGCCTTATTTGTTTAAAGAGTTGCAATTCCCCCTTTATGGCACGCCCTTGAGTTTGGGGTTGATTGGGAGCAAGTTTGATGAACATGGTTTGAAAAGATACCGCTCGTATTTTAAAATCGTAGAAAAGCGCTGTCCCATTAGCGTGGGCGAATTTATCATTGAATGGATTCACATCACGCATTCTATTATTGACAGCAGCGCTTTAGCGATCCAAACTAAAGCCGGAACCATCATCCACACCGGCGATTTTAAAATCGATCATACCCCAGTGGATAATCTGCCCACTGATTTGTATCGTTTAGCACACTATGGCGAAAAGGGCGTGATGCTTCTTTTAAGCGATTCCACCAACTCCCATAAATCCGGGACTACGCCGAGTGAAAGCACCATAGCGCCGGCTTTTGACACGCTTTTTAAAGAAGCGCAAGGGAGGGTGATTATGAGCACCTTCTCTAGCAATATCCACCGGGTCTATCAAGCCATCCAATACGGCATTAAATACAACCGCAAGATCGCTGTGATCGGGCGCTCTATGGAAAAAAACCTAGACATCGCCAGAGAATTAGGCTATATCCATTTGCCTTATCAATCTTTTATTGAAGCCAATGAAGTCGCTAAATACCCGGATAATGAAGTCTTAATCGTAACGACCGGCTCGCAAGGCGAAACCATGAGCGCGCTTTATCGCATGGCGACTGATGAACACCGCCACATTTCTATCAAACCCAACGATTTAGTCATTATCTCCGCTAAAGCCATTCCTGGCAATGAAGCGAGCGTTTCAGCGGTATTGAATTTCTTGATCAAAAAAGAAGCCAAAGTGGCTTATCAAGAATTTGACAATATCCATGTGAGCGGGCATGCCGCCCAAGAAGAGCAAAAGCTCATGTTAAGACTCATTAAGCCTAAGTTTTTCTTACCCGTGCATGGGGAATATAACCATGTCGCGCGCCACAAGCAAACCGCTATTTCTTGCGGGGTGCCTGAAAAAAATATCTATTTAATGGAAGATGGCGATCAAGTGGAGGTTGGCCCTGCGTTCATCAAAAAAGTCGGCACCATTAAAAGCGGTAAAAGCTATGTGGATAACCAAAGCAATTTGAGTATTGACACAAGCATCGTGCAACAAAGAGAAGAAGTCGCTAGTGCTGGGGTGTTTGTGGCTACGATTTTTGTGAATAAAAACAAACAAGTGCTTTTGGAAAGCTCTCAATTTTCCAGTTTAGGGCTTGTGGGCTTTAAAGATGAAAAGCCTTTGATGAAAGAAATTCAAGGGGGCTTAGAGATGTTGTTGAAATCCAGCAACGCCGAAATTTTGAATAACCCTAAAAAATTAGAAGATCACACTCGTAATTTCATCAGAAAAGCGCTCTTTAAAAAGTTTAGAAAATACCCGGCTATCATTTGTCATGTCCATGCCACTTGATTACAACGCTATCGCCGCGCAAGTCTTAAGAGATGAAGCGAGAGCGCTTTTAGAAAGCGTTAAGCAATTCCAAAAACCTAACGATTTAGAAGCGATTGTCAAGCTCATTTTAAAAAGCCAAGAAAAAGGGGGTAAGCTTGTGATAGTGGGCGTGGGTAAGAGCGCTTTAGTGGCACAAAAAATCGCTGCTTCTATGCTAAGCACCGGTAACAGGAGCGCGTTTTTACACCCCACAGAAGCCATGCATGGGGATTTGGGCATGGTGGAAAAAAACGATGTGATCTTAATGATTAGTTATGGGGGCGAGTCTTTAGAATTATTGAATCTAGTGAGCCATTTAAAACGCTTGAGCCATAAAATCATCACTTTCACTAAAAGCCCTAATAGCTCGCTCTCTAAACTCGGCGATTATTATTTGAGCTTGAAAATTAAAAAAGAAGCTTGCCCGATCAACACCGCTCCAACGACTTCTACCACCCTAACTCTAGCCTTAGGCGATGTTTTAATGGCATGCTTGATGCGAGCGAAAAACTTTAGCCAAGAAGATTTTGCCTCCTTTCATCCGGGCGGGCTTTTGGGCAAAAAACTTTTTGTCAAGGTTAAAGATTTACTGCAAACCACGAATCTCCCCTTAATCGCTCCTAACACAAGTTTTAAAGACGCGCTCATAGAAATGAGTGAAAAACGCCTGGGCAGCGCGATTTTAGTCAATGAGGCTAACGAGCTTGTGGGGGTATTAAGCGATGGCGATGTCCGCAGAGCGCTATTAAAAGGGCTTAGCTTGGAGAGTGAGGTGAAGCATTTTGCCACTTTAAAACCTAAAAGCTTTAAGAATTTAGACGCTCTTCTTTTAGAGGCGTTAGAATTTTTAGAACGCCATAAGATCCAGCTTTTAGTGTGCGTGGATGATTGTAATAAGGTTTTAGGGGTCTTGCACTTGCACCAACTTTTAGAATTAGGGCTTAAAGCATGAAAGCGAGTATTTATGATTTCACTCTAAAGGAATTGAGCCAGCTTTTAAAACCAAGCTTTAGGGCTAAACAGCTTTATTTGTGGCTCTATGCGAAGTATAAAACAAGTTTTAAAGACATGCAAAATAATTTTTCAAAAGATTTTATCGCTTCTTTGGAGCGAGAATTTACTTTGCGCACGATAGAAATCACGCATGTGAGGGAGAGCGTTGATGGCTCTAAAAAATACCTTTTTAAATCTTTAAGAGACAACCACACTTTTGAAGCGGTGTTGTTGAAAATGAAGGATAAAAAGATTGACAAAGAGACGAACGCTATTTTAGAGGGGGAAAAATACACCGTATGCGTGTCTTGTCAAATAGGCTGTCAAGTGGGTTGCGCGTTTTGTTTCACTCAAAAAGGCGGTTTTGTAAGGAACTTAAAAGCGAGCGAGATTATCCAGCAAGCCCTACTCATTAAAGAAGACAATAACCTCCCCCTTGAAAAAGCGCTCAACATTGTTTTTATGGGAATGGGCGAGCCTTTGAACAATTTAGATGAGGTGTGTAAAGCGATTGAGATTTTTAATACCGGCATGCAAATTTCGCCTAAAAGAATCACGATTTCCACTAGCGGCGTAGCCGATAAAATCCCTATTTTAGCGGGCAAAAACTTAGGCGTGCAATTAGCTATATCCTTACACGCCGTAGATGACAAAACGCGTTCATCTTTAATGCCCTTGAATAAAAAATACAACATTGAATGCGTTTTGAATGAAGTGAGGAAATGGCCTTTAGAGCAACGCAAAAGAGTGATGTTTGAATACCTTCTAATCAAAGATTTGAACGATAGCCTGGACTGCGCTAAAAAACTTCTAAAACTTTTAAACGGCATTAAATCCAAAGTGAATTTGATTTTATTCAACCCGCATGAAGGCTCTAAGTTTGAGCGCCCCAGTTTAGAGAGTGCTAGAATGTTTGCGGATTTTTTAAACTCCAAAGGTTTATTATGTACCATTAGAGAGTCTAAAGCCTTGGATATTGAAGCGGCTTGCGGGCAATTGAGGGAGAAAAAACTTTCCCAACAAATTTAAAAACTCTTTTTTGTGGTGTTTGTCTTTTTTCTAATGGGGGGTGTTGGTTTTAGTCAAGCGATAATTCAAAATTTAGGGAATATGGATTAAAAATTAGCACTAAATTTTCTTTCATTAACAATTAATTAGATTTTATATTGTAGAATAAAGTCCTAGCCAGTGAGCTAGAATTTAAATTCTTAATCAAAGGAGTCATCATGGCACACCATGAAGAACAACACGGCGGGCACCACCACCATCACCACCACACACACCACCACCACTATCATGGCGGTGAACACCACCATCACCACCACAGCTCTCATCATGAAGAAGGTTGTTGCAGCACTAGCGATAGTCATCATCAAGAAGAAGGTTGTTGCCACGGGCATCACGAGTAATATCGGTGTGGCTAGGGGCAACTTGACTAGGGTTGTCTCTGGCTTTTGATTTTAAAATGCAATCATTCCATTCTAACCCATTCTGATCAAACCCGTTAAATCCAATCCAACCACCGCAACACGCTTGATTTTTGTTTTTACAAATATTCATTAATGTTAAAAATACTCATTAATGCCTATAAAAAGTAATTTTTTATCCAATAATATTGTTAAGACTTTTAATTTAAGCTTCAATGTTTTACAATATTCAAAATATTAAAACAATTTTTCAATCAAGGAAAGGGTATGCAAGTTACCCCCCCCATTTTTTAAAAACCAAATTTTTATTTTTAGCTTTTTATTCTGTGCTAGAGTTTCATTTTAGCCACGCTATAGATGAGAGCGGGCTTAATAAACTCGTTGGAAAGAAGGTTCAAGAAGCTTTAGCGAAAGAAAAAGCTAAGGCTAAACATCAAAGAGCGGATAAAAGCGCTTTTTTTGCCGGTCTTGGCTATAAGCGGGATGTTTTCATGGAATTTAGCTTATAAAGATAGTTTTGTTTTGCTGCCTCACTCTCACTTCAATTTTGGTGGAAGACTCTTAGAAAGAAAAGATCCCAGCACAATCTTAAACGGCTTTAATTTTAAGGTGGGGTATCAGTATGCCGCTCCTGTTAAGATTAAAAAATGGGTTTTGGCGTTAGGGGAGGGTTCCAATACTCCTATAAAGCGGGCAATTACATGGAAAAAGATAAATACCAACAATACTTATTTGGAGTGATACCCATAGACACAATAAGTCCTGTTTCTTTTTTTAATGGTGGTATGATAACAATGTCAACTTACAGCTTTTTGTTAGATTTTTTACACAATGTGTATGAAAATGAGAAGTTTTTCATCGGTTATTTTATAGGGGCTAGGCTAGGGGGTGAGAGCGTAACAGCCAAGGTTCTTAAAGATTTTGGTGATATATTAGCGCAATTGGCGCAATTTCAGGGCTATGGTTCGTTAGGGCTAAGAATGGGCGATAAGCGCCACACGCTAGAATTGAGCGCGAGCGTTCATGGCGACGCTCCTAGTTGTTCTTTAAAAAAGCTAAAGAGTTGCGAAAGTGTGAGGGTTTTACAAGCAAAAATCCCTAGGGGCATTTTTGAAAGCTATGTTACTTGGAGCGCGGATTATGTTTATCGTTTTTAAAAGTTTTTAAAAAATTAATGGCTTTGTTCCAATTGAATAGGGGTAATAAAATCTAAAAAATACTCAAGGTATTTTTTTACAATCTAATCATAAAGAGCTTACGAAAAGCGAGCGATCACTTCATGCTTCATTGTTCCAACCCCCATGCGTCTTTAAAAGAAGCGTTTTTAAGCTTTAAATTCAAGCTCCCCTCAACCCATTGGGTATTAGCCCCCTTTTCGTTGTTGTCAAATAAAAACACCCCTAAAAAGCCTCTAGGGGTTTTAATCAGGCTCAATTCCACGCTAGGAAGAATGATCCTGCTGTCAGGTTTGACTTCAAAGGCTAGGAAAAAAGGGCGGTTGTTTTTAAAATCGTAGCCATTTTTAGTATATGAATAGCCAGGAGCGCTCTGCAAGATGCCTTTTTGAGTTTCCACGCTAAAAGAATCCAAGTAATAAAACCCAGGCTCTAGCTTGAACGATTGGACTTTGGCTAAAGCGTAGTGGTTTTTCCATAAAAGCATGAAACGATTACTCCCCAGCATGAATAAAGGCCCCCTAGGGTCTTTGAGCTTTGCTTTAAGGTTTTTCTTAAGCGTTTCATTGTGTTTGGCGATAACTTCTCTATCAATTTTGCGCCAATAAGTGCGCACGCTTTGGCCTTGATGAGCGATATACATATTCACCAAACCAGAATGATGGCCTTTAGGGGGCAAACAAGAGGCTAATAAAAGAGTGGCTAACAAACTCACAATTTGAAACTTCAAGCAAATTCCTTAAAAAGAGTGGTGGCTGAATGCTAACATGCTAAAACTAAAACCCTTATAAGTTATGGATAAAAACTTAAAGAATAGGGTAAAATAAACGCATGCGAATAGACAAATTTTTACAATCAGTGGGTTTAGTGAAGCGGCGCGTTTTAGCGACAGATATGTGTAATGTAGGGGCGGTGTGGCTCAATGGGAGTTGTGCTAAGGCTAGTAAAGAAGTGAAAATAGGCGATGTGATTAGCTTGCACTATTTAAAAGGGATAGAAGAATACACGATTTTACAAATCCCCACTTTAAAAAATGTGCCGCGAAAAGACACACACCTTTATATCGCTCCTAAAACAAAAGAATAAAGATAAAAGATTAAGGAACAATCAGTGAAAGAATACAAAGACACCCTAAACTTAAACACAACCACCTTTTCTATGAAAGGGAATTTGAGCGTTAATGAGCCTAAAACTTACGCCAAATGGCAAAAGCAACAAGCGTTCAAACGCATGCAAAATAGGAAAGATAACCATGGGGATTTCACTTTGCATGACGGGCCGCCTTATGCGAACGGGCATTTGCATTTAGGGCATGCCTTAAATAAAATTTTAAAAGACATTGTCGTTAAAAGAGAATATTTTAAGGGGAAGAAAATCTATTACACGCCCGGTTGGGATTGCCATGGCTTGCCCATTGAGCAGCAAATTTTAGAGCGATTAGAAAAAGAAAAAACGAGTCTAGAAAACCCCACGCTGTTTAGAGAAAAGTGCCGAGATCATGCGAAGAAATTTTTAGAAATCCAAAAGAATGAATTTTTGCAATTAGGCGTTTTGGGGGATTTTGAAGATCCTTATAAAACCATGGATTTTAAATTTGAAGCGAGCATTTATAGGGCTTTAGTGGAAGTGGCTAAAAAAGGGCTTTTGAAAGAGCGCCACAAGCCTATTTATTGGAGTTATGCATGCGAGAGCGCTTTAGCGGAAGCTGAAGTGGAATACAAGATGAAAAAATCGCCCTCCATTTTCGTGGCGTTTGGTTTGAAAAAGGAGAGTTTAGAAAAATTAAAAGTCAAAAAAGCAAGCCTAGTGGTTTGGACGACCACGCCTTGGACTTTGTATGCGAATGAAGCGATCGCTTTGAAAAAAGACGCCCTTTATGCGCTCACCCAAAAAGGCTATTTAGTCGCTAAAGCCTTGCATGAAAAATTAGTCGCTTTAGGGGTGGTTGATAGTGAGATTGCGCATGAATTCAATTCCAATGATTTAGAATATTTGAAGGCCACCAATCCTTTAAACCAAAGGGATTCCCTAATCACTCTAGGAGAGCATGTCGGTTTAGAAGATGGCACAGGAGCCGTGCATACCGCACCTGGGCATGGTGAAGAGGACTACTATTTAGGCTTAAGATATAATTTAGAAGTGTTAATGTCTGTAGATGAAAAGGGTTGCTATGATGAGGGCATTATCCATAATCAATTATTAGATGAAAGTTATCTGGGCGAGCATGTTTTTAAGGCTCAAAAACGCATTATAGAGCAATTGGGCGATTCTTTATTGCTAGAGCAAGAGATTGAGCATTCCTACCCGCATTGCTGGAGGACGCACAAGCCTGTGATTTACAGAGCGACCACGCAATGGTTTATTTTAATGGATGAGCCTTTCATTCAAAATGATGGCTCTCAAAAAACCTTAAGAGAAGTGGCTTTGAATGCGATTGAAAAGGTGGAATTTGTGCCAAACAGCGGGAAAAACCGCCTAAAAACCATGATAGAAAACCGCCCTGATTGGTGCTTGAGCCGGCAAAGAAAATGGGGCGTGCCACTGGCCTTTTTCATAGACAAACGCACGAATAAGCCTTGTTTTGAAAGCGAAGTTTTAGAGCATGTGGCCAATCTTTTTGAAAAAAAAGGCTGTGATGTGTGGTGGGAGTCTAGCGTAAAGGATTTGTTACCCCCTAGCTATCAAGAGGACGCCAAGCATTATGAGAAAATCATGCACATTTTAGACGTGTGGTTTGATAGCGGTAGTACCTTTAAGGCGGTTTTAGAAGACTATCATGGAGAAAAAGGGCAAAGCCCTAGCGATGTGATCTTAGAAGGGAGCGATCAGCATAGGGGGTGGTTTCAAAGCTCGCTTTTAATCGGTTGTGTTTTAAACAACCAAGCCCCTTTTAAAAAGGTCATTACGCATGGCTTTATCGTAGATGAAAAGGGCGAGAAAATGAGTAAATCTAAGGGCAATGTGGTGTCTTTGGATAACTTGCTCAAAAAGCATGGGAGCGATGTGGTGCGTTTGTGGGTAGCGTTTAATGACTATCAAAACGATTTGAGAGTCTCTCAAACCTTTTTCATTCAAACAGAACAGCATTATAAGAAATTCCGCAACACCCTAAAATTCTTACTCGCCAATTTTAGCGATATGGATCTTAAGAATTTAGAACGCTCCCATGACTTTAGCCCTTTAGATCATTTTATATTAGAGGCTTTAGAAACCATAAGCGCTGGAGTCAATAGTGCGTTTGAAGAGCATGATTTTGTGAAGGGCTTGAATATTTTAATGGCGTTTGTTACCAATGAATTGAGCGGGATTTATTTAGACGCTTGTAAGGATAGCTTGTATTGCGATAGTAAAAATAATGAAAAACGCCAAGCCATTCAAATGGTCTTACTCGCTGTGGCCAGTCAATTGTGCTACTTTTTAGCCCCGATTTTAACGCACACGATTGAAGAAGTTTTAGAGCATAGCCAGGTGCTTTGTGCGTTTTTACAAGCTAAAGATGTGTTTGATCTAAAAGGCATTAGCGTTTCAGAAAAACTCCACCTTAAAGAGTTTAAAAAACCAGAAAATTTTGAAGCCGTTTTAGCCTTGCGTTCTGCCTTTAATGAAGAGTTAGACCGATTGAAAAAAGAAGGCGTGGTGAAAAATTCGTTGGAATGCGCTATTGAAGTGAAAGAAAAAGCGTTGCGTGAAAATTTAGTAGAAGAATTGCTGATGGTAAGCTTTGTAGGGATTGCAAAAGAAAAATTGAGCGAAACGCCAGCATTCACGCTCTTTAAAGCCCCCTTTTATAAATGCCCCAGGTGTTGGCGTTTTAAAAGCGAGTTAGAAAACACCCCTTGCAAGCGCTGCGAAGAGGTTTTAAAAGAGCGATGATAAAAGGATAGGGCTTTTGGAAACTTTACAAACCCATAGAGTTTTACAAGCCCTAATTAGCCATTTTACCCCTTTTTTAGAAAGCGGGATCACCGAGCTGATCATCAATACCGAGCAGGAGCTTTGGCTTTATAAAATCAATAACACCCGAGAAAAAAGAGGGCATGCGCTTTTTGATAAGGCGTTTTTGCTGAGGTTTTGCGAGCAATTGGCCAGTTTTAGGGGGTTGTTTTTTGATGAAGAGCACCCCACCTTAAATTGCTCTATCCCTTTCACGCGCTATAGGGTGAGCGCGAATCATTTTAGCATCACCACGAACAATCAAATCACGCTCAATATCCGTGTGCCTAGGCTTAAGCCCTTAAGTTTAGAGGATTTCACTTTCAAAGCAAGCGATCCAAAAAGTTTGAAAAATTTAGCGCTTAAAGGGCATAACATTCTCATTAGTGGGGAGACTTCAAGCGGTAAAACAAGCTTATTAAACGCTCTTTTAGACTGCGTCAATAAAGATGAAAGGGTGGTGAGCGTTGAAGACAGCCAAGAATTGGATTTAAAAGCGTTCAGTAATTGCGTGGGGCTTTTAGTGGGCAAGCAAGAAAACGGGTGCTTTAATTATGAAGACGCTCTCAATATGGCCATGCGTTTAAACCCGGACAGACTCATTGTGGGCGAGATTGACACCAGGAATGCAGCGCTCTTTTTGCGTTTAGGAAACACCGGGCATAAGGGCATGCTCTCAACCATTCACGCCAATAGTGCTCAAAACACTTTAGAAGCCCTTTTTTTGAATTTAAGCATGCGCTATACGCATTCTTTAGATAAGGAATTGATGCGAGCGTATTTTAAAAGCGCGATTGATGTGATCGTGCATGTGAATAGAATCAATAATGAGCGCCAGATCGCTGAAGTCTTATGGACTAAAGAGCTTTAAATGCCCCTAAAATCCTTAAAAAACCGCTTGAATCAGCATTTTGAACTATCGCCTCGCTACGGGAGCGTGAAAAAAATCATGCCCAATATCGTTTATGCGGATGGTTTTAACCCCTCTGTGGGCGATGTGGTGAAGATTGAAAAAAGCGATGGCAGCGAATGCGTGGGAATGGTGGTGGTGGCAGAAAAAGAGCAGTTTGGCTTCACGCCCTTTAATTTTATAGAGGGATCTAGGGCTGGCGATAAGGTGCTATTTTTAAAAGAGGGGTTGAATTTCCCTGTGGGCCGTAATCTTTTAGGGAGGGTGCTTAACCCTTTAGGGCAAGTCATTGACAATAAGGGGGCATTGGATTATGAGCGATTAGCGCCTGTCATTACAACGCCTATAGCCCCTTTAAAAAGAGGCTTGATTGATGAGGTTTTTAGCGTGGGAGTGAAGAGCATTGATGGGCTTTTGACTTGCGGTAAGGGGCAAAAACTGGGCATTTTTGCCGGCTCTGGGGTGGGTAAATCCACGCTAATGGGCATGATCACTAGGGGTTGCTTAGCGCCTATTAAAGTGATCGCTTTGATTGGGGAAAGGGGCAGAGAAATCCCTGAATTTATAGAGAAAAACTTAAAAGGGGATTTAAGCTCTTGCGTGTTGGTGGTCGCTACGAGCGATGATAGCCCTTTAATGCGCAAATACGGGGCCTTTTGCGCGATGAGCGTGGCGGAGTATTTTAAAAACCAGGGGCTAGATGTGTTGTTTATCATGGATTCAGTGACTCGTTTCGCTATGGCTCAAAGAGAGATCGGTTTAGCCTTAGGCGAACCGCCCACTTCCAAAGGCTACCCCCCATCCGCACTTTCTTTATTGCCTCAATTGATGGAGAGAGCGGGCAAGGAAGAAAATAAGGGGAGCATTACGGCTTTTTTTAGCGTGCTAGTAGAGGGCGATGATTTGAGCGATCCCATAGCCGATCAGGCCAGGAGTATTTTAGACGGGCATATCGTCTTAAGCAGGGAATTGACCGATTATGGGATCTACCCGCCTATCAATATTTTAAACTCCGCATCAAGGGTGGCTAAAGACATCATTAGTGAGTCTCAAAACCTTTGCGCGAGAAAATTCCGCCGTTTGTATGCGTTATTGAAAGAAAATGAAATGCTCATTCGCATCGGCTCTTATCAAATGGGGAACGATAAAGAGCTTGATGAAGCGATTAAGAAAAAGGCTCTAATGGAGCAATTTTTAGTGCAAGATGAAAACGCTTTGCAGCCTTTTGAACAAAGCTTTCAGCAATTAGAAGAAATCTTAAGATAAAAGGAATATCATGGAATCACAACTCATGAAACTCGCCATTGAAACTTATAAAATCACTTTGATGATTTCTTTACCGGTATTACTAGCGGGCTTAGTGGTGGGGCTATTAGTCAGTATTTTTCAAGCGACCACTCAAATCAATGAAATGACTTTGTCTTTTGTGCCTAAGATTTTAGCCGTGATTGGGGTGCTGATTTTAACCATGCCGTGGATGACGAACATGCTTTTAGATTACACCAAAACCTTAATCAAGCTCATTCCTAAAATCATAGGCTAGAAAATGCTAGAAACAACCATTGATTTTTCTCGTTACAGCAGCGTGAAAATCGGCACGCCTTTAAAAGTGAGCGTTTTAGAAAACGATAATGAAATCTCTCAAGAACACCAGATTATCGGTTTAGCGAACAACCTTTTAATCGCTCCTAGTGCGAAAAATCTCGCTTTATTAGGAAAAAACTACGATTACATTTGCGATCAGGGTGAGTGGGTGGAGGTAGGGGGAGCGGCTAACGCGTCTAAAATTTTTAATTATTTTAGGGCGAATGATTTAGAGGGTTTGGAGTTTTTAGGGCAATTGCCTGGCACTTTAGGGGCGTTAGTTAAAATGAATGCTGGCATGAAAGAATTTGAAATCAAAAATGTTTTAGAAAGCGCTTGTATTAATGGCGAATGGTTAGAAAAAGAGGCTTTGGGGTTGGGCTATCGCAGCAGCGGGTTTAGCGGCGTTGTTTTAAGGGCGAGGTTTAAAAAAACGCATGGCTTTAGAGAAGGGGTTTTAAAAATGTGTAAAAGCATGCGCAAAAGCCACCCCAAATTGCCTAATTTTGGGAGCTGTTTCAAAAACCCGCCTAACGATTATGCGGGCAGGCTTTTAGAGGGCGTGGGCTTAAGGGGTTATTGTCTAAAAAGAGTGGGCTTTGCCAAAGAGCATGCGAATTTTTTGGTGAATTTGGGGGGCGCAGAATTTGAAGAAGCGCTGGATTTGATAGAACTCGCCAAAACCAGAGTGTTGCAAGAATACGGCATTTATTTGGAAGAAGAAGTGAAGATTTTGAGGTAGGGTTGGAAAGCTTTATGTGGAATCAAGCTTATCCCTATTGATGAGAACAGAGCCTTATTATTATTTAGTCCTATCATGATCCAAACCCCCAACGACAAGTAGTCCTTTTTCTTTGAGTGTCAAATTTAGGGCTAAAAAGGTTTTTACTCTCTATTTCATCTTTAGTGTGAATGCCCACCAAAGGCAAAAGAGAATGGATTAAATCATCGCTCATGAAAGGTTTGTTTAAAGCGTTTTTAATCAACTTCACTTTCTCGGGGTGTTTTTCTTTAAAAATATCGCTCACATAAATCATAAAAGGGATTTCTAATCCCGCTTTAGAACAGCTATGCCCATAAGTAGGGCCGCTTTCAAAAATATCTTGCGCATGGTCGCTCAAATAAAACACAATAGCGTCTTTATCTTTAAAGAGGTTAAAAATCCCATTCAAAACAAAGTCATTATAATAAAGCGAATTGACATAATCAGCGACGATTTGCTTGTCTCTATCATTGCTCACATGCAAATTAGAAAAAGACAAATCGCTTGGTTTGAATTTGGCGAAGCTTTTAGGGAAACGATCAGCATATCGAGAATGAGAGCCACGCAAATGGAACACGATAAAATTCTTGCTTTTTAATTGGGATGGGATATTTTTGGAATAAAAAGTTAAAATATCTTCATCATAGCTTGTCCATTCTTTAGGAAGGAAGTAGCGGTTTCTATCGCGTTGAAGGAGGTAGCGGTTTTTAGAGCGACTAGAAACTAGATCTTGTATTAATGACCATTGATCAACGAATTGTTTTTCTAACCAAAAAGTTTCATAATGGGATCGCTTGAAAATATCTATCATGTTGTGGTAATGATACCAAGGTTTAGTCGTTTCAGCATCGCTATAATTGAGCAGGCTTTCAAAGACATCAGAAGTGCTACCTTCTTTGCTTATCGTGTCAGAAAACACGAACAGGTTGTTACTCTCTCTCTCTCTCTCTCGTTGGCGAGTTCGCTCAATAAGGGGTTATTAGGGGCGTTATAGCCATAGAGTTGCATGAAATTTCTGCTCGCGCTTTCGCCGATGACTAAGACGACATTTTCAACATCGCCCGTGCTAGAAAGATAATCGCTTGGTAAATAAAGGTTATTTAAAAAGCTATAAAATTTTATGGCTTGTTGGCGATCAAACAAGCTCAAATAGGCGGAATAAAACCCCCTAGTTAAGGAAAGGGAAAACAATGATCTTTTTAAAATCGCATCGTTCTTTGTAAGGTGTTTAATGTTACGAACGCTCCCTATTGTAAGGATAGAAAGCCCTAAAACGCCCGCTATCACACCAGGCACAAGCGCTCTAAAGCGAATCATTTTAATAGTTACCAATAAGGCGATCAAAATCAAAGCGTAGTAAAGCAAATAATTTTTATAGCTTTTTATAAACGCCATCGTTTCAGAGCTGTTTGTGGCTAAAAGCGTGTCAGTCAAGCCTTTGGAAAAAGGCATTTTAAACATAAAGAGCGTAAAAATTTCTGCCACGCTAAAAATAATACCGCTTCCTATAAACAGCCATTCTAATGAATATTTCAAGCGTTTTTTAGGGATTAGCACGCAACCATAATACACCACAAACCCGATTAAAAAAGCGCCTAAAAAGCCTTTAGAGAAAGAAAACAAATCGCTATTTTTGTAAGCGTTAGAAAGAGCGTTGCAAAGAAGGAACATTAAAAATTTTTCATCTAGAGTTACGCTACTGGCAAAGAATTTTAAAAACTTCAATAATTTTTCCATGAATGCCCTTTAAGAGAATTTGAAAACTTTTTTCAAAATATTTTTTATCCTAAAACAAAAATAATCCCTAATCGTTTTTGATCGGATGTGGGTTTTAAAAGATTGCATTTGTTGGTCTTTAGCCATTTCAAGGCGTTCTTTAAAAAAATCGTTTTTAAAAGGGGTGCAAAAAAGGTTGGCGAGCCAAAAACTCGCTTCAGCTTCATAGCAAATCAAACGCCCATTCAAAGAACTGACAGAACGCCACGGCTTGTATTGGATGAAATGGAGCATGATGATATTTTTAGGGTAGTGCTCTTTGAAAGAATCAGAATAGCAATTATAATAAATGGGCAATTCTAAAATGTGCTTCCAAAACACCATATTGATTAAACACTGCTCAGGGTAGAAAAGATCTTTCCCCCTAGTTTTCAAAAACTCTAAAGCGATTTTTTCAAACCCATTTTCGCGCCACAAATCTAAATTCGCTACCAAAAAGCCCATGTTAAAGCCCTGATGGATGCGTTTTAATTCGTTTGGGCTAAAGCGTGAAAAATCAATTTTAAAATTCTTACAAGTGTGCTCAATAAAATCACAAAAGGCTTCAAAAGAAAGGTGAGAAAATGTGTCTCTCACCATGCCAAGCAATTTAGTGGGGTCATTATCCAGCGCAAAATAAGCGCTTGCAACATCGCCCAAAAACACCGTATCCACATCTATGGAAATGATTTTAGAATAATTAGGGAAGAGTGAAGCGAGCAAGAGCCGGCACAAAACAAGAAGCCCGCCATAACGCTTGGAGCAAGACTCATTGAGATAGCTTTCTATGGAATGATCGAGCGAATTGATGTCTATAAACTCTAATGAAGCGAATGTTTTAAAAGGCTCAATGGTTTTTAAAAGCTTGTTTTGCTGCTCTAAGGTTACCCCTTTAACCAAACAATGGATTTTATACACGATGTTAGCGCCTAAAAGTTGGTTGCTTTGATTTAGGGGGCTAAAATCTATCATGCTTGTGTGCCTGCTCGCATGGGAGAGTAAAGAATAAAGGCTCACGCTAGCCCCTAGCGCGTAATTCTTATCAAAACTCATAAAAATAGGGATAATTTGATTTGGCGGAGTTTGCGTATCCATTAGGTTATCCTTTAATACCGCTTTTTGAGTGTTTTAAAATCGCATGCCTAACTTCTTTAGTGCTCCCCGCATAAAGGTTATTGAATTGGGTTTTATTGAAAGTGTTTTGGCGCTTGGCTAATTTTATGGTGTTAGAGATAATCGCTTCTTCTAGCTCCTTTAAAGTGAGTTGTTTTTCTAAAAAAAGAATGCTTTCTTTAACGCCTATGGCTTTAAAAGGCTGCGAATCTTTAGGGTATTTAATATAAAGGGCTTTGATTTCTTCAATAAGGCCTGAATGGAGCATGTTTTTGGTGCGCTGTTTGATGTTGTTATGGAGCGCGTTTTTTTCAATAGAAAGAGCGAATAATGAGACGGCATGCGCAAAGGGTTTTTTAGGGTTGGCCTTAAAATACTCGCTTGGGGGCGTGTGGGTGGCATAAAAGATTTCTAAAGCCTTATGGATGCGGTAAGTGTCGTTTGGATGGATTTTAAAAGCCATGTTAGGGTCAATGGATTTTAAAAATATATAAGGGTTAGAAAGAGCGGCAATTTCTCGCTCTATTTTTACAACCTCTTCATTGCTCAGTTTTGGCGTATCGCTCAAACCTTCTAAAATGGACTTTAAGTAAAAACTGCTCCCCCCCACAATGAGTAAAATTTCTTTAGAAGACACCCTCATGGCGTCCTCTAAAAGGGTTTTAAAAAGAGGAGCGTTATTTTTTTCATCAATGCTAAGGCAGTCTAGGGCGTAATGCTTGATGTTTTTTCGCTCTTTCAGGCTCGGTTTAGCCGAAGCGATATTAATGTCTTTATAAATACTCAAAGAGTCCAAAGAAAAGATTTCAGCGTCCAATTCTTGGGCTAATTCAATGGAAAGAGCGCTTTTCCCGCTCCCGCTAGGCCCTAGAAGCGCGATGAGTTTCTTAGGCGTTTTGATAAGGAATCCCCCTTTTATAAGCGTTCAAAAACCCTTCCAAGTCAAATTTTTTACGGCATTCTTCGGTGAAAAGATGGATCATCAAATCCCCCAAATCCAAAATGATCCACTCTTCATTAGACTCATCTATCTGGTAAAAGACTTCGCCCAAAGGCTTAAGGGTGTTTTTAAGCACATCTAATAAAGAAAGGGCATGCTTATTCGCTAGCGTGGTAGCGATAATGACATCTTCTACCAAATAGGGGGTTTTAGATAAATCAATGTGCGTAATATCAAAAGCCTTTTTTTCATCTAATAGAGCCGTAATCGTTTCTATGCGTTGGTTCATGAGTTTCCTAAAAAATGGGTTAAAATAGCCTTATTATAACTTAAATCAAGGAAAGATTAATGACCCCTGAACTAAACCTCAAATCCCTAGGCGCTAAAACGCCCTATATTTTTGAATACAACAGCGATTTACTAGAGGCTTTCCCTAACCCAAACCCCAATTTAGACCCCCTAATCACCTTAGAATGCAAGGAATTTACAAGCCTTTGTCCGATCACTTCCCAGCCGGATTTTGGCGTGATTTTTATCCGCTACATCCCTAAAGATAAAATGGTAGAAAGCAAGTCTTTAAAACTCTATTTATTCAGTTACAGAAACCATGGGAGCTTTCATGAGAGCTGCATCAACACGATTTTATTAGATTTAGTCAAATTGCTAGAGCCAAAGTATTTGGAAGTGTATGGGGATTTTGCCTCTAGGGGCGGGATTGCGATCAAACCCTTTGTGAATTATGCGATCAAAGAATACCAGGAATTTAAAGAAAAACGCCTTTTGAATGCGAAATAATGCGCAAAGATAGGGTTTTAAGATTAAAGCCTTTCCAAATTAAATAGACAAATTAGAGAGAGATTGAAAAGAGCAAGAAAAGAGATTGAAAAAAAGGAGACCCCACAAGGGGGGGTTTATTCTATCCCGCCCTCATTTTTAAGTTTAAGAGCAGTTGCCTCATCACCCTCCGCAATCACATTACCTTCCTCATCATAATCCTCATCTCTAAACCCATAAGACCAAAGATTATCGGCTAAAACACCAGGAGTAAGACCAGCGCATGTTAAATCATACTTATTGATACCGCCATCGCATAAAAGTTGCGCAACAAATTTCGCCTCTTCTTTATTTTTAGGTAAAAACCTCGCCCACTCCTCCAAAGTAACACCAACACTCTTACCATCGGGTCTTGTTAAGTTTT
>NZ_JAHXLB010000017.1:0-28125 GCF_021062735.1 Helicobacter pylori | reverse complement strand
GCTTTCTAATTTAGCAAGCTTTTCGGCGTTGGCTTGTTCTAATAGGCTTAAATTTTTAGCTTCTTGTGTGGTTTCGTTTAAATTTTCGCTTGTTTTTAGTAAATCCTCTTGATCTGTTAGGGGTTTTGGTGTATTATTCTCTCCGTAGACCACTACATCGCTTAATGCGTTGTCGCTCTTGGCGGTTCTGTTCGGCTGAATAAAAGAGTGGATAATGTCAGCATCTCTTACATGACTTCTCATATACCTTTCATTCAATTTTGGTATAAAAGTCCTTAAAATCGTATCATTATCTTGTGTGATTAGCATATATAGGCGTGTTTTGTTTTCATCTTTAAACGCTTTGATATATTCTTTTTTAACTATAACGCCATCTTTATCTTTAATGAAAATTTCAATGTGAGGCTCTCTAAGAATGGGTTCTATTAAGCTAAGAAATTTTAATCTATCTTGTGAGTTATCTCTTGTTTCTAAATGTTCTAAAAATCTGTCTTTGTTTTCCACGCTCTCTAAACTTTGCTTAAATTCTTCAATACTCATGCCTTTAGGTAATGGTGTAGCGTTATCTTTTAGATTTTGGTTTAAATCTTTAAAAAACGCTTCTTTATCTTCTATCACTTCAAAAGGGCGCTTATCTTGATCTCTTATGCTTTTAACTAAATTGCTCGTTTTAGTCGCTTTCTCTTTGATTTCTTCGCTGGCTTGTTTAACGCCGTTGTTAAGCTCTTCAATGATTTTAAGCGTGTTGTTTGAAAATTTAGCGTTTTGCGCGCTTAGTTCTAAATTCTTACTAAAATCGCTTATGGTGTGGCTTCGTTCAAGCGCTCTTTTAATGTGATACTTTAAGGCCGCTCCTGCGGTGGCTTCGTTTAGCGCTTTAGGTAGTTTAATACCTAAAATGCGATCGGGCGCGTTTCTATAAAGCGTTCCTAAAGTGAATTTAGTCCATTGGTATTTTAACGCTCCGCTTAGAGTGGTCGCTAAACCTTGGCTTAAGTTTTTAGTAATGACCGGATTTAGGCTTTCTTGCGATCTTAGTGTCGTTCTTGAAAAGTTTGTGAAACCCAATCGCTATTGTTTGGAGTTTGTAAATTTAGGGGCTTGTTAAGATAAGGGGAATATTTAGGCGAGACAAACAAAGCAAAGTTATAGCAAGCAATGTTTTTTGGCTAAAGTTTTTAATATGAAGCCACTTAGCCATGAAAAACGCAATATCTTTAATCTATCGCTTCAAATCAATTGTTCAAAAAACACGCTACCTAACATAAAACAAAAAATCCTTGAATCAAGCCCAAGTTTGAGAATTATCGGCTTGAAGTGTTCTTTTTCTTACAATTTTTATCAATGTCAAAATCACACGCTTTTTGCATGTATTCTTCAGCCTTTTTCTTATCTTTTTCCACGCCTAACCCATACTGATAAGACTCTGCTAACCCTTCATAAGCTCTAGAAGAACTCATATCAGCCGCCATTTTATAATAGACAATAGCCTTATCTTTGTCTGGCTCAATACCCAATTGATCATTCCCACTATAATAAATATCCCCTAAAAGGATATAAGCTTCTACATTACCCTTATGCATCGCTTTTCTAAAGCACTCTGTCGCTTTCACATAGTTGCTTGGAACTCCCCTACCCTCCATATACATGATGCCTAAGTTTATATAGGCGTTAGTATAGCCTTTCTCTGTAGCTATTCTAAAATACTCCACGGCTTTCTTTTCATCTTTAGGAACGCCCCTACCCTCTTTATACATCACACCTAAATTGTTATACCCTCTAGGTATGTCGTTATCAACCGCTTTTTGAAAATATTCAGCCGCCTTCTTGTAATCTTTAGGCACACCCCTACCATTTTCATACATGATCCCTAAAAGAACATAAGCAAGCGGCTCGCCATTTTTAATCGCGCTCTTATAAAAAGAAGCCGCTCGCTCGTATTCCTTATTATTATAGGCTTCTTCCCCTTTATAGATATAATTCCTTTTTTGTTCAAGGTGTTCTGCACCAAGAGTGCTAAATAAACATAAACTTGCCAAACAAATCTTCAAGGCTAATTTGCTTGCGTATCCCATTGTTGCTCCTCTGCTTTAATAAGATCAAACATAATGTCAATGGCTACCAATCTTAAAAAAGAAACTGCATGCGTTCTAAAACTAGCAAACATTCTCAAACTCCATTCTGCATACACCATTTTAGACCTAATATCATCTCTTGTAATGAGAAATTTTACACTATTTTTATGAATTTTAAAACTAAATTTAAGATTTTCTCGCTAAAAGCCCCCCTCCCAAAAAAATAAGGCTAAATAGAATTAAAATTCTTTCCTTGGATCCGTTGATCCATAGAAAACGCTCCCCTTAGTTTTAGGTAAAACTTGGATCGCATTCACATCGCCCATGACCGGCTTAGTAACGATTTGATAGCCCATTTTAGTGAGGTTGTCTTTCACATCAGCGGGCATGCCAAACTTTTCAATCCTTAATTCATCAGGGAGCCATTGCATGTGGAATCTGGGGGCTGAGACCGCTTCAGAAATATTCATATTATAATCAATGACATTGGAAATCACTTGCAACACCGTCGTGATAATCCTAGACCCTCCAGGGCTTCCCACCACCAAAAAAACCTTATTGTTTTTCAACACGATCGTAGGCGACATGGAGCTTAAAGGGCGCTTATTGGCTTCAATCGCATTCGCATCGCCCCCTACTAAACCATAGAGATTAGGGTTTCCTGGTTTTATGGAAAAATCATCCATTTCATTGTTCAATAAAAATCCTGCCCCATCAATACTAGCAGCACTTCCATAAGAAGCGTTAATGGTGTAAGTAACGCTGACTGCATTCCCCCACCTGTCCGCTACAGAATAATGCGTGGTGTTGCTCCCCTCATGCAACTGCCCCATTCCTGGTTTGATTTGAGAGCTTGGCGTAACCGTATCTGGCTGGATAGTGTCAAAAATCTTTTTGGCATACGCTTTATTAATCAATTTATCCACCGGCACCGAAACAAAATCAGCATCTCCCATATAAACCGATCTGTCCGCATAAGCCTGACGCATCGCTTCGGCAGCGATATGGATATTCTTAGAAGCCCCATACCCAAGGGCGCTTAAATCCGCATTCTCCATGACATTTAAAATCTGAATCAAATGCGTACCTCCCGAACTTGGTGGCGACATAGAAATGATCTTATACCCACGATAACTCCCTACCACGGGTTTGCGCCATTTCACATTGTAACTGGCTAAATCTTCTTTAGTGATAATCCCTCCATTTTTTTTCATGTCTTTCTCAATAAGATCAGCGACTTGCCCTTGATAAAAGCCTTTAGTGCCTAGCGTTTTGATTTGATTCAAAGTCTTGGCTAAATCTTTTTGGACAAACAAATCCCCTTCTTGATAATCAAGATGCCCTTTTTTAAAAAAATACTTTTTGCTAGAACTGTATTTTAAAAACCGCTCTCTCGCTTCTTTTAGGGTTTCTGCTTGTCTTTGTGAAATCACATAACCATTTTCAGCCAATTTAATGGCAGGATCAATGAGTTGCGATAGTTTTTTTGTGCCGTATTTTTTCAACATCGCTTCCATGCCCGCCACCGTTCCAGGAACCCCAGCCGCCAAATAGCCATCTTCACTGAGTTTAGGGACTACATTGCCTTGCTTGTCTAAAAACATGTTCTTAGTGGCTTTTAAGGGGGCTTTTTCTCTAAAATCTAAGGCAACATTTTCGCCATTAGCCAAATGGATAACCGCAAAACCCCCACCACCAATATTGCCTGCTGCCGGATGGACGACCGCTAGAGCAAATCCTATCGCTACCGCCGCATCAATCGCATTACCCCCATCTTCTAAAACCTTTTGCCCAATTTCAGTGGCTAGCGGGTGGCTAGAAAGGGCTAACCCCACTTTAGTGTTTTTAATGGGCGGATAACTCGCTGCACTCAAAGGGCTTAACAAACCCAAAGAGAGCGCTATCACACCCAAGCCAATCGTTTTCAAAAAACTCCGTCTCATCTGTTTTCCTTTCAATCAACAATAATCGTTATTATAGCATAAGCTTTACAAAGCACTCTCTCGCTTATAACTTACATAATACTATTAATTGTTTGAGTGTTGGTTATAAAAAAGGCTCAAAAATGAGTTTTAAAATAAATAGAGTTTAAAAAATGAGTTAAATAAGGCTTATTTGATAAAAACGCTATGGGTAGAAAACTTATTGTTTAATCCCCAATAAAGTGTCTATCATCCGATCAATGGCGGTAATGACCTTAGCGTTAGCGGCATAACCGCTTTGAAACTTGATCAAATTCACCATTTCTTCATCCACGCTCACTTGTGAAATAGAGAGTTGCTCTTTTTTAATGGTCTCTAACATGCTCTTTTTAGTGTCTAAAATACGCCCTGATTTTTCAGCGTCCGTGTTGATTTTACCGGTTAAAAATTGATAAAACTCGCTGATTTTCATTGGTTTAATGTCAAACTTGTCGTTATAAAAATCCACGCTGTCGTATTGCAATTGTTGCATCATGTTCGCCACATCAAAATTCCCGTTAATGGGGGCAAGCCATGGGCGGATAGTGGTAGGCTCTTTTTTGTATTCTTTATTCAAGCTGATATTAGAAGCGTCATCGCCTTGAAAAAAAGGGTTGAGCTTTAACGCTCCCATAAAATTCGTGCCGTTATCTTTCATAGAGACAAACAACCCTTGCGAAGCGTTTTTAGGCTGGATAACAAACTTTTTAGTCTCATTGTTAAAGCTCGCTGTGAAATAATCATCAAAATCGTTTTCGGTGTTATTGTCTTGATTGTCATCGGTGTTAGCGTTAATGGCTTGGATAATATCGTTCATGGTTGTAATGGGCGTGATAGCAATGGTTTTTCTGGCGATTTCTTTACCATCGGTGTTGTAAGCGATTAAGTCAAACGAGCCGTTTTTGATATTGTAGTTAGTGTCTTTAAAGGCTTCATCGCTGTTAAACTCCACAGGCTCACCCTCAATATGATGACTCGCGCTTTGAGCGTAAATCGCATTAGTGGATTCTATCAAGCCCCTAGCAAAAGAATCCAACAAATCAATATAATCTTGCAATTTGCCCTTCAAAGTCCCGTTAGAGCCGTCATTATACACATCCAATAACGCCCCCACTTTTCCCTGATTGAGCTTGTCGGTAATATTAGTGAGCTTAAAATCATCGCTTTGAAAATAAACCTGGTTCAAACCCCCTTTATTTTCGGACTCTTTAACCGCTAAAGGGTGGAAAATAGAGCCATCAATGATATTGAACCCATGCCCGATATTAAGGTTATAGCTCTCATCAAAATCCGCTGAGTCTTTATCTATGAGCGAATTAGTTTTAATACTGCTTTTAAAAACATTCCCCCCTAAAAGCTCTCGCAAATGGAATTCCAACTCATCTCGCTTATCCCTTAATTCATTCGCATGCTTTAAACTCTTGTTGTTTTCCACTTCTTTAATGCGTTTGTTGATTTGAGCGATTTGAGAACCCAAGCTATTGACTTCTTTAATCACGCTTTTTAATTCTTCACTCGCCTTGTGCTGTAAAGTCGTTAATCTTTCTCTGGTGTCTTTAATGTTGTGCGTTAAAGCTTCTGTTTTTTGAGCGAGAGCCTGTTTTTGAGCGGAGTCTTTGGCGTTTTTAGACAATTCTTTCCATGAGTTAAAATAATCTTGCAAATCCGTAAAAAGGCTCGCTTCATCAATGTCCGGAAAATACGCGCTCGCTTCTTTCAAGTGCGAAAACTCTGTATCGTAATAAGTGTTTTCGTAATTAGCCTTCGTGTAACGAGAAAAAACAAACTCATCATGCACCCTTTCAATAGCTTCTACATCCACGCCCATATTCACGTTTTTAGTGCCATACATGTAAGCCGCTTGAGGCTTTGCAATCACGCGCTGGCGGCTATAAAATTCATCGCTAGCGTTAGAAATATTATTCCCCGTAACATCCACCATGCTCTGATGGGCTTGTAGGCCCGTGTAAGAAGTGTTGAGTGAAGATAAAATCCCGCCCATTTTACGCCTGCACTCTTAAAAAATGGCTCCCCACATGCCTAGAGCCTTTATAGTCGCAAGTGTCATGGGGAATGATTTGTTGGATGAGCGAAGAATAAAACTCAGAAACCGCAAACGCCATGCGCGAATAAATCAAGTTTTTTTCTTTCAAAACAAGCAAGGACTCTCGCATTTGGTTTAAAAAATCGCTCGTTTTTTCGTCTAATAATTCATTCATTTCTTTATTAGGGAATTGGTTTTTTAAAGACAACATTTGCACATCTATATTTGCTTTTTCTTTTTCAAAAGCTTGAATCGCTAGCTGTTTTTGATGGTTTCTTTCAAAAATTTCGGTGTGTTTAGCAAGCTTAATGTCTCTTATATCGCGCTCCGTTAAATCAATCAATGCTTTCAATTGGTTGAGCGCGTTTTCTAAATGAGAATGTAAAACGACCATAACAAATCCTTTAGCTCTTGTTTCAGCCGTATTCAAGCAAATACTATGCCATTTTAGAGTTTTACTATCAGCAAATACTTAGTCCAAAAGTTCTGTAGGGTCAATTTTAAACTGCAACATGTTTGCACTTTCTCTGCCATTATCACCTCCCTTTCTTTGAATAGTAATTCTTCCTATTTTGAGTGAGCCTTTTTTGCTTATTTCTACACTTCCATCATCAAAATAATGTTGCATGACAACATTAATATTTTTTAAAGCCCATTTTATATCAAAATTAATTGCTTGTATGACTAACACCCATTCAGTGCTAAACTCACCCCTACCTTTTAAAATATCAGAAACAATCAGCATTTTATTGTCATTTAACCATGCTAATAATTCTTGTTGTTCTTTATGAGAAAATTCATTAATAAGCATTCTTTTATTAGGATATTTTATATCTTGTCTTGTCGGCTTTAACTCTCCTGTAAAATAAGCGAATAATTGATAAATATTAGGGGGAATATTCCACATTTCTTGATAAGATTTGAGCTTCCTTTTATCAATTTGATTAAAACCTTTTTGATTACTCACTAATTTAACTTGTATATTCTCACTATCTAAGGTTTGTTTTAATTTAATTTGAATGATGACATTTATATCGGCTTTATACCCACTAAGCACATTCGCTTTAACATATTCAATCTTATTTAAATCATAGCCCATAATCATTAGCCAAATTTGTGCATCTCTATCATTAGAGTAATCATTGAATTTTTGTGAGACTTTCTTTTCGCTTAAAAAACCATTTTTAGCAATGAGTGAGCCAAAAGAACTTGTATGACTATTCATTAGAAACTGCCTTTAACATTTGCTGTGTGATAGCAGCAATCACATTCACGCTCATCGCATTCCCTGCTTGGGATAGCAAATGGCTTTCTTTAAAGTTAGGATTATCTTTAATCTTAGCGATCAAATCCCTAGGAAATCCTTGCAAAAGCAAGCTTTCAATAGCGTTTAATTTCTTAATTTTACCTTTTTGAATATAAAATAGGCCATGTCTTCCTGTCCTTAAAGTAGGAAAAACATTAAAATACAACCTTAAATCAGATTGTCTTGTGTCTAAAACAGCGTTTTCTAAAGTTAAAATATCCTCTAAAGAAACCCGGTTGTGGTTGTATTTATTATGCAAATATTTCTGAAAAGTAGCGTTATTAATATCCAAATAACACTCATTATCTGCGTCTAAAAAATCCTTGAAATAATAATCATTGGCTAAACCTAAAGGGAAATGAAATGGGTGTTTTAAATCCTTCCTAAACCCTACAATATAAATGCGTTCTCTATTTTGGGCTAATTGGAAATCAGCGCTGTTTAAAATTTGATAATAAGTTGTATAGCCTGCTTCTTGCAAGGCTTTTATAATAATATTAAAAGTTGCCTTTTTATTATGATTGATCAAGCCCTTAACATTTTCAAGCAAGAAACATTTGGGCTGTTTGACTTTTAAAATGCGAATAAGCCCGTAAATAATCGTCCCTCTTTCATCTTCAAGCCCCTTCCTTTTGCCATTGATAGAAAAAGCCTGACAAGGAAATCCGCTAATGAGTGCATCAAAATCGGGTAAATCATTAGGATTGATTCGCATCAAATCCCCAAAATTATGAGTATCTTTAAAAAATAATTCATAAGTCCTAAGGGCTTCATGATTGATTTCTGCATGCCCTACGCATTTTAAATGGCATCGCTCCAAGCCCAAACGGCCTCCACCAATACCAGAACAAAAATCCATAAAAGTTAAAATTCCCAATCAATCATTCCTAACACACGACTAAAAACATGCCCTATTTAAGAAAGCAACAAACTCATTTTAAAACACAGAGAAACTAAAATTTAATGGAAAACAAAACGATAGCAAGAACAAACCCCCCTAGAAACGAAGCCCTTAAACCCCCTAGCTTATCCCCAATAAATCCTGTGCCATTTTGTGAGAAGTCTCATGCAAGTTGATTTTATACTGGTTATTTTCAATCGCTTTCTTGATCTCAGCTACCCTATCAAGAGCGGCCTCATTGTTTTCAACTTTTTCATTCTTTTCCACACGCTTATAATTCCCCAAAGACTGCACCGGAGCAAGAGAAGAAACGGCATTAATCATTGTAAAATCCTTTAATTTGATATTCATTCCATTACAGCAAGTATCGGCAAAAAAGAAAAAAAGTTAATGGATTTTTGAAATCTGTTTTTGCAATTCCTTACCAAATTTCTTGGTGGTGGTGATGGGTTTTTTCCCGGTTTCTGCCACAGAGCCAAAAGATTGCGATTGCAAACTTTTAAACATAAAAAACATCAAAAAAATTAAAATATAACAAAACAAAAAAAAGCAAATGGTAGGGAACAGCCAATTTTTGAGATTAGAACTATTCATGACCTTGCCTTTTAAATACTCCTATACCTACTACCCATGCGAACATGAGCAACCACAGCCCCCACCTTTCTTTCCGCCATGACCCCCATGAGCGCCACAGCAACCTGCCCCACCGCCATGGTGTGAAGCTAAAATTTCTTCTTCGCTCACTTCCCTAAAACCTAAAACCTTGAAACGAAACGCTAAAGTTTTCCCGGCTAATGGGTGGTTATAATCCACCATCACATGCGTGTTGCTAAAGTCTTTGATGGTGGCTTGAATGGTTTGATGGTCTTCAGTTTGCCCAAAAACGCTCATGCCTTTTTCTAATTCAATGCCTTCAAATTGATCTCTAGGGACTTCTTGCAAATAGCTGTTTTCATAAACCCCATAAGCTTCCTCTGGGGCGATAACAACCTCTTCCCACTCACCAATTTGAGCCTTTAATACCGCTTTTTCCAACCCTGCTATGATTTGATTAGCGCCTATAATAAACTCTAAAGGTTCTTTAGAAATATTGCTGTCTAGCACAACGCTAGAACCCTGCTCCCTCACTTCATATTCAATCAAAGCGGCTTGTTTGATTGACTCTAAATCATGGTTTTGCATGATGGTGTTTCTCCTTGTTTTCTAAGATTTTTTTTGCCATTTTAGCTTGTTCGCTTGAAGGATACAAGTGTTGCAAAGTGTTTAAAAATTTATAATAGTTTTGATCGTCTTTGATTTTTTTAAACGCCCATGCCGTATGCCACAAAAGCACAGGCATGTAAGACGCTTTTTTATTTAAAAGAGCGCTCTCTTTGTAATATTTGATCGCTTCTCTATACTTTTTTTCCCCATAAGCCACTTCTCCAAGCGCATAACGCACATAATAAAGGCGGTAACTATTGGCTTCTAACCACAACAAACGCTCTTTAGCTTCTGCATAGGATTTGTTTTTAAAAAAAGACAGAGCTTCTTGAAAGATCTCTTTTTGCTTGGACAGATCTTTATCAAACTCAATTTTCGCCTTCTCTTGGGTTTTTTTCTCTTGATTTTTTGGGGATTCGGCTTTCAAAGGAGAGTTTTTACCAGCCGGAGTGTTTGATTTGAGCGGCTTTTCAGCTTTTTCCTCTTGTTCTTTGAGAGCTTTTTGGATCAAGGCGATTTGTGAAACCAAATCCTGGCTTAACTTGGTCAACAATTCACTCATCTCTTTATTTTGCTTGTCTAACTGCTGGATAGCTTGCTGGTTAGCGTGAATCTCATTCCTCAAATCCTCTAAGGTTTGCGATTGTTGCTTTAATGCGTTAGCCTGCACTTCTTGCGAAGCTTTTAAGGCTCGCAAGGATTCTTCTTGGGAAAGGATAGCGTTATTGAGATCTTTAATCTTATTAGCCTGCCCTTCATAAACGCTCCTTAGACCCTCTTGAGCTTGAGTGTTAGTCTCTACTTGCGAATGGATTTTGGTCAAAATATTAGAAAAATTCTTACTATTGACTTGCAACTGCTTGAGTTCTTTTTTGGTAGCTCCGCTTTGCAAATCAAACGCTGAAGGCTCCCCATTGAGAAAAAAGGGAGCGATAAAAGGGATAAAAAAAAGCCTTTTCATCCTAGAATTACTTCACTAATTTGACATCCACTCTTCTGTTTTCTTTGTAGCATTCTCTAGTTTTTTGAGTGCATTTGGGTTTGGTTTCACCAAAACTGATGGTTTTGATCATATCTTTTTCTACCCCTTTAATGACTAAAGCGTTTTTCACGCTCAAAGTCCTTTTAACGCCAAGCGCTTGGTTGTATTCGCTAGAGCCAAATTCATCGGTATTGCCTTCCAAAAGCACCTGCATGTGGTTTTCTTTAGCTTTTTGCACGATCTCATCTAAAGTCTCTTGATCGGATTCTTTGATTTCATACTTGTCAAAATCAAAATAAATAGAAGCGATGATAGTCCCGCTCTCAATAGCCGGTTTTTCTTCAACCACTGGAGCTGGCTCTTGTTTAGGCTCTTCTTTCTCTGGAGCTGGTTCTGTAGTAACAGGTGCAGTCTGAACCGTTTTAGCGTTCACATCGCCAGCCACAGTCTTATTATCCATTTTATGACTACAGCCAGCTACCAATAAAAAAGCTACCAAGAAACTAAATGCAGAAGATCTCTTCATTATAAATTCCCCAAGAATAAAATTTTAATAAGTGTAAATATTAACTCACATTCGCTTAATTTAACCTTACCAATCAAAGGCTTGTATTTTCACATTCTTTAAAGGGAATAAAAAACTCTGATTATAGTCTAGCAAAATAAGCCCCATGGCGTATTCTTGGGGTGTCTTTTTGATATACATGATATTTCTCCCATCCGTAGAAAAACGAGGCATCTGGTTAGAGCCATTCACGGTAAGCCTGCGGATATATTTGCTATTTAGAGTGATCAAATTCAAATTAAACACCGTTTTGCCAAATTCATTAAGGTTTTCCCGGCTCACATACACAATACTATCTTTATATGCGTCAATGGATTCATTGCTTCTTCCTTCATAAAGGAGTTGCTCCGCGCTCTCTTTTAAGCCCAATTTCTTCATGTAGATGTTAGGATAACCGGATCTATCCGAAACAAAAGCCATAGACTTGTCATCTTCTAAAAACACTCCTGAGACATCTATCCCAGGATAGCGCGTTATTTTGGTTTTAATTTTTTTATGCGTGTCATACAAATACACATCCGGTTGGCCATCAGGGGCTAAAGACATTAAGATTTTAGAGCCATCAGAACTCACGCTAGAGACCACAGCCATTCCTTGAGAACTAGCGATATTCTCATGAGTGGCTTTTTGAATGTTGTATTTTAAAATCATGGGCGTTCTTTCGCCATACTGCGTGTAATAAAACTCCGTTTGCTCAGCGTTCGCCCATTTAGGGAAAATATTGAGCCTATTGTTTTTGATGATTTCTTTTTGATAACGCATCGTATAATCGGCTAAGGCGATATTTGTGATTCCTGGTCCAATGTATTTAGAAAAAACAATAAGGCGCTTCATCCAAGCGATAGAAGGGGCTTTTAAATAATCATTCACCACAATGGCCATGTTGTGCGCTGCAAAAGGGTATAGATCTAAACTTACAATGGGGTAGTCAAAAGTTTTAACAAGAGTGCTTGTATTGACATCATAAAGTTTTAATCGTGAAATTTTATTGCCGTTTTCTACCGCCACGCTCACCAGCGCTACAAGATGGACTTTTTTATCCTTGAGTTCTGCGTAATTGATAGCGCCTTGATCCTTGTTTTGAGAAACATCAAAATGCTGGCTAGTCTTTAAATCATTCGCTAAGACTTCATGCAATTTTAAAGCGTAATTGGCATCGTTATCTATAGAGTAGCGCACTTCAATTTTAGGAAGTTTTTGAATGGTTTTAATAATATCTAGTGTTTTATCTGTTGCAAAAAGCCCTATAGTGCCTATTAAAAAAAGCCATAAATGCCTCATTGTTCTTCCTTAGTGGTGAAATTAACTTGAATAGAAATCATGTTTCCTCCAGGATATGGGGGAAAATCCACTTTCTTTAAATCATTTAAAAGGGTCATCACACTCTTGTTATAATCCTTAAAATCGGAGTAACTAAGAATGGTATAATCAAACTCCCCATCTTTAGTGATCATAATCAGCGCACTCACTGAAGCCTTGTGATAAAAAACCCCTTTCCAACCTTTATATAAAATCTGATAGATTTGAGCGTACCATTCTTGATAAGCCTTTTCATCAACCCCATCTTGTTTAGGGATTTGCAAATCTAAAGTCTTGTTTTTAACGCTTTCTAGTTTTTGCGCGAATTGATCCAAATTCTGTTGCAAACCTTTCAACATCTCTTGATTTTTTTGGTTTTGCTTTAAGCGTTGCTGTTCTTTTAAACGCCTTTGCTCTTCTTCTTGCTCATTTTTTTGCTCATCTTTTTGAGCGTTTGCGTCTGTCTTTTCTTGAAAATCATTGAGTGAAGAAAAAATATCTTCAAGGCTTTCTTCTTGTTCTTTAGGATCAATAAAATCGCCCTCCTTATCAGTTGCATTTTTTTCAACTACTTTTTCATCTTTTTTTTCTTCTGCTTTTTCAGCTGCTTTTTCATCTTTTTTTTCATCGCTTGGCAAATCTTCTAAATTCAAATCAATGACTTGTTCGTTTTTTTTGCCCAAATCCAAAAGGATTTTCTCCGCTTCTTTATTGTGCCTTTCTAGCAACAAACCATACAATAACAAAGCATAGAGCAAGAACGCTAAAAAGCCAGAAACAACAAAGATCGCGCTCTTACTCATGCAAATTAGCCCTGCTTTTTAAGGACTTGTGATTAAAGAAACTTTTAAAAAACCCGCTTCTTTAATCGTTTTTAACAAATAAATCACTTTGTCATAAGTCAATCGTTTGTCCGCGCGGATACTGACCCTAGTATCTTTATCGTATTTCTTAGAAAGCAAGTTAAAAGTATCCGGGAAGGAGTTGTATTCATAGGTTTGACTATCTATATAGATTTTTGCGTCTTTATCCATGCGGATCTCTATCATTTTATCTTGAGTGGCTCTAGCAGTTTTTGAGCCAGAAGGCAAAGCAATCTCTTCTTTATAAGTAAGAGTGGGCGTCGTTACCATAAGAATAGCCAACAAAACAAGCATCACATCCACTAAGGGCGTGATATTGAGTTCTGGTTTGTCCTCATCCCAATAGTTATCGTAATTCATAAAAACCTTCTAACTCCCTATTTAAGATACTTATAAAATCCCCTTAAAGCTTTATTTTTTAGAAGACAAAATATCCACTTGCATCTGCACATAAACCGATAAATCATACACCTTGCGCTTTAAAATCAAGTAAAAAGAATAGGCTGGAATGGCCGCTAAAATCCCTGCAGCGGTGGCGATAAGAGCCTTAGAAATAATGGGCGCGATCACCCCAAAAGAAGCTTGACCTAACGCGCCCAAATTGTTAAACGCTTCTAAAATTTCAACCACCGTTCCAAACAAACCAATAAAGGGGGCTGTAGAAGAGATAATGCTCAATACCACTAAACCTGTCGTGCTTTGCTTAAGAACTTGATGTTTCCAAGCCTGCAACAATTCATTAGAATACCTTTTGGTTTCATCATTTCTTTTTTTATTAAACATAAAATGCTCTGGAGCGTCTTGCGCCCCATTAAGAATGTTAGACAAAGATTGCATCTCGCGCTTAAGTTCAATCTTTAACACAATGCTTTTATACAAAAAGACCCATAAAGTCATCACCAAATAAAGCGAAATCCAAACTAAAACAAGCGTGGTAACAAACCCGCTCTTATTGAAAAAATAAACGATTGAATCTAACATGATTATCCCCTTAAAGAGACTCAATCTTAGCCAGCACGCTAGAGACCGCTAACCTGTCAGAGCTTGCGTCTTCTAACAGCCTTTTAGCCCTAGAGATAGCATCGTCCCTGTCGTCTGATTCTTTTTTAATAAAGACCGCCCCATCGGCTAAAATATCCACCCGTTCATTAGTAACTTCTGCATAGCCCCAATTGATCGCAATGTGCTCTTTTTGGTTTTCGGTTTCAATCTCAACCACTCCCGCTTGAAGCAAAGTAATCATGTTGCTATGCCCATAAAGCACCCCAAATTCCCCTTCAACTCCTGGCAACACAACGCTTTTAACCTCTCCTGTATAAACCTCCCCCTCAGGAACTACCACACTAATTTTCAACAAAGCCATCACAAAACCCTTAGGAATTTTTCATGTTTTTAGCTTTTTCTAAAACCTCTTGAATGCTGCCCACCATGTAAAACGCGTTTTCAGGAATATGATCGTATTTGCCCTCTAAAATCCCTCCAAAGCCCTCTAAAGTCTCTTGAAGGGTTACATATTTACCGGGACTTCCCGTAAACACTTCAGCCACAAAGAACGGCTGGGATAAAAACTTCTCAATTTTTCTGGCCCTTTCAACCGTTTTTTTATCCTCTTCGCTCAATTCGTCCAATCCCAAAATCGCAATAATATCTTGCAAATCCTTGTATTTTTGCAAAACTTGCTGGATACCGGTGGCGATTTCATAGTGCTTCTCGCCAATCATTTGAGGGCTTAAAATCCTTGAAGTGGAATCCAAAGGATCAACTGCAGGATAAATCCCTTTTTCAGCGATCTTTCTGTTCAATACCGTAGTCGCATCCAAATGCGCAAACACCGAAGCAGGGGCTGGGTCAGTCAAGTCATCGGCTGGCACATACACCGCTTGAACGGAAGTGATAGAGCCATTTTTAGTGGAAGCGATACGCTCTTGAAGTTTCCCCATTTCCCCGGCTAGCGTGGGTTGATACCCCACGGCTGAAGGGATACGGCCTAATAACGCGCTCATTTCCGCACCGCTTTGAGCGTATCTAAAGATATTGTCAATAAACATCAACACATCTAATCCCTTTTCATCACGAAAATACTCCGCCATCGTCAAGCCGGTGAATGCGATGCGATTCCTTGCACCTGGTGGCTCATTCATTTGCCCATAGCACAGCGCGACTTTGTCTAAAACGCCCCCTTCTTTCATCTCAAAATACAGATCGTTCCCTTCTCTGGTGCGCTCCCCCACACCTGCAAACACCGAATACCCGTTATGCTTGTAAGCCACATTGTGGATAAGCTCCATAATGATCACCGTTTTGCCTACGCCAGCCCCACCAAACAAGCCCACTTTACCGCCCTTAGAATAAGGCGCAAGCAAGTCAATGACTTTAATACCGGTTTCAAACATTTCTGTCTTGGTGCTTTGCTGCTCAAAACTAGGGGCTTTTCTGTGAATGGGCCAAGTTAAGGACGGCTTAAGAGGCTCTAAATTGTCAATGCTCTCGCCCACAACATTAAAAATATGCCCTAACACTTCTTCGCCCACAGGCACTTCAATCATTTTGCCACGAGCTTTGACGGCTTGGTTACGCACTAAGCCTTCTGTCATATCCATAGCAATCGCTCGCACCCGATTACCTCCCAAATGGGCTGCCACCTCTAAAACTAAAGATTTTTGAGTGCCATTGACTTCAAAATTAATGTCTAACGCTTCAAAAATCGCCGGTAGATAGGATTCAAATTCCACATCTACCACCGGGCCTAAAACCTGAATGATTTTACCTTCCATCGCTTTCATCACTCCTTATTATTTTAATGTAATTTTTATTTTAGGGCTTCTACGCCAGCATTGATTTCTACCAGCTCGGTCGTAATCGCCTCTTGTCTGGCTTTATTATAAGAAATGGTTAAAGTTTTAACCAAATCTTTAGCGTTATTCGTCGCTGTATCCATAGCCTGCATTCTAGCGCTATGCTCTGCGGCTAAAGAATCAATCAAGGCGTAGTATAAACTATACTCCACATATTTTTCTGCTAAAGAGTCTAAAATTTCATCTTCACTCCCGCTTGGCTCACTAGTAATAGTCTCTTGCGCCTCATTAGGCTGAGGGTTTTGGTGGATGATTTTATACCCAATAGGCAAAATTGTTTTGACTCTTATTTCTTGAGTGATCATGTTTTTAAAGCCATTATGAATGATAATCACCTTATCGGTTTTCCCACTCAAATAATCCTCTACCACTTTTTTCATGAATTCCTGCGTGCGTTCATAATTAGGCATAGAACTCAAATTATTGATCTTGTCTAAAACCTCTATCCCGTTAAAGCTAAAATATTCATTGCCCTTTTTACCAATACCGCGCAAACGCACTTTAATGTCTTTTTCTTTGTATTCATTCGTGCATGCTAAAACTTTTTTAATGGTATTGGTGTTAAAGCCCCCACAAAGCCCCTTATCGGCTGTGATAAAAATAATATCCACTTTTTTGATTTCAAGTCTTTCTAGCTCCCTAAAATACTTGCTTTGAATGTCTTCAATCCCTTGATTTTTCATCTTAGATAGCACATCATCAAACACAGCGTCTAGTTTCAGTGCATACGCTCTGGAATTTCTTGCAACTTCTTCGGCCTTTCTTAGCTTGGAAGTGGAAACGAGTTTCATCGCATGCGTGATCTTTTGCGTGTTTTTAACGCTTCCAATTTTCTTTCTAATGTCTCTTAAATTCGCCATATTCCAGCTCTCTCCTACTCGCTATAAGTGAGCTTAAATTCCTCTAAGACTTTCCTTAGCATGGCTTCTAAATCCTTATCTAGCACTTTTTTAGTGTGGATCTCTTCTAAAACTTGGGGGTATTTTGCTTCCAAGAAAGGGTGCAGTTGCTCTTCAAAATCCACGACTTTTTTCACGCTCACGCTATCTAAAAAGCCCTTAGCCCCAGCATAAATAATGACCACTTGCTTTTCAATAGGCAAGGGCGAATAAGGGGCTTGTTTCAGCACTTCTACCATGCGTTGCCCCCTTTCTAATTGCTTTTTACTCGCTTCATCTAAATCAGAAGCGAATTGCGTGAAGGCTTGCAACTCTCTGTATTGCGCTAGATCTAGGCGCAAAGTCCCTGAAACCTGCTTGGTCGCTTTGATTTGAGCGGCCCCTCCAACCCTTGAAACCGACAAGCCCACATTAATAGCCGGGCGAATCCCTGAATAAAACAAATCCGTTTCTAAGAAAATTTGCCCGTCTGTAATAGAAATGATATTCGTAGGGATATAAGCTGAAACATCGCCCGCTTGAGTTTCCACAATAGGGAGCGCGGTCAAAGAACCCGCACCTTTCTCATCGCAAAGTTTAGCCGCTCTTTCTAAAAGCCGTGAGTGGATATAAAACACATCTCCAGGAAAAGCCTCCCTACCTGGGGGTCTTCTCAAAATCAAAGAAATTTCTCTGTAAGCGACAGCATGCTTACTCAAATCATCATAAATGATTAGGGCATGGCGGGCATGGTCTCTAAAGTATTCCCCCATAGCCACACCTGAATAAGGGGCTAAGTATTGCATCGCAGCTGAATCGGAAGCCGAAGCGTTGATCACGACGCTGTATTCCATCGCTCCGTATTCTTCTAATTTGCGGACCACTTGCGCGACAGTGGATTCTTTTTGCCCAATAGCCACATAGATACAGATCACATTTTGCCCTTTTTGGTTAATGATCGCATCGATCGCTACGGTGGTTTTACCGGTTTGTTTATCCCCAATGATCAATTCCCTTTGCCCGCGCCCAATAGGCACCAACGCATCAATGGCTTTAATGCCCGTTTGCAAAGGCTCATGCACCGATTTTCTGTCCATAATGCCCGGGGCTTTTTGCTCTATTAGGCTAAACTCATTCGTTTCTATCTCGCCCTTGCCATCAATAGGCTCACCCAAAGCGTTCAACACGCGCCCCACAACCGCATCGCCCACAGGAACTTTCATCAAACTCTTCGTGCGTTTAACGCTAGTCCCCTCTTTAATATTGTTGCCAAAACCAAACACAATCACGCCAACGCTATCTTCTTCTAAGTTAGCCGCAACGCCTTTATCCCCTGTTTCAAACTCCAGCACTTCATACGACATCACACCATTTAAGCCATAAACCTTAGCCACACCATCAGCGTATGAAACGACTTTTCCTACTTCAGCCATATCGCAATCAAGTTCAAAATTCTTGATTTTTTCTTCAATAACCGAGCTGATTTCTTCCAATTTTAGTTGGGACATTATCTTTATCTCCTTAGATTGATTAAATAGATTGAATAACCTGTTTTTCTATTTTCTTTAAAATATCTTCTTTAGAAAAGCCTATTTCTAAATCCAGGCTTGAAACGCTCAAAGAAATCCCTTTTTTAGACCAAGTGTCTTGAGCGATTTCTACAGGAGCGTTAAAACGCGCTTGCAATTTTTGTTGCACGGCTTCTAGTTCATTATTTTCAAGCTTTTCTGGGACTAAAAGTGTGGCTTCTAAAGTCCTTTTAGAATCAAAAGACAGCTCTTCAGCGACTAATTCCAACATGTCAAGCCGGTTATTTTTTAACACCACTTCCATTACAGGCTTTAAAACTGAACATGCTTTTATAGAAGTTATTTTTTCTAAGATTTCAAATACAACCTCTTTTTTAACTTTTAAAGAAACATGAGCTAACACCTGGTTGAGTTTGTGTAATTTTATGGCTTCTGCTACATTTTTAAGCCCTACAACGATTTCTTCCAATAACGCTAGATTGCTTTTAGTGTGGTTTTTCAACGCCTTAGCATAATGCTTAGAGATCACTTTTAAATCTTGCATTTAAAGCCTTTGTTTCAAAATATTCACGCAATCTTGCACATTGAAAGAGACTTTTTTGCTCTCTCTTAGATCTTTAAAAACGCTTTCAACCAGCTCTCTTTTGATCTTTTTAACTTCTAAATCCATCAACGCCTTAGAATTTTTGATCAAATTTTCCACATCCATTTTGGTTTGCAATTCGTATTTTTGCGTGATCGTGTAAGCTTCTTTATTCGCATCAGAAATAATTAATTCAGCTTTTTCTTTGGCTTGCTCTAATTCTTTAAGGAGTTTTTTCTTATTTTCTTTACTCACTTTAAGTTGGGCTTGAATTTCTTCTAAGCGTTTGGAGATTTCAAGGCTTTTGGAGCGTAAAAATGAACGCAGTTTTTTAGCCAAAAAATACCACAAAATCCCCGCAAATAAAAGGAAATTTAAAGAACGCTCTATAATATCTGTTTGTGAAATATCCAATCCAGTAGCGCACAAAGGGCTTAAAAGGATCAAAAACCCTAACACCATTTTAACTACAAACATTCATCAACTCCCTAAACCCATAGCCACACGCTTGTTTAACTCGTCTTCAAATACCGGCATTTGCGCTTGCAACTGCTCTTTTAGCGCTTGCTTTTCATTTTGTAATTGCTTTGCAAACGCTTCAAACTCTTGATTGAGTTCGTTCTCTTTTTGCTTGATCACAGCGTCATAGGACTCTGTGGCTTTTTGAATCGCTTCTGCTATTATTTCTCTGCGTTTTTCAGCCGCTTCCTTAAGAAGAGTCTCAATTTGATGACCAATCTCCACGCTTTGGGTGTTATCCGTTTTGATTTTAGCCAAGCTATCCTTTATCTCTGCCTGTCTGTTATCCATAAAAGCCAACAAAGGCCTATACACCCAAACATTCATCGCCCACAACAATAACACAAACACCACAAAAACGACCGCCATTAAATAGGGGTTAACCGATATATTCATAACCTATTTCTTTCCTAAAATCCTACAAAATATTTGAAACTCGCATTTGTTATAAAAACATTAACTCTATCTTAACAAAAAATCGCTTAAAATTTAAGAATATTCAAGCGTTAAGACATCATTTTTTTCATAAAAGCCTCTAAAAGAGAATTTTCATAACATCGTAAAATGATTTTATTCCCTTTCAAATCCGCTTTAAGCTTGTAACGATCCCACAAACTTTGATTCAAGCGTTCT
The DNA here is from genome assembly GCF_021062735.1 of Helicobacter pylori. Classification (GTDB taxonomy): domain Bacteria; phylum Campylobacterota; class Campylobacteria; order Campylobacterales; family Helicobacteraceae; genus Helicobacter; species Helicobacter pylori_DN. The sequence continues at coordinate 7,929 of NZ_JAHXLB010000017.1, read as the reverse complement.
AATTCATCTTCAGCGATGAGAGTTTGGGTTTCTTTGAAACCATGTTTTTTATTTTCACAATTTGCGTTTATTTTAAAATCACGCGCTAAATCTTCTGTCTGGCGTACGCTGAGTTTCTGCCCTATAATGGAATTTAAGATCAATTCTTGTTTTTCTTCATCCAAACCCACCAAGACTTTTGCATGCCCTGAAGTGATTTTTTCTTCTAAAAGAGCGTTTTGAACCTTAGAAGAGAGCGTCAATAAACGCATGATATTAGCCACATGGGCTCTGGATTTTTTAACGATTTTAGACAGCTCTTCTTGGGTCATTTGATAGCTTTCAAGCAATTCTTTATAACATCTAGCCAACTCTAAAGGGTTTAAATCTTCTCGCTGGATATTTTCAATCAAAGCGACTTCACGCATTTTTTCTTGCTCAATATCCACAACAATCGCCTTAATCGTAGGCATTTTAGCCAATTTGCTCGCTCTTAAGCGCCTTTCACCAGCGATCAAATGGTAACGCCCGTTCTCACTCACCACCAAAACCGGTTGCAACAAACCATGCTCTTTAATGGATTGCGCTAATTCTTCTAAAGAATCTTCGCTAAAGATTTTTCTGGGCTGGTAAGGATTGGGCATCACCTCATCAATACCAAGCTCCACAACCCGATTCGCTCTTTCATACAGCCCTTGCTCATACACTTCATTGATTTCAGGGAAAATATCCGCTAAACCCCTACCCAACACTTTATTTTTTGCCATATGCTACCCTTGAAGAATGCTTTGAGCTAATTTTTGATAAGCGATACTGCCATTAGATTTAATATCATAGAGCAAAATGGGCTTACCAAAGCTAGGCGATTCCGCTAGTTTCACGCTTTTAGGGACCATAATATACTCTCCTGTAGCTGAATCTCTAAAAAACTCTGAGTCAAAATACTTGAACAATTCCGCTAAAACCCCTTTTGTCAAATTGAGTTGAGGGACATGCATTGTGGGTAAAAAACCTCTGATTTTGAGCTTAGGGTTCGTGCTTTTTTGCAACATTCTAATGGTGTTAAGTAATAATTTAGTGCCTTCAAGGGCAAAAAATTCGCATTGGATAGGAATGATCACCGAATGGGCTGCTGAAAGCGAATTGATCGTGAGAGGCCCTAGAGCTGGCGGGGAATCAATAATGATATAATCATAAAGCCCTACCACGCTCTCTAAGGCGTTTTTGAGCATGAGCTCGCCTCGTTTGTTCTCATCTTGGCTGTCATAAAAGGTTTTTTCAAACCCAGCTAAACCCAAATTAGAAGGCACTAGATCCAAAAAAGGCATTTGGGTTTTTAAGATCACTTGAGAAATTTGCTTACGGCCAATCAACACATGATAAATATCATAATCAATTTTATCGCGCCTAAAACCCAAGCTTGAAGTGGCGTTGGCTTGAGGGTCAAAATCAATCAACAAGATTTTTTTTTCATGCGCCGCTAAAGAAGCCGCTAAATTAACCGCTGTTGTCGTTTTGCCCACACCCCCTTTTTGATTAGCCACTGCAATGATTTCACTCATCATACTCATATCCTACTATATATCTTATCTTTAATACAAATGCGGCCGTCTTCTAACAATTCCGCATCTTTCAAACTCACCGCTTCGCCCCAATCATTATGGAAACTAAAAGAGTCGTTTCTGTGAAATTCTAACGCATACTTACTTAAAACTTCCCCCCAAAACAGATTTTCTTCTATTTTTTTTAAAAAGCCCTCTATAATCAAATCATCGCTTATGCCAATATCTAAACATGCCCATTTCTTTGAAACCCTATTCACGCCAATGCCGCACACCCGCATGCCTTTATAAACATTAACCAGCACGCCCCCTATTTTTTGACCCCCCAAATACAAGTCGTTAGGCCATTTAAGCCAGGTTTGAGAGCCTAATTCTTTTAAAACTTCTTTAAATAAAAACCCCAAATACAAAGCACTCGCTTGCATGGGTAAATCTTTAGGCAAATCGCTTGCGTTTAAAGCGAGCGAAAAAGTCAAAGCGCTTTTTGTGCCCTCCCAAATATTCCCCCTACTGCCTATCCCAGCGCTTTGGTTTTTAGCCAAGACTAAAACAGGGGCTTTGAGTTCGTTATTTTTAAGTTTTTCTAAAAGATAGGTTTGCGTGGAAGGCAGGCTCTCAAAAACCCTTTTTTCACATTGTCTCATGCCAAAATACCGCCTATTTTCAAACGCTTGCCATTCAAATAATCTTTCGCTTTCAAAGGCTTTTTACCCACCGCTTGCAACCTTGCTATACGCACGCTACCCTTCAAACAACCCACAAGAACGCCTTTTTCATCAATTGCTAAAATCTCGCCTTCCTTGTGGCTTTTTTCATTCTCCACCAATTCCACTTCTAAAAGTTTAAGGTTATTTTCTAAAAAGATTTCTGGCCAAGATTTAAACGCAAGCAATTTTAAAAACAAATTTTTAGCGTCTTTAAAACCCACTAAACCATCAGCCTTGGTGATTTTTTTACAAAAACTAGCTTGCGTGTGATCTTGAGGCTTTCTTGTGATGGAATGAAAATTTTTGAGCGTTGAAAGAAGTAAATCCGCTCCCATATGTGCTAATTTTAAACTTAAAGCGTCTAAATTCAAATAATCTTCTCTCAAAAAAGAAGCGCTTTCTAAAATATCCCCGCTATCCAATTCCAAATCCATAAGCATGGTGCTTATGCCATAAATCCTATCGTCATTGAGTATCATCTCATGAATGGGCGAAGCCCCCCTGTATTTGGGCAATAACGACGCATGCACATTAATGCAAGGAGCGATGGCTAAAACCTCTTTAGGCAAAATCTTACCATAAGCCACCACCACGATAAAATCAGGCTTCAAACCTTTTAAAATTTGAACTTCAGGCTCTTTCAAACTTTGCGGTTGGAAAATGGGGATATTTAAATGATTTTCTAAAATGTATGTTTTAGTCTCTGGAGCTTTCAATTCTTTTTTGCGCCCAAAAGGTTTGTCCCTTTGAGTGAATAGCCCCACCACTTCTATATCCTTATTTTCAACCAACGCCCTTAAGATCACTTCAGCAAACCCCGGCGTTCCCATAAATACGATGCGCATGTTATTCCTTGTTTTTAGTTTTTTAATCCACACTCCTCATATAAGATTGTGTTTGATAAGGATTTAAAATTTTCATAACATTAATAACTATTTTTGCAAATTCTTGGACATTTTCAAGTGAAATTTTATAAGGGCTAAAATGATCTATAACGCTTCCATGACTATCTAAATGCAAGCCTTTTACGATCCTTAAAATTTTTCTTAAAAGCATATCTTTATTTTTTATATTACAATTATTATCCTTATTAAAAGGTAGCTTTGAAAAATTCAATTCAACTTCTCTATTTGCTGTTTCTATCAATTTTTTAATCTTGTCTTCCTCAAAAACATTATTCCCTCCAAGAAAAGAATCAATAAAGTTAATCTTTAAAAAGCTTTCCAATAAAATCCTTACTTTGTTCCCATAATTTATAGCTTCGTTAAAATTATCTTGCACTTTTCCTTTTTTCGCAAATTCATACACTTCTCTAAATAAAAGCAAGTAGAAAGTGTCAAAATAACCAACCACTTCATTTTTACAAACAATTTTTAATTGACTTTGATTGCGTTCTAATTGGAAATAGCGAGCATGTTTGCCTACCATATTGATTAAGCGCGCCATAAAAGTATGATTGTGAGTTAAAACAAATACTTGCGCTTTATCTTCATCTTTCAATGCTTCCCCTGCTAGTTCTTGATTGATTTTTGCCACAATATCAGAAGCGTTATAAATCCTTTGCTCATCTAAACTGGAGATAGGATCATCTATGACAACAACTAAATCTTTTAATTCCTCTTTTTTATAAAATAATTTTAAACGCGCTAAAAAATACGCAAATGCGAGCGTGGTTTTTTCACCACCGCTTAAAATCATCTCAGCCTCACTATTTTCTAAAGCATCAGAATTTAAAACAATTCTATAGTCTTTATCCAAAGAATATTTAGGCAAATTTAAAGCTTTAAGATAGTTATTAATGATTTTAATATCAGGGCGTTTTTGATCGTTTAACTCTTTGAGTTTATTGTCAATTTTTTCTAAAAGACATTTTAATCTCTTATGCCTACGATCTAAAACTAATAGTTTTCTCTCAGCCTCTTTTTTGATCTTTTGCCAATCGTAGCTATCATGTTTAGCCTTTTTAATCCTTGCTTCTTTCAGCTTGGTTTTTAATTTTTCTAATTTCTTTTTTTGCTCTTTCTTTTGGTTTAAAATCTTTCCAGTCTCACCAACACATTGTTGGATATTTTCCTGAATTTCCAACAATTTTTTATCTATCTCTTGAAATTTTCCCTCATTTTTAACTCCCTCTTTTTTATCCACTTCTTTTTGAAGTTCTTCTAATGAATCTTTTATTTGCTCTAACGCATTTTCTAAACTTTTCTTTTCCTTTAAAAAATCCTCCATGAAAGGTTCAAATCTTTCAAATGATTGCAATATTTCCTTTATATTCCATTGATTTAAAATATTTTTTAAAGTCCCACTAATCTCTAAAGAATCTTGATTGAATTGTTCAATACTCTTATTAAAGTAACTTGTATAAGCTTGAATAATATTATTGGTTATTTTTTGAGTGCAAAAAGGGCATGCATTATCAGGCATCTCTTTTTGTAATTTTATTCCTTTCTCAATAAATTCTCTTCCAACCTTGCTAATATGCTCTTTAATTTTCTCTGAAACTTGCCCCGCCTCTTTGTCTATATTAAAGGAAAATAAAAATTCTAACTTATCTTTTATTGTTTGATAATCTTTAGGCAATTCCATTTCTTTTAAACCATCAAATTTTTTCATGGCTTCATTCAATTTGTTAAAATCTTTTTCCAGATCCGTTAATGCATCTTCTTGGTATTTAAATTTATCCTTTGATACTTTACAGAAATCATTTATTCCAATCTCATCTGGTGTTATTTTAATGGTATTTGAAGTCATTTTTTTTCGTATTTTTTCTATTTCTTTATCATATTTTTTAATTTCACTTTCTTGCTTAGCGCTTAAGGTATTCTCAGTGTCGTTCTCATCTTTAATTTTCTTTTGTCTTTTTTCTACTTTCCCCCTACAATCTTTTAATTGATTGATTTCTTTCGTTTCTTCGCCTAAAACCGAGCCTTCTAAAATGATTGTGCCATCATCTAGTTTTTTAAGTCCAAACTCACTATTTAAAGGCGCATTATTGTGTAAAAAATCACTATTATAGATTTCAACCTTAAAGGGTGGCACTCTAATATCGCTATTTGGCTCTATTGTATAGCTTCTATCTTCGCATTCAAACTCAATACTTGGGGATTTATCAGCAGAAATGGTGCAATACTTTTCAATGTGCTTATTTTTTGGAATTAGTAACTCAAAAGCCCTTGTCAAGCTTGTTTTTCCGCACCCATTATTTCCAAAAATGATATTACAGTGTTTAAACTCATCCATTTCAATCATGTCTAAACCACAAAACGCCTTAAAAGATTTTATCTTTTTGATATTGATCGCCATATTTTTTCTCGCTTTTTTCTTTAATTTTTCTTATACAACTCAATTAGATACAAAATTATATCACTCTAAATCTTCCCCATCATACCCAAGCTCTAGCGCCTTCACTTGCCCAATAGCATTACCCGCAATGCCCTTAATAGAGCCATACATGTTAATCGTGCCCTCAAACACTTTGTCAATTTGTTTTTCCCTGCTTTTCCAGATCCTAGCCATCGCGCGTTTTTCGCTTTCTAAATCCGCTCTCAATTGCTCAAACCCCTCTATAATCGCATTCACTTGCATAGAAAATTCAGAGCTTGTCAAATAATGATAGAGCAGATTCACTTTATCGCCCTTATTTTCCTGACTTTTTTTAGCCAAACCCACTTGAATAACCCCCTCTCTTAACACCGTGCTCAACCCCTTAAACTCTTCAAACGAACACACCCACACCCCTTCAAATAACCCCATCCTCTCCATCTCTTTAGGCAAGGCTTCACTCACAATGACCCCCACATCAGCCCCAATCTCTCGCATGTCGCTTTTAAGCTTTTCCACCCAAGCTTTTTGGAATTCTTTAGTGCGTTTGCTCTCATAATAAATTTTCCCGCAATTTTGAAATTCCCTGGTATGCACCACTTGAATGCAATCGCCCCCTCTTTGCCCTTTTTTGATTTCTTCAACACTATCTAGGGGGAATTTTTGCCTCAAAAACTCTTCAATCGCTAATTCTTGCACCTCGCCTTGGAATTGCTGTGAGCTTAACTCCGCCTTTCTTTGAGCGTTTTTCAACTCGTTTCTTAACATTTCTAATTGCTCTTCTTGCTGCTTGAATTTCAATTCATTTTTTTCATGCAAGGCTTTTTCTATTTTTTCCCTCTCCATTTCCAATTTTTCATTCAATTTTTTTTCATTTTCAGCCTTCAATCGGCTCTCGGCTTCGTTATTTTCTCTTTTTAGCCTTTCAATTTCCGCTTCTTTTTGGTGCAATTCCTGAACTTGTTTGGACTTCTCATCCAATTCTTTTTGCAACAATTCCAAGCCTTTTTGCTGCTCTAAAAAAGCGTTTTTTCTGGCTTCTTCAATGATTTTAGCCCTTTCATCTTGCAAGGCTAGTGCGCTCGCTTGTTTGACCGCCTCATCAAATTTGGCCTTTTGCTCTTTCTCTCGCTCTTTTAGGGCCTCTTCTTTTTGCCCTAACATTTTAAGATGAGTGTGATACTGCGCTCTTTTTTCATTCATTTCTTTTTCAAACGCTTTTTGTTGGGCTAAAAACTTATTTTGATTTTCTAACTCAATCTGTTTGTATAGCGCTTCCCTCACATCAATGAGCGTTTGACACTTGGGGCATGTGATTTGATTTTCTTGCATGATTTTCCTTTAAGATTTGGTTTTTTATATTTTATAATAGAATGAGATCAATTTAACTTAAGCAGGTTTTATCCAATAAGTTCAGTAAAATAGGGCTTTAAACAAGGTAAAAAATACCCTTCGCATAAAAACTACATTATAAATGAAGAAAATGAAGAAATTGAGATAATGATCGATCGGTTGCAAGTTGTCCCAAAAGTGCAAGTTTTAAAGAACAATACGATGGGAAGAAGTCTTGCATTAGCATTACAAAAGGTATCTATCCCTAGATCTACATCGGTGCATAGAGCTTTACTCATCAATCATTTTTTAGAACAAGTTATTTTACAAAACCAATCTAATGAGAACAAAAATATAAAATTAAAACCACATTCAATTTAAGAATAGCAGTGTCCAAATTTCCGAATTTGAGCCAAAATGACACTGCTATCGAGATATTTCAAACTCCCTATATCTATTTTTACTCCATCATATAGGGATAAAGTGTGGAAGTATATATCCTCCCCTTTCTTGGTCTAGTCTCAATAGACTAGAACCGAATTAGAATCCTACTCAAGACCCAAACAAGATCTGCTATGCTCTTTCTCTTCATCTCGATGCCTTTCTTCTGTTGAAGAATTAATGAGTTGATCTTTGATATCAGTTTCTCGTTTTAAAGCACCAATAGTCTCTTTTTGGGATTCAATGATCTGATCTTTAGCATTTAATTCAGCTTTAAGTGCTATGTTTTGAGCTTTTAATTTTTGATAGCTACTTATCTTACTCATAATAAACTCCTGTTGTAATCTTAAAATCTATGGAGTGAGAAACGGATCGCAAAACGACACCAATCTCCCAAACCAAGAAGTATTATATCTAAACTCAAAATTAAAGTCAAGGTCTTATGAAAGGTTGTGAAAATCAAATATTAAATAAAATCAAGAAGTAAAAACAAAAGAAAAGCTCAATCTTTCAAAACTAAGCAACAAGAAGTTCTTTTGTCAGGTAATACTCTTGGCTTTTAACAAGCGAATGTTAAAAGCTTTTCT
>NZ_JAHXLB010000016.1:0-32789 GCF_021062735.1 Helicobacter pylori | reverse complement strand
TTTCTTGCGATCTTTGCATCATTTTTAAAAAGCTTATGAAAACCGCTCGCTATATCAATGTATTCTTTAGCCTTCTTTGTGGTAAAAACTTCGTCTTTAAACTCGTTGAGCTTGTTGAAAAACTGCGCGCTGTCAAACACTTTTAAGCTTTCATCTTGTTTTAGGCTTTGTTCCATCAAGCGGTTAAGCATGCTTAATTCTAAACGTTCCTTATCGCTTTCTTGTAAGCCTTTCGTTAAGGCTTGGTAATTGGTCAAATCCTTTTGACCTTGTCCTTTGATAATTTTCATTAAACTATTGATAGCGTCGCTTTCTTGCGTGTTTTTGTCTCGTATCTTAGCCTTATCCACTAGCTCTAAAGCCTGCTTCATTTCCCTATAATCGCTAATAGCACTTTTATGGAGTTCGCTAATTTTTTTATAAGCGCTTTTGTTTTGCTTGAGTAGGCTCTCTATGGCGTTGTCTATGTCGTTCTTTAGAAAATTAGCGCTCGCTTTTTGGATATATCCTAAAGTAGAAGGATCTTTGACATTCCTTAAATAAGCGTTGATTAGCTGGCGTGAGTTCTTCAATTGCTCATAAGTAACACCGTTTGGGTTATATACATTTTCTTCAATCTGCCTTAAAAAGCTTTTAGCCTGCGGATCAATTTCTCCTTGCGCTTTCAAGTCGTTTAAAAACTTTTGAAAATTCGTTGCATCTTGCACGCTCTCTCTTAAATTCACCTTATAGCTGTCGTCGTATAGCTTTCCTATGATTTCGTTCAAGGCTTTGTAGTAGCTTTCTTTGGTTCCTTGTTCTAAATTGTCAAAAACGCTTTTTATTTCATAATCTTTTAAATCAAACTGCTTTAAGGATTTGGTTAAATTCTCGGTCGTTTGGTTTAAAATGGATTTTAAATTAGCGTTAGCTTTAGGGCTTAAGTTAGCCGCTTCAATCAAAAACGCTAAAGTGTTGCCGGTTTCATCGCTGCGGATCGCTCTTATGAAGGCTTGTTGCTGTTCTTTGTGGTTGTCTAGCGTTAAGATTTCTTTCACTTTATCGTAAGCTTTAAGCTTGTTTTCATCGCCGTTAAAAACGCTTTGTAGCTTGTCTCTTAAAAAATCCTTACCGCTTTCTTGGTTAATCTTGGTTTCGCCACCAAACTGCGCGCTAAATTCTTTTAAGGCTTGTTGCTGTTCTTTAGATAGCGTGGTTTCTATGATCTCGCTGGCGCGCTTGGCGTTACCGGTGAAAAAGTTTTTAGTGAATTGAAACGGCATGCTCATTTCCGCTAATTTTAACGGCGCTTTAGCAAGCGGTTTTAAAACCTTACCGGCTCCTATGATCGTATCGGTCGCTAAAGATAAAGCGCCTTCACTTAACGCATGCCTTATGATTTCATCGGCTTTATTCTCTCTATCAAGCGCTAAATTAGTTACTATCGCATCGCTTGCGGCTCCTACTGTTGCTCCTAAGGCTGCACCGGCGATCGCACCTCCCACTAATCCTAAAGCTCCCGCGCTCTTGCCGTATTTAGCGCCTGTGATACCACCGGCAACACTCCCGGCTATGGAAAACTTATTATTTAAAAGGTTTTGCGTGAAATTGTCTATAAAGCCGTCGTTAATCTTATAAACCTTATCACCTTTGGTTACAAAAGGTTCATTTTTTTCATTGTAGATCACGCCATCAAAATGATAAAGGTTAATAGCTATCGTTTCAAAATCTTGTTTAGCTTTTTCTTGCGCTTGTTTGTCTTCGCTTGTGAATAGACTAAAAAAGTCCTTGTTCTTGTCAATGTTGCTAAAGGCTGAATAGGCTTTCTGTATTTCTTTGGTTATGTCCTTAGCTTTTTCTTTTTCCTTGTATTTCTTAAGCTTTTCAACTTCGCTTTTACCTGTAATAGCATCAAGCGCATTATTTAAAAAACCGCTATCATCGCTGATTAAGTCCTTATCGCTTTGCGTGAGTTCTTTAGTCGTTTTGTTTAGTATCGCTTTTCTTTGTAAGTCTTTTTGATAGTCTTCTTTGGCGATCTCGTTCTTGGTTTTAAGCGGGTTAAAAAGGCTTGTTTCGGCTTTATTGTAATAATCATCTTTGATCGCATTGGGCAAGTCTTTAAATTCTAGCTTGCTGTCTAAAGCTTGCGTTTTAAGGTCGGTTAGCTGTTTTTCTCGCTCTTTGGCGTTGTCGGTTTGATACCCTACAAAACTACCTAACTTGTCTAATAAACCTAACTCATTGAGTTCTTTGGATTTTTGATTGAGATCTATAATAAGATCTTTTCTTTTTTGTTCTAATTGCTCAGGCGTGAGAATGGGATTTTTTAGCGGGTATAGTGGCGTGCTGGGTAAGTTTTTCAAATCAATTTCGCTATTTTCTAATCCTTGCATGCATCATTCCTAAATCATTTTAATTATTTAAGCAAAAAAAACGCTTGATTTTAAGGGTTATTCTTTAAGTAATAGCCGTCCTAGTTCGTTCTGTTGTTGTGGGCTTAATTCTAAAAAGCGCTTTAAAAACCGTTCTTCGCTTTCACCGATCCGATAAAATCCTAAAATGTTTTTAATCTTGGTTTCTATTTCATAGTATTCTCTTATAGATTCGTTCTTATCGCTAAAAGTCGCCATTGCGTAGGATCTTCCTCTCCCGTTGTCATTTAAATACTCTTGTATATATAAAAAATTTTTGAAGGTTAGGCGTTCGTTCCCTATGGCGTTAATCTCATTATTTAGGTTGTTTCTTTCTTGCTCAAGGTTTCGTTTAGCGTTTTCTATGGTTTGTTTTTCTCGCTCTTTTTCGTTGCGTTGGTGTTCTAGGTTTTGCTTTTGTTGTTCTATAGGGTTTTTTGCTTGTTCTTTTTGATTTATAGCGTTCTTTAGCGTTTCGGTATAGTTTTTGCTTGGCTTTAATGCTTTCTTTCAATTTTAGGGCGTTTTCTTGCTCTTTTAGGATTTCTTGTGCTAAAGCGTTTAAGTCTTTTCCTTTTAAACGTTCTTGTTCCTGGTTAATGGTGTTTTCTAACTTTTCAATCTTTGCTAAATCTTTCTTATTGATTGGCGCTGTTAGGATCTTAAGCCTTAAGCCTTTTGAATATTGGGAAACTTGTTTGAAAAATAAGGCGCTTTCTAACTTCTCGCTTTTGTGGTTTACCACTAAATCGTAAAACTTCAAGGCTTTCACTTGTTCTGTATCTCTTAGAGCGTTGTAGCGATCATTACCCGGTAAAAACTTTTGATAGTTGTTACATAAAACCTGGTTTAAGGCGTTCGTTCTAAATTGGTTATTGATGCCGTCCATGTTGTTAGGCGCGTTTAGAGCGTTATAGGTAACTTTACCTGGGTTATGGTATTCATAAATAAAGCCTTTAGGGAGTATTGCATAAGGATTGGTTAAAAAAAAGTTCGTTCGCGCGTTTTCTTGGCGTGTTTGATTTAGTGCGTGTTGTTGCTTGGCTTCTATGTTAGGAGGGTTATCGGTCAAAAAATTAAATTGTGTCTTCCATCTGGATTGTTTTTTAAGGCGTTTGAGTTCTTGTTTGAGCTTTTCTAATTGTTTCAAGCTTTCTTTAATTTCTTTTTCAACTTGCTTTTTAGCGTTCGTTTGTAATTCTAAAGCGTTTAATTTTTCTTGTTCTTGGCTTATTGCGTTTGCGTTGGCGGTTATTTCATTGTTCAAGCCTGCTATTTCTTGGTTTAGGTTATTTAGCGCTTCTTGTTGCTTATGGATTTCTTGGTTTAGTGGGTGGATTTCGTGGTTTAGGTGGTTAATAGCGTTTTGTTTAGCGTTTATTTCGTTATTTAGGCTGTTAATGCGGTTTTGTAGGTTTAGAACGCGTTCAATGGCGTTTTTTAGCCTTTCATTAGAATAGTAGTTTTTTTCTGCTAAGAATTTTTTAATCACTGAATAATAGCCTTGCGAATCATCATAGTATCCTACGATTTGATGATTTTCATCCCAAAATTTCTGTGGGAAGCCACTTAAGCCTCCGCTAGAGCTTGCGTTACTTAAAGCGTTCCCTAAAGAGTTGATAAAACCGCTTAAGAAGTTGTTGCTAAATCCCGATCCGCTAGATCCCGATCCTACGCTTATGTCAATCCAACTCATGCTAAACCTCTTGAATTTCTTTAATTTTAGCGTTTATCGCTTCCGCTAAAGCGTAATCCTTGCGATCTAAAGCGTCCGCTAAAGAATGTTTTAAGCCTTTAGTTTTGAGTTCCACAATAGCGCTTTTTTGATAGCTTTTATCAATAGGCTTAAATTTTTTTAAAAAGTCTAAACCCCTAAAATCTCCGCTAACAAGCCGCTTAAAGAATGTAGGATAACCAACATCACTCGGCGTTAAATAATGCCTTGCAATGTATCTAAACTCTTCGTTTTGTAGCATTGTAGAATAAATCCGCGCTTCTAGTAGATCTAATTTAGCCGGTTTCTGTTTTTCTCTAATGGGTTTAATGTTTTTTTGTTCTAAAAATGAATTTAAGATTTTGATTAGATCGCTTTGCGTGAAAGGTTCAAAAACTTCAAGAATTTTTAAAATGTGTTTGTAGTTTAAATCCTTTTGCGGCGTGAGTAGCTCTGCTCTTAACAAATAAGCGCAATAAAACTTAAAGCCGTTAATCTTGCTTAAATTAGGGCGTTTGTTTAATTTTTGGTAATCTCCTAAATCCTTGACGCTAGGATCTTTAATCTTGATCACGCTCATGTTGGTAATGTGATTTTTCAAACACAATTCAAGCGCTCTAATGGTGGCTTCTATTCCTGAGTCGTCGTTATCAAAACTAAAACACAATTCCACACTAAGCTTATTCAAAAACGCTAAGTGTTCTTTAGTGAATGCGGTCCCGCTCGTGCAAATGGCGTTTTTATAATCAAAATGCTCATAAGCTAGAACATCAAAAAAGCCCTCGCATATAATAACCTGCTTCTTTTGTTTGATAGATTCTATCGCTCGGTAGTAGTTGAACAAAAAAAACGATTTGTTGTAAATTTGCGTTTCTCTGCCGTTAATGTATTTAGGGGCGTTGTTGGATTGTAGAAGTCTTGGGATACAAAGCCTCGTGCTAAAGCTTCTAATGTGGCCTTTGCGATCTTTTAATGGGATTGTAATGCGGTAGTTGCAAAAGCTTCTTAATTCTTTGTCTTCGTTCCTGTTAGAAAAAAGACCGCATGCGATCAAATCACTTTCGCTAAATCGCTCTTTCAAAACTTCTAAATCACCATGCAAACAATAACCTAAATCATAAGCCTCTATCATTTCTAAACTGATCGCGCGCGTTTGCGTTAAATAGTTCAACACTTTCGGCTCGGTTTTAATCCTTTCTTTAAAAAGGTTGTTAGCAAACGCTAAAATTTCTTTTAGTTGGTTGTTGCGTTCGGTTTTAGCATCGCTTTCATACTCTAAAGAGTAATTATAGATTTTAGCTATTTCTTCAACGGCTTCAATGAAACTTAACTTTTTGTATTCTTGCAAAAACTTCAATGCATCACCGCTCACACCACACCCAAAACAATGGTAAATATTTTTTTCAGGACTTACCATAAAACTGGCGCTTCTTTCATCATGAAACGGGCAAGAAGCTTTAAAACTCGCTCCTACTTTGTATAAATCAATGTAGCACTCTAAAACTTCCATGATTTGAATGCGTTCTTTTAGTGGATCTAAATTAGTGATTTTCATAGTGGACCTTGATGCTCTTCATGCTCGTCTTGTGGTGGTTGCTGTTCCTTCTCGTAATAATCCACTTCAAAAAAACGATAATCAACATTTTTTACATACCTATAACCGCTTAAACCTGTTTGCTTGTTTTTGAGAATAACGATTCTTCGGTGCTTGCTTCGCTCGTTGAAATCTTTAATGCTCTTCATTTGGGGTGGTTTTAGCCGTTCTATGCGGATCATTAAATGCGCTTCATGACCACCTTTGCGTGATCCTGTTGGCGTGTAGCTGTCGCTTTTAGAATTTTGCACGATAAAAATAATCAACACTTGCAAGCTCCTAGCGGTTTCACCTAATGCGGTAAATTTAGTAGTTTCTATTTCTTCTTCGATCGTTCTGCCTACGATGGGCGCTTGGATCTTCATCTGGCTGTCTATTAAAAAAACCTTATGACCCTCTTTAGCTAGTGATCTAATCTGTGAGATGAGATCGTTAAGCTCGCAACTTTGATCGTCTATAAAATAATTTTCCGCTTTCACATTGAAATTTTTGCTTTTCAAGGTTTCAATATGCTTTCTAACGCTAAATTCAAACCCAAAATAAGTTACCTTGTGCTGCTTTTGCGCGTTCATCAAAAACTGCACGCCTAAAAGCGTTTTGCCGGCTTCAGGATCACCACTGAGTAAAACCATTTGGCCTAATTCAATACCTCCCTCAGTGATAGAGTCTAAAAAGTTAATTCCGGTTTCTATCTTTTCAATAGGAGGCTTATTTTTGAAATATTCCTCCCATTCCCAAAAATACCTACCGTTCCTAACAATTCCTAAATTAATGTATTTGCTTAAAAACTCGTAATCAAAAACCTCGCTCTTGCGTGTGGCTTCTTTGAGTTTGTTAGCGAGGGTCTCTTGCATTTGAAAACACAAATGCGTTTTAAAATCGCTTTTTAGGTTCAAGTAATCCGGGTAGCTATCCGCTTCTAAAATGCGCTTAAACTCTTCGCTTTCAAATTCCTTTTCGCCGATCCTAAGCTTGATCGTTTCAAGCCTTGGCACTTGGTTTAAATGATTCATTCCTATCAAAACTTTTATAAGTTTTTGATTGAATGGCGTAAAGCTTTTAAGACTGATGCCTTCTAAAAAATCCTCTATGTGTTTGGGATAGTCTAAAAAACTTTTCATTATCAAATTTTCCATGTCGTTTCTTCCTATCGTTTCTTTTGGTTCTTTTCTTCTAAAACTTCTAAAAAGCTTTCAAATTCCTTTAAGGTCAAATGCACCAACAAGTTTTCTTTTTTGAATTGGTTAAGGCCTTTCAAAAAAGCTAAACGGATAATTTGCACTAGCTTGTAATTGTTTTTTCTTTTGAGCTTTTGCAATTCTTTCAAGTTGCTTTCTCTTAAGCTGATTTTTTTTTGTTTGGTTAGTAAGAGTTCTTTTATAAGCTCGTTGCGATCGTTCCCATGCCTTTTCATTGCTTTGTCCTTTCTGCGTTTCTATGAAAAAAATGATCAAGCGTTCTAAAACTTGGCTTCGGGATCGGTTTTCTATGATTTTGAGCGCTTCTAAAATCTCTAAAATACCGTTTTCAAGTAAAACGCTATTCGTCCATACCTTCGGCTTAAAATTCCCATTAGCGTGCTTGTAATCTCGCATATCTACACCTACCAAATGACCATGCCGTTATACTTGGGATTTCCCTTGCATTGCGTGTAATCAAAATGTTCCATGATTTCGTCGTTGCGTTGTTCTGCTTCGCTTTTGTGGCTGTATCTTGGCTTTTCAAAATGCATGACCTCATAAATTTCGTTATAGTTTCGGCGGATGGATTGGTTGATACAAGCCACTAAATCGCATCCTTGCACTTTCAAGGCTTCGGCTTGGTGTAAAAGAGCTTTTTTAGTGCTATAGCTTAATTTGTGCTTCTCGCTGCGATAATTCAAAAATTCTTCAAAGGCTAACCTCTCGATTGGTTTAGGTGTTTAGTGTCTAAATTCCCTAAAATAGAGCTAAAAAAAGCACTAAAACGATTGAATAAACTAGGATTAGAGATTTTTGAACTTTTAAAAGCAGAATCACTATCAAGATTTTTACGATCTCTTGGGTTAGTGCAATCTTGATTTTTTTCTTCAAATCTTTTAGTTGAAAAATTTTCACTCACGCGTATATTTTCATGTTTATTTTGATCTTTTATTAAGGTAAACGCTGGAAAATAAGTGCTTGTGGATTGAGCTTCGGCATTGTCGGCGTTTGAGCCTTGTTTTTGTGGTTTTATCCACATGGATTTATTTTCCATGTGGTTAGCGTCTTTTTTGGCTTCTTTTTGAGCGGTTTTTTTGTCTTGTTTTTCGCTTGGGTTTTTAGAAAAATTGCCCATGATGAATTGGAAAAATTTTCCGAATGTTCCATCGTTTTTGCGTTCTCTTTCAAATTCAATATAACCTAACTCTTTAAGTTCGTTCAAATACTTGTAAATCGTTTTAGTGTTTCTGTTGAATCGTTTAGCTATGTCTTCAATAGTGAGTTTAAAAGTGGTTGCGTGCTTTTTCACATAAGCGTAAATCGCTATCGCTATGTCAGAGACTCGTTCATCATCGCAGATCTCATTTGAGATTTGCGTATAACCGAATTTCATGGGTTGTTTTAGGATATAGTTCATTGTTGATCCTTTTTGTGTGTTTTAGAGCCTTTTAAGGCTTTCAAATAGGCACATAAATCTTTACCGAGATCGTTTAAGTAACAAACCTTGTAATAGTTGTTTTTCTTTTCGCTTTCTTTCTTTTTATTAACAATCCATTGATCGCATAAGCCTTTTTTTTCAAGCTTGTTGAAAATCTTAAGCGTGTAGTAGTAATCAATGTTGAGATCTTTTGAGATCTTGTCGGCGCTTTTAGGTAAATACGCTTGTTTAAACAGTGCTTGTAAGACTTCTAAATCGATCGGTTGTAGTTTTTCTTGTTCCATTTCAAACCGCCTTTTTTTTGATGAGGAGTAGGATAGAATAGCTCATTACGCGCTTATTCCTCACGTTGCAAACGCTGGATTTAATCGTGTGCGTTTGTTGGAGTTTTTCTAATTTTTGAATGAAATCAAAAAAACTTATATCCGCATCGCTTTCCTTGATCGTTTGATACGATAGGTATTGAAACACTTCTTTAGTGTGGTTGTTTTGGTTGTTGTCGTTCATAGTATCCCCCTTTGCGTTTTTCATAATAACCCCTTTATAAGGCGTAAGCTGTAGCTAAAATCAAGCTAAACGCTATCATTAAAACCCATTCAAAACGATCCGCTTTTTTTTCTAAAGGCTTGTTCAGTTTTTTGTTAGGCTTCATTCTTGCCCCCTTTGCTCGGCTTCATCGCTTTTAAAAGCGTTCGCGTGGTTGGCTTGTTTATCGCCTTGTTGGGTCTCTTGGCTTTTTTTAACGCTGGCTTGTGAGTTGTCTCTAATCGTGGTAATTTGCCGCTTACTAAAGGCTCTTTTAGTGGGTTTTATAGCGTGGTTTTTAGCGCGCTCTTTAGATTTAGGCTTTAATGCGCTTTGTCTTGCGCTCTCGCTTGTGTTGGCGTTATCGCTAGTTTGAACGCTTCTTTTTTGCACTTGCATGATCTGTGTGATCTCCATAAGCTGGTTAAAGCTTGTTGCTGTCTCGTTTTTTTGTCTCATATTTTGAGGCTCCTTTCGTGTTTTAACGCCCTTTTATAGGCGTTTGTTGGTTTAAAAATGCGTTAGCTTTTAAAAATGCTTGTTGATTTGTGAGACAAAAAGATTAACCACCCGCTTGGGTATTTGAATGCCAAAAATCATTTATTTTTTTCAAATAATCCCCTATTTTGTGGCTCTTAAAAAAGATTTTTGTTTTTGTGTTTTTTAGGGTTTTTTGTGTGTTGTTTGGTTGGAGTTGTGAAATAAGCTATAATAAGCCCATTTTGAATACGAATGATTATTTTAATAAGGACAATCAATGAAAGATAGTTTTCTTTTCACTTCTGAATCAGTAACCGAGGGGCATCCTGATAAAATGGCTGATCAAATCAGCGATGCGGTTTTAGATTACATCATTGAGCGCGATCAAAAAGCCAAAGTCGCATGCGAGACTTTAGTTTCTAACGGGTTTTGCATGATCACTGGCGAGTTAAAAACTTCTGTTTATGCCCCTATGCAAGAGATTGCAAGAGAAGTGGTTAAAAAGATTGGCTATACAGACGCTCTTTATGGCTTTGATTACAGGAGTGCGGCGGTTTTGAATGGCGTTGGCGAGCAAAGCCCTGATATTAATCAAGGCGTGGATAGAGAAGATGGCGAGATTGGGGCAGGGGATCAAGGGCTTATGTTTGGTTATGCGTGCAAGGAGACTGAAACGCTCATGCCCTTACCCATTCATTTAGCGCACCAGCTCACTTTCGCTCTGGCTCAAAAAAGAAAAGACAACACTCTGCCTTTTTTAAGGCCTGATGGCAAGTCTCAAGTGAGCGTGCGTTATGAAAACAACAAGCCTGTAAGCATTGATACGATTGTCATTTCCACCCAACATTCCCCAGAAGTTTCGCAAAAGCATTTAAAAGAGGCCGTGATTGAAGAGATCGTGTATAAGGTTTTACCCAAAGAATATTTGCACGACAATATCAAGTTTTTTGTCAATCCCACGGGAAAATTCGTTATCGGTGGGCCGCAAGGCGATGCGGGTTTGACGGGCAGAAAAATCATCGTGGACACTTATGGGGGGAGTTGCCCGCATGGCGGGGGAGCGTTTAGCGGGAAAGACCCTAGTAAGGTGGATAGGAGCGCAGCTTATGCGGCCCGCTATGTGGCTAAAAATTTGGTAGCGAGTGGGGTTTGCGATAAAGCGACCGTGCAGCTTGCTTATGCGATTGGGGTGATAGAGCCAGTGTCTATCTATGTGAACACGCATAACACGAGCAAGTATTCAAGCGCAGAGCTAGAAAAATGCGTGAAATCGGTTTTCAAACTCACGCCAAAAGGCATTATTGAAAGCTTGGATTTATTAAGACCCATTTATTCGCTCACTTCAGTTTATGGGCATTTTGGGCGCGAGTTAGAGGAATTCACTTGGGAAAAAACCAACAAAGCTGAGGAGATTAAAGCGTTCTTTAAGCGTTAAAAAATATTTTAAGGGTAATATTTTAAAAAATTTTTGTATAATCAACAATTCACAAGGAGTTTAAATTGAAACAAAGAACGCTGTCTATTATTAAGCCTGATGCACTTAAGAAAAAAGTGGTAGGCAAAATCATTGATCGCTTTGAGAGTAACGGCTTGGAAGTCATTGCTATGAAACGCTTGCATTTAAGCGTTAAAGACGCTGAAAGCTTTTATGCGATCCACAGAGAGAGACCTTTTTTTAAAGATTTAATAGAATTTATGGTCAGTGGTCCGGTAGTGGTTATGGTTTTAGAGGGCGAAGATGCGGTGGCTAAAAACAGAGATCTTATGGGAGCGACTGATCCCAAACTCGCTCAAAAAGGCACTATCAGAGCGGATTTTGCTGAAAGTATTGACGCTAATGCGGTGCATGGGAGCGATAGCTTGGAAAACGCGCACAATGAAATCGCTTTCTTTTTTGCCGCTAGGGATCTTTAAGATTTAAGGGCGTTTTAAATAAGCATGCAATTTGAAATGCGTAAAATCGCTTTTAATGCACCTAGAGCGTTTTCTTTAGAGCATGAGGGAGTGGTTTTAGAGGGCGAAGTTGTGCGGGTGGGGGCGAAATTGTTCCGCTTGAACGCGCACCTTAAGGGTGAATTGGTGCTTATTTGCGATACAAGCGGTAAAGAGTTTAAAAAAAGCCTTGATGAGTCGTTGGTTTTGCATATTTCAGACGGGTTGTGGGATATGCAAAGCCAAAGTTTGGATTTTGATAATTTAGATGTTATTGAATCTTTCAATGGTTTTATTGATTTGAGCGAAATTTTACGCTCCGAAGTGGAGTCTATCAAATTAGACTACCATTATGCAGATTGAAATGAAGGAGAATTTATGGCAGTACCTGATAGAAGAGTGAGTAAGACAAGAGCGGCAAAAAGGCGCACGCATTATAGCGTTAAGTTGGCTAAACCTGTGAAAGCCAAAGATGGCACTTGGAAGCTTCCCCACCATATTAACAAATTTACTAAAGAATACTAATATAAAAGCTATCTTTAGTGATAGAAAGTATTTTAAAGAATTGCAACGGATTGCAACAAGCCTTTTAAGGACGCATGATGAAAATTGTAATAGACTTAATGGGGGCTGACCATGGGGTTTTACCCATTATTGAGGGAGTCTCAAGGGCTTTAGAGAATAAGAGTTTTAGTGCGGTTTTAGTGGGGGATAAAGACAAAGCAACCCCTTTTATTTCTAAAGAGTTAGCCAGCAAAGTGGAAATGATCCACACGCAAGATTATATTAAAATGGAAGAAGCCGCCACTGAGGCGATTAAGCGTAAGGAATCTTCCATTTACTTAGGCATGGATATTCTAAAAAATGGGGCTGACGCTTTGATTTCAGCGGGGCATAGCGGAGCGACTATGGGATTAGCCACCTTGCGTTTAGGACGCATCAAGGGGGTTGAAAGGCCTGCTATTTGCACTTTGATGCCTAGCGTTGGCAAACGCCCTAGCGTGCTGTTAGACGCAGGAGCGAACACGGATTGCAAGCCTGAATATTTGATTGATTTTGCTCTTATGGGGTATGAATACGCTAAAAGCGTGTTGCATTATGATAGCCCTAAGGTGGGTCTTTTGAGTAATGGCGAAGAAGATATTAAAGGGAACATGCTCGTTAAAGAAACGCATAAAATGCTAAAAGCTTATGACTTCTTTTATGGCAATGTGGAGGGGAGCGATATTTTCAAAGGGGTTGTGGATGTGGTGGTTTGCGATGGCTTTATGGGGAATGTGGTCTTAAAGACAACAGAAGGGGTCGCTAGCGCAATAGGCTCTATTTTTAAAGATGAAATTAAAAGCTCTTTTAAATCTAAAATGGGGGCTTTGATGCTTAAGAATGCGTTTGGTATTTTAAAACAAAAAACCGATTACGCTGAATATGGGGGAGCACCGCTTTTGGGCGTGAATAAAAGCGTGATCATTAGCCATGGCAAGAGCAACGCTAGAGCGGTTGAATGCGCGATTTATCAGGCTATTAGCGCTGTTGAAAGTCAGGTTTGTTTGAGGATTACTCAAGCGTTTGAGAGCTTGAAGCCTAGCGTTTCTGCGCATCAAAGTGATCAGCAAGACGCTTAAAGATGACTATGTTAAGGGGATTGAATGGAATTTTACGCCTCTCTTAAATCCATTGCGATGCATGTTCCAAGCGAGCGTGTGAAAAATGCAGAGTTCCAGCAATTTTTGGATACCAGCGATGAGTGGATAGAAAAAAGGACTGGTATTAAAGAACGCCGTTTCGCTAACGATGAAGAAAAAAGCAGCGATTTAGGGGTAATAGCGGCTAAACAAGCCATAGAGAGAGCGCATTTAACCCCAAAAGACATTGATTTGGTGGTTGTAGCGACCTTAAGCCCTGATTTTTTGGCCATGCCTTCAACCGCTTGCGTGTTGAGCGCGAAATTAGGCATTGAAAACAAGCCGGCGTTTGATATTTCAGCCGCTTGCACGGGTTTTATTTACCTCTTATCGGTGGCTAAGGCTTATGTTGAGAGCGGGATGTATGAAAATGTGCTGATTGTGGGGGCAGAAAAAACGAGCAGCGTGTTGGATTTTAAAGATAGGGGGACTTGTATTTTATTTGGCGATGGGGCTGGGGCGTGCGTGATAGGCAGAACCAAGCGTTTAAAAGAAAGCATTTTAGACGTGCAGATTTCAGCGAACGGGAATTTTTCTAATTATCTTTATACGCCAAGGACTCTAAAACCCACGCCCTTTAACGCTAAAGAAGAAGCTTCAGAGCCTTTTTTGCACATGAAAGGCAATGAAGTGTTTAAACTGGCGGTGAAAACGCTTTTAAAAGATGCGGAAATGATCTTAGAAAAAAACGCTCTCAAACCTGAAGACGTGCGTTTGTTTATCCCGCATCAAGCTAATTTTAGGATCATCCAAGCGGTGCGGGAGCATTTGGATTTTAAAGATGAGCAAGTGTTTTTAACCGTGCATAAATACGGCAACACTTCAGCAGCCAGTATCCCTATGGCCATGTGTGAAGCTTATGAAGAGGGGCGCTTGAAAAAGGGCGATTTAATGCTTCTAGACGCTTTTGGTGGGGGATTGACTTGGGGTTCAGCGTTGGTGTATTTTGGCGGATAAAAAGGATTGAAGGAGTATTGATGAAAAAGGTGATTTTTTTATTTTTAGTGGTGTTGGGAGGGTTAAAGGCACAAAGCAGTTATTGCAGCGATTTTTGCGAAGGTACGCCAGATAGCCGTATCCCTCCTATGGGGTTTCATTTCAGTTTTGTGCATTCAGTGAAATATTACTTGCAAGACCCGCAAGAGCGCGATCACAAGCTTAAAAAATGCCATCAAGCCTTTGATTCGACGCTTAAGGTTAATTTTATCACGAAGTCTTTTAAAAAGGATTGCAAGCATGCACAAATGGCTTTAGAGCAAGCTCAAAAAGGGACTCCATAAAAGGGGTTTCTTTAGGGATTTTATTTCTTATAGCAGAAATTATTTTTAAAGTAAAAGACAAATAAGGATTAGGGGCTAGTAGTTATTTTAATACCTATTGTTATTATTGGGTTAGTATTAACAGCTATTAGAGCTACTATAATGGCATTTAGAGGCGATACTGATGACGATGAAGTTGAGAGTGATGGTTTTTTAGTAGAATATAATTCGTTGAATATCTCGGCTCTATTCTAGTTACTATAATGATATTTTTTCCTTATATAATTGGACCAGTTATCGCTTTAATATTTATCTTATCTGAGCTAGGTTATATAACTTTCTTTAATTTTATAAGATAAATAACTGACTATTATAATAGTCGGTTATACTCATCCTTTTGTTATTTTTTATATTTTTTTTGAACCCAATTCTTCCAATGATTAGTAGCGTCTCAACCAAAAACTCAACCAACAACCAATTGAGAACCTAATATAGAAATTAATATTCTTTAGTCTGTTTTTTTAAAAAAGGGGGCTTTGGTTGCTTTATTTTATGGCAAACTTTTAAAGGGATAGGGGGATATTTTGCGCTTTAATATCCCTTTAACCACCCCAACTAAATCCCCCCTAACCCCATAATACCGCATTACAAGAAATTACCGCTTGCTAAACAAACTTTTTGATATTAAAAAAGTTTTTAGCATTTTTAAACTTCATTACCAACACCCCATTAGAACAAAAACCAAATTTTATTTGGAAAATTTATGGTAATACTCGCCCTTGTCCGTGATGATTTTAACTTCTAACAATTGGTTAGGCTTGCAATCCAAGCGGTAAAATATCTGTTGCGAATACTTTAATTCATGATCAAAGAGTTTTTCTTTTTTAAACTTATCGCCCAATTTGGGTTCTACTTTTTTAGTCGCTTTGCATGAATTTCCCCTATTGACAATAAGGTTTTTAATCACCACCGGTTCGTCGTTCATGGAAGTGATGCTTAAAAGACTAGAGTCCGTCATTTTCCCCATGAGTTTCCCCCCAGTCGCGCGATAATCCAGCTTGAAATCCAAATCCTTTGCCCCCACACAAACACCGCTTATCATCAGCAGGCTTAAACACATTTTTTTAAACATCAAAATCCTTTCACTTTATAATATTTGTGGGGTATTATAATCAAATTTGATATATTCTTTTTTAATCGTTGGGTTATTGCACTCTTTTTTTATCCACTCAAACAATTTTTTAAAATTCTCTTTTGTTTCTTCGCTCATTACATCGTCTTTTTCGCCATACAAAAGCCTTGTTTTGAACGCCATGGCCAATTCCATGTGCTTGTTTTTGGCGTATTTTTTTCTATCGTTTGCGCTGAAACAATCTTCAATTTGTTTGAAATGCCTATCGCAGTCTGAGAGTTGTAGGATTGTGATGAGATCATGCATTTCTTCATTAGCTTTTTTAAATCGTTCGCTCGTTGCGTTTTGGTCAAAATCGCACTTTCTGTCATCATCTGTCAAAACAATAGGGTTGTTGTCTAACTCGCAAAGTTTTTGAATGGTTTCTTTCATATCGTTTGGATTGTTTTTAAGCCCTGAAATGGGTAAGAAAGTGAAAGGAATGGGGTTGTCTTTGTATTCTTTGTAACACAAATACAATTTAAAAGCGCTCAAATAACAATAATCGGTGATACCTTCTACAAAGATGATTCGGTGTTTTTTTGGGTTGTGAAAAACATGCTGACCCACCCCTAAAGAGCGTTTGATTTTATCAAGAGCGTCGGAGTTTCTGCCCGCATCGTCTAGGGGATAGTTAAAGTGATTCTTAATTACAGAGCCTTCTGTTTCTTTTTCCACAATCCTTATTTCATCTAAATGATCCGTATCCACCAAAAAGGGGTCATGGGTGGCTACAACAAAAGTAACATGATTTTTATGAGCGTATTCTTTTAAAAATTTCCTAAACTCCTTCCTGGCTGGCACGCTCAAGTGTGTAGCTGGCTCGTCCATGACATAGATAATATTCTTGTTAAAACTAAAATTTGATCCCACATTGTAGAGAAAACCAAACATGAAATTAAACGCCCATTGGAAGCCGGTGCTTTGCTGGCTTAAGATGATTGGCTCATTTTGATTATCAGATTTTCTGCAATCATGAATTTCAAGTTTTATTTCATAATGCCGTATATTTCTCTCTAGGAAGCTTATTGTTATGTCGGACACGAATTTTCAATTGGTAACTATCTTGAGAACTATCTTCAGCGATCGCTAAAAGCTCATTAAATTCTTTTGCGATTGAAGAATCTATTTTTAATTGCATGTTGTGTTCTAAAATTTCTACAAGACTTACTTCAACCATCAAAGGAGATGCATCATCTTTAGAAAATGTGAGTTGCACCATATCGTTATCGCTATGATACTCACACTTTGGAAAAGGATAATCTGATCGCCTGATCTCTTTTAACAATTCCTGGTTGATTTCTTGCAAGTATTTTTTAGGGATAATAAACGATTTATCAAAACCAAAATAAACTTCTAAATCATTATTCTTATCAAATTTTATTTGTAATGTTCGCTTAGTTTCTAAACTATGCCAAATTATAGTAGGATTAAAATCTATTTTATTAAATAATGATTGAAAGAAGCAATGCGCAAAAAATTGAGAATGAAAATCCTCAAGTGGTTTGATCTTAAGATCACTATCTGTAATTTTTAAGTCTTTACATTCTCTCATATTTGGCACAAATTCATCCAATGAATAATCCTTCAAGGGGAAATTAACTCTGTTTCTTAAACCCTGAAACGCTGTATAAGGGTTACACTCTCGGCAATATTCTGCGAACTCAAAATAGTTTTTGCTTTGTTTGACTTTTTCCTTGTTTGCTTCAAATTTATCTTTGATTTCACCAATATTTTTAGGGAACAAACGAGCGTTGCTTGTTTCATCTAAAGTTTTTATACTCTCCCAAAGAGATATTCTTGCTGATTCAAGAAAATCATTGTATCTGTATTGTTCGATTTCTGAATTGACTAATAAATCTATCTGTTTCAAATAAAATTGGCACATCATGGATTTCATATCTTTAGACGCATCATTAACGGCATGACTTGCTATATATTTTTTGCATATTTGTTCAATATTATCCAGCAAAACATCATAATTAAACTTTAGCACTTTTTGATTTTTGCAGTCATTTTCAATTTCTCGGATCAATCGCTCTTTTTTTCGCTCAAAATCCTCTCTTGTTTTTTCAAGGTATTTTAAAGAATTTTTAATTTTCTTTTTAAGGTTGCCTATATTTAACCGGAATGTTCTAAATTGCTGTTTAAAATTTTCATTGATAGGGTATTTTTCATCTATTTCTTTAATAATGTCCTTCACTTCAGTTTCTGGTGTGAATTTTGTAAAGTCGGTAGTCTTAAAAATTTCATCTAAACTTTTTAGCTTTTTTAAGATGTCTTCATTTTGTGGTTTGATTTCACCTTCACTAAGTTTTTTAAAACAAGAATAAATTTTTTCTAATTGGTTTTGTTTGTGTTTCCCCATGATAAAAAATTCATCTGTGTTGTATTTTTTATTAGGCGTATTGCGCTTTATGATTTCTTTGATGCACTGACAAAAATTTTTAATCCATTCGCTATTACCGCTTACATGTTTGATTAATTCTTTGAAAAGCAGATTGTTGGTTGCATCGGCATATTTGGTTACAAGCTCGCTCAATTTTAATTTTTCTTTGTAAAAATGTAAAAATGATTCTAATGAATTGTAAGAAGCTATAAGATTTATAAAATTATTAACAAAAGTGCAAATATTTGAATAGTCGTTATTGTTAGTGGGAATATAAACGCTGTTGCTGCATTGTTCGCTTAAAGCTTCTACATGTTTTTCAAAAGGATAGCTGATCAGCGTTTTTGATAATTCCTTTAATCCTTCGCTAATTTCTTTAGTTTGGATCTTCAAATCCACGCAAGAAAAGCCTGTGATTTTATGATCAAGGATTGTTTCTTCTTCTAGGCTCAAAACGGCGTCTTCAGATTCATGGGCTTTGAAATAATCATTCTCATTACAGAGTTTGATGTCTGTATCATTAAACGCCTTCAAAGCTTCTAAAACATTGCTCTTACCCACATTGTTTTCCCCCACTAAAACCACCAACCCCCCATGTTTTTCAAAACTTGAATTTAAAAGCAATTCTGCAGGCAAGTTTTTACCCAAATTCCTAAATTGGTGCAATTTCAAAACACGCTTATAAAATTCCATGCCCTATCCTTTTTTAAAAACGCAAATTTAATTTATAATGCAAAATTAAACAAAACATGCTATAAAGAAAATTCAAATACTATCATTTTAAGGATTAAAATGCTCACCCAAGAAGATGTCTTAAACGCGTTAAAAACGATTATTTACCCTAATTTTGAAAAGGATATTGTCAGCTTTGGTTTTGTTAAAAACATCACCTTGCATGACGATCAATTAGGGCTTTTAATAGAAATCCCCTCAAGCTCTGAAGAAACGAGCGCAATTTTAAGGGAAAATATCTCCAAAGCGATGCAAGAAAAGGGCGTGAAAGCTTTGAATTTGGATATTAAAACCCCACCTAAACCGCAAGCCCCAAAGCCCGCCACTAAAAATCTGGCTAAAAATATCAAGCATGTGGTCATGATAAGCTCAGGTAAGGGCGGTGTGGGTAAAAGCACCACCAGCGTGAATTTAAGCATCGCTTTAGCGAATTTAAACCAAAAAGTGGGGCTACTAGACGCTGATGTGTATGGCCCTAATATCCCTAGAATGATGGGCTTGCAAAACGCTGATGTGATCATGGATCCTAGCGGTAAAAAACTCATTCCTTTAAAAGCTTTTGGCGTTTCTGTGATGAGCATGGGGCTTTTGTATGATGAAGGGCAGAGTCTCATTTGGAGAGGGCCCATGCTTATGCGAGCGATTGAGCAGATGCTAAGCGATATTATTTGGGGGGATTTAGATGTGTTGGTGGTGGATATGCCCCCAGGAACAGGCGATGCGCAGCTCACGCTAGCCCAAGCCGTGCCTTTGAGCGCAGGAATCACCGTTACGACTCCTCAAATAGTGAGTTTAGATGACGCTAAACGGAGTTTGGACATGTTTAAGAAATTGCACATTCCTATTGCAGGCATTGTAGAAAATATGGGGAGTTTTGTGTGCGAGCATTGCAAGAAAGAGAGCGAGATTTTTGGCTCAAATTCCATGAGTGAATTATTAGAGGCTTATAACACGCAGATTTTAGCCAAGCTCCCTTTAGAGCCTAAAGTGCGTTTAGGGGGGGATAGGGGTGAACCGATTGTGATTTCTCACCCTAGTAGCGTGAGCGCTAAGATTTTTGAAAAAATGGCAAAGGATTTGAGTGCTTTTTTAGATAAGGTGGAAAGGGAAAAATTAGCCGATAACAAGGACATCCAGCCCACACAAACGCATGCCTGCTCGCATTAGTTAAAAAGGGTTTAAAAAACCCTTTTAATTAACCGTTTCACTTTTTGTTTGGCTTTAAAAAGCAAAAATTCTATAAGGAGTTTAGAAGAAAGCCTGGGCAGAAGAGATTCAAAAGAATGCCGTTTGTCTGAAAAAGACAGGATTTGATTAAGAGAGTGGATTTCTTTATCCTTGTTTTTAATTTCTTTGTCCATGTTTTGAAAGGATTCAAAGAGGTGATCTAAAAAGGGAGCGTTGAAATAGGCGTCTTTAAAAGGCGTTTGGATCAACGCTTCATGCCATTTTTTCGCGCCAATGACGCTTAAGAGTTTCCAGGGTTTATCGCCCCAAAAATGCAGCATGCGTGCTTCTTTAACGCTAGGGAATGAGGGCGTATCAAGGAAACTAGGGTGGGCGTTGTATGAATAAGGCAATTCTAAAATCCTCCTACGGCACACAAAACACAAAGCATCTTGATCGTTAAATAAAAGTTTTTCATTTTTCAAAATGAAAAATGCAATCAATTGGTTTTCCAGATTTTCTTCACGCCATGATTTTAAATTTAAGGCTAAAAACCCGGCGTTAAAGTAGTTGTCAAAAAGGATTTGCGCTTCTTCTAAATTAGGGAAAGCGTTGGCAACGCCGATAGTTTTTGCGTGCATTTGGCGTAATTCGTATAAATCCTTAGCCGAATTCCTGTTCATAGCGATCAAATCTTTTTCCCTCACAGCCCCAAAATAATGCGTTTCAAGGGGGATAAAAAAGCTCTCGCTCATATCATTCACAAACAAAGTGTCCACATCAAACATGATCATCTTATCGTATTGGGGGAAAAGGGAAGCGAAAAAGAAACGGCACATGATCATTTTAGAAAAGCGTTTTTGCGAAAAAGCATTGAGTTTTAAATACAATTTTTTAATTTCACTCGCTATTAAAGCGTCAAGCTTGTAATAATTGTGGCGTGGTTCTAATTCTTTATCGGTAATATCCAAAAACTCTATGCTAGAAAAAGCGCTAAAAGGAGCGATCGTTTCTTCTAATTTGGCTATATTTTCTAGGCTTAAATTCTCCACCAAACAATGGATTTGATAAAAGAGTTTTACTCTCTCTCTCTCTCTCTCGTTTGGCGTGTGCTAGCATGGAATACAAACTCACACCAGCAGGGATGCAATAATTATTATCAAAAGCCACCACAATAGGGATAATCTCTTGCATGCATAATCCTTAAATCTTTAAATTGAACCCGCTAAAAAAGGGGGATTTTTGTCATTTTATCGTTTTTTTTTTTTTTTCAAAACTATAATGAGCGAATAACTTGCGAGTTTGTTTTATGGCATAATATCAGACTTCAATAAAAAGGTGTTTGATAAAAGGGTGCTTAATCAAAAAGTTTGGCTAGGGTTTTTGGCTTTGCATGGGGTTTTCCTCAGTGCTTTTGAGTATCAAATCAGTGCTAGAGTGGGATCGTTTTCGCGCATCGCTTTGAACCAATCAATCATCAATTCCAAAAAAGGGATTTACCCTACAGGGAGTTATGTAACCACTACCGGGGCTTTGCAAATTGATGTTAGTTTGCTCCCTAAAGGGATTGAAAACCACAAATTGGGTTTTGGGGTGGGGGGTGAAATAGGAGCGTTAGCGTATGATTCCACGAAGTTTTTGATTGATGAAGCCAATCCTAAGGCAGGGTTTCAGCCAGCGAACTGGTATTACATGGGGCGATGGGAGGGCTATTTGATGCAATATAGCGAAAAATGGACCAGAGAACAAAAGGCTCAAAACGCCAGACCTTATGTGCTATACAATTTGTATTTAGATTATCAATATAAGGACATTTTTGGGATTAAATTAGGGCGTTACCCCTCTAAAGCTTTGTTTTTGAGCGGGTTTAATCAAGGGTTTGAGGTTTTTTACCGGTGGAAAAAGTTTAAGATAGTGTGGTTTAGCACCTTTGGGAGGGCTTTAGCCAATGAGCAATACATTAGGGATTTTTACACTCCTGTCAATTACAAGCAAAAAATCAACTACGGCATGCACAATTTCAACCTTATTTATGAAAATAAATACATTAGAGTTGCGCCTTTTATTTGGTTTTACCCTAAGAATTTTAACGCTCCTGGATTTGAAATCACCCATGACACAAAGTCTTATTGGAAATCTCTTTGGCGCATCCAAACGACTTTTTACGCATGGTTTCCCCTTTATAGCGATTATTTGTCTAAAGATTATTACAGAGCCGCTTTAGTGGGTAAAAAAAGCGCGAGTTTGTTTGTGTTTCAAAGAGTGAATTTCCGCTCTTATCGTTTTGGCTGGAGCGTGTATAAGAATTTTGGGAACGCGAGCGTTCAATTAGGCTGGAACGGCTCACCCATTGATCCTTTTTACGACACTAAAGATGACACCCCTTATGAAGACGCTTATTCCAATTTTTACAACGCTAATTCCATCACCATTAACGCTTTTATAGGGAAGAGCATTAAGAATCTTTTGGTGCAATTGTATGGTAAATTGACCTATTCCCCAAGGGCTGATGCGCAAAGCTTAGGGGTTACTTTTAAATATAACCTTAAAAAACATATCTATTTCATGCTAATGGTTAATGGCTATCAAATCACGATGCATAAGGGTTATAAGGTAGGGTTTTTTACAAGCGGTTACAACCCTGATTTCGCTCAAACCATTCAAAATAGAAGCTATTTGATGAGCTCTATGAGTTATCGTTTTTAAAAAATTAAACATTCTTTTATGTTATTTTTTAAGCCATAGTATCCCCCTTTTAAGCGCGCTTTTATTGTATAATCTTAAAAATTTTATTAAAGGAAAAAGTTCAATGTCTAACCAAGAATACACCTTCCAAACTGAAATCAACCAGCTTTTGGATTTGATGATCCACTCTTTGTATTCTAATAAAGAGATTTTTTTAAGGGAGTTGATTTCTAACGCAAGCGACGCTTTGGATAAGCTGAATTATTTGATGCTAACCGATGAGAAATTAAAAGGGCTCAATACCACGCCTAGCATTCATTTGAGTTTTGATAGCCAGAAAAAAACCTTAACGATTAAAGATAATGGTATAGGCATGGATAAAAGCGATCTGATTGAGCATCTAGGCACGATCGCTAAATCAGGCACGAAGAGTTTTTTAAGCGCTTTGAGTGGGGATAAGAAAAAAGATAGCACACTGATTGGCCAGTTTGGCGTGGGCTTTTATTCGGCGTTCATGGTAGCGAGTAAGATTGTCGTTCAAACCAAAAAAGTTACCAGCGAGCAAGCTTATGCATGGGTGAGCGATGGTAAGGGCAAGTTTGAAATCAGCGAATGCGTCAAAGAGGAGCAAGGCACAGAAATCACCCTCTTTTTAAAAGATGAAGATTCTCATTTTGCGAGCCGTTGGGAGATTGATGGCATTGTTAAAAAGTATTCTGAGCATATCCCTTTCCCTATTTTTCTAACTTACACCGATACGAAATTTGAGGGCGAAGGGGATAACAAAAAAGAAGTTAAAGAAGAAAAATGCGAGCAAATCAATCAAGCGAGCGCTTTATGGAAAATGAATAAGAGCGAGTTGAAAGACAAGGATTACAAAGAGTTTTACCAATCGTTTGCGCATGATAACAGCGAGCCTTTGAGCTATATCCATAATAAAGTGGAAGGCTCTTTAGAATACACAACGCTTTTTTATATTCCTAGCAGAGCGCCCTTTGATTTGTTTAGGGTGGATTATAAAAGCGGGGTCAAACTTTATGTTAAAAGGGTGTTTATCACTGATGATGACAAAGAATTGCTGCCGTCTTATTTGAGGTTTGTTAAAGGCGTGATTGACAGCGAAGATTTGCCCTTGAATGTGAGCCGTGAAATCTTACAGCAGAATAAGATTTTAGCCAATATCCGTTCGGCTTCAGTGAAAAAGATTTTAAGCGAGATTGAACGCTTGAGTAAGGATAACAAGAATTACCATAAATTCTATGAGCCTTTTGGGAAAGTGTTAAAAGAAGGCTTGTATGGGGATTTTGAAAACAAAGAAAAGCTTTTAGAATTGTTGAGATTCTATTCTAAAGACAAAGGAGAATTGATTTCTTTAAAAGAATACAAAGAAAATTTAAAAGAAAATCAAAAAAGCATTTACTACCTTTTAGGCGAAAATTTAGACTTACTAAAAGCGTCCCCCATTTTGGAAAAATACGCTCAAAAAGGCTATGACGTTTTGTTATTGAGCGATGAAATTGATGCGTTTGTGATGCCAGGCGTGAATGAATACGATAAAACGCCTTTTAGAGACGCTAGCCATAGCGAGAGTTTGAAAGAGCTTGGTTTGGAAGAAATCCATGATGAGGTAAAAGATCAGTTTAAAGATTTGATGAAAGCGTTTGAAGAAAATCTTAAAGATGAGATTAAGGGCGTAGAGCTTTCTAATCATCTCACTTCAGCGGTGGCTTTAATAGGCCATGAACCAAATGCGATGATGGCTAATTTTATGCGTCAAATGGGGCAAAGCGTGCCTGAAAGCAAGAAAACTTTAGAATTAAACCCTAATCATGCGATTTTGCAAAAACTCTTAAAATGCGAAGATAAAGAGCAGTTGAGTGCTTTTATCTGGTTGCTTTATGATGGGGCGAAGCTTTTAGAAAAAGGGGCTTTAAAAGACGCTAAAAGTTTTAATGAGCGTTTAAATAGCGTGCTGTTGAAAGCGTTGTAGGAAAAAACCCTTTTTAAGGGTTTGAATAAAAATGCTTAAATCTTTCAAACACCAATCTAAAAACGGCAATGAATGGGTGCGATAAACGCTTTTTATGATCATTAAAAATGATTATTCTGTAGGGTTTATGCTTTCCTTAAAATATTAAAAAGCGTAAAAGCCAGCTAAACGCAGCCTTTAGCTTAACTTCATTAAAATTAAAGTTCTATTTTCAATTCCTTGAGAGCGTCGCATGCTTCTTTAACGCCTGATTTGCAACCTTTTTTAAAGTTTTCTACCGCTTGCTTTTCGTCTTTTGCTGTGCCTTGGGCGTTGTATTGCATAACCCCTAAATTATAACACCCCCTACCATCTTTTAACTCGCATGCTTTAGAGTAACGAACGATAGCCTCCTTAAAATTTTTTGCTACACCATACATGTATCCTGCATTAATGCACCCGGGGCTGTCTTTTAAATCGCAAGCTTTTTCATACAAATCAAGAGCCTTTCTTAAATCCTTAGGCGTGCCTACGCCATAATGGTGTAGGCTTCCTAAGACCGTACACCCTTCAGCATGGTTTAATTCACAAGCTTTAGAGTAGTATTGTGAGGCTTTTTTGGCATCTTTAGAAACGCCTTGTCCGTTGTAGTATAAATTTCCTAGTAGGCGGCACCCATAACCATCATTTAATTCACAACCTTTAGTGTAAAATTGGATGGCTTTTTTCAAGTCTTTTCCCACTCCTTTCCCTTCTTCATAAAACGCCCCTAAAAAAACACACCCAAAACCTTCTTTTAACTCACACGCTTTTTCAAAATGCGTTTTAGCTTGAGCGAAATCTTGCTTCTTTGCGCTCTCTATGCCTAAATTAACAAGCTCTTTAGCGTCTGGCTCTGCCATTAACCCTCTCAAACACAACGCGCCCAAACACAAGACTCCAAAAAGGGTTTTTCGAACACTTTCTAGCATGATATATTTCCTATTATAAAAAATGTAATCCTTTATGATTGTAACCAAATATTGACGATTGAAGCCTTATTGAACCTTTATTGATGAGATGAAGAAAAAAATTATTTTTCTTTTAACTGCGTGTTGTTTGAGCCTAATTGCTATGCTAAAAGGGATACTTCTAAAGATAGGGCTTAAAAGAGTTTGTTTTAAAAAGCTTGATTGAGCCACCCCCTTTAAGAGTGGCTTGGTAAAAGCCCTTAAGAATTTTAATATTGAAAAGGTGAAAAAATGTAAAAACCGCAAAAAGGGCGAAGAGATTGTAGCAAGCTTTGGTTATTTTGTCAGCATGACCCCACTCCTATAAAGGCTATGATAAATGGATACTAGCACATGCTAAAGCTTGAGTTGGTTTGGTGGTTTTTGCCAGCGAAAAAGGCGTTGGTATTAAAAATAAAACCTTTACGCCAAAACTCCCCATTCATTTCTCACTCAAATCCTCTAAAACCCCCAAAAACACCTTTTCTAAAAGCTCTAATTCCTTCAAGCTTACTCTTTCATCAACGGCATGGATCCTGTCATTAATAACGCCAAATTCCACCACTTCTATGCCGTGAGCGCTAAAAAATCGTGCATCGCTCGTGCCGCCTTTGGTGTTTAAAAGGGGGGTGGTGTGGCATGTCTTTAAAATATTTTCTTTTAAAACGCTAGTAAGCTTTGAATGAGAAGCCGTGATGAAAGGCGAACTGCTTGATTCTAATTCTAAAGTGTGAGGCAAATCTTTTAAAACCTTTTCTAAATATTCTTTCAAACTTTCTTTGGTGGTTTTTAAAGAATGGCGTGCATTAAAGATCATTTCTACGCTCCCTGGAGTCACATTATTAGCCCCTAACCCTGCATGCAAGTTGGTGATGACTAATTTTGAAGGGTCAAAACACTCATCACCATTGTCTAAATGGACTCCTGAAATTAAGGGCAAAACCGAAGCGAGCGTATCAATAGGGTTTTGGCATTTTTGCGGGTAAGCCACATGCCCTTGAACGCCTTTTAAAATGAGTTTGCCATTAATGGAGCCTCTTCGGCCAATTTTGATGCTATCGCCTAGGACTTTTTCACAAGTGGGTTCAGCCACAATCGCCATATGGGGCAGCAAATCTTTTTCTTTGAGTTTTTTTAGCATGAGTTTTGTGCCAAAAATCCCTGGCCCTTCTTCATCGCTCGTGAGTAAAATAGAAAGCAAAAAAGGGGTTTTAGGGTTAAAATTTAAACTCGCGCTCAAAAACGCCCCCACGCCCCCTTTCATGTCTTGCGCCCCACGGCCGTATAAAAACCCCTCTTTAATGATGGGTTTAAAGGGATCGCTTTGCCAATTATCTCCAGGAGGCACGACATCAATATGCCCTGCAAAGCAAAAATGCAAGGGCTTGATATTTTCTTTTGCATGCTTTTCTTCTGCATGATCTTTGGGGGGGTTAAAAATGCGGTATAAAAAAAGGTTTTTCACGCCATTTTTTTCACACTCTAGGGTTTTAAAAGTGGGAAAAAGCGATTTAATGTATTCAAAAATACCGCATTCTTTGGGCGTAATGGTGGGGTAGCTGATGAGTTTTTGGGTGATTTCTAAAGCGTTCATTAAAAATCCTTTAAGAGTTTTTTCGCAAATGGATATACAAATGCAAAACGTCTAAATTCGCCGGGGTGATCCCACTGATTTCTGAGGCTTCAAAAAGGCTTTTGGGGCGGAATTTTTCTAATTTTTCTACCGCTTCTAAGCTAAGGCCTGGAATGCCTTTAAACACAAAATCTTTAGGGATAGACACTTTGAGCATGCTATCCATTTTAGCGATATTTTCGTGTTGCTTTTCAATATAAATATTATACTTGCATTCAATTTTAATCTGCTCTAAAACCCGCTCATTCAAGGGGGCTAAAAAGCTGAAAAAGGAGCGCATTTTTTCTGCATTAAAACTATCGCGTGCTAAAAGGCTAACGCCATCAACCTTGTCATTGATAGGGTTTTCATCTAATTCGTTTAGGCGTTTTAACACTTCTTTACTAGGGGTAAGGACGCATTCTTTAAGGCGTTTCAAGTTTTCTTGTATTGCTTGTTGGTCTTTTTTTAATCCCTTATAAAAATCTTCTTCCATAAGCCCTAAATTATAGGCATGTTCGCCCAACCTAAAAAGCGTGTTGTCTTCTCTTAAAAGCAAGCGGTATTCGGCACGGCTAGTAAACATTCTGTAAGGCTCATTCGTGCCTTTAGTAACCAAATCATCAATCAAAACGCCGATATAAGCTTCATTGCGCTTTAAAATAAAGGGGGCTTGATTCTTTAGAGCCAATACCGCATTAATCCCAGCCATAAGCCCTTGAGCCGCCGCTTCTTCATAGCCGGTAGTCCCATTGATTTGCCCGGCCAAATAAAGCCCTTTGATTTTTTTGGTTTCTAAAGTGTGGGTCAATTCCGTGGGCTGGATAAAATCATATTCTATCGCATAGCCATAACGCGTGATGAGGGCGTTTTCTAAGCCTTTGATAGAATGAATGACCTTTTCTTGCACATCTAGGGGCAAAGAGGTGCTTAAGCCGTTGATATAATATTCGCTTTTGTGAATGGTTTGAGGCTCTAAAAACAGCTGGTGGCGTTCTTTTTCGCTGAAGCGGTTGATTTTATCTTCAATGCTAGGGCAATACCTTGGGCCTATGCCTTCAATTTGGCCGCTAAATAGGGGGGCTCGGTGGAAATTATCCCTAATGATTTGGTGGGTAATAGGGTTAGTGTAAGTGATAAAACATGAGAGTTGGGTGGGGTTAAAATCTTTGGTTTTATAGCTGAAATAGGGAGGGTTTGTGTCCCCAAAATGCTCTTCTAAGCCTTCAAAATCAATGCTATTACCCGCCACTCTTGGGCAAGTGCCGGTTTTTAACCTTTCCACCTTAAAGCCAAGCTCCCTTAAATTCAAGGCTAAAGAATTGGAAGCGTTTTCCCCAAAGCGCCCGTTTTGGTTTTGGTGCTCGCCAATATGCACCACCCCTTTTAAAAAAGTGCCTGTGGTGATGATCACTTTTTTAGCTCTGTAAGTGTTGTTAATGTTCGTAGTTACGCCCACTACCTCATCGTTTTCAAGGATTAAACTTTCGGTCATTTCTTGAGAGACGCTCAAATTAGGGGTGTTTAAAACGAGGTTTCTTGCCAAAATGCGGTAAGTATCCATATCAATTTGTGCTCTAGTCCCCCTAACCGCCGGTCCTTTAGAAGCGTTTAACACACGATATTGCAAACCGCTATGATCCGTAATAATCCCCATAGCCCCCCCTAAAATATCCACTTCTTTAGTCAAATGCCCTTTACCCAAGCCCCCAATGGCCGGATTACAGCTCGCTAAACCGATCGTGTCTATGAGCATGGTGATTAAATGCACTCTAGCCCCCATTTTAGCCGCAATCAAGCTCGCTTCAATGCCTGCATGCCCCCCACCAACCACTAAAATATCACTTTCTTTTACCACTCTTTTTCCTATTTTGATATGATTTTTCTAAAATCTTAGTTTTGAAAAAGTTTTATTGTAGCATGTAGGTTAGTAATTTTAAAGGGTAAAATAAAATGGAAAATCATTCGCATGCCAATACGCATACCGATACGCACACCGATGATAAAAGCACTAAGATCGTGCGCTTGTTGGGGTTAATAGGGGGAGCGTTAATCGCGCTTATCATCTATTACGCTTTAAACGCTCAAATGCCTCATATTGTAGAAGAAATCCCCAAGCTCAGTTCCTTAAATTATAAGGCGATGCCTGTTGTGGCGGGGGTGGCTGTTTTAATGGGGATATGGTGGATGACTGAAGCCATTGATTTGCCCGCAACTGCGCTTTTACCTTTGGTGCTTTTTAGCGTCTTTAGCGTGGATCAATTCGCTCATATTAGCTCTTCTTACGCATCGCCCATTATCTTTCTTTTTATGGGAGGGTTTATTTTAGCTTTAAGCATGCAAAAATGGAATTTGCACACGCGCATCGCTTTAAGCATTATTTTATTAGTAGGCACAAGTCCTAGGAGGTTGATTTTAGGTTTCATGATAGCTACAGGCTTTTTGTCTATGTGGGTGAGCAATACCGCAACGGCGGTGATGATGTTTCCTGTTGGCATGAGCGTTTTGCAATTAGTCGCTAAACTGGTGGGTAAAGAAAACGCCTCTAATGCATTCTATCAAAAAGAAGAAATCACCAAAGCGCATGGGGGTATTATGGGCAATATCGTGCATAAGGGCAAAGATATTACCCAAGTCATTCAAGAAAAGACTACTATCTATCGCACGAATTTCAGTATTTGCTTGATGCTTGGCATCGCTTATGCGGCTTCTATTGGCTCTTTAGGCACTTTGATTGGCACGCCGCCTAACGCTTTATTAGCCGGCTATATGAAAACCGCTTTCAATATTGAAATTGATTTCGCTCAGTGGATGGTGTTTGGAACACCGTTAGCCTTTATCATGCTCATTTTAGCGTGGCTCTTGCTCACTTATGCGATTTTCCCTTTAAAGATTAAAGAAATCCCAGGGGGTAAGGAAGTCATTAGGGCAGAGTTAAAAAAATTAGGCCGTTTGAGTTGGGCGGAAATCTCTGTGGGCGTTATTTTTATTTTAGCGTCTTTAGGGTGGATTTTTTTAGATACGATTTTAAAATCTTGGGGTGTTAAGATAGATAAAATTGATTCCGTGATCGCTATGGGGGTTTCTGCGCTTTTATTCATCTTGCCCGCTAATAATCAGGGCGATAGGCTCATTGATTGGGGTGCTGCTAAAAAACTCCCTTGGGATGTGTTGCTTTTATTTGGCGGCGGGTTAGCCTTGAGCGCGCAATTTTCTAAAACCGGGTTGAGTTTGTGGATCGGGCATTTAGTCTCTGGCTTTTCGCATTTACCGATTTTATTCATTATTTCCATGGTAACTTTAATAGTCATTTTTTTAACCGAAATCACTTCTAACACCGCCACCGCTGCGGCGTTTTTACCGGTGATTGGAGGGGTTGCTGTGGGCATGGGTTATGAAAATCATCAGAGCTTGTTATTGACCATTCCTGTAGCCTTGAGCGCGACTTGCGCGTTCATGCTCCCTGTAGCCACCCCACCCAATGCGATAGCTTATGGCTCTGGGTATGTTAAAATAACGGATATGATTAAAGCCGGTTTGTGGCTTAATTTGGTGGGCGTTGTTTTGATTAGTGCATTTAGCTATTTTTTGGTTTCGTTAATATTTAATTGATTAAGGAAAAAAGTGAAAGAAGGGTTATTTAAAGAAAAGTCTCGTTACATTACAGGGTTTGTTTTAATCGTTGTAGCAGGCTTGATTTTGTATGCGGACAATTTGTTGTTGTTTTGGGCGGTTTTAGGGGGGATTTATGCGGTAGGGTTTTCTGAAGCGTTAAGACTATTTCAAGTTAAAGCGAGCTTTAGCTTGTATCTCATTTTAGTGTTGTCATGGGTGGCGGCGTATTTTAACGGGCGCCCTATAGAATGCGCTCTTATTAGTGCCATGGTCATGGCTAGCATCATCGCTTATCAGAAAACGCACCATAGCGAAGCCATTTTACCCTTTTTATACCCGGGCGTTGGGTTTTTTGCGCTTTTTGGGGTTTATAAGGATTTTGGTGCAGTAGCGATCATTTGGCTTTTAGTCGTGGTGGTTGCAAGCGATGTGGGGGCGTTTTTTGGAGGCAAGCTTTTAGGCAAAACCTCTTTCACGCCCACTTCGCCAAATAAAACCTTAGAGGGTGCGTTGATTGGCGTTGTTTTGGCGAGCGTTTTAGGATCGTTTGTGGGCATGGGGAAATTGAGCGGGGGCTTTCTTATGGCGCTTCTATTTAGTTTTTTAATCGCACTTATGGCGGTGTTTGGGGATTTGTATGAAAGCTATTTGAAAAGAAAAGTTGGGATCAAAGATAGCGGTAAGATTTTACCCGGGCATGGGGGCGTTTTAGACCGATTGGATTCCATGCTTTTTGGGGCTTTAGGCTTGCATGCGTTGTTGTATTTTTTAGAAGTTTGGAAAGAAACGGCGGTGTTTTTAGGGGACTGAATGGTTGTTTTAGGAAGCACCGGCTCTATTGGGAAAAACGCCTTAAAAATCGCAAAAAAATTTGGTGTAGAAATAGAAGCCTTAAGCTGTGGGAAAAATATCGCTTTAATCAATGAGCAAATCCAAGTTTTCAAACCCAAAAAAGTAGCGATTTTAGATCCTAATGATTTGAATGATTTAGAGCCTTTGGGTGCGAAAGTGTTTGTAGGGCTAGAGGGCATTGATGCGATGATAGAGGAGTGCGTTTCCAATTTAGTCCTTAACGCTATTGTGGGCGTGGCAGGATTGAAAGCGAGCTTTAAAAGCTTACAAAGGAACAAAAAACTAGCCCTAGCGAATAAAGAGAGTTTGGTGAGCGCGGGGCATTTATTAGACATTTCCAAAATCACGCCTATTGATAGCGAGCATTTTGGTTTGTGGGCGTTGTTGCAAAACAAGACTTTAAAGCCTAAATCTTTAATCATTAGCGCGAGTGGGGGGGCTTTTAGGGACACGCCTTTAGAATTTATTCCTATTCAAAACGCGCAAAACGCGCTCAAGCACCCTAATTGGAGCATGGGATCTAAAATCACCATTGATTCAGCGAGCATGGTCAATAAGCTTTTTGAAATTTTAGAAACTTATTGGCTTTTTGGGGCGTCTTTAAAGATTGATGCACTGATTGAAAGAAGCTCTATCGTGCATGCTTTGGTGGAGTTTGAAGATAACTCTGTCATCGCGCATTTAGCGAGCGCGGACATGAAATTACCCATAAGCTATGCGATCGATCCGAAGTTGGCCTCTTTGAATGCGTCTATCAAGCCACTAGATCTATACGCTTTAAGCGCGATTAAATTTGAACCCATTAGCATGGAGCGCTACACTTTGTGGCGTTATAAAGATTTGTTGCTAGAAAACCCCAAGCTTGGTGTGGTGCTGAATGCGAGCAATGAGGTGGCAATGGAGAAGTTTTTAAATCAAGAGATCGCTTTTGGTGGCCTTATCAAAACCATTTCTCAAGCCTTAGAATCATACGCTAAAATGCCTTTCAAGCTCTCTAGTTTAGAAGAAGTGCTGGCGTTAGATAAGGAAGTTAGGGAGCGTTTTAAAAATGTAGCGGGAGTGTAGTATAATGAGATTTTGCTTTTAATAGCGTTTTATTTCAATTAGGAGTTTTTATGGGGTTAAAAAATAAAATCAAGGGTTTTATTAAAGAGAGAATGCCTTTTGTGGTCAGATGTGTTTGCAGTTTAAAAGGGGCCAAAAACATTGATGATGAAATCAATCATGAAATTAAGGAAATGTTAGAGGCTAAAAAACTCCATTCTCTTCAAGAAAAAGCTTTATTCAACCATGACCATCAAGAAAGCGTGTTTTTAGCTATCGCTTCTTTAAATTTAAATAATGAAAGTTTCATTGAACGCAATAAGAGTATTTATAAAAATAGTTCTCTTAATTATAATTATGGGGGGG
>NZ_JAHXLB010000015.1:0-42415 GCF_021062735.1 Helicobacter pylori | reverse complement strand
TGTTGGGGTTTTGGTGGAGGGTGATTGCGTAGCGTTGGCTTAAGATAAAATAAAGAACGCTCTTTTTAAATTCTTTAATTTCTTTATCTCCCCACCAATTCGCCACAGCGATTTTTAGGGGGGGGGGGAGATTTAGAGGCCATTTTTTCAATGGAAGCGCTTTCTACATAAGCGTCTAATAGGGGTTGGAACATGGTTATCCTTTAAACCAATTTAGGCAAACTCAAATGGCGTTTGAAATAAGCCAAGATCACGAGAGCAAAAGGTATCGCTACCAAAAAGTATAAAAAAGTAGGGATCGGCAAGGGATCGCCTGCGGCATAGCTGTGCAAGCCAGAAAGGTAGTAATTCACGCCAAAATAAGTCATTAAAACCGAATAAAACCCTAGAACGCTGCTGCTCGCTAAAATAAAGGGCCAATTTTGAGAGCCTAAAAAACGCAAATGCAAGATTAAAGCATAGACGCAAATAGAAATCAACGCCCAAGTTTCTTTAGGGTCCCACCCCCAATAGCGCCCCCAAGATTCATTCGCCCACACCCCGCCTAAGAAATTCCCGGCTGTGAGCATGAATAGGCCTAAAATCATGCTCATTTCATTGATAGCGCTAATGGAGAGAATGGTTTTGTCTAAATTGAAACGCCCTTGTTTGCGCAAAATAAACAAAACCAAACTCAAAATCCCTAGCACAAAACACAAGCCCAAAAAGCCATAACTGGCGGTGATGACAGAAACATGGATATTGAGCCAATAGGATTTTAACACCGGCACTAAATGGCCAATTTGAGGGTCCATAAAGCCTAAATGGGCCACAAAAAGCGCGATACCGGCTAAAAAGCTAGAGGCCGATAGCGCGAGTTTGGAGCGTAAAACAAACCCTGCGATAACAGAAGCCCATGCGATATAAAGCATGGACTCATAAGCGTTGCTCCAAGGCGAATGCCCGCTCACATACCAGCGCAAAACAAGCCCCATAGAATGAGCGATCGCGCAAAGCAAAATAGCGATATAAAGGATTTTAGTGAGCCAAATATTTGGAATCGTGTTTTTAACAAGAGAGCCAATCACAACGATAAAAAGCAATAACCCAAGAAGGATATAAGGCAAAGTCAGGCTGTTAAAAAAATTGGTGTGGTTTAAAAAAATTTCAGAATCCACTTTAGAAGAGGGTAAATAGAGGTTTTTGGCATGCTCTTGTTGGTAAATGCTTAAATCTTGTAGGGTTTTTTCTACTTTATCCCATTGATTGGTTTTTAAAGCGTCATCAAACCCGCTAAAAATATTTTTTAAAAACTCCGTTGCCACGCTTGAAATTTCTTTATTGGGGCTGTTGATTGCTTCAACGGGCGAGAGCCAAGCGGTGGTTTTATCGCTAGGGAAAATGCGTAAAAATTGAGCGCTAAAAAGCGTATAGACTAAGTTGATTCGTTCATCTACTTTTAAAACATCTTTATCCAACTCGTTGCGCGCATTGGGGGATTTTTGATTGACTTCTTCAACAAGATTTTTCAATTTATACCCACGGCTATCAAACACATCTCTAAAAGCGATACGGCTCTCATCTAAAGGCGTGCCGATAAGCTTTCTTAAGGCTTTATTAGAAGTGTAAATCATCTTAACACTGCGCCAATCATTGGGGAAAAACATGATCCCTAAAAGCACTTGCATGGCGTTTAGCCCTTGAAAATCATCTTTTTTTAAAATCTTATGGATATATTCAATGCTAATGGTGTCAAGGGGTTTGATACGCCCGTCAAAATCCTGGACTTGAAGCCTTTGAAAGGCTTTTAAGTGGTCTTTGGAATACTCTCTTAAATGCTTCAAACGCTCTAAAATCGCGCTTTTAGAATCCTCTTTATTAGCGGAATTTTCTACGCTTTGTCGTTCTATTTGAGCGCTTTTGCCCCCATGCATGTCAATTGGAGTCTCACTAGCGAACGAGGGAGTAAAAGGGCTGATTAAAATTAAAGCGAGCAAGAAACTAGCGGCTTGTTGGGATTTTAAAAAGCGTGAAAGCTTTAAAAAACGCCCATTTTTATCCAAAAGCAACCACAAAGCCCCCAAAATAAGCATCGCATACCCTAAATAAGTGGGGATTTTACCCGGATCTTTATTGACAGAAAGAATCGTGCCTTTTTCATCCGTATCATAGGAAGATTGGAAAAAGCGATAACCTTCATAATCTAAAACATGGTTCATAAAAATCCTATAAGGTTTGATTAAAGTGTTATCCAATTTCAAAACTTCCACTTCTGAAGCGTAAGATGAAGGGCTCATAGAGCCGGCGTAGCGTTCTAATTCAAAACGCTTCAGTTTGATTTGAAAGGGCAATCCAATATAAGCGGATCCAAAACTTAAAGAGAGCTTGTCGTCTTTAAACATCTCGCTTTCTTCTATGCCTTCATTCCTGTTGGTTTTGATGAGGTTGAATTTGTGGCTCACGCCGTTATAAGTCGCTTTTAACACTAAAATAGTAGCGTCATCTTTTTTAATGGCGTTTTGCTTGTAAATCTCTAAGGGTTCTAAAATTAAAGGCTTGCGATCTAAAGTCGCATGAATGGGTTTTAATCGTTTGGAATGATAAAAGGTAAAAGGCGTTTTTAAAGAAAGTTTAGTGGTGTCATTAAGAGTGATATTAAGATAAGTGTCCGCGCTTTCAAAAGAGCTTTGCACGCTATTTTCTCGCACATGCATAAGCCCTTCTGTGCCAAAAAATCGTGTGATGGCTGCCCCTAAAATGATTAAAATCAAGGAGCTGTGGAAAAAAAGGCTTGCGTATCTTTTGCGCCCTAAGGCTTTAGAATTGATGAATGTGCCTATTAAAACCACCAATAAATACGCATGCAAGAAATTAAACCAAGGGGTGTTATACACAATCGCCTTGCTCGCGCTCGTGCCATAATCGTTTTCTATAAAAGTGGCTATCGCACACGCTAAGGCATAGAGCGCTATTAAAGGGATAGCGACCCAAAAAGAAGCCAGCAAAAAAGAAAGCAAGCTCTTAAGGCTTTTCATGCGTTTTCCTAGTTGGATTTGTTTTTAGAAAGGTTGGTTTTATACTTGATGTAAGCCTTTAATTTTTTGGTGAGATCCTCATCGTTTTTGGTGTCTTGATACTTCCCATCGCCGATAAATTCTAACACCGCTAAAAATTGTGTAGAGGGCATATAGCCGGGCAATTCATAGATGGTTTTGCCGGTTTTATCGGATAAAACAATCGTAGGGGTGGATTGGACGGCATAAATTTGCGCTAATTCTTCTGTGGACATTTTGATTTCTTTTTCATCATTTTTA
Source organism: Helicobacter pylori (assembly GCF_021062735.1). Taxonomy (GTDB): domain Bacteria; phylum Campylobacterota; class Campylobacteria; order Campylobacterales; family Helicobacteraceae; genus Helicobacter; species Helicobacter pylori_DN. The sequence continues at coordinate 39,122 of NZ_JAHXLB010000015.1, read as the reverse complement.
TCCTTATCGCCGACTTTAAAATCATGCTCTTTGGAGTAGCTGATATTGACATAGTAAGCGCTAAAATGCTCTTTAACATAGTTGCACAATTCTTTGACATTTTTGAGATCTTTTTTAAGCCTTTCACAATAGGAGCAACCATTACGACCAAACACTAAAAGCATGTATTTATCGTTAGGGCTAATGGACTTATTGTCTGAAAAAATATCTTCTAAACCGGCATAGCTCTTTTTGTCTATGTTGTCTCGCTCATCATTTAATTCTTTGGAGCTTTGAGAACCGGAGCTTAAAAGATTTTCATCTAATTTGTCCTTATTGTTGGATTTGCAAGCGCTTAAAAATAACGAAATCAATAGCAAAACGCTTAAAAATTTCTTGGAAACATAAGAAAGTGAAAACATGTAATAACCTTTATTTTTTAATAGATTTAAAAACTCGGTATTTTACTATAATAATCGCTTTTTTATGCAAATTTCACTCACTTTTAAGGTTGTTCACTAATTCAATGATAAATTTTGCAAACTCTATGGAATCGTTTAAGCATGGGCAAACCAAATACTCTTTAACCGCCAAGCGCTCTGCCATCAAGCGGTATTGCATGTCTAATTCATAGATCGTTTCAGAATTATCAATCGTGAAAGCCAAAGGATAGATGATGATATGAGATTTGCGGTGCTTTTCTATCAATTCTTCAGTGCTTGGCTCTAGCCATTTCATAGGCCCTAGTTTGGATTGATAAGAGAGTAAAACTTCTTTAAAAGGGATATTTTTTTGTTGCATCAACTCTTTTAACAAATTCACATGGTGTTCGCATTCTTGCTGATAAGTATCGCCGGCATCAATAACGCTTTTAGGTAAGCCATGGACGGAAAAGATTAAGACAAAATCCTGGCTTTTGCGGTTGTTTAGGGTGCTTAAAATCGTGTTTAAAATGATTTCATTAAGCTTTTTGCTGGCATAAAAACGCTCAATTACTTGCACCCTAGGGCGGAAAGTTTCTAAAGCTTTGAGAGCGTTAAAAGCGTCATTGAAACTAGAAAGGGTGGTGGTGCTAGAATATTGCGGATACATGGAAAAAAACACCAAGCTTTCTACCTCTTTTAAGGCTAAATCTTGCAAGACCATAGACGCATAAGGGGGGGTATAGCGCATCGCATAAGTGTAAAAGCGAGAAGGATCTAATTTATTCAAACGCTCTGTAAGGGCGAATGTGATAGGCGTTAAAGGGGATTTGCCTCCCAATTTTTCATAGATTTTTTTGGATTTTTCTATGCGGCTATTGACAATCATTTTACCCACCATTTTACGCATAAAATTATTTTTAATGGTAAGGATAAAGGGGTCATCAAACATGTTTTTTAAAAACACCCCCACTTCATAAAGGCTGTTAGGCCCTCCCATATTCAAAAGAATGACCGCTTCTTTGGGGGATTTTGTGGCGTTATTTTCTAAATTATCAAGCTTTTCATTGATTAAATTCATTAGGGCATGCTAAAATAAAACGATTAATAAAAAACAAATCGTTAGAAAGAAGTTAATGTTAGAGATGAGTTTGCAAGCATTAAATACACAAGATTCTTCTGTGATGGCTCAGTCCTTGCTTATCCATGCCTTTTTTGCCGCCTTGCTCGCCCTAGCCTTTATGATCAATCTTTACACCCTTTTTAAAGAAAAGAATTTTATCCAATTAAACCGAAAGATCTATCTTGTCATGCCAGCGATTTACATTCTTTTAAGCATCGCTCTTTTGAGCGGGATTTTTATTTGGGCGATGCAACAATTTGAATTTTCTTTTAGCGCTGTTGTCATGCTTTTAGGGCTGTTATTGATGCTTATAGCAGAAATCAAACGCCATAAAAGCGTGAAATTCGCTATCACTAAAAAAGAAAGGATGGAAGCGTATATTAAAAAGGCTAAAATCCTGTATTTTTTAGAAACGATTCTTATTGTTGTGTTAATGGGCCTTTGAATGCGTTTTGTCTATCACCCTTTAGCCAAAGAGCCTGTTTTAAAAATAGAAGGCGAGAGTTATACGCATTTATACCGATCAAGACGCGTCAAAAGCGCGAGTCGTTTGGATTTAAGAAATTTAAAAGACGCCCTTTTATACACCTATGAGCATGCAGAAATCACTAAAAAACACGCCCTTTTAAGGCTGGTGGGTGCGCAAGCATTAGAAGTTATGGCTAGTAAAAAAACGCATTTGATTTTAAGCGTGATTGAAATCAAAAGCATTGAAAAAATTCTACCCTTTTTAAATCAGTTAGGCGTGAGCAAGTTGAGTTTATTCTATGCGGATTTTAGCCAACGCAATGAAAAAATAGACAGCGCCAAATTAGAGCGCTTCCAAAAGATTTTGATCCATTCTTGCGAGCAATGCGGCCGTAGTGCTTTAATGGAATTGGAAGTGTTTTTAAACACTAAAGAGGTGCTAAACGCCTACCCAAAAGCGAGCGTTTTGGATTTTAAGGGCGAAACCTTACCCGCAAGCGTGGGTTTTGAAAAGGGCGTTATCATAGGGCCTGAAGGGGGTTTTAGCGGACAAGAAAGAGAATATTTTAAAGAGCAAAAAATTTATCGCATCCCATTAGATATGGTGCTAAAGTCTGAGAGTGCATGCGTGTTTGTGGCGAGTGTCGCGCAAGTTTAGGGGGTTATTGGGGGTTTTAAATCCTAGAAAATCCACCCGTAATTAAAAAACACTTTAAAATGACTGCCCCCTTCATTCAAAACAACAGAGTCCGCATAGATGCCATTATTAGAAGCGATTTTAATATCGCTTTGGATTAAAGGAACGCTAATGCCTACAGAATATTTAGAATGCTTGTAGCGGTAATTAAACCCGGTAACTATATCTAAATTACCGCTTCCTTTGACTTGGTTGAAAACATAGTAGCTATTGTATAAGCCCCTTAACCCCCCAAACACCCCAAAAGAGGAAGCAAAAACTTTTTTAGTAGGATTATCTTGCTTTTTATTGGTATAAGTGGTGATGAAATCAAACAACACATCCATTCCCCCACCATAGCTTAATTGCTGGATTTTTTCATCGTTAGCTTGAGCGTAGTTGTATTTAATAATGCCATAATAAGCTAACCCTATATAGTCGTTGAAATAATGTTGGTAGCCTATTTTAACATTAACCCCTAAAATAGGGCTTCTAAAAGATTGTTGGGCGCTAGAAGTTAAAAAGCTTTGATTGAACGCATTAAACACAGAGCCAACAAAAGCTCTTGCGTTCAAACTGGCGTCTAAATAGTTGGCTTGGCTATTCAAATTAGCGAAATTAATGGGCAGGGCGTTTTGATTGATGAGCTGTTGCCAGACAGCGGTGGTAACCCCTATAAGCCCAGCGGGGACTTGAGCGCAATTCGTATAGATGGAATTAGGGTAATTGCTAGGGAAAGCGGGCTGATTTTTGCCGCCAAAACGAGAGCAAACATTATAGTCGTAACCATCATGGTCTCGCACTTCATGCCCGTTATTAAATTCTAGCTCTTCTTTCCCGTTTTTCTCCACTTCATGCCCGCCTTCACACCGCACTTCTGGCCCGTTTCCTTCTTGGCACAAACGCACCCTTTGATAAGTCATGTTCCCATTATGGGTATAACCTAAAGTATGGCCGTATTCATGGATAATATCTCTTAATGCCAAAATAGCAACTTTATTCAAATTTTTGCCAAACAATTTTTCAGGGTTTAAGGCAAAAGGCGCTATCCCTAAAACACCTTGATTGAAGCCGTTATCATCGGGAGCGTTTGCGCTGCCTAGTTGGGATCCTAGCCCTAAAAACCCCTTGGCCGCATTCAAGAGATTCACCGTAAGCTCATTAGCGACTCTATAACTATTGATAACTTCTTCTGGGGTTAGCACATATTTTTCATCTTTAGGATCAACAAGCCCGTTATTAAAAGGATTCACGCATTTAGGGTAATCAATACCGCACTCTGATGGGCTGTTAGAAAATTGGAAAGGGGCGTTTAAAACGGCTTCTTCCCAAGATTTGGAGTCAAACACCGCAATCATATCTAACATTAAATTGGTCAATTCTTCTGCGGTTTGTGGGGTGAAAGACACCGAAGCGACTTGACAACTCTTTTTATAACCAGGGCATTCATAATGAGGTTTAGGAGAAGCAAGAGGGCCACTAGGATCATTGTTGCCGCTAGAAAATGGGTCTGTATTCTCATAAGTCATTTGAAGGTTGGTCGTGATTTGACTGAGCTTTTCAAACAAATTCTGCGTGTTAGCGTCAGAAAAGGGGGTGGTAGTGGTTTGAAGTTGTTGGAGGCCATCAGAGTTGAATGGCGAATCGTTTGAAAAATTATTAAACAGGCTTGCCGGCAGAATGATTTGAGAATCTTTAGGGATGGTTTCTATCACGCCTAAATTGACTACCTTGCCTTGAGCGTCTGTATAACTCAGCTCAATATTGTTTAAATTGTAGGGCAGAAAGTTTTGTATCACAACCACGCTGTTATTGCCATAGCCTTCAAACTCGGCATTATCCTTATTGTATGCCATCACATACACAGGATTTTGAGAATAAAAAGTTAAGCCGTTGCCGTTGATATTAGCCGCTGTAAATAGCTCAGTCGCTTTTTCTAAAATGGTGCTTTGGAGGATGTAGTATCTCCCATAAACGCTTTGGGGGGTGGCTGTATCGCTTTTGTCTTGTTCTTTAGGTTGTTCGTTAGTTTGCGGGTTTGTTAGGGGATTTTTTTGGATTTTTTGGGTGTTTTGAGCTGTCGCTTCTTCTTTAGTTTGCGCGCCTTCTAATAATCCGGTTTCAAACCCAGCTTCTATAAAAAAGCCGTCTTTTTGGTGTTTTTGAAAGGCTTCTAAAGGGTTGAACAAGCCGATTAAAGACAAACAAATCGTTTTACTAACGAATCTTAGCATGGTAATTTCCTAAATGGTTTAGCATTTTGTTCTCAAAGAGTTTGCAACTCAATCAAACTGAAGTTTCTTATTATAATACATTTTTAAGAAATTGCGGTATTGTTTGTATTAAAAAATAAACAACGCTCAAAGGATAAGCGCTTTTATCTTTCTTCAAATCACTTTAAAATTTTAGGCAAAGTGATGCCCACTTGCCCTTGATACTTACCGCCTCTGTCTTTATAACTTTGATCACACGCTTCATCGCCTTGTAAAAACACCACTTGCGCGATCCCCTCATTGGCATAGACTTTAGCCGGTAAGTTAGTGGTGTTAGAAATTTCAATGGTAATATAGCCTTCAAATTCCGGCTCAAAAGGCGTAACATTCACAATAATCCCGCATCTAGCGTAAGTGCTTTTGCCTAAACAAATCGCTAAGGTGTCTTTAGGCATTTTAAAATACTCTATCGTATGGGCTAGAGCGAACGCGTTAGCGGGTAAGATAAAAAAGCCCTCCTTGCTCGCATCAATTTTAGTCGCGTTGTTAGGGTCAAAGTTTTTAGGGTCAATTAAAGCGTTTTTGTTATCAAATAGCATGAACTCGCTCCCCACTCTAATATCATACCCATAACTGCTCAAACCATAGCTGATCACATTCTTACCGATTTGCTTTTCGCAAAAAGGACTAATCATGCCATGCTCTAAACTCATTTTTTTAATCCAAGAATCCGCTTTCAATCCCATACGCACAAAGCCTTTAAAGTTTGTTAATAATTATGTTATTATAACAATAATTTTTTGCTAAAAACGCTTAGTAAGATTATGTTTTTTGGCATATTTTAAAACAATATAAGGAATAAATCGTTATGAACCTTTCTGAAATTGAAGAGTTGATCAAAGAATTTAAAGCTTCTGATTTAGGGCATTTGAAATTAAAGCATGAGCATTTTGAGTTGGTTTTGGATAAAGAATCCGCTTATGCGAAAAAAAATGCGTTAAGTTCCGCCCATTCTCCAGCTCCCATTATGGTAGAAGCGAGCATGCCAAGCGTTCAAACCCCTGTGCCTATGGTATGCACCCCTATTGTGGATAAAAAAGAAGAATTTGTGCTTTCGCCTATGGTAGGCACTTTTTATCATGCGCCTTCACCTGGGGCTGAGCCTTATGTCAAAGCGGGCGATACGCTTAAAAAAGGGCAAATCGTGGGCATTGTAGAAGCGATGAAAATCATGAATGAAATTGAAGTGGAATACCCTTGCAAGGTGATTTCTGTTGAAGTGGGGGACGCTCAACCGGTAGAATACGGCACGAAACTCATCAAAGTTGAAAAGCTTTAAAACCCATGAATAAAGAAAATAAAAAGGTAGAAAAAAAAGAGCTTTCGCGCATTTTGATCGCTAATAGAGGCGAGATCGCTTTAAGAGCGATCCAAACCATTCAAGAAATGGATAAAGAATCCATAGCCATTTATTCTATCGCTGACAAGGACGCCCACTACCTCAATACGGCTAACGCAAAAGTGTGTATAGGGGGGGAAAAATCCAGCGAGAGTTACTTGAATATCCCTGCAATCATTAGCGCGGCGGAATTGTTTGAAGCGGATGCGATTTTCCCCGGGTATGGGTTTTTGAGCGAGAATCAGAATTTTGTAGAAATTTGCTCGCACCATTCTTTAGAATTTATTGGCCCAAGCGCAAAAGTCATGGCTTTAATGAGCGACAAATCCAAAGCCAAAAGCGTGATGAAAGAAGCCGGCATGCCTGTGATTGAGGGCAGTGATGGGTTGCTTAAAAGCTATCAAGAAGCTGAAGAAATCGCTGATAAAATCGGCTACCCTGTCATCATTAAAGCGGCCGCTGGTGGGGGCGGGAGAGGCATGCGTGTCGTAGAAGATAAATCCAAGCTTAAAAACCTTTATCTAGCCGCAGAAACGGAAGCTTTGAGCGCGTTTGGCGATGGGAGCGTGTATTTAGAAAAATTCATCAACAAGCCTAAGCACATTGAAGTCCAGATTCTAGCCGATAAGCACGGCAATGTCATTCATGTGGGCGAAAGGGATTGCTCGGTGCAAAGACGCCAGCAAAAGCTCATTGAAGAAACCCCGGCGGTGGTTTTAGAAGAGGGCGTTCGTAAGCGTTTGCTAGAAACAGCGATCAAGGCCGCTAAATACATCGGCTATGTGGGGGCTGGGACTTTTGAATTTTTGCTCGATTCTAACATGAAAGATTTTTACTTCATGGAGATGAACACTCGTTTGCAAGTGGAACACACCATTAGCGAAATGGTGAGCGGGTTAAACCTCATTGAATGGATGATTAAAATCGCTCAAGGAGAAGAATTGCCCAAGCAAGAAAGCTTTTCTCTCAAAGGGCATGCGATAGAATGCAGGATCACTGCAGAAGATCCTAAAAAATTCTACCCAAGCCCGGGTAAAATCACCGAATGGATCGCCCCTGGTGGAGTGAATGTGCGCCTTGATTCGCATGCACATGCCCATTATGTTGTGCCTACGCACTATGATTCGATGATTGGCAAGCTCATTGTGTGGGGCGAAAACAGAGAAAGAGCGATCGCTAAGATGAAAAGGGCTTTAAAGGAATTTAAAGTAGAAGGCATTAAAACAACCATTCCTTTCCATCTTGAAATGCTTGAAAATGCGGATTTCAGGCAAGCAAAAATCCACACGAAGTATTTAGAAGAAAATTTTTAAGTTTTAAGGATTTTCTTAAGCATGATTTAAGGATTTTAAACGATCAGAAAAAATCAGCATTAAATTTTATGATTTTATAGTAAAATTTTTTCATGCAAACCTTGTTCAAAGAAGTTACCCCTAAACGCTATGCCAATGGCAATGAGATGAAAGAAAATTCTAGCAATGTCCTAGATCAGTATTTCACTAAGCCTAGTGTGGCTTTAAAGTGCTTTCAAAAAGCTTGTGAAGTGATTAAAAAATACGAAAATCTGGATGACTTTATTTTTTTAGAGCCAAGTGCAGGCGATGGGGTGTTTTATGACTTGTTCCCTAAAAATAGACGCATTGGTATAGACATTGAACCCAAAAGAGATGGATTTATTCAATGCGATTTTTTAAATTATAAACTGCCTACACACCAAAAAGTGATTTGTTTTGGCAACCCTCCTTTTGGGCATCGTGGGGTTATGGCGTTAGAATTTATCAACCATGCTAGAAGTTGTGATTTTGTGTGTTTTATCCTACCCATGTTCTTTGAAAGTCAAGGAAAAGGCTCTATTAAGTATCGTGTGAAAGGTTTGAATCTGCTTTATAGCGAACGCTTAGAAAAAAATGCGTTTATAGATTTTAAAAATAAAGAAGTGGATGTGCATTGCGTGTTTCAAATTTGGAGCAAAAAGTATCAAAACAAAAAAAGTGAATTTTCTTGGTATAAGAATCGCCATAAAGAACCCTTTGGCGAGTATATCAAGGTTTTCACGGTTTCATTAGCTAAAAACAGAGAATGCGGTAAAGAGTGGATTTTTAATCAGAAAGCGTCTTTTTACATTTCATCAACTTTTTATAAAAGCACACAAATTGTAGAGAACTTTGAGGAAGTTAAGTATCAATCTGGTATTGCTGTGGTATTCACTAGTGCTGACAAGGTTTTAAACGCTAAATTAAAAAAACTATTCAAAGAAATTGATTGGACAAAATACGCAAGTTTAGCGACTAATTCTTGCTATCATTTAGGAAAAAGTCATATTTTTCAAGCCTTATATGATCATTTGGATAGTTTAAAGGATAATTGATGGACTTAGAACAAATTTTTTTAAAAATTATTGAAAAAAAACATGAAGAATTGAATTTAGGACAAGATTACAACGCTATTTTTTCAAAAATTAGAGATTTTGAAGCCAACGCTATAGGGCAGATTGGTGAAGAGTTTTTAAAAAATGTGCTTAACGCTATAGATGGAGTGATCAATGATGGCATTATTCATGATGAATACGATATTATGACAAAAAGCGGTGTATCCTTTGAAGTTAAAACAGCGCGAAAAGGCAGAACTAACAACACTTTTCAATTCAATGGTATAAACCCACGATACAACTATGATTTTTTGATTTGCTTAGGAGTGTGCGAAGACAAGTTGCTTTATAGAATTTTTAAAAAGGATGAAATCCATTACATTCATAAAGAAAGAAAATACTTTATGAAACAAAATGAGTTTAAAAAGCAATTGGTGCCAATGAATCCTGATAATCAAGTCAATTATAAACTCACTCTCAATATTAAAGAATTGAAAGAAATTACAAATCTCATCAAAGAGTTAGAAAGGGTTTTAGGGTTAGATTAATATTTTTAGATAGAATTGAGTGGATCAAAATGTTTTTAGGAATAGAGTTTGCTTATCTTGTCTTTAAGAAAAACCAATGAAGTGGAGGATAGGATGTCTAAGATTTCAAATAATTATAATCCGTCTTTGATGGTGAGGGATTACCACACCCAAAGGGTTAGTTCGCGTGCAAGAAAAGAAGAAAATAAGGAAATTCAAAATCTTTCAGAGAATGATGAAAAAATCAAATTAGCCAAACAAGCTAAGCAGGATAACCTAGCCATAGGGAATTTAGAAAGCCGTCTTAAAAGCTTAAAAGGCATGGATAAAGACGCTAAAGAATTGGTGGGGATTTCTAAAGCTTACGCTCATAATAATGAAAAAGATCGAAGCGATTTTGAGCATTTCAAAAGCCGTTTGGATAAAGCGATTGATTCTTTCAATCAAAAATCAGGCAATGATAGTTTGAAACTCCCTAATAATATTGACATTGACGACACGAAGGCTTTGGAAAAATTTTCAAAATCATTAGAAAGTGAGAAAGAAAACATTCAAAATTCTTTGCACCAGTGGAAAAAACAGCTTGCTGAAACGAATCATTTGAACAAGGAATACAACACCTTAGATAAAACAAGACTGAACGCTCAAAAATTCCAAGATGTCCATGACACAAGCAAGATCACCCCATCTCGCTTGCAAGACTTGCTCGCTTGAAAGAGTTTGCTTATAGCGAGCCTTGTTTAGATGAAGAAGATAAAAAGGCCGTTTTAGAGGTTTTAAATTCCAAACAGCTCACGCAAGGCAAACGCTCTCTTTTGTTTGAAGAAGCTTTGTGCGAGTTTTTGGGCGTTAAGCATGCGTTAGTGTTTAACAGTGCGACTTCAGCCCTTTTAACGCTCTATAGGAATTTTAGCGATTTTAACGCTGATTGTAATGAAATAATCACCACCCCTATAAGCTTTGTAGCGACGGCTAACATGCTTTTAGAAAGCGGTTACAAACCCGTATTTGCTGGAATTAAAAACGATGGCAATATAGATGAATTGGCCCTAGAAAAGCTCATTAATAAAAAAACCAAAGCCATAGTGAGCGTGGATTATGCCGGTAAAAGCGTGGAAGCAAAAAGCATTCAAGAGCTTTGCAAAAAGCATTCTTTGAGTTTTCTTTCTGACAGCTCGCATGCTCTAGGGAGCGAGTATCAAAACAAAAAAGTAGGAAGCTTTGCGTTAGCGAGCGTGTTTAGTTTCCATGCCATTAAGCCTATCACTACGGCTGAAGGGGGAGCGATCGTTACTAACGATGGCGAATTGTATGAAAAAATGAAATTGTTTCGCTCTCATGGCATGCTCAAAAAAGATTTTTTTGAAGGCGAAGTCAAAAGCCTAGGGCATAATTTCCGCTTGAATGAAATCCAAAGCGCTTTGGGTTTGAGCCAGCTTAAAAAAGCCCCCCTTTTAATGCAAAAAAGAGAAGAAGCCGCTCTAACCTATGACAGGATTTTTAAAGATAACCCTTATTTTACCCCTTTACACCCCTTGTTAAAAGATAAAAGCTCTAACCACCTTTATCCTATTTTAATGCACCAAAAATTTTTTACATGCAAAAAACTCATTTTAGAAAATTTACACAAGCTTGGCATTTTAGCCCAAGTGCATTACAAGCCCATTTACCAATACCAATTGTATCAACAGCTCTTTAACACAGCCCCCTTAAAAAGTGCAGAGGATTTTTATCGCGCTGAAATTTCCTTACCTTGTCATGCGAATTTGAATTTAGAGAGCGCTCAAACCATCGCTCATGGCGTTTTAAAAACTTTTGAGGATCTTAAGATAGAATGAGTTTCATTTAGGGCTTCAAATTTCAATTATTAAGAATGGTGCGGAAGAAAGGAATCGAACCTTCATGCCTTGCGGCGCTAGATCCTAAGTCTAGTGCGTCTACCAATTTCGCCACTTCCGCACACCGCACGCAATCGCATGCAATAAGAAGTAGAAAATAAAGAAGCAGTATTGTAGCTTTTTAATCCTTTAAAAATACTGAAAAATTGAAGTTTTTTTAAGATTTGAAGTTTTTTCTGGCTTTAGGGAGTTTTAAATTCTTTTAAGGTATTCTAACAAGGCTATATTTAGATAGTTTTAAGGAAATTAAGGAACAAAATGGAAGTTTCACGCAAGAAAATTTACAACCCCAATTCTACAGAAAGTGTGAATGAAAGAAAGATTTTTGGGGGCAATCCTACAAGCATGTTTGATTTGAATAAGATCAAGTATCAATGGGCGGATCATTTGTGGAAAACAATGCTCGCTAACACCTGGTTTGCTGAAGAAGTGAGCATGAATGATGACAAAAGAGATTATTTGAAATTAAGTGCAGAAGAAAAGATCGGCTATGACAGAGCTTTAGCGCAACTCATTTTTATGGATAGCTTGCAAACCAATAATTTAATTGATAATGTCAATCCCTTTATCACCAGCCCCGAAATCAATTTGTGTTTGGTGCGTCAGGCTTATGAAGAAGCCTTACACAGCCATGCGTATGCGGTGATGGTAGAAAGCATAAGCGCGAATACTGAAGAAATTTATGACATGTGGCGTAACGATATGCAATTAAAAAGCAAGAATGACTATATCGCGCAAGTGTATATGGAATTAGCCAAAAACCCTACAGAAGAAAACATTCTCAAAGCGCTTTTTGCTAACCAGATTTTAGAGGGGATTTATTTTTATAGCGGGTTTAGCTATTTTTACACTTTGGCTAGGAGCGGTAAAATGCTAGGATCAGCGCAAATGATTCGTTTTATCCAAAGAGATGAGGTAACGCATTTGATTTTATTCCAAAACATGATCAACGCTTTAAGGAATGAAAGAGCGGATCTCTTCACGCCGCAATTGATTAATGAAGTCATAGGAATGTTTAAAAAAGCGGTAGAAATTGAAGCTTCATGGGGGGATTATATCACGCAAGGCAAGATTTTAGGGCTCACTTCAAGCTTGATTGAGCAATACATCCAGTTTTTAGCGGATAGCCGTTTGAGTAAGGTGGGTATCACTAAGGTTTATGGCGTCCAACACCCCATTAAATGGGTAGAGAGCTTTTCAAGTTTCAACGAGCAGCGCTCTAATTTCTTTGAAGCTAGGGTGAGTAATTACGCTAAAGGGAGCGTGAGTTTTGATGATTTTTAAGGGGCTTTCTTGAATAGTATTAAAAACCATTTGATGTGTGAAGAAATCAATAAGCGTTTCAATTTGCACCCCAAAGTGAGAGAGGCTATGGAGAGCATTGAAAGGGAAATCTTTGTGCCAGCCCCCTTTAAACATTTTGCCTACACTTTAAACGCGCTTTCTATGCAAGCGCAACAATACATTTCTTCGCCCCTAACCGTGGCCAAAATGACGCAATATTTAGAAATTGATCATGTGGATAGCGTGCTAGAAATTGGCTGCGGGAGCGGCTATCAAGCGGCGGTTTTGTCTCAAATTTTCAGGCGCGTTTTTAGCATTGAAAGGATTGAAAGCCTGTATATAGAAGCGCGTTTGCGCCTTAAAACTCTCGGCTTAAACAATGTTCATGTTAAATTCGCTGACGGGAATAAGGGCTGGGATCAATACGCCCCCTATGATAGGATTTTGTTCTCTGCTTGCGCTAAAAATATCCCTCAAGCGCTCATTGATCAGCTTGAAGAAGGCGGGATATTAGTCGCGCCCATTCAAGAAAATAACGAGCAAGTGATCAAACGCTTTGTGAAGCAAAATAACGCCTTGCGCGTCCAAAAAGTGTTAGAAAAATGCTTGTTTGTGCCTGTTGTAGATGGGGTGCAATAAAGATTAAGGCATGATTAAACACTATCTTTTCATGGCGGTTTCGCAAGTCTTTTTCTCTTTCTTTTTAGTGCTGTTTTTTATCTCTTCTATCGTGCTATTAATCAGTATTGCAAGCGTAACGCTCGTGATTAAAGTGAGCTTTTTGGATCTGGTGCAACTCTTTTTGTATTCCTTGCCTGGAACCATTTTTTTTATTTTGCCGATCACTTTTTTTGCAGCTTGCGCTTTAGGGCTTTCAAGGCTTAGCTATGACCATGAATTGTTAGTGTTTTTCTCTTTAGGGGTTTCGCCTAAAAAAATGACTAAAGCGTTTGTGCCTTTAAGTTTGTTAGTGAGCGCGATTTTATTGGTGTTTTCGCTTATTCTAATCCCCACTTCTAAGAGCGCTTATTACGGGTTTTTGCGTCAAAAAAAAGACAAGATTGATATTAATATCAGAGCGGGTGAATTCGGGCAAAAATTAGGCGATTGGCTCGTGTATGTGGATAAAGCTGAAAACAATTCCTATGATAATTTAGTGCTTTTTTCCAATAAAAGCCTCTCTCAAGAAAGCTTTATTCTGGCTCAAAAAGGCAATATCAACAACCAAAACGGCGTGTTTGAATTGAATTTATACAGCGGGCATGCGTATTTCACTCAAGGCGATAAAATGCGTAAAGTTGATTTTGAAGAATTGCATTTGCGCAACAAGCTCAAGTCTTTCAATTCTAATGATGCGGCTTATTTGCAAGGCACGGATTATTTAGGTTATTGGAAAAAAGCCTTTGGTAAAAACGCTAATAAAAATCAAAAACGCCGTTTTTCTCAAGCGATTTTAGTTTCATTGTTCCCTTTAGCGAGCGTGTTTTTAATCCCCTTATTTGGCATCGCCAACCCGCGATTCAAAACGAATTGGAGTTATTTTTATGTCCTTGGAGCGGTTGGGGTTTATTTTTTAATGGTGCATGTGATTTCTACGGATTTGTTTTTGATGACCTTTTTCTTCCCCTTTATTTGGGCGTTTATCTCTTATTTGTTGTTTAGAAAATTCATTCTAAAGCGTTATTGAATGCGTTGTTTTAAGGCTACTATCGCTTATGATGGGGCGTATTTTTTAGGCTATGCCAAACAGCCTAACAAACTCGGCGTTCAAGATAAGATAGAGAGCGCTTTAAATGCGCTAGGGATTAAAAGCGTTGTGGTTGCAGCTGGGCGCACGGATAAGGGCGTGCATGCGAACAATCAAGTGCTGTCTTTTTACGCTCAAAAACACTGGAATGCCGCTAAATTATTTTATTATCTAGCCCCTAAACTCGCCCCGCATATTGTCTTAAAAAAGCTAGAAGAAAAAAACTTCCATGCGCGTTTTGACGCTCAAAAAAGAGCGTATCGTTACCTTTTGACGAAGAATTTAAAAACGCCTTTTTTAGCGCCTTATATCGCTTGTGGGGATTATGGCTCACTAGATGCATTAAACACCGCTTTAAAGCAATTCACAGGCAAGCATGATTTTTCCATGTTTAAAAAAGAAGGCGGGGCGACAACCAACCCTAAACGCACCATTTTTAACGCTTTTGCTTATAAAACCTTTATCATAGGGCATGAGTGCGTGGTGTTTAAAATCATTGGCGATGCGTTTTTGCGCTCTAGCGTGCGTTTGATCATTCAAGCGTGCGTTCAATACTCCTTAGAAAAAATCACGTTCGCTGAAATTCAAGCGCAAATCCACAACATCAAAGCCACTATAAGAACGCCCATAATGGCTAATGGCTTGTATTTGCACAGGGTGTATTATTGAAATCTCAAAAGGTGTTCTTCCCAATCTAGAGCGCTTTTAATAATGGTGTCTAGGTTGTTATAAAGGGGTTTGAAAGGGGTGTTTTGTAAGATTTTAGCGTTATTGGCAATAAGGCTTGCTGGATCGCCCTGTCGTTTGTCTAAAATTTCCACTAAAAAATCGTTGTTTGAGATTTCTTTAACCTTTTCTATCACTTCTTTCACGCTATGACCTTGATTGTAGCCGACATTATAAATCTCGCTCTTATTTTTTTCTAAAAGGGTTTGATAGCTCGCTAAATGCGCGTTAGCCAAATCATCTACATGGATATAATCCCTAATGCAAGTGCCATCTCTTGTGGGGTAGTTAGTGCCAAAAATCCCCATTTTTTTCCTTTTCCCCACCGCGCATTCGCATGCGATTTTAATCAAATGCGTAGCGTTGAGCGTGCGCTGGCCTAGCGTGTAAGGGGTGGCATAATCATTGCGCATGCATGCCCCAGCCACATTGAAATAGCGCAAAATAACGCATTTAAAATCCGTTATTTTAGAAGTGTCCAACAAAATCCTTTCGCTCATCATTTTAGACGCTCCATAAGGATTAATGGGGTTTAAGGGGCTTTCTTCATTCAAGCTAAAATCAGATTCGCCATAAACCACGGCCGTGGAAGAAAAAATAAAACGCTTGATCGCATGTTTTAAGCAAAGTTTGACAAGCTCTAAAGTGTTGAGCGTGTTGTTGGTGTAGTATTCTAAAGGCAAGCGCGTGGATTCTTCTACGGAGATTTTAGCCCCAAAGTGCAAAATAGCTTCAATGGGGTCTTTTAGCTGTTGCTTATTCAAAAATGCGTCCAATTTTTGCGTTTCATTCAAATTCGCTTGAATAAAAGTAACCCTATTAGGGTAGTAATGCTCTAACGCTTTGATATGCTCTAAAAAACCGGTGCTTAAGTCATCTACAATAATGATATTTTCTTTGGTTTTTTCTAAAAACGCCCTTGCGGTATGCGAGCCTATATAACCGCACGCTCCTGTGAGTAATAATGCCATAAAAACCCCTTTTGAAATGAAAAAATAACGAGTATTATAACATCTTAATCCCATTTATTATTTAAGGATTTTTTAAGAAAGTTTAACCTATAATTTCATCTTTATTGACTTTAAGGGCTTATAGCTCAGGTGGTTAGAGCACACCCCTGATAAGGGTGAGGTCGGAGGTTCAACTCCTCCTAAGCCCACCATTTTTTTACCATCTTTGGGGAATTAGCTCAGCTGGGAGAGCGCCTGCTTTGCACGCAGGAGGTCAGCGGTTCGATCCCGCTATTCTCCACCATTGTTTTCTCCTTAAATTTTTTCTTAATTTTTTTCTTTTTGTCAGTTATTTGGTTGAGAAATCCTAAACGATTGGATCGTCCTTGTTTAACGCCACAAGTTTTTTAACTTAAAACTCCTTGATAAAAGATTGAATTAAATTGAGATTTTTGGTTATAAAAATTCTTATTACCGCTCGTTAAGGCTTTATAAAAAATGTTAGAAACCCTTACAAAACAAGCTAATATATTCTATTCAATTTGCTCCAAGGACAAACAAACATGAAAAAATTTCTTTATACCCTACTTGTGCTTCTTTTAATCGGCCTTTTAACAACCTATCTCATCCTTTTCACAGAATGGGGGAATAAGATCATCGCTTCGTATATAGAGAAAAAAATCAACCCAAACGAACGCTACTTGAGCGTTAAAACCTTTAAATTGAGATTCAACTCTTTAGACTTTGAAGCTCAAGCCAACGATGACTCCACGCTCATTCTTAAGGGGGATTTCTCGCTTTTAAAGCAAAGCGTAAATTTGAATTACCACATAGACATTAAAAATTTATACTCTTTCAAAGAATGGATACTCTACCCCTTAAGAGGGGCTATTGTTACTTCTGGGAACATTAAAGGGCATAGAAAAGCCCTTGTGGTTCAAGGCGTCTCTAATGTCGCTCAATCCCACACTGCCTACAACGCCCTTTTAGATGATTTCAAGCTTTCTCACTTAAGCTTGAATGCAAAAGACGCCAATTTAGAAGATTTGCTTTATTTAATCAATCGCCCCGCTTATGCGAACGCAAAAGTGTCCTTACAAGCGGATTTTAACTCTCTAAAGCCTTTAGAGGGGCATTTGATCCTAACAGCTAATAACGCTTTAATCAATAACGCCCTAATCAATCAAATGTTTCATTTAAACCTTAAAGACACGCTTGTTTTCAATCTCTCGCACTCAAGCGACTTTAAAGAGAACAAAGCCATCAGCGATACCACCCTAACTAGCCCTTTAGTTAATTTCACAGCCCTAAAAAGCGAATACCTTTTCTCTGCTTTAAAACTCAACGCCCCCTACACTTTAGAAATACCCAATCTAGCCAAACTCCAAAATATTACCAACCACCCCTTAAAAGGGAGCTTGACTTTAAAAGGCGATATAGAGCAAAGCCCCAAACTCTTAAAAATCAGCGGCCATTCAAATTTGCTAGACGGCGCACTGGATTTCACGCTTTTAAATAAAGATTTGAAAGCCCGTTTTTCCAATATTTCCACTTTAAAAGCCTTAGATTTATTCCATTACCCCAAGTTTTTCCAATCCATTGCAGACGCTAACTTGGATTATGACCTTAGCGCTAAGCAAGGCGTATTGAAAGCCCGCCTAAAAAACGCAAGATTCCTCAAAAATGCATTCAGCGATTTCCTCTACTCCATTTCTAAATTTGATATTACTAAAGAAATTTATAACGATGCCAATCTAGTAAGCCAAATCAACCAGCAACGCCTGCTCTCCAATCTCAACATGAAAAGCCCCAAAACCCAATTGAAAATCCATAACGGCTTATTGGATTTAAACACCAAGCAAATGGACATGCTCATGGATGCAGAAATTTTAAAATTCGTTTTTAAAATGAAACTTCAAGGTAACATGCACCAGCCAAAATTTTCCCTCATTTTAAACGAAAAAGCCATCCAACAAAACCTGCAACAAGGCTTGAAAGAAATCCTTAAAAACGACACCCTTAAAAAAGGTTTAAATCATTTGCTTAAAGATGATAAGCTCAAAGAAAAGCTTGAAAAAGGGCTTAAGGGGCTTTTTTAAAATTTTAAAGGATAGAAATGGCGCACATTTTAGTTAGCGGGGCGACTTCAGGGTTTGGGTTAGAAATCGCTAAGGCGTTTTTACAAAAAAACCATGTGGTTTTTGGCACAGGGAGGCGAAAAGAGAATTTACAAAAATTGCAACTCGCTTACCCCAAGCATTTCATTCCCCTGTGTTTTGATCTTCAAAACAAGCTTGAAACTAAGCGAGCGCTAGAGACTATTTTTTCCATGACGGATCGCATTGACGCTTTAATCAATAACGCCGGCTTAGCGCTAGGCTTGAACAAGGCTTATGAATGCGAGTTAGACGATTGGGAAATCATGATAGATACGAATATCAAGGGGTTGTTGCATCTCACTCGTTTGATCTTGCCCTCTATGATAGAGCATAACCATGGGACTATCATCAATCTTGGATCTATTGCTGGCACTTACCCCTATCCTGGTGGGAATGTCTATGGAGCGAGCAAGGCGTTTGTGAAGCAATTTTCTTTAAATTTGCGAGCGGATTTGGCTGGCACTAACATTAGAGTGAGTAATGTTGAACCCGGTTTGTGCGGCGAAACCGAATTCAGCATGGTGCGTTTTAAGGGCGATAAAATCAAAGCCCAATCCGTCTATGAAAACACCCTTTACCTCAAGCCACAAGATATTGCTAACATCGTGCTATGGATTTATGAACAACCCTTGCATGTCAATATCAACCGCATAGAAATCATGCCCACAAGCCAAACTTTCGCTCCCCTACCCACCCATAAAACCCTTAAGGGGTTTTAAATAAATTTAACTTCAACAACCCTTTAATTTATCTCCAAAAAAAAGGGATTTTGGTTATTTTATTTTAAACTCACTATTTTAATGGGATAGGAAGTATTTTGAAATAATCCTCACCTAAAATCCGCCTAACCCCTAAAAGACCGCCTTTTAAAGCCGTTTGATCAAGCCCTATTCAAACTAAACTTTGATTTTGAGCTGCTTGAGGATATCGCACGCCCCTTTAGCACCCAATTTACAGCCTTTTTTAAAGTTTTCTATGGCTTGCTTTTCATTCCTTGTTACGCCTTCGCCATTGTATTGCATAGCCCCCAAATTGAAACACCCTCCGCCGTTTTGCATCTCGCATGCTTTAGAATAACGAGCGAGAGCCTCTTTAAAATTCTTTACCACGCCATCGCCATGATGATACATATTCCCTGCGTTAAAACACCCCGGGCTGTCTTTTAAGTCGCAAGCTTTGTCATACGAAGCAAGCGCTTTTTTCAAGTCTTTAGGCGTGCCTCTGCCTGCATCATACAAGCTCCCTAATATCGTGCAACCATCGCCATCGTTTAAATCGCATGCTTTAGCGAAATACTCCACCGCTTTTTTAAAATCCCTAGTTACCACTTTACCATCATGATAGATCCCCCCTAAGCTCGCACACCCTTCAGCGTATTTCAAATCGCACGCTTTAGAATAATATTGTAGGGCTTTATTGGTTTTTTGGGACACGCCTTGCCCGCTGTAATATAAATTCCCTAGCAAATGACACCCATTGCTGTAATTCAAATCGCACGCTTTAGCGTAAAAGGAGGCGGCTTTTTTCAAATTCTTTTCTACCCCTTGCCCTTGATAATAAAGCACCCCTAAATTGAAACACCCGCTATTTTCTTTCAAATCGCACGCTTTTTCAAAATATTTCTTCGCTTGAGTGAAATCTTGCTCTTTGTAGCTCTTTGCACCCAAACCCACAAGCTCTTTAGGGTCTTGCTCTGCCATTAGCCCCCCTAAACACAACGCACCCAAGCACAAAACCCTAAAAAGGGATTTTTTGACATTTTCTAACATGATGTATCTCCTTATTAAAAATTTTATTATAGTGTTATTAAGCAAATACAAAATGCCATGATCTCTTTGTTATCTTAAGCTAACGCTCGCTTACAAATTTCTGTGATTTTATCCCACTCTTTGTTTTGAATCAAATTTTTAGGGGTAAGCCAGCTCCCCCCCACGCACAAAACATTTTCTAAATTTAAATAAGAACGCATGTTATCTGCACTAATCCCCCCAGTGGGGCAAAATTTCACCCCTTTAAAAGGGCCGTTAAAAGCGTTTAAAAGCTTAACGCCCCCGCAATACTCTGCCGGGAAAAATTTCAAAGCGTTATAGCCCAATTCTAAGGCTTGCATGACTTCACTACTGCTAGAAACCCCAGGTATTAGGGGCATGTCTTTTTTCTTTGCGTGTTCTAAAAGCTTTATCGTAAGGCCCGGGCTAATCAAAAACTCTGCCCCTCTATTTTGCGCTTGCTCTAATTGAGTAAGATTTAAGATCGTGCCAGCACCCACACGCATTTTTGGCACATTCTTAGCGATAAGCTCTATGGCCTCTAAAGCGCAACTGGAGCGCAAAGTAACTTCTATGATTGGAATACCCCCCTCTATCAGGCTTTGCGCTAAAGGCACAGCGTCTTTTATATCCTCAATTACCACCACAGGGACAATGGGGCTGATTTGTAAAACCTCTATTATTTTATCTTGCATTTTATCTCCTTTATATTTTTATACCTTTATACCAAAACTCATGCCACCCTCTTCAGCGGTATTAACATTCAATCTCAAGCTTGTAAATAATTCCCTGCCCAGCCCAAAAGTAGGCTTTTCTAAATTTTTTAAGGTTTCTAAAAACAAGGGGTTGATACCTCTATTTTCAAAATCCTTTTCAAGCACATTCAAAGCGTTATTAGGAGCGTCTAATTCTATCCAATCGCCATCTTTAATCTTAATGATCGCCCCGTTTAACGCTCCCTCAGGGCTTAAATGGATCGCGCTAGGCACTTTCCCGCTCGCCCCGCTCATGCGCCCATCCGTAACCAGTGCGACCTTGTAACCCATATCCTGTAAAGCCCCTAAATTCGTGGTGAGTTTGTGCAATTCTGGCATGCCGTTAGACTTAGGTCCTTGGAAAGGCAAGACCGCCACAAAGTCCCTTTCTAATTCTTTATTTTTAAAGCGTTCTAAAAATTCGCTTTGGGTTTTAAAAACAATCGCTCTAGCCTTAACTTTCCTATGCTCATCTTTAATGGCTGAGATTTTAATCACGGCCCGCCCCAAATTACCCTTTAAGATTTTAAGCCCCCCATTAGCGGCAAAAGGCTCGCTAACAGGGCGTAAAATGTCCGTATTCAAGCTATGATTAACAGCGTCTTTATACACCAAGTGGTCGTTTTCTAAAAAGGGGGTTTTGGTGTAATTTTGCATGCCTTTTTGCGTTTCTGTATCCATAATGGTATGAGCGTCTTCAAATAAAAGCCCCTCTTTTAGCAATTCTTTAATCACAAACGCTAAGCCCCCACACGCTTCAAAAGCGTTCACATCCGCTGATCCGTTAGGATAGACTTTAGCTAAAAGGGGTATGAGGTTAGAAACAGCGTCAAAATCGTCCCAATTGAGAATCACCCCACACGATCTAGCGATAGCGATCAAATGCAAAGTGTGGTTAGTAGAACCTCCGGTTGCCATTAAGCCTATGAGAGCGTTAAGAACGCTTTTTTCATCAATGAGTTTGGCTAAAGGCAGAACTTTCCCGCTCGCTAATCTTTTCGCGCTCTCTTCTACTAAAACCTTCCGTAAGGGGTTATTAGGGTTGATAAAGCTAGAATTAGCCACATGCAACCCCATAAACTCCATCATCATTTGGTTAGAATTAGCCGTGCCATAAAAAGTGCAAGTGCCCACATCATGATAGCTTTGCATTTCCACTTTTAAAAGCTCTTCTCTGTTGATCTTTCCCATTGCAAAATCTTGGCGTGCTTTGGCTTTTTTATAATTTTCTATCCCGCTCACCATAGGCCCGCTTGGCACAAACACGCTCGCTAAATTCCCAAAGCTTAACGCTCCTATGAGCAAGCCTGGCACGATTTTATCGCACACGCCCAAAAAAAACGCCCCGTCAAAAACATTATGGCTTAACCCTACGGCGGTGCTTAAGGCGATCACATCTCTACTGAACAAGCTCAATTCCATTCCATCATAACCCTGCGTGATACCATCACACATCGCTGGCACCCCACTAGCGACGCTCGCATAAGCGTTATGCTCTTGCAACTCTTTTTTAATCCAGTCAGGGTAATTTTTAAAAGGTTGGTGGGCTGAAAGCATGTCGTTATAAGCGGTGATAATCGCAAAATGCTTTCTTTTATGCGAACCTAAAGGCATCTTTAAATGCTCTGGCATGCTCGCTGTAACATGTGCAATATTCGCGCAACCCAAGCTCTCAATCTTGGGCTGGTTTTTAGGGTTAAAGATATTTTCTAAATAAAGCTCTCTGGTTTTTTTGCTACGCTCTGTAATTTTTTCTTTGATTTGTTCTAAAGAATGCTTAGGCATGAACACCCCTTCAATTAAGATTTAATATATAATAATAACTTAAAAACACTCTAAAAGGGTTATTGATGTTGGATTTTGATTTGGTTCTTTTTGGTGCGACTGGGGATTTAGCCATGCGAAAGCTCTTTGTTTCGCTCTATGAAATTTATACTCATTATGGTTTTAAAAAAGATTCTAAAATTATCGCATCGGGGCGCAAGGAACTATCCAATGAAGAATTTTTAGCGCTCCTTTGTGAAAAAACGCAGTTGCATTCAAGACAAAAGGGTGAGGAATTTTTAGCCCATATCAGTTATTTGCACATCCGTTTGGATAACCCTAAAGACTTTGAAGAATTGAGTAAAATCGCTACAAAAAATAAACCCTTGATTTTCTACTTTTCTATCTCGCCTAGTTTTTTTGCAACGACCGCCCAACATTTAGCCCAAAACGCGCTCAATCACACTAACACTCGCTTGATTTTAGAAAAGCCTTTAGGGCATGATTTAAAGACTTGTAAAGAGATTTTCCAAAGCATTAGCGCTTTTTTTAAAGAAGAACAAATCTTTAGAATCGATCATTATTTAGGGAAAAAGGGCGTTCAAAATATCCTTGAATTGCGCTTAAATAACCCTATCTTAAACATTTTATGGGATCAAATCAGTGCGGTTGAAATCTGCGTATATGAGACTTTAGGGGTGGAAGAAAGGGGCGAATTTTACGATAAAATCGGGGCTTTAAGGGATATGGTTCAAAACCATCTCTTGCAAGTTTTATCCCTTATCGCTACAGACTTACCCAACGACTTAAAGGATTTGAGGAAAGAAAAAATCAAAGTTTTAAAAACCTTACAACCCCCTAAAGATTTTAAAAAACAGGTTATTCGGGCCCAGTATCAAGGCTATAGAGATGAAAATAAGGTCCATAAAGAGAGCCAAACAGAGACTTTTATCGCTATTAAAGCCTTTTTGGATACGCCTAAATTTAAAGGCGTGCCTTTCTACCTTAAGCACGCTAAAAAAATGCCCCGCAACCAAGCGAGCGTGAAAATCCATTTTAACGCAATCAATACGCTAGAATTTTTTCTCTCTCAAGATAAAATCACCCTCACCCTACAAGATCATCAAAACCCCCTTATTTTAGAAACCCATAACAAACAAGAATTTTTACAGCCCTACGCTAAATTGCTCTATGATGCGATACAAAATAACCACAATAATTTCGCCCACCAGTTGGAATTAGAAGCGTCATGGGTTTTTATTGACACGCTCATAGAGGGTTTTATGAATAATGCCACGCCCTTATATTCCTATGAAAGCCACAATTTAAACGAATTAGAATTTTTAAAACCACTCTATCAATAAAAGGGATTTCATGGGTTATCAATTGTTTGAATTTGAAAATTTGAAAGATTGCCACAAGGCTTTAATAGAGCGTTTTAAAGAATTTTTTAACACCGCCTTAAAAAAGCACCATCAAGTTTCTATCGCTTTTTCTGGGGGCCGTTCGCCCATTAGTTTGTTGCAAAAATTGAGCGTTTTAGATCTCAAATGGCATGAGTGTTTAATCAGTTTGGTAGATGAACGCAT
Organism: Helicobacter pylori; assembly: GCF_021062735.1. Lineage (GTDB taxonomy): Bacteria > Campylobacterota > Campylobacteria > Campylobacterales > Helicobacteraceae > Helicobacter > Helicobacter pylori_DN. Next base: position 15,306 of record NZ_JAHXLB010000015.1, on the reverse strand, counting down.
TATAGACACAAGCCATGATGATAGCAACACTAAATTATTGCACGACTACTTGTTGCAAAATAACGCCTTAAAAGCTTCTTTCATCCCGCTTTTGCCTGAAAAGATTTCTAGCGATACAAACGCGCTTTTTCATTTTGCTAACCAGCATTTCAAACAGCCCCATTTAGCCATTTTGGGCATGGGGACTGATGGGCATACGGCTAGCCTCTTTCCCGAAACGAGCGCTTTTTTAAACGAAGAAAAAGAAAATATCGTCTTGACTAAGCCAATTAACGCTCCTTATGAACGCCTGAGCATGTCTGTTAACGCCTTAGAAAATTGCGAAAAACTTTTCTTAAGCATTAGTGGGGTAGAAAAAAGGGGGGTTTTAGAAAAAGCTTTAAAAGAAAACGCTCCCTATTCTCTGCCGATCGCTCGGATTTTACATTCTCAAAAAGTTACCACGGAGGTGTTTTATGCCAAAAACTGAAACTTACCCAAGACTATTAGCCGATATTGGCGGCACGAACGCACGCTTTGGCTTGGAAGTCGCCCCACGACAGATTGAATGCATTGAAGTCTTGCCATGCAAAGATTTTGAAAGCTTGAGCGATGCGGTGCGATTTTATCTTTCTAAATGCAAAGAAAGCCTTAAACTGCACCCTACTTATGGCTCTTTTGCGGTGGCTACGCCCATTATGGGGGATTTTGTCCAAATGACTAACAACCACTGGACTTTTTCTATTGAAACGACACGGCAATGTTTGAATTTAAAAAAATTGCTTGTCATCAATGATTTTGTCGCGCAAGCCTATGCCATTAGCGCGATGCAAGAAAACGATCTGGCTCAAATAGGCGGGATTAAATGTGAGATCAACGCTCCTAAAGCGATTTTAGGGCCAGGAACTGGGCTTGGGGTAAGCACTCTTATCCAAAATGGCGATGGCTCTTTAAAAGTCTTGCCCGGTGAAGGGGGGCATGTGAGCTTTGCCCCTTTTGATGATTTAGAAATTTTAGTGTGGCAATACGCCCGCTCTAAATTCAATCATGTGAGTGCGGAAAGGTTTTTGAGCGGAAGCGGTTTGGTGTTGATTTATGAAGCCCTGTCTAAACGCAAAGGCTTAGAAAAAGTGGCGAAGTTAAGCAAGGCTGAATTAACCCCACAAATCATTAGCGAACGCGCTTTGAATGGGGATTACCCTATATGCCGATTGACTTTGGACACTTTTTGCTCCATGCTAGGCACGCTCGCTGCTGATGTGGCTCTCACTTTGGGGGCTAGAGGGGGCGTGTATTTGTGTGGGGGGATTATCCCACGATTCATTGATTATTTTAAAACTTCGCCCTTTAGAGCGCGTTTTGAAACGAAAGGGCGCATGGGAGCGTTTCTCGCTTCTATCCCTGTGCATGTCGTGCTGAAAAAAACTCCGGGACTTGATGGGGCGGGCATTGCGTTAGAGAATTATTTACTGCATGATAAGATATAGCAGCGTTAAGATAGAAGCGGGCTTATACAAGGGGTGTGTTTGAGTGCGCCAAACAACGATACCATATAACCAACAGCTATAAAATTAGTTAAACCTATAAAAACATAAGCAAACCATAAAAACGATACAATAGCGGTATTTTAATAAAACAAGGAGTTTTAATGAGAGTTCCATCTAAAGGTTTTGCTATTTTTTCTAAAGACGGGCATTTCAAACCCCATGATTTTAGCCGCCATGCTGTAGGCCCTAAAGACGTGTTGATTGACATTCTTTATGCAGGGATTTGCCATAGCGATATTCATAGCGCTTATAGCGAATGGAAAGAAGGCATTTACCCTATGGTTCCTGGGCATGAAATTGCTGGGGTCATCAAAGAAGCGGGTAAGGAAGTTAAGAAATTTAAGGTTGGCGATGTGGTGGGCGTGGGCTGTTTTGTCAATTCATGCAAGGCGTGTAAGCCCTGTAAAGAACACCAAGAGCAATTTTGTGCCAAAGTGGTATTTACTTATGATTGTTTGGATTCTTTCCATGGCAACGAACCCCACATGGGCGGATACTCTAATAATATTGTCGTGGATGAAAACTATGTGATTAGCGTAGATAAAAACGCTCCTTTAGAAAAAGTAGCCCCCTTGCTTTGCGCAGGCATCACCACTTATTCGCCCTTAAAATTTTCTAAGGTTACTAAAGGCACAAAAGTGGGCGTCGCTGGGTTTGGTGGGCTAGGAAGCATGGCGGTCAAATACGCTGTGGCTATGGGGGCTGAAGTGAGCGTTTTTGCAAGAAACGAACACAAAAAGCAGGACGCTTTAAGCATGGGGGTCAAACATTTCTACACAGACCCCAAACAATGCAAAGAAGAATTGGATTTTATCATTTCAACCATTCCTACCCATTACGATTTAAAAGACTATCTCAAGCTCTTAACTTATAGTGGCGAATTAGCCCTTGTAGGGCTCCCTCCTGTAGAAGTTGCTCCAGCACTCAATGTTTTTGAATTTATCCATTTGGGCAATCGCAAGGTTTATGGCTCATTGATTGGGGGCATTAAAGAAACCCAAGAGATGATGGATTTTTCTATCAAACACAATATTTACCCTGAAGTGGATTTGATTTTAGGCAAGGATATTGACACCGCTTATCATAACCTAACCCATGGGAAAGCGAAATTCCGCTATGTGATTGACATGAAAAAATCGTTTGATTAAAAGTTTTGGCTCTAGCTCTTTTTTAAGAGCTTGAGTTGGATTAGGATTTTTTTCACCAGTGCATGGAGTTTTAAAATTTTAAGGGTTTTACTAATAAAACTCTTGAGCGGTATTGAAATGCAATATTTGAATAGTCTTCGCCTTGCGTTTTGGGGAATCTCATGAATGTGTAAAAAATAATGTTTTAAAAATGTCTTAAAAGCGTCATGGGCAATCTGTTCTTCTGCTTTCCATAAAGGAAAGTAGTAATGATAAGCGGCAATGCTATGGTAGTGGTGCCATTTTTCTCCACCTATCTCCCCACCCCCTGTAATCAAATAAGACCAATCGCTCATAAATGGGGTTTTAGCCAAAGCGTTCAGCCATAAATCCGCTTTTAAACCAAAAGGATATGTCCAAGGCTTGATTTGAAAATAAGGATGAGAGTCATATTGTATAACGATAGGTTCTCTTAGGGCTTGTTTAATGGTGTTATGATAAATTGCATTGGCCACGCCCTTTAAATGTTCTTCAGAAAGACTATAATAGTGTGGGAAAATGCAATACTCTATTTTTAATGGTGCGATCTTTGAACGACAAAATTCTGTCAATTGCGGTTCTTTATCTATTTTTTGCGCGCGTATGATTTCCAATATTTTTTTACAAAATTGATTTTTTCGCTGGTAAGTTAAGTTGCAATAAAAAAAGCCTTCATACGGGTATATTTTGTCATAAACCCCATAAAAATAATTCTCATCATTTTCTTTAATGCTTAAGAAATCAGCGCTAAATTCATTGCAAAAGATAACATCCACATCGCTCCACACCATTTTAGAATATTTGGGGAATAAATCCGCCAAAAAATACTTCACTAACACCATTTTAGAAAAACGCTTGGTGAAATCCTCATCAAAAGGGTTAGGGATAGCGTCTAAAAAAGGTTCAATGTCTTTCACTTCTAAAGCAGCAAATTCTTTAAAAGGCTCTGTAATTTGGTGGAGCTTTGCTTTATCTTCTTCATCCAAACCTACCACTAAAGCGTATAGGGTGTAACGAATTTTTTTATTGGCTTTAGCGATGCTTTCTAGCAAGGAATAAATACACGCGCCCGCAGGAATGAGATAATTCTTATCAAAAGCAAAAGCGATAGGGATATGAAAATCTTGTTCTTTAAGAGAATGGCTTGAAGCTGAAGTCATAAAAATTAAACGCCCTTTTTAAAAGCTATTTTATCCAAAAAAAACCGAACTTGAAAGGGTTCTGTTTTTGGTTTTTATGCTGTTTTTAATGAAAATTAATTTAAAGAAAGGTTTTAACCCCTTTACTCTAGCCCTTTCTTAAAAGCTTGAGTTTGATTAGGATTTTTTTAACAATCCCATGAAGCCCTAAAACTCTAAGGATCTTACTAACCACCCTTTTAGCTAACGCTTTAGGCATCAAAAACACAAAATAAATAAGCTTATTGAAAAATTTTTTCACTAAATTACAAGTTAATTCAAAAACTCTTGAATGGATTTTCCTTTCTTTAAACACAACAAACAAATACGATTTGAAAAACAAATACGGAGCTTTAAAAACAATTTCTTTTGAAGACTTTACTGAAGAAAAATAATGCTGCTCAGCCATTTTTGTGGTATAAAAGCTCTCATTGGTGTGCATTTTCTTAGTGTAATCGCTCATAAATGGGGTTTTAGCCAAAGCGTTCAGCCACAAATCCGCTTTTAAACCAAAAGGATAGTCCCAAGGCTTCACCGCCCCCCACCAAGCGTCATAGTGGATAATGGTAGGGTTTTCTCGCGCCTCTAAAATGGTTTTCTTGTAATTCTCGTTTAAATACGCATTAGAAAAATCTTTAATGGTGTAATAATAAGGGAAAACGCAATATTCAATCCCTAAAGCTTTCATGTTAGGCCAACACCATTTCGTAAAATCCAACTCCCCTTTAGCCTCATTCCCCTTTAAAAGATCATGCATTCTTAAGGTGAAATTTTTCTTGCGCTGGTAATCTAAATGACAAAACAAAAACCCTTCCATCATGTGGTGCTTTTCAACTTCTAAAACCCCATAAAAATAATTCTCATCATCTTCTTTAATGTTTAAGAAATCAGCGCTAAATTCATTGCAAAAGATGACATCCACATCGCTCCACACCATTTTGGAATATTTGGGGAACAAATCCGCTAGAAAATACTTCACTAACACCATTTTAGAAAAACGCTTGGTGAAATCCTCATCAAAAGGGTTAGGGATGGTGTCTAAAAAAGGTTCAATGTCTTTCACTTCTAAAGCAGCAAATTCTTTAAAAGGCTCTGTAATTTGGTGGAGCTTTGCTTTATCTTCTTCATCCAAACCTACCACTAAAGCGTATAGGGTGTAACGAATTTTTTTATTGGCTTTAGCGATGCTTTCTAGCAAGGAATAAATACACGCGCCCGCAGGAATGAGATAATTCTTATCAAAAGCAAAAGCGATAGGGATATGAAAATCTTGTTCTTTAAGAGAATGGCTTGAAGCTGAAGTCATAAAAATTAAACGCCCTTTTTAAAAGCTATTTTATCCAAAAAAAACCGAACTTGAAAGGGTTTTGTTTTTGGTTTTTATGCTGTTTTTAATGAAAATTAATTTAAAATCGTGTCTTGTCTTTAAAGTGCTACTATTTTAAATGCTACAATTTTAAAAGATGATGAAAGGGGCTGTATTCTAATTTGATTTTCTTAAAAAAATCTCTTTGCGCGTTGTTATTTTCAGGTTTTTTAACACCACCCCTAATAAAAGCAGCTAGTTTTGTCTATGACTTGAAGTTTATGAGCTTTAATTTCAATTTAGTGGCCCCAGCCAACAACCCCTATTGGAATAGCCTAACCAAAATGCAAGGTCGTCTCATGCCTCAAATTGGCGTTCAATTAGACAAAAGACAGGCCTTGATGTTTGGAGCGTGGTTCATTCAAAATTTACACACGCATTATAGTTATTTCCCTTATTCATGGGGGGTTACGATGTATTACCAATACATAGGGAAAAATTTGAGGTTTTTTTTAGGCATTGTGCCACGAAGCTATCAAATAGGGCATTACCCTTTAAGCGCTTTTAAAAAACTTTTTTGGTTTATAGACCCTACTTTTAGGGGAGGAGCGTTTCAATTCAAACCAGCTTATGATCCTAATCGCTGGTGGAACGGGTGGTTTGAGGGCGTTGTTGATTGGTATGGGGGGCGTAATTGGAACAACCAGCCCAAAAAGAAAAATTACGATTTTGATCAATTCTTGTATTTTATTTCTTCAGAATTTCAGTTTCTTAAAGGGTATTTAGGTTTGGGGGGACAGCTTGTCATTTTTCATAACGCCAGCCATCATAGCATGGGAGATAATTACCCTTACGGCGGTAATTCCTACTTAAAACCAGGCGATGTAACCCCACAATGGCCTAATGGCTACCCCTATTTCAGTCAAAAAAATAACCCACAAGGCGGAGAAATAGGGAAATACTCTAACCCTACCATTTTAGACAGGGTTTATTACCATGCTTATTTAAAAGCGGATTTTAAAAATCTCATGCCTTATATGGATAATATTTTTATGACTTTTGGCACGCAGTCGTCTCAAACCCATTATTGCGTGCGTTACGCTAGCGAGTGTAGAAACGCTCAATTTTATAACAGCTTTGGGGGGGAATTTTACGCCCAAGCGCAATACAAAGGCTTTGGGATTTTTAACAGATACTATTTTTCCAACAAACCCCAAATGCACTTTTACGCCACTTATGGCCAATCCCTTTATACCGGATTGCCATGGTATAGAGCCCCTAATTTTGACATGATAGGGCTTTATTATGTTTATAAAAATAAATGGGTGAGCGTGCGAGCGGATGCGTTTTTTAACTTTTTAGGTGGGGGCGATGGGTATCATTTGTATGGGAAAGGGGGCAAGTGGATCACCACTTATCAGCAATTCTTAACCCTAACCATAGACACACGAGAGTTAATTGATTTTGTCAAATCTAAAACCTCTAAATAACTATATCTAAAAATTATAGATATAATTGAAATAAGCGACCGGTAAGCGATGCCATAAAGTAGTCGCACTCAAGCCATCAATAATTTCAGTTCTTTTGTTAGGAATGAAAGGGAATTTCAACCCGAAAGTGATTTCATTGTGTAAAAAGCCAAAACGAAAACCCACTTTCACAAGCAATTGGAAAAGCGAATTTTCTTTGCCTAAATTTTGAGCGATAATCCCATGCATAGCCCCTCCTGGCATGTAAGTCGCCCCAGCGATGCCTAAGCCAAACTCTAACCCTAAAAACATCTTTGGCGAATTGAAAGCGTCCCACAAACCGCTAAATTCCAAACCATAGGTAGAAATATAGGATTTGTGAGAAGAAAAAGTCTGATCATAAAACAACCCGTAACGGAAACCCACATGCTCTACAGCTTGCGTTTTAGCCACAAATTTCCCCCCTAACACCACACCAAAGCCATTGCCGGTCATGAAATACGATTTATCTACAGACTCGGTGCTAAAAGATGTGTTGATCGCGCTAAGCTGATACCCAACCCCTAAATAAAATGTATTCCTGTCCGCAAATTTAGGTTTTTTTGATTTTTCATCAAGCTCTGCCTCTGCGGCTTGAAGCGATGATAATAACGCCATGCCCATCAATATTTTAACCGTTGTTTTATTCATAACCCAATTCCTTTTGTTATCCTGCCCCACACTTGCCCTAATAGATTAAGATCAAATCACGCCCTAATAATAACAAAGTTTAAAATAAATATTAGTGGTTTTTATTAAGAACGCCTATCTTTTTAGAATAAATAGCCATAAAATAGCCATAATTCTTGTAAGTATGCCCCCATTTTCCTATAAAAATTCCTAAAAAGATATTGTTATAAGACACATTAATAGTTTTTCTTGTATAATATTTGGGCTAAATTCAATTTATTTTATACGATATTAAGGAGACATATTACCATGTTTCAAATTAGATGGCATGCGCGAGCTGGTCAAGGCGCTATCACCGGTGCTAAAGGATTGGCTGATGTGATTTCAAAAACAGGCAAAGAAGTGCAAGCGTTCGCTTCCTATGGTTCAGCTAAAAGGGGGGCTGCTATGATGGCTTATAACCGCGTTGATGATGAGCCTATTTTAAACCATGAGCGCTTCATGCAGCCTGATTATGTGCTGGTGATTGACCCTGGTTTGGTTTTCATTGAAAACATCTTCGCTAATGAAAAAGAAGACACGACCTATATCATCACCAGCTATCTTAACAAAGAAGAATTGTTTGAAAAAAAACCTGAATTAAAAACCCGTAAGGTGTTTTTAGTGGATTGTTTAAAAATCTCTATGGAAACCTTAAAACGCCCCATCCCTAACACGCCCATGCTAGGGGCGTTAATGAAAGTGTCTGGCATGCTTGAAATTGGGGCTTTTAAAGAAGCTTTTAAGAAAGTTTTAGGCAAAAAACTCACGCAAGAAGTCATTGACGCTAACATGCTCGCTATCCAAAGAGCTTATGAAGAAGTTCAATAACATTAAGGATTAAAGATGAAAGATTGGAATGAATTTGAAATGGGAGCGGTGCTCTTCCCTTTTGAAAAAAACGCGCAAAGCGAAATGGAAAAACACAACGATGAGCGCCATTACACCGAGCAAAGCTACTTCACCACTTCAGTGGCTCATTGGCGCGTGGCTAAGCCTGTGCATAACAATAATATTTGCATCAATTGCTTTAATTGTTGGGTTTATTGCCCAGACGCTGCCATTCTTTCAAGAGAGGGCAAGTTAAAAGGCGTGGATTATTCTCATTGTAAAGGCTGTGGCGTGTGCGTGGATGTCTGCCCCACTAACCCTAAATCCCTATGGATGTTTGAAGAGCAAATTGAGCCCGCTACCGCCCTCACTCAATGGCCGCAAAAACAAGAAAAGAAAAAATCATAAGGAAAAAATATGGCAAGAAGTATTGAATTACAAGAGATAGAAGTGTGGGATGGCAATACCGCTAGCTCTAATGCTTTAAGACAGGTTCAAATTGATGTCATTGCAGCCTATCCTATCACCCCATCAACGCCCATTGTGCAAAATTATGGCTCGTTTAAGGATAATGGCTATGTTGATGGCGAGTTTGTTTTAGTGGAATCTGAGCATGCCGCCATGAGCGCATGCGTGGGAGCTGCAGCTGCAGGTGGAAGGGTCAGCACTGCGACTAGCTCTCAAGGTTTGGCGTTAATGGTAGAGGTTTTATACCAGGCTTCTGGCATGCGTTTGCCTATCGTTTTGAATTTAGTCAATCGCGCTCTAGCAGCCCCTTTAAATATCCATGGCGATCATTCTGATATGTATTTGAGTAGGGATTCTGGCTGGATCAGTTTATGCACATGCAACCCTCAAGAAGCTTATGATTTCACTTTAATGGCGTTTAAAATCGCAGAGCATCAAAAGGTGCGTGTGCCTACTATTGTCAATCAAGATGGTTTTTTATGCTCGCACACCGTGCAAAATGTCCGCCCTTTGAGCGATGCAGTGGCTTACCAATTCGTAGGTGAATACCAAACCAAACATTCCCTTTTGGATTTTGATAAACCGGTAAGCTATGGTGCACAAGCTGAAGAAGAATGGCATTATGAGCATAAAGCCCAACTCCACCACGCGATCATGAGCGCGTCTTCTGTGATTGAAGAAGTGTTTAATGATTTCGCTAAACTCACAGGCAGACAATACCATTTGACTAAAACTTTCCAGCTAGAAGACGCTGAAATCGCTATCTTTGCGTTAGGCACTACTTATGAATCAGCGATCGTAGCGGCTAAAGAAATGCGTAAAAAAGGCATTAAGGCCGGCGTGGCTACCATCCACTCCTTACGCCCCTTCCCTTATGAAAGATTAGGGCAGGATTTGAAAAATCTTAAAGCTTTAGCGATTTTAGACAAAAGCTCTCCAGCGGGTGCTATGGGGGCGATGTTTAATGAGGTAACGAGCGCGGTGTATCAAACGCAAGGGACTAAACACCCCGTGGTGTCTAACTACATTTATGGTTTAGGTGAAAGGGATATGACAATCGCGCATTTATGCGAAATTTTTGAAGAAATCAATGAAGACGCTCTTAAAGGCACGCTCACGCACCCTACCCAACAATTCGTAGGCTTGCACGGCCCTAAAATGAGCTTTTTTTAAAAAGGAAATATCATGGTAAAAGAAGTCAAAACACTCAAAGGTTTTAGCCAAAGCGCTGAAAAATTTCAAGGCTCGCACTTGCTTTGTCCGGGCTGCGGGCATGGCATTATTGTGCGCGAAGTTTTAAACGCTGTAGATGGGCCTATTGTTTTAGGCAATTCTACCGGTTGTTTAGAGGTATGCTCGGCTGTGTATCCTCACACTTCATGGGATGTGCCTTGGATCCATATTGGTTTTGAAAACGGCTCTACGGCGATTTCAGGGGTGGAGGCGATGTATAAAGCGCTAGTGAATAAGGGCCGCTATCAAGGTCAAAAACCAAAATTTGTGGCGTTTGGGGGCGATGGGGCTAGTTATGATATTGGTCTTCAATTCATCAGCGGTTGCATGGAAAGAGGGCATGACATGACTTACATTTGCCTAGATAATGAAAACTACGCCAATACCGGCGGTCAAAGAAGCGGCTCTACGCCATTAGGGGCTAGCACTTCTACCACGCCAGCAGGATCGGTGAGCTTTGGTAAAAAAGAAAAGAAAAAAGACATCGTCAATATCATGGCAAGCCATGGAGTCCCTTATGTGGCGCAGCTCTCGCCTAACAAATGGAAAGACATGAACAAAAAGATTAAAACCGCGCTAGACACTGAAGGGCCTTGCTTCATCAACGCTCTTAGCCCATGCACGACTGAATGGAAATTTGAATCCAATAAAACCATTGAATTAGCGGATATGGCTGTGGATAGCTTGATGTTCCCTTTATTTGAAATCTTTAATGGCAGGGAATTGAAAATCACTTACCGCCCAAGAAATATCATTCCTGTAAGGGATTATTTAGGGGCTCAAAAACGCTTCAAACACCTTTTCAAAAAGGAAAACGAACACATTATTGAAGAATTGCAAAAAGATGTGAATGAGCGTTGGGAATACTTGCAACGCAGAGAAGAAGCTAAAGTATAACCCTTCCATTAAATCAAGGCGCTTTTTGGCGTCTTGTATGATTTTCCCCCTTGACTTTTTAAACCCCTTTAAAGTAACATAAATCCCATTTTGATTTTAAGGATTGTCGGTGTTAGAACGCTATGCGAATGAAGAAATGAAAGCCCTATGGAATGAGCAAACCAAGTTTGAAACCTATTTAGAAGTGGAAAAAGCTGTCGTTAAGGCGTGGAACAAGCTTGGGCGAATCCAAGATAGCGATTGTGAAAAAATCTGTGCTAAAGCGGCATTCAACCTTGAGCGCATCAAAGAAATTGAAAAAACCACCAAACATGATTTAATCGCTTTCACCACTTGCGTGGCTGAAAGCTTGGGCGAAGAATCCCGCTTCTTTCATTATGGGATCACTTCTAGCGATTGCATTGATACGGCTATGGCGTTATTGATGACAAAAAGCTTAAAACTCATTCAAAAAGGCGTTAAAAACCTCTATGAAACCCTTAAAAACAGGGCTTTAGAGCATAAAGACACGCTAATGGTAGGCAGAAGCCATGGGGTGTTTGGCGAACCCATTACTTTTGGCTTAGTGTTAGCCCTTTTTGCTGATGAAATCAAACGGCATTTAAAAGCCTTAGATTTAACAATGGAATTTATCAGCGTGGGAGCGATCAGTGGGGCTATGGGGAATTTCGCGCACGCCCCTTTAGAATTAGAAGAATTAGCGTGCGAGTTTTTAGGCTTAAAAACCGCCAATATCAGCAATCAAGTCATTCAAAGAGACCGCTACGCTAGGCTTGCATGCGATCTGGCTCTTTTAGCGAGCAGTTGTGAAAAAATCGCTATCAATATCCGCCATTTGCAACGCAGTGAAGTCTATGAAGTGGAAGAAGCTTTTTCAACAGGGCAAAAAGGGAGCTCTGCGATGCCTCACAAAAGAAACCCCATATTGAGCGAGAATATCACCGGGCTTTGCAGGGTGATTCGCTCTTTTACTACCCCCATGCTAGAAAATGTCGCCTTATGGCATGAAAGGGACATGAGCCATAGCTCTGTGGAGCGTTTTGCATTACCCGATCTGTTTATCACGAGCGATTTTATGCTCAGCCGCCTGAACAGCGTGATTGAAAATTTGGTGGTTTATCCTAAAAACATGCTTAAAAATTTAGCTTTGAGTGGGGGGCTAGTCTTTTCGCAACGGGTGTTATTGGAATTGCCTAAAAAAGGTTTGAGCAGAGAAGAAAGCTATTCTATCGTGCAAGAAAATGCGATGAAAATATGGGAGGTTTTGCAACAAGGCGCTTTTAAAAACGCTGATGAAAATTTGTTTTTAAACGCCCTACTCAACGATGAACGCTTGAAAAAATATTTGAGCGATGATGAAATCAAAGCATGTTTTGATTACGGGTATTACACTAAAAATGTGGGGGCGATTTTTAAAAGGGTGTTTGAATAAGGCGCGTTTTTACAAAAACAAAACTATAAAATAAGCGGTAAAAAATTGAAGTTTTAATAAGGGGTTTTTTGAAACGAGCGTTATGTTTAATTTTAGGGCTTTCTTGCACACTTAATGCAGAGGGTTTTAAAGATGTTTTGACTAAAGGGGATTACACTTTTTTTAATAAAAAGGTGGTTTCGCCCATCAAACGCTATGCGGATAGATCGGCGTTTTATTTGGGGCTTGGGTATCAGTTGGGGAGCATTCAGCACAACTACAGCAACTTGAATTTATCCCAACAATTCAATAAAAGCCAGATTATTTTTAGCGATGGCTTAAGCCCTGTTTTTAAAAATTCGTATGTGTCTAATGGTTTTGGCGTTCAGGTAGGCTATAAATGGGTGGGTAAGCATGAAGAAACGAAGTGGTTTGGCTTCAGGTGGGGGCTATTTTATGATTTGAGCGCCTCTCTTTATGGCGCTCAAGAATCGCAGTCTGTCATCATTTCCACTTACGGCACTTATATGGATTTATTGTTTAACGCTTATAATGGGGATAAGTTTTTTGCCGGGTTCAATCTAGGGATTGCTTTTGCTGGAGTGTATGGCAGATTGAGCGATGCGTTATTGTATCAAGCGCTTCTTTTAGACACTTTTGGCGGGAAAGTGGATCCAAATGGTTTCCAATTTTTGGTAAATTTAGGGGTTCGTTTAGGGAATAAGCGCAACCAATTTGGCTTTGGGATTAAAATCCCCACTTATTATTTTAACCATTATTATTCCATGAATAACATTAGCAATAATAGTGGAGATGTCCTCAAGGTTTTACGATTTTTAGAATACGGGATCAACAGCTTGTTATACCAAGTTGATTTCAGGCGCAATTACTCGGTTTATTTCAACTACACTTATAGTTTTTAAAGCGTTCTTAATTGAGCGATTTCGTCTCTCAAGCGCATCGCTTCTTCAAAATCCAAATTTTTCGCGCATTCTCGCATTTTTTTATCCAATTCTTTAATGATTTTTTCCCTTTCACTTTTAGGCATTTTGTCCTTTTTTAAGGCTTTAGCGATTCTAATCTCATCGTCTCTTAATTTCAATTCCTCTTCTAAAGCACGAGTAACGGTTTTAGGGGTGATATTATGGATTTTATTGAACTCTTCTTGCTTAGCGCGCCTGTAACTAGTGATCTCAAAGGCTTTTTGCATGCTTTGAGTGATCTTTTTAGCGTATAATAAAACCTTGCCATTAGCGTTTCTAGCGGCTCGCCCCATGGTTTGAATGAGGCTTGTTTCGCTCCTTAAAAACCCTTCTTTATCCGCATCCATGATCGCTACTAAAGAGACTTCAGGCAAATCCAGCCCTTCTCTTAAAAGATTGATCCCTATTAAAATGTCAAATTCTTTAAGCCTTAAAGAGCGGATGATGTGATTTCTTTCAATCGCATCAATTTCACTATGCATGTAACGCACCTTCAAACCCCATTCAGCATAATATTTGCACAATTCTTCTGCCATTTTTTTAGTGAGCGTGGTGATGAGTACCCTTTCATCTCTGGCCACCACTAACTTGATTTCATCAAATAAATCCTGGACTTGCTTATCGCTGTCTCGCACTTCAAATTTAGGGTCTAAAAGCCCTGTAGGGCGAATGATTTGCTCAGCGACATTCTTTTTGGAAAGCTCTAATTCGAGCTTATTGGGCGTAGCGGACACAAAAAGGAATTGGCAATTTTTATGGATAAATTCATCAAATTTTAAAGGGCGGTTGTCTAAAGCGCTAGGCAATCTAAAACCATATTCCACTAAAACGCTTTTCCTACTCATATCCCCTGCATACATCCCCCCAAATTGCGGCAAACTCACATGGCTTTCATCCACAATGACTAAAAACTCCCGCTCAAATATCCCTAAATAATCAAACAAGCAAAAAGGCGTTTCGTTAGGGGCTTTACCGGTGAAATGGCGCGCGTAATTTTCAATGCCCTTACACACACCGGTCGCGCTAATCATTTCTAAATCATGCTCGGTGCGTTGTTTGAGGCGGTTGTATTCAAGCATTTTATCCTGCTCTTTAAAAAATTTCAATCTTAAAGCGAGCTCATCTTCAATGCTTTTAATGGCTATATTTAATCTCTCACTCCCTACGGCAAACTGACTGGCTGCATAAAGCATGACAGAATCCAAGCGCTTGATTTCATTTTTTTCTAAAGCGTCAAAGACAGCAATCCTTTCTATCTCATCGCCAAAAAATTCAATCCTAATAAATTCAGCGTCATTATAAGCGGGGAAAATATCCACGCATTCTCCGGTCGCCCTGAAACTCCCCCTATCAAACACCACTTCATTACGGCTATAACCCATTTCCACTAGCTTTAATAAAAAGCTCTTGTAAGCGCGCTTCTCGCCCACTTTGATTTTTTCCATGACTTTTAGATATTCTTCAGGGTTACCCAAGCCATAATTAGCCGAAACGCTCGCTATCACGATAACATCATCATAACCTAAAAGTGAGGTGGTCGCGCTCAATCTCAAACGCTCCAAATCATCGTTAATAGAGCTGTCTTTTTCAATGAATAAATCCCTTCTAGGGATATAGCTTTCAGGCTGGTAGTAATCAAAGTGGGAGATAAAATACTCCACCCTATTATGCGGGAAAAACGCCTTAAATTCGCTATAAAGCTGTGCACATAAGGTCTTATTATGGCTCATGATCAAAGCGGGTTTATTGGTTTGAGCGATGATATTGGCCATCGTATAAGTCTTACCGCTTCCTGTAACCCCCACTAGAGTTTGATAATGGTTGTTATTTTTCAAGCTTTTTGTTAAAGCTTCTATGGCTTGGGGCTGATCGCCTGCTGGTGGATAAGGGCTTTTTAAATCAAATAAAGGCATCTTTAAAACTCGCATTTTTTAGGGGTATTATAGTAGGTTTTTAACACGCCTTATTCAATCTCAAAAAAATCAATGTTTTGATAATGATCGTTTTTTCGCTTCGGTGATCTCGCTTGTGGCTTGGTTTTTTTCTTGCGTGATATTGTTTAAAACTTCTTGCTTATTGGTGTTAATTTGATTTGTAGCGCTAACTTTTGCTTCGGTAATGTTAGTTATC